>JAEXGT010000101.1 GCA_023450615.1 Pseudomonadota bacterium | reverse complement strand
ACGTCGGGATGAGCAAGGAGCGCCCCATCGATCTCAACCGGCGAAATTTTCTCGCCTCCGCGATTGATCAGCTCGCTCCATCTGCCATGCAGAGATAGGAAGCCATCCTCATCGATGCTTGCGATGTCGCCCGTTCGAAACCAACCATCGACAAAGACTTCGCGGTTGAGATCAGGGGCGTTCAGGTAACCCTTCGTGACGGTCGGCCCCCGGACCCAAAGCTCGCCCTGCTCCCCAACCGAACGAGGCTGTCCATCCTGATCGGCGATGATTGCAGTTCCAGGCCAGGGCTTGCCGCACGTCCCTGGCTTGTTCAAATCGGAGGAGGGAATATTCGCCGCGATCTGCGCGGCCTCACTTGATCCGTAATGCTCGAGAACAGGTATCTCGAGCGCAGCCTGTAAATTCTCTCGCACCTGCTGCGGCAACGGCGCTCCGCCCGATAAGGCAAAGCGCAGCGTGTGGGCTAAAAGCGGACCTTCCGTGGCAGCGATATTGTCCAGTATTGCCCGATGAAGAGTGGGCGCCGCGGAATACCAGGTCGGACGGAGAAGCTCAAACCACTCGGTCAGATCGACCAACGCTGGATTGGTGGGCAGCGCGACGCTGCCGCCCGTTAGTAGCGGCGTCAACAGGGTGACTGTGAGGCCGTGCGAGTAGAAAGGCGGCGGCACGCTCAAACAGCGATCATGAGAATCCAGCGAGAACCAGGCCTTCATCCTCGCGGCAGCGGCCAGCATGTTGCTGTGGCTGAAAGGGATAAGCTTGGGTTGCCCGGTTGTGCCGGAGGTCCGAAGAATGAAAGCAGGGGCATCGGCGGCCGGTTCTGAATCCGCCGCTTTCGCTGCATGAACCGGTATGTCCAAGCTCAAGCTGAGCTTAGTGCCTTCGTTCCTTGCGGCGGTAATGATGGTGAGGCGCTTGCGTTCAGCTTCAATCCTTAAATCGTCGAGAGTGCCCTCCAGAAGGACGAGGCCATCCAAGGAAAGGCTATTCAGGTTCTCCTGGAATTCGAGAAGGGTCTGTCTGGGGTCGAGGGGAACGGCTATAGCCGAGCACGTAATGGCCAAGATTGTCAGAGCGGCTTCTGGCCCTTGAGGCATCAACACGCCGATTCTCATATCGGAAGCGAAGCCGCCCGCGCGTAGCTGAGCCCGCGTCGCATCGATCATCTTCTGTAAATCACCATAGCTGATGACACTTGATGCTGCATGGAGAATAGCAGTTTGGTCCGGATGCCGGACGGCATTCGCGGAGATGGCCTGGCGCAGCGTAAGAGGGACATCTCCAGATCCTTCGCCGCTGGACAGAGAACTCATCAAGACCCTCCTCTGCTTGAGTGCCTGACAACGCGTTGAAGCCAATATCGGTTGATCGCGAAACAGCACCGTATTCACAAGGAATGTGGCGATTATGGCAAGAAGGTGGGCGCCTCTAATCGAGAGCCGGACTTATCTGGCATCGAAGTCCTGTCACTCCGGAAATTAAGGGGTGCCACTTTAGAGCTTACGAAGCGAAGAAAGGTCGAGCTGTGCTGCCGGTCCCTTGCATAAGGCACAAGCTTGAAACGACCGCCAGCGGCATTAGCTGTACGGATGCGCCAATCGAATTGTGCAAGACAGGCTTTTCATAAACTGTGCCTCAACGCGTTCCAACCGAAGATTGTTATGAAAGACAGGTTGATCGTCTTCACAACTGACCGCGACTTCGTCGCTCCGACGATGAATGCGGCCCTTCAAATCGCAGAGCAGAGCCGGATAACAGCCATCGCGGACATTATTGTTTACTTGATTGATATCCCTGCTGATGAGGCGACGGATCTCCAACGGAGTTTCGGAGATCGGTTCATGTTCGAGCAAATCAGCGCGGAACGCTTCGCGCCTCCAGAAGGTATCGTCTTCAATAAAACGCATGTGCCGATGGCAACGCTTGCTCGGCTGACGCTCAGCGATTTGCTGCCTGAGCAGTATGAACACATTATCTACCTGGATGGCGACATTTATATCCAGGGAGATATTTATCCTTTGATATCTCATGATGTGGAGGAGAATAAGGTTCTTGCTGCATGTGATGGAGTCTGGCTCTTCAAGGAGCAACAGGGACGACGTTGGTCTGATGCCAGAGAGTATCTCGATGGTTTGGGAATTGCTGAGCCGGAGGATTACTTCAATGCCGGGGTCATGGCCTTCAGGCGCTCAAGTTGGAAGAGCATATCGCGCAAAGCAATGCGCTATTACATTGAGAAGTCCGCAAATTGTCGATTCCACGATCAAAGCGCGCTTAACGCAGTTTGCGTCGGTCAAAGGGAAATTCTAAGCCCAGTCTATAACTTCACATCGCATTATGCAGGCCTAGGCGTGGCCGATGAATACGATGCTCGCATCATTCATTTTACAGGTGGGTTGAAGCCTTGGTTCTATGATGGGCCACCATGGAACGGGCGCTTTTCAAGCGCATATAGGACGGTCCTGGAGCGCCATCCGGTGCTTCAGCAATTCAATCCGGCGCATAGAAAAGTCAATGTGAGCGAGATGCGGCGAGCTTCCTGGAAGAACCGCAGGAATGCACTTCTCACTCCATGGCGGAGTTTCGCTCAAAGGAGGATGCTCAAACGGTACTTCCAGGAAACGCAGTTCGCATTCTAAGCGAGTAACGGCCAGGCTGTTCTGGATTGCAATCGTTGAGAAGAGGGCTGTCCTAGGCCGTGGTCCGTATTGTGCAACATCGATAACTATTCCTGAGTACCCCATACGGATGAAGGGAAGCCTGCCGAAGATGCCAGACCTCATATGGCTTGACCAAGCGGGCTTCTCCCGACAGCCTTACAATGACCAACGTTTGAATTGCAGGTGATTGTCAGCCTGGGGCTTGGAGCTTTCAGGGTTTAGCTCGCGTCTTCAGGGAAGACTGAGCAATTCGTGTGTAAGAGTTGCAAATGAAATCGAAGTTGACGGCAACGTTTGAGCTCAACCCGAAGCCGGGAAAAGGCTTGGGAAGATAGCTAAAACGGTGGCCATGCATTTTTGAGGATGATCCGATGTCGAACCAGCGATGGCGGTTACGAAGCAAGGCACTTGGAGTTCTCCCTTGCTTATTCCTGTCTGTGCCCCTCGCTACGGCTGCGGAGTATAGGCTGGCGCCGGGAGATAGTGTCGAGTTCGCCATTACGGGAACTGCCGAAGAGAGGCAGACCATCCCCATTGACGTCGATGGTCAGGCTTCCTTTCCTTTGATCGGCTCAGTACCCGCATCAGGCCTTAGCATCTCCGAACTGAGACAGCAGCTGCAGCAACGCCTCACGCAGCAGGTATACCAGACGACAACCGGGTCGGTCAGGGCGATTGAGGCGCGAGATATCACTTTGCGGATTGCCGCGTATCGTCCTCTTTACATCACTGGCGATGTCACTCGCACGGGCGAAGTCGCCTTCAAGCCTGGCATCACAGTGCGGCAGGCCGTCGTCGTGAGCGGTGGATACGATCTCCTGCGCACAGAAGATGATAAGTCCCTGCTACGGGCGATCGACATCGAAAGCCAGCATTCAACCTCACTCATCGACTTGTCGAAGGAGATGGCACGCGTCTGGCGCCTCAAGTCGAGCCTTGGGCAAAAGCAGCCGCTCAATCAGGCCGAGTTGCCGCCATTGGATGCGGGCGTACTGTCAAGGATCATTCGGTTGGAGGAGGATATCCTTTCCGTACAAGAGGCCGATTATAACAATCAGAAGGAAATACTTCTTGCTGCGATCAAGGCCGCTGAGGTGAGAGTGAAAACCCTAGCGGAGCAGGTCAAGAATGAAGAAGAGGGCGCGAAGCTGGACAGCGAGGAATTGACGCGCGTGCAAGCGCTCTCCGCAAAAGGCATCGTGCCCATAACCCGTGTTACGGAAGTCAGAAGGTCGGCGCTGCTCGCTTCAAGTCGAGCGCTACAGACAGGTGTTGCTGCTGAATACGCGAAGAAGGAACTGGACGAGCTGAAGTCACGGCTTCAAAGGCACGAGGACACATATAAGATTACAAACATCAAGGAGTTGGAAGAGGCCAATTCCAGACTTGAGACGCTGCGAGTACAGACATCGAGCTTGAAAGAAAGAGTGCTGCTCTCGTCGACTGCGAAGACCGAAGCATTGCTCGCGGCTAAAGCGGGACTGGTCGTCGCAATCTACCGCAAGACAGAAGAAGGCGTCAGTCGGCATGTCGGAACTGAAGATACCGAACTGCTTCCCGGCGATACGGTCGAGGTCTCCCTCCTTGCCGGTCTTGGCGCGCGCGCCAAGGGCGTCGGCTCAAAATCTCCCAGCGCAGCGATGGCTTCGACCGGCCGCTAGCACGTCTCGAATTGTGCGCCAGGTGGATTGTCAGCGTTTGTCCGGGGGCATCCGAAAAGATGATCTTTCACGGAGTAGGGTATGCCAAAGGCGCCGGGACGGCCAATGGAAATCAACGGCGGCAAGCCGACATCGTCGTATCACAATGCAAGATACGACTCTTTGGCGATTATCGCTTTCGAATTCCCTCCCTTCCCAGGCGGGATCTCGACATATGCGGAGAAAATTGCACAGACGGTATCGAGGACGCACTCGGTCGTGGTCATTGCCCCTCATTATGGGGAGAAGGCCTCAATCGATCAGCAACTGCCGATATACCGCGCACTAAAACATCAGACCTTGGGATTATGGGGAGCATCCCAAGCGCTGAGAAAGCTCGCGCACGTGGAAAAGGGAACTCTTTTGCATTGCGCGGATATTCGATCAGGTCTCATCGGCCTCCTCGCGCATATGCTTTATGGCCATCCTTATACCGTGATGGTTCACGGGAGCGAGGTTTTGAAGCTGAATCCAAAACGGCCTGACTTTTTGCTCCTGAAATCCATCTACAATCGGGCTGAACGCATTGTCGCAAACTCGTCTGCAACGGCCAGTTCTCTGGGAGATCGCATAGACGGATTGAGGGAGTGTGTCGTTGCGCATCTGGGAGTAGATGCAGATTGGTTTGACGAGCCCCCTGTTGCTTTCACTTCACCGATGCTCAGCGGGATTGGTTCGAACGACATCGTTTTTTGCACCCTAGGCCGGCTTGAGCCTCGCAAGGGGCATCTTTCCGCCCTTGAGGCTGTTGATCAGTATCAACGCATGAGCGGCCTAACGAATATCAAATACGTGATTGCAGGAAAGACAATCGATGCTGATTATGAAAGGGAAATCCGCGCTGCAGCATCCGGTCTTCCATTTGAAGTTTTGCTAACGGGCCCTCTTAGCAAAGGAGATGCCCGGCGGCTGTTCCGGATTGCGCAATGTCAGCTTTTGCTTGCTGCCTCGGTCCCAGGAAAGGTCGAAGGCTTTGGATTGGTCATTCTTGAGGCCGCCGCGCAGGGTTGCCCCACGGTTGCGACCCGTGTCGGAGGCATTCCTGAGGTTATACAAAACGGTATGACGGGGTGCGTCGTAGACGAAGGTGACACGCGCGCCGCGGCTCTCGCGATTGATCAAATCCGGCATGCCAGCGAAAGCTCTTCCATGCGCTTGAACTGCCGTGCCAGTGCCCAGACTTTCACATGGAGCAAGTGCGCGCGCAGGAGTTTCGATGGTCTCTTATCATTCGACTAGCGAGCTCGTAGAGGAGCAACATGGATTGCAGCCTTTAAAGCGCGCTTCGCGTCATCTTTTAAGGGTGTCGGCGTCTTTCCTGTAAGCCTGGAGAGTGTGCCATCCATCTGCCACTAAATTGAGAGACTGGTTTAAAAGGAAGTTCGGGGAGAAACGGGTTGACCTATCCCTTCTCTCTGAATTACTCCTTATTCAAGTTTTCATAGAAAAAATTCTTTAAAAAGATTGTTTTCATAAGGGGATCCGAAATTGATTGATTATATTCTTTTCTAAACGTTGCGTTTCCGCAGGATATTAAATCCGATCAACCCGTAACGCGTTGGCCTTACGGGAAAACCATTCAATTCATGTGCCGAAATTTACGATGGGAAATGGCTTGATTTCCCATTATGGGCATTTTTGTAGCGAAGAGATTATGGCTTTATCAATTAACGAATGGACTAAGCAATACGCCGGAACTGCCTTGAATCTGAGCGGATATACGACAACCTTCCACGATCCGTTCAACGACATGAGCATCTCTCCCAGTGGGACCGGAACCCGCTGGTACTCAGGGGCTACGTACGATTTCGGTTCTGCAACCTTTGTGGACTCGGTTGGAAAAGACGGGCCGTTCTCCGTTTCTAATGGCAATCTCACGATCCGAATGGAGAAGGTCAACGGCCAATGGCAATCGGGCGCCATCCAGTCGGTCAACGGCTGGGGTGCAGGATTCTCACAGAAATACGGCTACTTCGAAGTTCGTGCCAAATTCCCTGAAGGCTATGGCTCTTGGCCTGCGTTCTTCCTGAACTCGCAAAACCGGTACGGGAACCCGACTGCAGATCCGGAGACGATCCGGGCGGAATTTGACATCATCGAAGCCTATGGCGCCGATCCGGATGGACATCATTCCGCAGCTCATCTCCGGCAGGATTCTCCGAAAGGGCATGTGACGGATTCGGTCTATACGGATCTTCCAGGCTCCATGTTCGACGGCCAGTTCCATACCTATGGCGGTATGGTGACGCCAGATTGGCTGATCACCTACATGGATGGAAAAGAAATTGCCCGCATGGCAACGAAGGATGCATTCAAGACGCCGCTCTATATGGTGCTGGACTTGGCCATGCTTCCGTCCGAGGTCTCGAAGGCGTCAGGCGTCTATGAGATGGTCGTCGACTATGTGAAGGTCTATGCGTCCCCGGACAATGCTCCGGCGCCGACGCCCACGCCCACGCCGGCTCCCAGCAAGCCGACCGGTCCGGTCACGCTGAATGGCAAATCCGGCAACGACAATCTTACGGGCACCAAGTTCGACGACAAGCTCTACGGCTATGGGGGCAACGATAAGCTAACAGGCCTTGAGGGCAATGATACGCTGGATGGAGGCGCGGGTGCTGACACGATGATTGGTGGCGCGGGGAATGACACGTATTACGTGGATAATCCCGACGATGTCATCATCGAGTATAGCTGGAGCGGCTCCGATACCGTGATGACCACGATCGACTTCACGTTGTCCACTCACCTCAACAACATCACCCTCCTCGGAGGGAAAGACATCAATGGTACCGGCAATTCCAGTGACAACACGCTGGTCGGTAACTGGGTCAACAACAAGCTATCCGGCATGGGCGGCAGTGACCGGCTGGATGGCCGCTCCGGGAACGATCACATTGACGGCGGTGCCGGGAATGACACGCTGACTGGCGGCGCTGGCCGGGACGCATTCGTTTTCAGTACGGCACTCAATGCATCCAACAATGTTGATCGGATCACCGACTTCAGTGTGGCAGACGACACCATCCACTTGAAGAGCAGCGTGTTCAAGAACGCGGGCTTGGGTGTTTTGGCAAGCAGCGCCTTCGTCGTTGGAACGCGTGCGCTGGATTCCTCCGACCGGGTTATCTATGACCGCGCCCAAGGAAACATCTATTATGATGCGGATGGGACTGGTGGATCCGCCGCTGTGCTCTTCGCAAAGGTCAATAAGGGCCTCGCTCTGACGCATGCGGACTTCATGATTATCTAAGCCTTCCACACTGCCGAATCGAAGAGCAGGGCGGTCCATCGTGACCGCCCTGTCTTTTTGAGCATATGCTTCAGTGATATTAAGTCGATCACTTAAAAGGGAAATGTGTTCGGTCTCTCAAGAGCAGAGCGTCAGGCAAAGCCCTCGGCGCGGCGTTCGCCATTGATGGAGTTCTCACTCACGCAAGGCCGTCATGCGCTATTCCGCCGACCAGGCTGCATAGAATAGCGATAATGCTCAGCTTCCTTTGTTGTTCTTGAGCAATTGGCCCTCAAGGGGCTTTAAGAAGCCAGCGCAAAAGTTCGCAAACCCTTGTTGTCTAGATGGGTTGGTGTGCGCTCGCTTCGAGCCTCTGCAATACCTAATACGGGCTAGTCGATACCTCTTAAGTGGACGCCTTTTTATGGAAAAAAACAAACTATCACCATTTTTGGCGCTGAAACTCTTGGGCTTGTGAAAATACAAGTGCATCGTCGTAATGACAAAATCACGTAGTTCCGCACTGCGTGAAAATAGTATTGTACATAGTTAGTTCGATCATCAATGAATTCGCGTAATCAGCAAACAAATCTAATCGCTAACTTGGCGTCACGTGTCTGCATGTAAGGAAAGTCGTATCATGCGATACTACAATCCCATTGATGGCGTTGCATTGTCGAGTAGCGTAAATTATCTGGTGAAAAGGCAGGCTGGCAAGCGCGTCATCGACTTCATTGTCGCAGCTCTCGCCATTCTGTTTACAGCGCCGCTTTACTTGCTGATCGCCGCGGCGATCAAGATCGACAGTCGGGGCCCTGTATTTTTCTACCAGATGAGGATTGGGCGGTTCGGCCGCCCTTTCGCGTGCCTGAAATTCCGCTCGATGGTCGTCGATGCAGACGCGCAGCTAAGTCAGTATCTGCTCGCCAGTGAGGCGGCAATGCTTGAATGGCAGCAAAATCAGAAGCTGGGGGCTGATCCACGCGTGACAAGGGTCGGCCGGTTCCTGAGGCGCTCTAGCTTGGATGAACTGCCTCAATTGATCAATGTTCTGCTTGGCCACATGAGCTTGGTCGGGCCCCGTCCAATCGTGGACAGCGAAATCACCAAGTATGGCGAAGCAATAGAAGAGTACTTGTCTGTGAAACCGGGCATCACCGGGTTATGGCAGGTCAGCGGAAGGAGTGATTGCAGCTACGCTGAAAGGGTGGCTTTGGACACGAAGTATGTAAGGACATGGTGTCTCCAAAACGACTTTATCATTTTGCTCAAGACGATCCCCGTTGTCATCCAGCAGCGTGGGAGTTGCTGACAAGTGCATTGGGCATTGGATGACAAGGTCATCGAAGAGAGGCAGCGAGGTGCATCGAGGATGAGTATAAGGCGCTGCACAAGCCGCCGGTTCAGTCGCGGAATTCTGATTGTTGCTGCAATGTCCGCAGCCATCCTACTCCCGAAAGCCTCTCTGTCCATGCAGGAGGTCGATCAGTCATCGACGCCCGAGCTATTGGCGTCAATGAGCTGGGACCGGACCTTTGCAGGCAACCAACTCGATCTCACTGGTTTCAATCTGACGTTTGCCGACGACTTCGACAGCTTCAGCATAACGGCCGATCTTGGGAAGGGCCCGTGGTACGCTCCTGTTCATGGCCCATTCGGCGGTGCTCCCTTCATGCCTCCGACGCTGGAAGGGCCATTCTTCATTCAAGACGGACAGCTCACGATCCGAATGGAAAAGAAGAACGAGAAGTGGCGCTCTGGCTTGATGCAAACGATGAACTCACGCGGGGTGGGGTTCGCGCAGCGCTACGGATACTTCGAAATGAGGGCCCGGTTCCCTCCAGGTCATGGGTCCTGGCCTGCGTTCTGGTTGCTGTCATCCAATCAGTACACGGATCCGTCGCAGACGCGTGTTGAGATCGACATTGTCGAAGCCTATGGAAAACAGAACTGGAGCCGTCTCCATTCCTCGGTCCATCTCTGGCCCGCGAAACGCCTCCGGGAAGGCGAGATCAGCAAGCACTGGTGGAAGTCGACCCAGAACATCGTCGCAGGAAATATGTTCGGAGATGAGTGGCACGTCTATGGGGCCGCCGTGACTCCGGATTATGTCATCATCTACTTCAACAGACTTGAAGTCGCTCGTTTCCCAATGCTGAGCGAGTTTCACACTCCCTTGTATGTGGTCGTGGATCTCGCGCTCTTCGAGAAAGAGGCTCCGAACGCGATCAGCCCGATGGAAATGGCTGTCGATTATGTTCGCGTCTGGCAGAACCCCGAATGGGAAAAGGCCAATGTTCAGTAAAAGCAGGCCTTCAATGACTGATTTCCACTGTTCATATGGCTACAGGTGAGCACGCGACACGATGCGCATTGTCCACGTCATAACGAGATTACTGCGCTCAGGGAGCGAGGAGAACACGATAGCAAGTTGCCTGCATCAGATGCGTGCCGGACATAAGGTAATGCTCATTCACGGGAGAGAGTATGACCCGAGTTACTACGACGAGCTAGGTCATTTATTGGAGCTGCGCTGCGTTGGGAAACTGGTCCATCCCATTCACCCATGGCTCGATGTGCTTGCTACGCGTGAGATTGCGAATATCTCTCGCACAGAGAGAGCGGACGTCATTCATACTCATCAGAGCAAGGCCGGAATCGTCGGGCGAGCCGCTGCATCAATGGCGCGTGTGAGGTGCATCGTCCACGGCGTGCATATAGTGCCATTCGAAGGTGTGTCGAAGCTGGAGCGGGCAATCTATATTCAAGCAGAGCGATTGGCGGCGCGAGTCACCCACGGGTTCATTCATGTGAGCCACGGCACGAGCGCGGCCTATAAAACAGCTCGGATAGGGCCTGACTCGAAGCACTTCATTGTGCGCTCCGGTATGGATATAGAGCGCTATTCCCAGACGCTTGTGTCTGACGACGGGCGGGAGGCTTATGCACCAGAGCCTGATGGCTTGCGCCCCATCGTCATCCTCATGCTCGCAGCGTTCGAGCCGCGCAAGAGACATGCTGAGTTTCTCAGAGGGTTTGCTTCCGCCATCGATCGGGCGAGGCCGATCAGGCTGATCCTGGCGGGTGATGGACCAACCCGGCCGGACATTGAGAAACAAATCAACACGCTTGGCCTCGGCGACCGGGTGATCCTGACGGGGCACCATCCAAATCCGGAACGCCTTATCGCCCAGTCCGATATATGCGTGCTTGCTTCTTTGCGCGAAGGCCTGCCTCGAGTGGTCGTCCAGTATCTTGCCGGCAGAAAGCCCGTCGTCGTCAGCCCGATCCACGGGATCGATGAGGTCGTCAAGCCAGATATCAATGCGATCGTGGTCGCATCGCAAAGCGCTGAGGATGTAGCGCGGGCAGCGGTCCAACTCGCTTGTGACGAGTCCCGCTTAGCTTCTCTCACTCAGGGAGCGCGAGAAGCGGACATGAGTGAATGGTCCTTTGAATCGATGTTCTCGAAACTTGATCTCGCATATGAAGAACTGAGGTGGTCATCGGGTGCTTGAACGTGTCGGGTTGGTTCCTACAGGAGTATGGCTTAGCTTGTCTGAGCGCCCGTGTTCGCCCGTGCCCTAACTTCATGGGGGCGGTCCGGTCAGAGTTCAAAGGCATCTTCCTGAAGATCTCAATCACGGTCTACCTTTCAATAGCTACGCTGTTCACGATCTCAGCGCATGATCTCTAATGATTAATTGTGCTCCACTGCGCGCGTAGTTAAAGTAATATAGATACTGGGAATATGGTGGCTCAATTGCATCCTTTCCCACGAACGTTCTGATCGGAAATGGGCACGCCGCCAAGTTTGGAGAGCATCAGGCTACGGGGAGGCGTGCTCAATGATTAAGGTACTCTATCGACCGAAACACTAGATCGACCGCATCTTAAAGGGATCAGGATGTTGAAGACCGATGCCAGGATCGTAAGCCTCGACCGTTTCTCCAATTCTGCTCCGAGTCCCTCGATTGCAAGTGCTGTCGCTTTCATGCGCCGGAACTGGATGAGGATCCTCATCTCGGTTGTCATCATGCTGGCGCTGGCGATCCTGTATCTGCTGACTGAACCATCGACCTACACTGCGCAGGGTGTCGTCTCCGCTGACGTCCGCCGCGCAGCACAATTTCAGTTGAGCCCAGGCGTCGAGGAGGGGGCCGCCGACACGACCTATATTCAAAGTCAGGTAGAGGTGCTGAGGTCCGACAATGTGCTGCTGGCAGTAGTGCGAAAGCTGCGCTTGGCTGACGATCAGGAATTCCTTTCGCAGAACAAATCCATCGTCGATTCCATTGTCGGATTTCTGAAAAAGCTGCCTGCAATGTTCAAACCCGATGACAGCGGTCCTCCGACGCAGGAGCAGCTTGAGTTCGGCGCAGTCGCAGTTTTGCGGGACACTCTTCTCGTTGAGCGGATTCCCCTCACCAACGTGCTGACGATAGCGTTCTCATCCCGGCGAGCCGATCTGACGGCAGCTGTCGTGAACGCAATCATTGAATCCTACATTCAGGATCAGATGTCATTCCGCCTTGCCTCTTCCGCCCTTGCCAGCGACTGGCTTCAGGATCGGGTGCATGAGCTTCGTGAGCAAGCCAGAAAGGCCGCTCAGGATGTTCAGACGTACAAGGAGGAGAAAGGAATAGTCGATACCGGGCGAGGACTTGTTTCGACGCAGCAAATCGAGCAGCTGACGACGCAGATTGTGACAGCTGTTGTCCAGGCAGCAGACGCCAAAGCGCGGCTCGATAGAGTGCGCGAGATCTTAAAGAAGGATGCAACCGATGCGACGTTAGAGAATGCATCGACCAACGAAGGCATCATGCGCCTTCGCGCGGAATATCTGGAGGCCAAGAAAGTCGAGGCCTCGTTAGCTGGCCGCCCGGGCGCGGACCAAACGCTCGCAGCGTTGCGGGCGCGCATGTCGAATATACAATCGGCGATCAACGATGAGTTCAAGAGAGTTGCGGAGTCTTTGGAGAGCGAATACGAAATCGCCGTAAGGCGCGAGAAAGAGCTTCGTTCCGGACTGGCTCAGGTCGTGCAGGATGCCGCGACTATGAGTAAGGCTATGGTCCCGGCTCAAGAACTCGAATCGACAGCTCAAACCTATCAAGCTCTTTATGAAGCATTTCTGCGTCGATCTGCCGAACTTATTCAGCAGCAATCGTTTCCTGGCAGTGCAGCCAGAGTTCTGTCGCCGGCGGTTGTGCCGACAAGCCCGAGTGGCCCCAAGGCGCCGGTCATCATCCTTGGGGCCCTGGCGTTCGGCACGTTTGCCGGCGTTGGATTGGGCCTTGCTCGTGAGAAGTTAAAGAACTCCCTTAGAACCCAGCACGACGTCGATGCGCTTTTGGGGTTGCAGGTCATCGGCGTCCTGCCTCGCATCAGGATCAGACGTCTCAAGGACCTGTGGAGTTTCATGAGAAACTCCCCACGCTCCAGGTTCGTGGAGCAGCTCAGTGCGACTGCCGTTTCGCTGCTTTCGCCCCAGGAAGCAGGTCAGCATAAGACGATCGGCATTACGTCGGCGGTTCCTCAGGAAGGCAAGACGGCATTCGCTGCCGCCTTGGCAATGTCTCTCGGAACGAATGGTCACAAGGTTCTGCTGATCGAGGCAGATTTCCGCGGCCCTAATCCTGATTACGCTCGACTGGGCAATGACGCGGCGACCCTTGTCGATATCCTGTCTGGCCGCAATCGGCCAGGAAGTATAACCGGCGTCGCGGGAGGAGCGTTCGATATGATCCCGGCAGGGAGCTTGGATCAGCACACCAATCCATGTGCGGCCCTGGCATCAAGCCAGATGCATAATCTGATCAGCAAGTGTCGAGAGATCTATGATTTCACGATTCTTGATTTGCCTGCTCAGCTTCCGGTCGCGGATGCGCGGGCTGTCGCTCATTTCATCGATGAGTACATCATGATCATTGAATGGGATAAAACAAATCGCAACGCGGTATTGCGGGCGGTCGAGCTGGTTCAGGAGGTCGGCGGAACGATTAGAAAATGTGTGTTCAGCAAAGTCGATGAGCGGGCCTATTACCGTGAGGAGGGTCTGCTCGGGGCGAGCCGATATAATCGCATGTTCAAGCGGCTTGGCGCGAAATTGGCAAGTTGACGAGGAGCATTGGCGATAAGTTCAAGCAGCCTCGCGATATCAGCCATGAAGCCACGGCAGACCATTGTTCACTTCGGTGATCTTGAGAAAATTTCGGCTGCCTGCATCTGCCTCGGATTCGCGACTTGCTTTACCGGCATTGAAGGATCGGTGGGCGGTCTGGTTCTCAGGCCATTCGACTTCATTGCCGTGATCTTTCTTCCCATCCTCTTGGCCGCGCAGTTTGGAAGAGAAACGCCTCCTATAAGCTCGGGCCTTATGCTCCTTGCTGCATTCCTGGCCTTTCACACCATTTCCGCGTTTTCCGTCAGTACTGCCAATGGGATCAGAGAGGCGATTCAATCCGCCGAACTGGGCCTGTTTGCTTTTGTGCTGTCTGCCTACCGAAATGGGATCGACTGGAAGAGGAGCAAGAATTTCACTCTGCTCATCATCATTCCTATCGTGATCTATGTTATCGCCTGGCACCTGGCGCGCGGGCAATATGTGGGTTGGAAGCTGCTCGGCAATACAAAGATGATCTTTTTGTTCTTGCCGGCGATCCTTATGCCGATATTGATCGGCTCCGTTCATCGCCGCAGCTACCTTCAACTTTTCATACTGGCAATCATTGCAGCACTCGTGGTGGGATCGGGCGAGCGCAAGGCCCTGCTCAATTTTGTCGTTATCTGCTCTGCGATGTTCCTGCTAGGCTATCTGGATCCTTTGCGCATGATCATATGCGCGGTGGTCGTCAGCTTCGTGATCGTCGTTATAAGCAGCATGAACCCCTATGCCGCTAAGCAAGTGACCACTCTCGTCAGCTTGGTTCAGGACAGTGAGTTACCGCTTTATGCATTGATGGAGGGAGTGACACCTTCGTCGCTCAGCAATGCTCAGCGTTTGTTCGCCTTCGAAATCACGGAGTATGTGGTGAAGGAGCACCCTGCCATGGGGCTAGGAACGAATGCATACTCCATCTACATCAACTCGAAGTTCCCGCTTATCCCAAAGTATCTTCTGGTGAGCATCCACAATGAGTTCCAGAGGGTCTTGGTCGAGAACGGCATGATCGGCCTTCTCATCTACAGCGCCATCTGGGTGAGATGTGCGACGTTTATGCTTTCATTCCGCTATTCGGAGGAAAGATACTACCTTCTGTGCTACGTCGCTTTGTTTAGCTCCTTTCTGCATTACTGTCTCTTCGAGGGCTCCGGAAACGAGTCGTTCCTTGTGCTCGTCTTTGTGGCGCTGTTGCCCGATTTCTTTTCAATCGCTCTGCGGGAGAAGCGAGCTTCTGAGAGCAGGGAGTGAACATGTCGTCGAATGAAGATTTGGGCACCCCACACTGGAGTACCACGAATTTGTCGGGCAACGCGGCCGCTTGTCCAACGCTGCTCAACATTCAAGGATAAGCGTCATGAGGCGGTCTGATGGCGTGTATCAGCGTTTCGCTCGGGCTGGCGGAACGTTTGTTCGGATGAGCACCATGTAAGTGCCCTAAAATGGATCGTGCTCATGTCCGACATTGATTGGGTTAGAGGTTTGCCATGTGCATCTCCGTTGTGATCACTTGTTACAATAACGCCTCGTTCATTAGCCGGGCGATCGAGAGCGTCCTGCAGCAAACAAGGGCGGACTTGATAGAGAAGATTATCGTTGTCGATGCCGGGTCATCGGATGGAAGTTTGGATGTCCTGAAATTTGTTTGTAAGCAGGACCCGCGCATCGAAGTGTTTCAGGAGCAAAATGCCGGTCCGGCACATTGTCGGAACCTTGCGGTCGAACACATTTCCAGTGATTGGGTCGCGATCCTGGACGGAGACGATATCTGGCTCCCAACAAAGATTGAGGAGCAGTGGAAGAAGGTCAGCAAAGATCCGGAGATTGGCTTGGTCTATACCGGGTATCAGATCTTTGAGGATACAGAGCATGTCGCCACAAAGGCAAAGGTCCGCGACCTTGAGGGTTCTTCGGATACACAATGGGATTACTTCCGTAAGGATGGTCCGGTCATCCCCTCCACGGTTCTAGTGCGGCGTCGTGAGTTTAATCAGATCGGCGGATTTGACGCCGCTATCCGGGTTTTCGAGGACACCGAGTTCTTCGCCCGCATTGCCGGCGTAACGAAGTTTGGCTTCGTCCGCGAACCCATGCTGTTGAAGCGGACACATCCCGGCGCCATTACAGCGGCACGGACCGATCTGATGGCTCATCACGCCTATGTTGCTTTTCTGATCTGTGAACGGAATCCGCGTCTCCTTCCGTTGATTCCATCGCGGCTCGCCGATAGGGCCCGAAAGCTTGGCAATACGGCAGTGGCGGCCAATGATTCATCCGGGGCTGAAAGCTTTTATCGCGTTGCTGCGTCACTTTCGCCTTTCGATCTGCAGGTGCGCTTGCTGCTTCTGGCTTTGCGCATCGGCGTTCCATTGAGAGAAATCAGGGCGTTGCTCGTCTCTCGGAGAACGGGACAGTCTAACGCATCGAATGTTTAGCGCTTAAATGGAGCCTGCACCGCTCGGTGCACGTTGTTCCTGCGGACAGTCCCATTCCGTTGCCCAGATACGTGAACGTACGGGACATAGTGTTCTGCTATGCGAGTCGGATGGGGATATCGAAGGAGCTTAGGCCCGTGCCTTCGGCTTTCCATAGTGAGGCCGAGCACTTTGCTCCGCCTGCTTCTCTTCTAACCGTCGCGGTTTCTGAAGAGCGAAAAAGACTCCGGTGGTGAGTGCCAGGAAGCTTCCGCCAAACGACCCTGCGATGAGGGCGATAAGCCATCCATAGGGTAGGAACAGAGCGAACGTACCCAAGCCGCCAATAAGGGCAGCGAACAATAGCGCGACCATGGCAGTCCCCGCGATCCATATTTATTCTGTTATTTGCTTGAGTTAAGAACCATTTGCTTAAAACTGTCAATTCAGCTTGCTGAGCTATAGCCGCGCCTCATCAGCGCAGATTTTGTTGATGTAGCCGATTGTACCTCGATTTCGCTCCGCGTTTCGGTCTGCCTTTCACCCTTGGAGCACAAGATTAGGGGAGGGCCGCTGCTCTGGGAAAATCTTCAGAAAAGCGGAACCTTGTCTGATAAGGCGAAGGTGCGGCGGGCTGTAACGAGCCGGCACGATCGCTCAGGATATTTCCAGCTCGAACGCGGACACGACATGCTGCGGCCAGCGCTTCGGCGCGATGAACACCGCATCGGCCCGCCATGTCTTTCCCTGTGCGCGCGGATTTCGCGACAACCAGGCACGCGCGGCGCGGGAGAAGCGCTGGCGCTTCGTGGCGCTGATGGCGGCAAGCGCGTTATCCATCAGCCCACGCGCCTTCACCTCGACGAAAGCGATGGTATTGCCGCGCGTCATGATGAGATCGATCTCGCCGCCTGATGCCGCATAGCGGCGCGCCAACGGCCGATAGCCTTTCGCCACGAGAAACAGGAGCGCGATCCACTCGGCCCGGTGGCCGCGCAGGAAAGTCGCCTTCCGTCGCTCGAGGGCTGTCTTCATCAATCCTTCTTCGCAAGCTCGAGAGCGCGGGCATAGACCTCGCGCTTCGGCATGCCGAGTTCAGATGCAACGATTGCCGCCGCATCCTTGATGGAATGGTTCTTGAGCGCCGCCTCCAGCTTGCCGTCGAGGGCCGCATCGGCCTCCGCGGCCTGCATCTCTTTCGTAGCTTCGCCGATCAGCACCACGATCTCGCCTTTCGGCGGGCCTTCTTCGGCGAATTGCGCGGCGAGTTCCGGCAGGGTGCCGCGCCGGATCGTCTCGAACATCTTGGTGAGTTCGCGCGCCACCACGGCCTGGCGTTCGCCTAGCACGGCGGCGGCGTCGGCCAGCATCTCGGGCAGGCGATGCGGGCCTTCGAACAACATCAGCGTACCGGGAATGGAAGCGATCTCCGCAAGCCGTGTTCGGCGCGCGCCGCTCTTCGACGGCAGGAAGCCCTCGAAGAAGAAGCGGTCCGTGGGCAGGCCCGATGCGACAAGGGCGGTGAGCACTGCGGACGGACCGGGGATCGGCGTGACCGGCAGGCCTTCCTCGATGGCGGCCTGCACGAGTTTGTAGCCGGGGTCGGAGACGAGCGGCGTGCCCGCATCCGACACCAGCGCCAGCGCCTGCCCTTCGCGGATGCGATGCACCATGCGCTCGCGCACCGCATCGTTGGAATGCTCATGATAGGCCACCAGTGGCGTGGTGATGCCGTAATGGGCGAGCAGCGTCTTCGTCACCCGCGTATCCTCGGCGAGGATGGCGTCGGCGGCGGCCAGCACGTTCAGCGCGCGGAAGGACACGTCCTGCAAATTGCCGATGGGGGTGGCCACCACATAGAGCCCCGGCGTCAGGGGCTTGGCCTCGGCGGCAAGGCCGAAGGCGGTGAAGGTGGCGGCTTTCTCGCCCGGCTCGCGCCGCCGGGTCCTGTTGTCGATTCTCTGTGTCATTGCGGCCTATCTTCGCACGAACGCCCCGCTCGGCGAAAGCGGCCCGACCAGGCTCTCCCGCCGATATTGGAAACAATGTTTACCTTTTACGGCCAAGATCGGCTCCATCTTCGACGGGCTGTTTCCCGAATGGGGGGTGGAGATGGCGTGGTTTCTGAGAGCGATCAAGCAGGGTCTGAGGGGCCGGGCGGCTGTGGCCGTGCTGGTGGCGGGCGCGCTTGCGCTCTCCAGCTGCGTCGGATCGGGCCCGACGCGGCAGTCCCGCAAGGCGAGCAAGCCCGCGCAGAGGCCCGTTGCCTCCCAACCCGTCGACCATGCCGACATGGGCCCGGAGGGGATGTACGCCGGCGAGGCTCCGCTCGGCGGGCCGATCTCTTCTCCCTCGGGCGGCGGAACCATCGGTAACGGTCCCGTGAAGGTGGCGCTGTTGCTGCCGCTGACGGGGTCGGCTCAAGGCGCCATGGTGGCGCAGAGCATGCGCGATGCCGCCGATCTCGCGCTTGCCGAATTTCAAAGCTCCGACCTCACGATCCTGGTGAAGGACGCCCGTGGAACGCCGGAAGGCGCGCAGGCGGCGGCGAGCCAGGCCATTGCGGAGGGAGCGCAACTCATCATGGGCCCGCTCTTTGCCGGCTCGGTGCAGGCTGCGGGGCAGGTGGCGCGCCAGGCGGGCAAGCCGCTCATCGGCTTTTCCTCCGACCGCGCCTCCGCGACGCATGGCGTCTATCTTCTGAGCTTCATGGTGCAGGCGGAGGTCGACCGCATCATCGCTTATGCCGCGTCGCAGAACCGCCGCGCCGTCGCGGCGCTGATCCCCGAGACGGCCTATGGGCGCGTGGCGGAAGCGCAATTGCGCGAGGCCGCTGCGGAAAATGGGCTGCGCATCATCGCCATCGAACGCTATCCCGCCGGACAGCCGCAGGGCGCGGTGCAGCGTCTCGCGCAAGCGATCGGCGGACCCGCGCCGCAGGCGGATGCGCTGTTCGTGCCCGATAACGGCGATGGCCTGCCTGCCGTGGCGCAGGCGCTGCAGACGGTTCGCTTCAACGGGCAAAGGGTGCAGCCGCTCGGCACCGGCGTGTGGGACGAGGCGCGCGTGTTCGGTTTGCCTGCCTTGCAGGGCGGCTGGTTCGCCGCTCCTGACAAACGCGGCTTCATGGATTTCGCTGCGCGTTACCGGGCGCGCTTCAATCGCGATCCGGTGCGGCTTGCGTCGCTCTCCTACGATGCCGTGACGCTGGCGGCGGCGCTCGCCCGCATGCAGGGGCCGCAGGCCTTCAACGACAGCATGCTCACGAACGGCGCGGGCTTTGCCGGGACGGACGGCGTATTCCGCTTCAATCCCAACGGCACCAATGACCGCGCCTTGACCGTGCAGCAGATCCAGGGCGGCACGGCTGTTGTCATCGATGCGGCGCCGCGCACGTTGATGGCGCATAACTGATTGCATCAACGGCCTCATCACGTCATGGCCGGACTTGTTCCGGCCATCCCAATGTCGTTCCCACTGCCCTCTTGAGACATCCTTCGAGACGCAGCTGCGCCGCGCCTCAGAATGAGGACGGAATGTGCATGAGCTCCCTCATGCAGGGAGAGGCTCGTGCCTCTTACTTGCGCGTCAGCGTCGCGCTCAGAGCGGGCTTGTTGTTGAGCGTCTGGAACACCACGCAATAGCGCTCGGTGAGCTTGAGGAGCTGATCGATCTTCTCCTGCGGCGCATCCGTATCGACCTCGAACGACAGGCGGATATCCTTGAAGCCGACAGGCGCTGTCTTGTCGACGCCGAGCGTGCCGCGGAAATCCAGATCGCCCTCGGCCTTCACCGCGCCGTGGCGCAGGTCGATTTCGAGCGCGGTCGCGACAGCCTTCAGAGTCACGCCCGCGCAGGCGACGAGGGCTTCGAGCAGCATGTCGCCGGAGCACAATTCAGCGCCCGAACCGCCGGTCGCCGGGTGCAGGCCCGCCACCGCGAGGGCGCGGCCGGTCTCCACCTTGCAGGCGATGTGCTGGTCGTCCAGCGTGCCCTGCGCCTTGAGCGTGATGACGGCGGAATCCGGGCTGCTGCGGTATTGATCCTTCAGCGGCGCCTGAAGAGCGCGCAATTCGGTCGAGTCCATGTTGCCTGTCCTTAGTTTACCACCACAGTGCCGCAGCCTGACGGTCGCGTTCGCGCTGCGGCTGCTTGTGGGATGGCTTGAGGGAATGATCGAGCGCCGTCAAGACGCGGCGCACGGAGGTCTCGAAGGGAAGATCGGTCTTGTCGCGCGGACGCGAGAGCGTGAGCGGCAATTCATCGAAGATGCGGCCCGGCTTCGGCTGCATGACGATGGCGCGGTCGGCCAGCGTCACCGCTTCCTGCACGTCGTGCGTCACGAGAACGACGGTGGGGCGCGTCTCCTCCCACAAACCCAGAAGATGCTCATGCAGGCTCGCGCGGGTGAAGGCGTCGAGCGCGGAGAAGGGTTCGTCGAGAAGCAGCACTTTCGGATTGGTCACGAAGGCGCGGGCAATCGCCACGCGTTGCTGCTGTCCGCCGGAGAGATCGCGCGGCCAGCGTTTGGCGTGCTCCGACAGGCCGATCTTCTCAAGCGCGTGCTCAATGCGCGCCTTTTTCTCGGCGGCATCGATGTGAGCGAGGCCGAAGGCGATGTTCTCAGAAACGGACAGCCACGGCAGGAGGCGGGGCTCCTGGAACACGATGCCGACGGAGGGATGCGGGCCGGACAGCGCTTCGCCGTCGAGCTTGATCGCGCCCGCGCTCGCCCGGTCGAGCCCGGCGATGAGGCGCAGAAGCGTGGTCTTGCCGCAACCCGAGCCGCCGATGAGCGAGACGATCTCGCCCTCGCGCACGGAGAGGTTGATGTCGGACAGCGCGCGCGTTCCGTCGGCGTAAACCTTGGAGAGGTGTTCGAGTTCAAGCATGAGTCATGACTCCATCGCCATCCCCGCGCAGGGGAAATGACAGTGGGAGAACGCCGATGAGCATCAGAGGCGATCCCGCACGGTGTCCTGCCAGCGCACGAGCGGGCGGGTGGAAAGAACGAGCAGGCTGTCGGCGACCTTGCCGAGCAGGGCGAAGGCGATGATGGCGGCGAGAATCTGATCGGGCTTGCCCATCTGCTGCCCGTCGACGAGCAGATAGCCGAGTCCTTCGGACGCGCCCATAAACTCGGCGGCGACCACGAACATGAAACCGAGGCCGAGGCCGGAGCGCAGCGCGATCACCGCTTCCGGCAGAACGGCGGGAAGCAGGATTCGTCTCGCGAGCTGGATGCGCGAGAGGCGAAACACATGGCCGACTTCCACGAGCTTGCGGTCGACGGAGAGGATCGCGCCTGCAATGCCGAGATAGACGGGGAAGAAAACGCCGACTGCGATCAGCGCCACCTTGGACGCTTCGAAAATGCCGAGCCAGAGAATGAACAGCGGCACCCAGGCGATGGATGGAATGGCGCGGAGCGCCTGGAGCGTCGGATCGAGCAGGCGGCGCAGCGTCTCGCTGGAGCCGGAGAGCGCGCCCAGGGCGATGCCTGCGCCCGCGCCGATGATGAAACCGACCACGACGCGCCAGAGCGTCATCCAGGTATGCGTCCACAGCTCGCCGGTTTCTGCGAGCGCGGAAAGCGTCGCGAAGATGCGGCTCGGCGGCGGGACGAGGCGGCCCTGTGCGAGCCCTAAGCGCACGGCCGCTTCCCAGAGAAGCGCCACGGCGATGGGGAGTAAAAAGCCGAGAAGGATGCGCCAATCGAAGGCGCGTCGCTTCTCGGCAAGGGAAGGGGCCGCGAGAGCGGCGGCACCCTGTTGGGAGGACCAGGCGGAAGTTGCGATTTCGCCTGACACGGCGCTCTCCCGTGATGAAGTCATTGCACCGATGCCGTAGCGAACTGGCGGTCGATCAGGGCATCGACCGTTGCCTTCACGTTGGTGTCGGCGGGCACCACTCCGGCCTGCTGCAGGGCGATGCCTGCGGCAAGGATCGTGTCGGCCTGCGGCTGGCCGATGGCGGAGTGGGTGAGTTCCGTGCGCTCGAGCTGACGGTCGATCACCGCTTCCGGAAGCTTGGTGTAGGTGATGAGGGACTTCTTCAGCTCTGCGGGATTGGCGAGGGAATATTTGCGCGCCTCTTCATAGGCTTTCAGCACGCGGCCCACGAGCGCGGGATTCTCCTTGGCGAAGCTCTCCGACACGTTCAGCACGCCCCAGGTGTTGGCGGCGGCGTTGCGGTAGAACAGCTGCGCGCCGCTTTCCACTTCGGCGGCGGCCATCAGCGGGTCGAGACCGGCCCAGGCATCCACGTCGCCGCGCTCGAGGGCGGTGCGTCCGTCGGGATGCTGGAGCAGGACGAGTTTCACGTCCTTCTCGGTGAGCTTGGCATCCTGCAAAGCGCGGACGAGGAAGATGTGCGGGTCGGTGCCGCGGGTCACGGCTACACGCTTGCCCTTCAGATCTTCGATCTTGGCAATGCCCGTGTCCTTGCGGGTAACGAGGGCGGTCCATTCGGGGCGGGAATAGACATAGATCGACTTGATCGGATTGCCGTTGATCTTGGCGATCAGGGCGGCTGCGCCCGCGGTCGAACCGAAATCGATGGAGCCCGCATTCAGGAATTCGAGCGCCTTGTTGGAGCCGAGCGACTGCACCCAGCGGACCTTGATGCCGTCCTTCTCCAGCTCCTTCTCCAGAAAGCCCTGGTCCTTCAGGACGAGGCTCACCGGATTGTAGGTGGCGAAGTCGATCTTGATTTCCTTGGGCTGCGCGATGGCGCCGCCGCTGGCGAGCACGGTCAGGCCCGTGATGGCGGAGGCGGCGAGAAGGAGGCGGCGGGTGAGGCTCATGTGTCTGGTCCCATGTCTGGCGCATGGGAGCCCGGGATCGCGATCCTTCAGACACCCAACGCTTTAGCTGCACTTGTTTCGCGCCCGCAAGCTGCTTGCTCAAATCGGCGCGTGTTCTTCTTATGGAACGATCGGTTCTTTGTGTCAAACAAAATTTCTTATAAAGAACACTCTATCCGTCCTACCGGATAAGTCCAGTCGCTCTTGGAGCCCGCCGCGCTGGGAAGGGCTTGGGCCAGAAGGCTTGGGCCGGAAGACAGGGAGTGATAAGCCAGAACCCATATCCGACGATGGTTGTTCCATGCCGCTCCAGAATCCCGAAGACATCCTGAAGGCCCTCGGTTCCAAGCCGATCCGCGATGCGGGGGCGTTGCGGACGAGGCTCGTGCCCGAACTCAAACGCTATCTCGAAGAGACAAGGGCTCAGGCGGAACGGCAGCTTCTGGAGACGCAGGAGGGCCTCGCCTGCGCCAAATATCTCTGCGCCCATATGGATGATCTGGTGCGCCTCGTGCACGATGCGGTGGTGCGCCATCTCTATCCGACGGCGAACCCATCCTCGGGCGAGCGCATCGCCGTGGTGGCGACGGGCGGCTATGGGCGCGGGACCCTTGCGCCGGGTTCGGATGTGGATCTGCTTTTCCTGCTCCCCTACAAGCAGACCGCCTGGAGCGAGAGCGTCGTCGAGGCTATGCTCTACGTGTTGTGGGATCTCAAGCTGAAGGTCGGGCACGCCACTCGCTCGGTGGAGGATTGCATCCGCGAGGCGAACGCGGACATGACGATCCGCACCTCGCTGCTCGAAGCGCGTTTCCTGTTCGGCGACAAGGATCTGTTCGACGATCTCGTGCAGCGATTCGACAAGGAAATCATCGCGCTGTCTCCGGCGGAATTCGTGGATGCGAAGCTGAAGGAGCGCGACGCGCGCGTGGCGAAGGCCGGCGCGTCGCGCTATCTCGTCGAGCCGAACGTGAAGGACGGCAAGGGCGGGCTTCGCGATCTCAACACGCTCTTCTGGATCGGCAAATACGTCTATCAGGTGAAGAAGCCGAAGGAGCTGGTGAAGGCGGGTCTCTTCACGCCGGAGGAGTTCAAGCTCTTCCATCGTTGCGACGAATTCCTGTGGCGCGTGCGCTGCCACATGCATTTCGCGACGGGACGCGCGGAGGAGCGCCTCACCTTCGATCTGCAACGCGTCATCGCCGAGCGCATCGGCTTTTCGCCGCGCGGAGGATTGTCCGCGGTCGAACGCTTCATGAAAGCCTATTTCCTCATCGCCAAGGATGTGGGCGATCTCACCGCCATCGTCTGCGCCGAGCTCGAGGCGCGCCAGACGAAGAAGCGGCCGATGCTGGATCGCGTCCTGGGCCGCTTCCGCCGCCGCCGCGGCGGCGCTATCACGGACAACGATTTCGTCATCGACAACAACCGCATCAACGTGAAGAGCGAGGATGTTTTCGCGAGGGAGCCCGTCAACCTGATCCGCCTGTTCTGGCTGGCCGACCGGCACAATCTGGCGATCCATCCCGATGCGACGCGCCTGGCCACGCGCTCCCTCAAGCTCATCGGGCAGAACCTGCGCAACGATCCGGAGGCGAACCGGCTCTTCCTCGACATCATCGCCTCGAAGAACGCGCCGGAGGTGGTGCTGCGGCGCATGAACGAGGCCGGCGTGATCGGGCGTTTCGTTCCCGCCTTCGGGCGCATCGTCGCGATGATGCAGTTCAACATGTATCACCACTACACCGTGGACGAGCATCTCATCCGTTCCATCGGCGTGCTGACGGAAATCGAAGCCGGTCAGCTCGGCAACGAGCATCCGCTCGCCAACCAGATCTTCGGCACGATCCAGAACCGCCGCGCGCTCTATGTGGCCGTGTTCCTTCACGACATCGCCAAGGGCCGCCCGCAGGATCACTCGATCGCGGGCGCCGCCATCGCCCGCAAGCTCGGGCCGCGCTTCGGATTGAAGGACGCCGAGACGGAAACCGTCGCCTGGCTCGTCGAGCATCACCTTCTCATGTCCAACACGGCGCAAAGCCGCGACCTGTCCGACCCCGCCACCATCAAGAGCTTCGCCGACGTGGTGCAGACCATGGAGCGCCTGAAGCTTCTGCTCGTGCTCACGGTCGCCGATATCAGGGCCGTGGGGCCGGGCACTTGGACAGGCTGGAAGGGCCAGCTGCTGCGCACGCTCTATTACGAAACCGAAGTGCTGCTCGGTGGCGGCGCGGCGGATGTGGCGCGCTCGGACCGCGTGCGCTTCGCGCAGGACGGGTTGCGCAAGGCGCTTGCCGATTGGCCCGACAAGGAATTCGAGGATTATGCGGCCCGTCACACGCCGGCCTATTGGCTGAAGACGGATGAGGAGCGGCGCCTGAAGCAGGCGCATTTCGTGCGCGATGCCGACAAGGCCGGACGCACGGTTACGACATCCTACGAGACGGATCACTTCCGGGGCGTCACGGAACTCACCATCCTCTCGCCGGACCACCCGCGCCTGCTCGCCATCGTCACCGGCGCATGCGCCGCGGCGGGCGGCAACATTGTGGATGCGCAGATCTTCACGACGACCGACGGCATGGCGCTCGACACCATCGTTCTCTCGCGCGCCTTCGACCGGGACGAGGACGAGCTGCGCCGGGCGGAGCGCGTGGCGAAAGCCATCGAGCGGGCGCTGAAAGGCGAGGTGAAGATCGCGGATCTCGTGGAGAGCAAGCGGCCCTCGAAATCGTCGTCCAAGGCGTTCCACGTGCCGCCGGAGGTCAATGTCGACAATTCCCTGTCGAGCCGCCAGACGGTCATCGAGGTCTCGGGCCTCGACCGGCCGGGCCTGCTCTACGATCTCACCACGGCCCTGGGGAAGCTCAACCTCAACATCGCCTCCGCCCATATCGCGACCTTCGGCGAAAAGGCGGTGGACGTGTTCTATGTGACGGACCTGACGGGCACCAAGGTGACCCATGCGAGCCGCCAGGCCACGATCCGCCGGGCCCTGCTGGAGGTGTTCGGAACCGACGAAGCTGAACAGTCACAGCGGCGAAGCGCTTGATTTGTGAGCGCTTCGACCTGATATGTGCCCCTGACCCTTTCATCCTCCATTCCAGTGGATCGATATGAGCCCGAACGACACGGAAAACCAGAACATCAATCCCCAGGCCGAGACCGCAAACGGCGCCGAAACCCAGGCTGCCGCCGAGGCCCAGGCCGATCCGGTGGCCGTTCTCGAAGCCGAGAAGGCCGATCTCAAGGACAAGCTCCTGCGCCTCATGGCGGATATGGAGAACCTGCGCCGCCGCACGGAGCGCGAGTTGGCGGATGCCCGCGCCTATGGGGTGGCCAATTTCGCCCGCGACATGCTGAACGTGGCCGACAACGTGCGCCGCGCCATCGAGAGCGTGCCGGCGGAGGCGAAGGCTTCGGCCGAGGGCGCCTTCAAGGGCCTCATCGAGGGAATCGACCTCACCGAGCGCGACCTGCTCAAGACCCTTGAGCGTCACGGCGTGAAGAAGCTCGAGCCCGAAGGGCAGAAATTCGACCCGAACGTGCATCAGGCCATGTTCGAGGTGCCGAACCCGGACGTCCCGAACGGCACCGTGGTTCAAGTGGTCCAGTCCGGCTTCGTCATTGGCGACCGGGTGCTGCGCCCGGCTCTCGTGGGCGTATCCAAGGGCGGCCCCAAGGCCGCCGCGAACGGCTCCGAGGCGACCGACAACCCCTCTTCGGCCTCCTGACCCGGACTTAGCCCGTTAGGGGAATGACCCGGCCCTTTGGGCCGGGTTCTCTTTTTTCAGAACCCGGTCTCGATGCCGTCGGCGATGGCGCGGAAGCGCGGGAGATTCTGATCCCGCTGTTCCTCGCGCGTGAGCCCGACGATCCGCACATAGCGGTCTCCATCGAAGCGGATGGACTGCATCACCACGATGGGCTGGCCCGATTCCGCCTCGACGGCCCTGGCCACGATCTCGTGCCAGTCCTGGCCTTTCAGGCGAAAGGCCTCGGAGCGCTCGATCCGGATGTTCTTGAGCACCTGATTGGCGTAGAGGGCCGCCTGCGCGAATTGCTTGCGCCGCTCTCCCGGAGGCGGCGGGGGCTGAAGGGAAGCCGCCAGGATCATCATCGGCTGCTCCACCGCCTTGATCGTATCCTTCGGCCCATCGGTGAACAGCACGGAATTGCCCGCCATCACGCGGACCGGCCTGAACCCGGCCTTTTCGCCGACCTGGAAGGGCAGGGCGGCAAGCTGCTCCTCGAGAGAGACGTTGCTGCGCACGGCCACGCTCTTCAGGGCATCGCGGATCTGCGCGTCGCTGTAGCCGTCCTGGCCGCCGCGCACCTGCGCCACCACGAGGCCGGTCATCGCCTCGTCCTTGACCAGAAGGAGCCATTTGCGCCCCAGCTCCCTCGTCATCGTGCCGCTGACGAGAACCCCGCTCCTGGAGCCGAGCTTCACATTCTCCCGCGACTTGAGCTCCAGCCCCTGCTTCCGGAGAACGTCCTTGGTGAGGCTCGTGGCGAGCTGGGCATAGGCCTCGGCCGGCATTTCCGCGAAGGTGATCACAGCCGCGCGCTCCTCGTTCTCGAAGCCGCTGATGCGCTTGGACAGGGCCATATCCTGGGGAGGCACCAGGCCGATGCGCGAGGCAGGCGGAAAGACGGGCTCGGCGGCAAAAGCCGCCTGGGCTGACAGGATGAGGCTGAAGGCTGCTGCGGCAAGAGCTTTCATGGAGGCTCCTTCGATCGTTTGGATGCTTGAGGCTAAAGCGGCTTCTTCACCTTGCGCAAGGTGAGATTGAGGCGTCCCCCCTGCGGCAGCAGGTCCGAGCTGCCGGGAATGAGGCGGTCGATGCCGTGATGGATCAGGCGGGCCGGGCCGCCGAACACGATGGCGTCGCCGGATTTGAGGCGGATCGAGCGGGTCGGGTCTTTCCGCTCCAGGCCGCCATAGCGGAACAGGGCCGTGTCGCCGAGCGAGAGCGAGACGACGGGCGCGTCGAACTCTTCCTCGTCCTTGTCCTGATGCAGGCCCATCCGCGCCTGCGGCTCGTAGAAATTGATCAGGCAGGCATCGGGCGGATGCGGATAGAAGCTCATCGCCTCCCAGGCCTGGAGCACATGGGCGGGCATGGCGGGCCAGGGCTCGCCCGTCTCGGGATGGGTGGGCTGGTAACGGTAGCCGTCGATATCGGAGACCCAGCCGAGACTTCCGCAATTCGTCATCCGCACGGAAAACGGCTTCCCGGTCCGCGGCATGCGCGGCGTGAAGAGCGGAGCTGCCTTCGTGATGTCGCGCAGGGACTGCAGAAGCTGCGTTTGCGCGGAGCGGTCCAGGTAATCCGGGTAATAGACGAGGCCGGGTGCGAGGGTGATGGCATTCATCACATGACTTTGACGGATACAGCCTCTTTCGTCATCCCCGGGCTTGTGCCGGGGATGACGCGCGTTGTCAGAGGTTAGCCTTCCAGCACCTTCTTGCTGGCAACGGTCGTATCGTCATTCAGCTTGTAGACCAGCGGAATGCCGGTCGCGAGTTCGAGGCCGGGGATCGTCTCCGAGGTCAGGCCGTCGAGCACCATCACGAGGGCGCGCAGCGAATTGCCGTGAGCGGCCACAAGCACGCGCTCGCCGCGCATGACGCGGGGAAGGATCTCGCGGATATAGTAGGGCAGCACGCGGGCCACGGTGTCCTTCAGGCTCTCGCCGCCGGGAGGCGGCACGTCGTAGGAGCGGCGCCAGAGATGCACCTGCTCCTCGCCCCAGCGGGCGCGGGCATCGTCCTTGTTGAGGCCGGAGAGATCGCCGTAATCGCGCTCGTTGAGGGCCTGATCGGCGATGGTTCTCAGGTCGGGCTGGCCGATCTCTTCCAGGATCAGCTTGCAGGTGCGCTGGGCGCGGGAGAGGTCCGAGGTGTATGCCACGTCGAACTGCACGCCCATCTCCTTCAGGCGGCGGCCAGCGGCACGCGCCTCCTCGATGCCGAGATCGGTGAGGCCGGGATCCTTCCAGCCGGTGAACAGGTTTTTCAGGTTCCACTCGCTCTGGCCGTGGCGGGCAAGCACAAGAAGGCGATCCATGTCTTTAGCGTCTCCGTTATTCTTCGTTGAAGTGTCTTAGAGGTCTTTGAGGCCGAGCACGTCGGCCATGGTGTAAAAGCCGGGCTTCTTGTCGAAGCCCCAGAGCGCGGCCCGCACCGCGCCGCGCGCGAAGATTCCGCGATCCTCGGCGCGATGCCCCAGTTCGAGGCGTTCGCCTTGGCCCGCGAAGATCACCGAATGGTCGCCGACCACCGAACCGCCGCGCAGGGTCGCAAAGCCGATATCGCCGGGAATGCGCGCGCCGGTATGTCCGTCGCGGCTGCGCACCGAGCGATCTTTCAGGGAAATCTCGCGGCCTTCGGCAGCCGCTTCGCCCAGCAGCAGGGCGGTGCCTGAGGGCGCGTCCACCTTCATGCGGTGGTGCATCTCAAGGATCTCGATGTCGAAATCCTCACCGAGCGTCGCGGCCACCTTGCGGACCAGCCCTGCGAGCAGGTTCACACCGAGCGACATGTTGCCGGACTGAACGATGCGGGCATGGCGCGCCGCCGCTTCGAGCTTGGTGAAATCCTCTTCTGCCAAACCGGTCGTGCCGATCACGTGCACGATCCGGGCCTGGGCGGCGAGCGCCGCGAAGGACACCGTAGCGGCGGGGGAGGTGAAGTCGAGAACGCCGTCCGCCTTGGCAAAGATGGGAAGCGGGTCGTCCGTCACCGACACGCCGAGCGGGGGAAGCCCGGCAAGTGAGCCCGCATCCTGCCCGAGCACGGCAGAGCCCTCACGCTCGATGGCGCCCACCAGACGGCAGCCGCCGCTTTCCGCCACGGCCTTGATAAGCATGCGCCCCATGCGTCCGGCGGCGCCTACCACGACGAGTCGCATCTCGCTCATGCTTGAGGTCTCCTGAATGTCTGCGCAACGCATATAGCGGGTGAGAGGGTCACTGAGAAGCAGCGATGCCCGTTGCTCTCGTGTATCATTCCCTTGGCCCCCACCTCGGGTGCTCCCCGAAAAGACCATGGCGCATGTTCCCTCTCTCTTGCGGGGAGGGCAGGGGTGGGGTGAGCGGTTGAACCAACTCCCTCGTCATCCCCGGCCTCCCACACCCTCCGTCCTCATTCTGAGGAGGTCGCTGCGCTGCTCCTCAGGATGAGGACAGAGGATGGGAAAACGTGAATGGCCGGGACCAGCCCGGCCATGACACGGTAGGGACGTCGTGCTTTCTGGATCGATCACCGGCACAAGGCCGGTGGCGACGTGGAACGTTAACCCGGCTGCGGGCCCTCATAGCCTTCGATGATGATGATATCGGCCACCGCATGGCCGTCGCGCTCGGCTTTCGCCGCCTGATATTCGGGCGAGTCCCAGCAGGCCGCAGCCGCTTCGTAGGAAGGAAACTCGATCACCACGTTGCGGGCGCGTGCCTCGCCTTCCGCCACGCGATATTGCCCGCCGCGCACCAGGAATTTCGCGCCGAACTTGGCGAAGGCCGCTGCATTGGCCTTCACGTAATTCTGGTAGGCGTCCGGGTTCGAGACATCGACCCGTCCGATCCAATAAGCCTTCGCCATGGCTCAGGCCCCTTCCACGAGAACGAACTCCGCCACGCAGGCGCCGTCGCGCTTGGCCTTGGCGGCCTGGTATTCGGGAGAGTTGTAATAGGTGCGTGCCTGCTCGACGGAATCGAACTCGATCACCACGTTGCGGGGCCGTGCCTCGCCTTCCAATGCCTCATAGGCGCCGCCGCGCACCAGCGGACGTCCGCCATATTGCTGGATCGCCGCCGTCGCGCCCTTGGCGTATTCCGCATAGGCTTCCGGGTTCGTGACGGTGACGCGGGCGATGACATAGCCTTTGGGCATGGAGAACTCCTCTTTGATGGGGTGTGCAGCCAACGCCAGAGGAGCCGCGCCGTCAAGGGCAGGCGGCCTTGCCGATACGGATCACGGTTTCAGCAGGGCGGGAAGATCGGCGAGAAGGCTGTCGCGCGCGCGGAAGCTCGCGATGCCGCTTTCCTTCCGCTCGTCGCGGATCAGGCGGGCGAACAGAACCGTCCGTTCACCTTTCCGCGCCCAGCCTACGAACCAGCCGAATTGCCGGTTGCGGTCGTATGAACCGTTCTGCAGCGGCCGGAAGCCGGTGCCGGTCTTGCCGTAGACGGTCCAGCCGTCGGGGAGAAGAAACATCGGCATGATCGCGAGCGTCATGTCGTAGGCCTTCGTCGAAACAGGCAACTCGCGCTTGAGGAGCCTGCGCAGAAAGTCGATCTGTTCGACGGGAGAAATCTGCAGCGACGAGGCGCTCAGCCATGAACGGGTGAGGCCGTTGTTCTTGCCCTTGTCGCCGCTGACGTCGCGGTTGCCGTAATCGAAGGCGCTGACATAGCCCGCGAAGCGCTTCTGGCCCAGTTCACCGACCAGGACGTGCGAGTACCAGAGCACGGAATCCTTCAACCAGGAGCGCGGTGTCGTCGTCTTCCGCCAGCCTTCGTTCCAGGACTTGTATTCGGGCTTGTAGGGCCAGGCAGGCGCGTCCTCGCCGGTGAAGACGCCTGCATCGTAACCCATGAGGCTCAACGGAACCTTGAAGGTAGAGGCGGGACTGCTGCGTCGCTCGCAATCACCCTCGCGTTTCAGGACGCGGCCCGTGTCGAAGTCGGTGACGATCGTGCAGGTATCGGCCAAAGCCTGTCCACCGGCCAGCAGGAAGCCGCATAACAGAAGCAATCGGGTGTAGCGCATCAAGGGCTCCTCGAAGACTGGCGTATCGGTTTGTCACGCGTGTCGCCTCCCCCGGGCGGGAGAGGCTGAACCGTACTTTATTTCGTTTCGAGGGAGATGTTTACGCCGCAGCGATCTCGCTGACAATGGCCTGCGCAACGGCGCGCGGATCGGCGGCCTTCACGATGGGCCTGCCGACCACGAGATGGTTGGCGCCGAGCCGGATGCCCTCGGCGGGCGTGACGACGCGCTTCTGGTCGCCCGCATCCGCGCCCGCAGGGCGAATGCCCGGCGTCACGATGAGGCGGTTGCGGCCCAGGATGCCGCGCACGGCTTGCGCTTCCGTCGCCGCGCAGACGATGCCGTCGATGCCGATGTCGCGCGCCTGTTCCGCGCGCTTGGCGACGAGTTCCGCCGCCGCGACGGGCGCATAGCCCGCCTCCACGAGATCGTTGTCGTCGTAGGAGGTGAGCACGGTGACGGCGAGAATCTTGAGATCCGATCCGGCTTTCCCCGCAACGGCGGCGCGCATGGTCTGCGGATAGGCGTGAACGGTGAGGAACGTCATGCCCATGTTCGCAATCGAACGTACGCCTGCTTCCACCGTGTTGCCGATGTCGTGCAGCTTGAGGTCGAGAAAGACCTTCTTGCCCTGGTCGATCAGCTCGCGCGCGAACTCGAAGCCGCCCGCGTAACCCAGCTGATAGCCGATCTTGTAGAAGGTGCCCGCATCGCCGATGCGCGTGACGATGGAGCGGGCCTCCTCGACGCTTGGCACATCGAGGCCGATGATGAGCCTGTCGCGGATGTCTCCCCCTGAAACGGGCTTCGCGGAAGGAGACGAACCGGTGCTCATGAATTCTTGACCTTGTTGTAGACCCAGACGCGGGCGGGAGGGAGGTTGCGCCAGATGCGGTTGGACGCTCTGGCCTTGTGGTCTTTCGAGCGCGCCGGGATCGGCGGCACGACCGCATAGGTGAATTGAATGAAGGGCGCGTCCGGATGCATCAGCTCCTGCGCGGCTTCGAGCAGGTCCAGGCGCTGATCCATGGGCTTGGTAAAGAGCGGCAGGCTCGACACGGTGGCGGCCGCGGGCTCCTTCAGGATGCCGGACAGGGTTTCCTGGAGATCGTAGGCATCGCCCTGGATGATCGTCGCCTTCGGGAAGCGGCGCTTCAGGAGCTGGCAGAATTCGGGATTGAACTCCACGAGGATCAGCCGCTCCTGCTCGATGCCGCGCCGGATCAGCGCGTCGGTCACCGGGCCGGTGCCGGGGCCCAGCTCGACGATGGGTCCCGGAATGCGGGGATCGACATAGGACGCCATGGTCCGCGCCAGGGGCTTGCCGGAAGGGGTGATCGCGCCGATGGCCAAAGGACGCTCCAGCCAGGAGCGGAGGAAACGGGCCTCGTCCTGAAAGCGGTCCTTCTTGAAGGGAAGTTTCCGGGCCGTGGGCCGTTGGAACGACTGATGCACTGGGCAGACCCCTCAAGCGGGCAGATCACACGGGTTGTTTAGAACTCAAAGGAAACGACCGTCAAGTTAACTTGATCCGCCCAATCCATCGAGAAATTCCCGGAAACGCGAGAAAAAGCCCGAGCTTTCAGGATGGTTCTCCTTGGAGCACTCCTTGTCGAACTCTTCCAGCAGCTCGCGCTGGCGCTTGGTGAGCTTCTGCGGGGTTTCCACAACAACCTGTATATAAAGATCGCCCATGTCGCGGGAACGCAGCACCGGCATGCCCTTGCCGCGCAGGCGGAACTGCTTGCCGGTCTGGGTGCCTTCCGGAACCTTCACGAGCGCCTCGGAGCCGCCTAAGGTCGGCACGTTGAGCTCGCCGCCGATGGCCGCCGTCACCATGGAGATCGGCACGCGGCAGAACAGGTCCGCCCCGTCGCGCTGATAGAACGGGTGGGGTTTCAGCGACAGGAAGATGTAGAGATCGCCCGCAGGCCCGCCGCGCAGGCCCGCCTCGCCCTCGCCCGCAAGGCGAATGCGCGTGCCGTCCTCGACGCCCGCCGGAATGTTGACGGAGAGGGTGCGCTCGCGCGTCACGCGGCCCGCGCCGCCGCAGGAGGCGCACGGATCGTCGATCACCTCGCCGCGCCCATGGCAGTTCGGGCAGGTGCGCTCGATGGAGAAGAAGCCTTGCGTCGCCCGCACGCGGCCAGCGCCCGCGCAGGTGGGGCAGGTCTTCGGCTTCGAGCCCGGCTTCGCGCCGGAGCCGGAACAGGCCTCGCAGGTGATGGAGGTGGGGATCTTCAGTTCGGCGGTCTTGCCGTGGAAGGCCTCGTCCAGGGTGATCTCGAGATTGTAGCGCATGTCCGCGCCGCGCTCGCGGCCGGAGCTGCGGCCCCTGCCGCGCCCGCCCGCATCGCCGAAGAAGTTCTCGAAGATGTCCGACATGAAGTCGGAGAAATCGCCGTTGAAGCCCGGCCCGCCCCCGCCGCCATTGGCGAAGGCCGCATGGCCGTAGCGGTCGTAGGCCGCGCGCTTCTGCCCGTCGGAGAGGGTCTGATAGGCCTCGTTGATTTCCTTGAACTTGACTTCCGCCTCGTGGTCGCCCGGGTTGCGGTCCGGGTGATATTGCATCGCGAGCTTGCGGAAGGCGGATTTCATCTCCGCCTCGGTCGCGGTCTTCGCGACGCCGAGAACCTCGTAGTAATCGCGCTTGGACATGTCAGGCGCCCCTCGGAGCGAACAACCGCTCCGTCATGCTGCCGATCGGACCCTGGCGCTTGGATGCATCATGTTGAGTGGTCGATGGATCGGTCATTGTTGCTTCTAGCCGTTTCACGAAAACGGCACCCGGCCATGAAACCGGGTGCCGAATTCGTCAGAGAATGCGCATCGTTTTAAGCGCGCTTCTTCTTCTCGTCGTCGTCGACTTCCTGGAAGTCGGCGTCGATGACGTCGTCCTTCTTGGGCTCTTCGCCGGCTGCCTGCTCGCCGCCTTCGCCCGCATTGGCCTGAGCGGCGTACATGGCTTCACCGAGCTTCATGGAAGCCTGCATCAGGTCCGTGGTACGGGCCTTGATGACTTCCGGATCCTCGCCGCCGAGCGCCTGCTTCAGCGCGTCGATGGCGGTGGTGATGCCCTGCTTGTCGGATTCGGAGACCTTGTCGCCGTACTCGCTGAGCGACTTCTCCGTGGCGTGAACGAGGCTCTCGCCCTGGTTCTTCGCCTCGACGAGCTCGCGGCGCTTCTTGTCTTCCTCGGCGTGAGCCTCGGCGTCCTTCACCATCTTCTCGATGTCGGCATCCGACAGACCGCCGGAAGCCTGGATGCGGATCTGGTGCTCCTTGCCGGTGGCCTTGTCCTTCGCGGTGACGTTCACGATGCCGTTCGCGTCGATGTCGAAGGTCACCTCGATCTGCGGCACGCCGCGCGGGGCGGGCGGAATGCCCACGAGGTCGAACTGGCCGAGCAGCTTGTTGTCCGCCGCCATTTCGCGCTCGCCCTGGAAGACGCGGATGGTCACCGCGTTCTGGTTGTCCTCCGCGGTGGAGAACACCTGGCTCTTCTTGGTCGGGATCGTGGTGTTGCGCTCGATCAGGCGGGTGAACACGCCGCCGAGCGTCTCGATGCCCAGCGAGAGCGGGGTCACGTCGAGAAGCAGAACGTCCTTCACGTCGCCCTGGAGCACGCCCGCCTGGATCGCCGCGCCGATGGCCACGACCTCATCCGGGTTCACGCCCTTGTGGGGCTCCTTGCCGAAGAACTGCTTCACCACTTCCTGGATCTTGGGCATGCGGGTCATGCCGCCGACCAGGACCACCTCGTCGATGTCGCCGGGGTTGATGCCGGCGTCCTTGAGGGCCTTGCGGCAGGGCTCGATGGTCTTCTGCACGAGATCGTCCACGAGCTGCTCGAACTTGGCGCGCGAGAGCTTGAGGGCGAGGTGCTTCGGACCGGAGGCATCCGCCGTGATGTAGGGCAGGTTGATTTCGGTCTGGGAAGCCGAGGACAGCTCGATCTTCGCCTTTTCGGCGGCTTCCTTCAGGCGCTGAAGGGCGAGCTTGTCCTTGGTCAGGTCGATGCCCTGCTCCTTCTTGAACTCCGCCGCGAGATATTCGACGAGGCGCATGTCGAAGTCTTCACCGCCGAGGAAGGTGTCGCCGTTGGTGGACTTCACCTCGAACACGCCGTCGCCGATCTCGAGCACGGACACGTCGAAGGTGCCGCCGCCGAGGTCGTAGACCGCGATCATGCCGGTCTGCTTTTTGTCCAGGCCATAGGCCAGGGCAGCGGCAGTCGGCTCGTTGATGATGCGCAGAACCTCAAGGCCCGCGATCTTGCCCGCGTCCTTGGTGGCCTGACGCTGAGCGTCGTTGAAATAGGCGGGAACCGTGATGACGGCCTGCGTCACCGGCTGGCCGAGATAGGCCTCCGCGGTTTCCTTCATCTTCTGGAGCGTGAAGGCGGAGATCTGGGAAGGCGAGTAGGTCTTGCCGTCCGCCTCGACCCAGGCGTCGCCGTTGCCGCCCTTCACGATGTGATACGGAACGAGGCCCATGTCCTTCTTGGTCATGGGGTCGTCGAAGGTGCGCCCGATCAGGCGCTTGATGGCGAAGAACGTGCGAGACGGGTTCGTGACCGCCTGGCGCTTGGCCGGCTGGCCGACGAGGCGCTCGCCGTCGTCCGTGAAGGCCACGATGGACGGAGTCGTCCGGGTGCCTTCCGAGTTTTCGATAACTTTGGGCGTCGTGCCTTCCATGACAGCGACGCAGGAATTGGTGGTGCCGAGGTCGATACCGATGACCTTACCCATGGCGGGATCCCTCACTTTCAAGCAGACCGCCGAGCCCCGAAGCGGCCCGGCCCATGGCTTACATGTTGATTGACTGGAACAGGCCCGCATCGAACCGAGGCGACCCTGATGGCGCTGATATAAGAAGGGGTTTCGAGCGCTGCAAGACGATCCTGAAGGCTAGTTGGCTTCAGAAAACGAGAGTTTACCCCTGTTGCATGCCTGCAATAGGGCTAAGGTGCTGGAATGTCTTCTTTTTTGGGATTAAGCCTCGCCTTCGCCCAAACCCCGCCCTGCTTCCCATCCCAAAATCGCCTGTTTCCGCGTCAGCCCCCAATGGTAGCCGGTGAGCGCGCCGGAGCGTCCGAGCACCCGGTGGCAGGGGACGACGAAGGAGATCGGGTTCTTGCCCACCGCCGCGCCCACGGCCCGGCAGGCGGCGGGCTTGCCGATATGGCGGGCGATATCGGAATAGGTGGTGGCCTTGTCGCGCGGAATGCGCAGCAGGGTCTGCCAGACGCGCACCTCGAAATCGGTGCCGATGAGCACGACCCGAAGCGGTTGCTCCGCCTGCCATTGCGAGGGGTTGAAGATGCGCCGGGCCAGCGGCGCGGTGGCAGCCTCGTCCTCCACGTAATGCGCCTTGGGCCAGCGCCGGGTCATGTCGGCCAGCGCCGTCTGCCGGTCCCTGTCATCCACGAAGCCGAGGCCCGCAAGGCCCCGCTCGGTGGCGATCAGCACCGCCTCACCGAAGGGGGAGGGGTGGAAACCGTAGCGCATGGTGAGCCCCGCTCCACCGGCCTTGTAGTCGCCGGGCGTCATGGCCTCGTGGGTCACGAAGAGGTCGTGCAGGCGCGCCGGGCCTGAAAGCCCGAGCTCGTAGGTGGCGTCGAGCACGCTGGCGGAATCGGTGAGCAGCGCCTTGGCGTTGTCGAGGGTGATGGCCTGGAGAAAGGCTTTGGGCGAGAGCCCCGACCAGCGCCGGAAGAGATGGTGCACATGGGTGGTGGAGAGCCCCACATGATCCGCAATCGCCTCCAATGAGGGCTGCTCGCGCCAGCGTTCCGAAATGAACGCAATGATCCGGCGCACCCGCTCATAATCCGCATGAGGCTCCTCCGGCCGGATGATGTCAGCCGGTTCGATGGTGATGTCGCGCAAGGTATCGAGCATGGCGTGTTCCTCTTATGGGCACTCTAGGCGGTCCCAGGAGGCGGCGACACCCGATTTCTGTGGGCGGGAGAGGGCTGGGGATCGTGCACGTGTTTCCCTATCCCGGGCGGGAGAGGTGCAGGGATGAGGGAATGCGGCTTCCGGAAAAGCCGCAGCCCGTGCCGCTACGCGCCAGCGTCCCCTCCCTCCTTGTGGGGGAGGGCGAGGGAGGGGGGGACGGCGCTCACGGACCGGACGGAACACTCCGTCGACCCGTTGCTACCCCCTCTCCAACTCTCCCCCACAAGGGGGGAGAGGGCTCGTGGCGCTGCGTTCTGCCGGTGATCGCGCTTCGACCACACACTGTCCTCATCCTGAGGAGGCACGAAGTGCCGTCTCGAAGGAGGATCCAGTGCGTTCTGGAGGCCTCCTTCGAGACGCAGCTGCGCTGCTCCTCAGGATGAGGACAGAGAGGTTCAGACCGGGAGGGCCGGACCAGCCCTGACGCGTGGAGCCGTAGGGCATAGCACTGCTATGTTCTCACTTTGTTCTTGACAATTGTCCTAATCTGCGCCATATCTCAGCCGTCCGCCTCTCCTGAGGGACGCGCCCGAGGCGTCGGTCGTGGAGAGCGGATGCGGCTCTGAGGAACCGACGGTCTCGCACCCGCCGGCCTCAGGGTGCCGAGCGGGGAGGAAGAGGCGCTGAGCTTGTTCGGGCAGGCTGCGCCAACGCTCCCCCAGCCTCGCCGGTCCTGGAGCATGCTCTGCCAGGGCCGCACGCCGGACGTGCCGTACAGCGTCTCTGAGGGTTCGTCCCTGATGGCGCCGGAGCGATGAGGCCGGGATCTCCAAAAGCCGCGCGCGGGACGCCTTGTGCTTCCCAAGCCTGGGCGGGTCTCCCGCCCCGAACCCTGTTCGCGCGCTCCGCCGGGGCCTGCGAAGCCGAAGACGTCCCGCGCTTCCCTCGTCCTCACGGACAAAGCCAGGACAAACACCAAAGCCACCTGCCCCTTTCGGGAGCGAGGAGGAAAAGTCATGCCCGTTTCAATAGCCCCGCTTCACGTCCGACAGGGCGCGGCTGAACGCTTGGGCGAGGCTCTCCCGTTCCTCCGGCGAGAGATCGCGGGCGATCACGACGCGCTGGTTACGGGAGGCAAGGGCCAGGGATTGCAGGCCGAATTCGTCGTCCTCTTCCCGGTCGAGGCGGGTCCAGAGCGGGTTGAAGAGCCAGTCGCGCGCCTCACCCCGCTCGCTCACTTTTCGGAACAGCAGGTGAAGCGGGGTCAGTTCCAGAAGCTCGAAGGCTCTCGCCTGCCGGTAGCTGATGCGGAAGGCGATGTAGAGGCCCAGGAAATCGAGGCCGAAGAAACCCGCGACGGGCCAGAAGCCCATGATGACGAAGGGCAGGCTCGCGACGATGGAGGTCAGGCAGACCAAAGTCATGACGATCCTGAAGCCCTGCGGGCTCAGGGACCGGTGCGGACGGATGACGGCCGAGAACACCGGCTCCTCGAACCGGTCGGCTTCATCGCCAAATGTCGCCTTGCTGCCTGCCATCCTCCAGATATAACGCGATCATGTCCGATCTGAAGCCTGTTTCCCGCCGCAAATCGTCACCCAAATCGAAGGCCGCCGTTCCCGCGAAGGCCGTGAAGGCCGTCGTCCGCTTGCGGGTGCCGAAGCCCGTCGACAAGGCGACGATGATCGAGATCTTCCGCCGCTTCCACGAGGCGAATCCTCAGCCCAAGGGCGAGCTGGATTACACCAATCCCTACACGCTCCTCGTGGCGGTCGCGTTGTCGGCCCAGTCGACGGATGTGGGCGTCAACAAGGCGACGAAGGCGCTCTTCCCCATCGCCGACACGCCGCAGAAGATGCTCGCGCTTGGGGAGGACGGGCTCAAGGAACACATCAAAACGCTGAACTTCTACAACACGAAGGCGAAGAACGTGATCGCCGCGGCCAGGCGCCTCGTGGATGAGTTCGGCGGCAAGGTGCCCAATTCCGTCGAGATCCTGGAGACGCTTCCGGGCGTGGGGCGCAAGACCGCGAGCGTCGTGGTGAACATCGCCTTCGGCGATCCGCGCATCGCGGTCGACACGCATATCTTCCGCGTCGCCAACCGCCTGCCGCTCGTGAACACGAAGACCCCGCTCGAAACGCAGGAGCCGCTGGAGAAGCTGATCCCGAAGGAATATCTGCTCCACGCGCACCACTGGCTGATCCTGCACGGGCGCTACATCTGCAAGGCGCGCAGGCCGGAATGCTGGCGCTGCCCCGTCAACGACCTCTGCCGCTATCCGGATAAGACGATTCCCTGAACGCACTCTGTGCCATCCCCGGCCTTGTGCCGGTAATCTCGCTTTATGTCACGCGCTGCCCTCATCCTGAGGAGGTCGCACAGCGACCGTCTCGAAGGAGGCTTCAGTGCTCTCATGAACCTCCTTCGAGACGCAGACTTCGTCTGCTCCTCAGGATGAGGTTCGAGGATCTAAAAGCGAAATGGCCGAGACGAGCCCGGCCATCACAAGAGTAGATTAAGGCTTCAGGCAGCGCGGCGCTTGGCGCACGCAGGCGATGCCCGGCGTCGAGCAGGCTAATCCTTGCGGAGACCGCGCGCAGACGACGCAGCCGTCGGTCCATTCAGCGCAGGCCGGCTCCTGAGCCGTCTGCTCATGTCCCGGCAGGGAAATCGCCGCGACCGTCGCGAAGGCGACGATCAGAAGAGCGATGATCGCGGCCAGCGCAACGGCGAAGAATTCGGCGCGCTCCATCATGCATCACCCGAACGCGATGAGGCCCGCAAGGCCCAACGCGCCGACGATGATGCGCCAATAGGCGAAGGGCGTGAAGCCGTGGCGGGAGACGTAGTCGAGGAGCGTTCTGACCACCAGCACGGCGGCAATGAAGGCTGCGATGAAGCCCGCCACGATGGCTACGACATCGTTCGCCGACAGGAACTTGTAGTTTTTCAGGAGATCGTAGGTGAAGGCGCCCGCCATGGTCGGCATGGCGAGGAAGAAGGAGAACTCCGCCGCCGCGCGCTTCGATGCGCCCAACAGCATGGCGCCCACGATGGTCGCGCCCGAGCGGGAGACGCCGGGAACCATGGCGAGGCACTGCAGCAGGCCGATCTTCAGGTACATGGGCAGAGGAAAGCGCGTCGCGTCGTCATGCGTCGCCGCCAGCGGCATCCGGTCGACCATGAGCAGGATGAACCCGCCCGCGATCAGGGTCATGCACACGATCCAGGGATTGAACAGCACGTCCTTGATGAAGCCGTGCAGCACCGCGCCGATGAGAGCGGCAGGCAGAAAGGCGATCACGACGCCGATCACGAAGCGGCGGGCATCCGGATCGTAGGGCAGGGCCTTGGCGATGGTCCAAAGCTTGTTGAAATAGACCGACAGGATCGCGAGGATCGCGCCGAGCTGGATCAGAACCTCGAAGGTCTTGCCCGTGGATTCGAATCCTAGGAAATGGCCCACGAGGAGCAGGTGTCCGGTGGAGGAAACCGGCAGGAATTCGGTCAATCCCTCGATGAGGCCCAGGAACAGCGCCTCAATGATGTTCGTCATCGTTGAAAATCCTTGAACCGGCGCCAGATGCAGGTGCGCCCCCGGACGTGTCAAGAAAGCATTGCAGCAGCAATGCTGTGTGCATGCGTCCGGAACATGAGATTCACCAAAATTCCTTACCGCCCGTTAACAAAACGCGGCCTTATTCTCGCCGCCTGTTTCGCGTCTCACATCATTCATGGCCATCCTCCATTCTTATCCCTTCTGCCCGCATTCGCGGTTCGTGCGCCTTATCCTGGCGGAGACAGGCCTTGAGCCGGACCTCGCCGAGGAGAAGCCGTGGGATCGGCGCATTCCGTTCCTGGAACTGAACCCGGCCGGCAACCTTCCGCTCCTCATCGACGATAACGGCTTGGCCGTTGCGGGCGCGCGGGGAATTGCGGATTACCTGGACGATGTGAGGGGGGAGAGCCTGGGCGACCGCAGGCTCCTGCCGCGGGAGATGAGCCGAAGGGTCGAGGTCCGCCGGCTCCTCGACTGGTTCCTCGTGAAATTCCACGAGGAGGTGACGGATTACCTGGCCACGGAAAAGATCTATAAGCGGTTCATGCCCTCCGATCTCGGCGGCGGCCCCCCGGATATGAGCGCGATTCGCGCTGCGCGGGCCAATGTGCGATATCACTTGAAATATATCGGATTTCTGATTTCCAAGCGGAATTGGCTGGCCGGCGACCAGATGACCTATGCGGATCTGGCGGCGGCTGCCCATCTCTCGGTGGTGGATTATCTCGGCGACGTGCCATGGGACGAGGACGAAACAGCGAAGCTTTGGTACGCCCGGGTGAAATCCCGGCCGTCGTTTCGCGCGCTCCTGGCGGACCGGGTGCCGGGCATGGCCCCGGCGGATCATTACGACAACCTGGATTTCTGAACGGCGAAGCTCTCAAGCGCATCTTCGTGGAGCGCGCCAGGGAGATCGGCTTCGATGCGATCCGTATTGCCGCGCCCGATTCCATTCCTCTCGCCCCCGAGCGGCTGAAGGAATGGATCGAAGCAGGGCATCACGCCTCCATGGACTGGATGGCGGACACAGCCGAGCGCCGCGCCGACCCGCGCATCCTCTGGCCCGAAGTGCGCAGCATCATCCTGCTGGGCGTGAATTACGGCCCCACGGCCGATCCTCTCGCAGCGCTCTCAAGCAAGGATCGCGGCTCCATCTCCATCTATGCCCGCAATCGCGACTATCACGACGTGATCAAGGGCAAGCTGAAGGAGATCGCAGGCTTCCTTGCCGCGAAAGCTGCGTCCGATGTGAAGGTGTTCGTGGATACCGCGCCCGTCATGGAGAAGCCGCTGGCGGAAGCCGCAGGCCTCGGCTTCCAGGGCAAGCACACGGTTATCGTCTCGCGCGAGTTCGGCAACTGGCTCTTCCTCGGCGCGATCTTCACCACGGCCGAGCTGCCTGTCGACGGGCCGGAGCAGAACCATTGCGGATCGTGCCGCCGCTGCCTCGACATTTGCCCGACCGATGCCTTCCCCGCGCCGTTCCAGCTCGATGCGCGCCGCTGTATCTCGTATCTCACCATCGAGCATAAGGGGCACATCCCGGAAGAACTCCGCACCGGCATCGGCAACCGCATTTTCGGCTGCGACGATTGCCTGGCCGTCTGCCCCTGGAACAAGTTCGCGCAGGCCAGCCGCGAGGCGAAGCTCATGCAGCGTGAGGATCTCGCCGCCCTGCCGCTCGCGGAGTTGGCGCGGCTCGACGATCCGAGCTTTCGCACGCGCTTTTCCGGCACGCCGATCAAGCGCACAGGGCGCGACCGTTTCATCCGCAACGTGCTCATCGCCGTCGGCAATTCGGGCGATCCCGCATTGGCGGCGGAGGCCGTGCAGCTTCTCGGCGATGCTTCGCCGCTCGTGCGCGCCATGGCGGTCTGGGCTGTTGGCCGCTTGCTGCCGCGTGAGACTCTCGCCTCCTTAAGCCGCGCGCATCTGGAAGGCGAGGGCGACGCGGATGTGAGGGAAGAGTGGAGCCGCGTGCTCTCGGAGAAAGAGGAAGTGGCCGCGTGAGACTCTTCGCCTTCGGTCTCGGCTATTCCGCACAGGCATTCATACGCGCGTATCCCTGGACGCAGGTGGCCGGTACGGTGCGCGACAGCGACAAGGCCCAGCGTCTCAGAGCAACCGGAATTTCCGCTCATGCCCTGTCGCAGAACGATACGGATCTCCTCAAGGATCTTCGTGGGGCGGATGCCATTCTCGTTTCGGTTCCACCGGACGCTGGAGGCGATCCTGTTCTGACACGCTTCTCGCAGATGATCGCATCCTCCGAGGCATCATGGATCGGCTATCTCTCGACCACTGGCGTCTATGGGGATCACGGCGGAGCCTGGATCGATGAGACGACGTCCGCGACACCGCAGAGCCGTTCGTCGATGCAGAGATATGAGGCCGAGCAGGGCTGGCTCCGTCTCGGGCAAATGACGGGGCGGGCCGCGCAGGTGTTTCGCCTCACCGGAATCTACGGTCCCGGCCGCAATGCCCTCGTCAATCTCGCGCAGGGCACGGCGCGGCGCATCGTGAAGCCGGGGCAGGTCTTCAACCGCATCCATGTGGACGACATCGCGGCAACGCTCGCGGCATCTCTGCGGAAGCCGCGAGCGGGCGCAATCTACAACGTGACGGACGATGAGCCAGCGCCGCCGCAGGATGTGGTGGCCTATGCAGCGCGGCTTGCATCCGCCGAGCCGCCGCCTGAGATCGACTTCGAGGCTGCTGAGATGAGCCCCGTTGCGCGCAGCTTTTACGCTGAGAACAAGCGCGTTTCTAACCGTCTGATCAAGGGTGAACTCGGCGTACGCCTCAGCTATCCGACCTATCGCGAGGGCTTGCAGGCGCTTTTCGCGGCAGGCGAGTTCGCTCAGGTCGCGTGACGATTGGCCGTCGGGCCGAAGTGATCGATATAGCGCGGGTTGATTGCCGAGACGGGCAGGATGACGAGCACATCGGTCGTGCCGAATTGCTTGTCGATCACCGCACCCGTGCCGAAGGTCGCGCCTAGGCGCAGATAGCCTTTGATCAGAGGCGGCAGCGCATGCAGCGCGGCCTTGGGATCGACGGCCTCCTTCGGCAGAAGATCCATCTGCGTGAAGCGTTCGGGCAGGGCGCGCGCCTGCCATTCGGCGGGAGCGGCTGCGTAATGGTGCAGGAAGCTCAAGGGCAGCGCGAGATCCTGCGGGTTCGTGCCCTCCAGGCTCGCGCAGCCGATCATCACATCGATCTTATAGTGAAGAACGTAAGTCCAGATACCGTGCCACAGCAATTCGACCGTGCGCTTGTTGCGATAGGGCTCCAGCACGCAGGAGCGTCCGAGCTCCAGAAAGTTCAGATCGGAATGGGCACACAGGAGGGGAGCGATGTCGTATTCGCCCCTGGTGTAGAAGCCCTGGTGAAGTTCCGCCACATCCTGGCGCAGCAGACGATAGGTGCCGACCACCTTCGGCTTGCCGCCGCGAAGGCGCCCGCCCTTGGCGTCATGGTCGAGGACGAGGAGATGATCGCAGATCCAATCGTAGTCATCCACGTCGCGCCGCGAAAGCACGGAGGCTCCCCGAGGCACGGCGGACATTTCCTCATAGAAGACCTTGAAGCGCAGCTTCTGCGCTTGCCGGATCTCCTTCGTCGTCGTGGCAAGGCGTACTTCCAGAGAGCCGATGCGGCCGAGCACGGGATCGAGAGGGCCGTAGTCGCGCACCGTCCGCCCGCCCAACTTGCCGAGGCTCTTCAAGCCGGGAAGAAGCGCAGATTTCGCGGAAGAGGCCGCTCCGTTCAGCGAAGAAGTCATTGAGGTCTCGCGGACCGGACTGTTGGTGGATGTACCGGTCTTTCGCCGTGACATAGCCGTCATTTCAAACCGTTTTGTGACAAAATGTATCGCAACTTGCAGGGGATTCGACAAGAAGAGTGAGCTTGCCTTTTTGGTCGGCCATCAAGCCGCCGAGCGGCGATCCGTGTGGGCGCGATAGGAAAGCGCCTCCGCCACATGGATGCGCCGGACACGCTCCTCACCGTCCAGGTCCGCGAGCGTGCGGCCGACCTTCAGGACACGATGGAACCCGCGCGCCGAAAGGCGCATGGCGTTGGCGGCATCGCGGATGAGCGATAGCCCGTCCGAATCGGGCTGCGCCACCTCCTCCAGAAGAGCAGGCGGGCAAGCGGCGTTCGTCGTGATGCCGCGTTCCACAAGAGGGGCATAGCGCTTCTCCTGCAGCTTGCGGGCTGCCGCCACACGGGCCGCCACCTGCGCGGACCCTTCTTCCGGAGGTGGCAAGATGAGGTCAGCGGCTGTGACCGCAGGGACTTCGATGGCGAGATCGATGCGGTCGAGCAACGGGCCGGAGAGGCGCGCCTGATATTGCGCGATGCAGCGCTCGTTAGGTTGGCGGCGGCAGACATATCCGGGCTCTGTGCCCTGTCCGCAGCGGCAGGGGTTCATGGCCGCCACAAGCTGGAAGCGCGACGGATAAGTCACCCGGTGGTTTGCCCGCGCGATCAGGATCTCGCCCGTCTCAAGGGGCTGGCGGAGGGAATCAAGGACCTGCGGCTGGAACTCCGGCAACTCGTCCAGGAAGAGAATGCCATGATGGGCGAGCGAGGCCTCGCCGGGGCGGGCATTGAGGCCGCCCCCCACGAGGGCCGCCATGGAGGCGGAATGATGCGGAGCCCTGAAGGGCCGCCGATTCGAGAGCGCTCCATCCGCCAGGAGACCCGCCACCGACTGAATCATGGAAACTTCCAGGAGTTCACGAGGCGAGAGCGGAGGCAAGATCGATGGCAGGCGTTGAGCCAGCATGGATTTGCCCGCTCCGGGAGGGCCACTCATGATGAGGTTGTGGCCCCCGGCTGCCGCGATCTCCAGCGTCCGCTTGGCGCTCTCCTGTCCCTTGATGTCGCGCAGGTCAGGCAGGGCGTTGGAAGCCGGCATGATGGCGGGTTCGGGCCGGCGCATCACCTGTGTGCCCTTGAAGTGATTGGCGAGTTGGATCAGCGAGCGCGGCGCGAGGATATCGAGTTCGCTGCTGGCCCAGGCGGCTTCGGAGCCGCAGGCTTCCGGGCAGATCAGACCATGCTGCCGCTCAACCGCCGCCATGGCGGCGGGTAACACACCGGCGACCGAGGTGATGGAGCCGTCGAGCGCCAGCTCGCCCAACACCGTGAAGCCGTTGAGAGCATCGCCCGGAATGGCGTCGATGGCGGCCATGACGCCGAGCGCAATGGGAAGGTCGTAATGGCTGCCTTCCTTCGGCAGGTCGGCCGGAGCCAGATTGACGGTGATGCGCTTGGCCGGAAGAGCAAGCCCTGAGGCGATAAGGGCCGAGCGTACCCGCTCGCGGGACTCAGCCACTGCCTTGTCCGGCAAGCCGACGATGGTGAAGGCAACGGTGCCGGAGGAGATCTGCACCTGCACGTCGACCGAGCGCGCTTCGATCCCCTCGAAGGCAACAGTGGAAACGCGCATGACCATCAGGCTAAACCTCCCGAAAGGGGCGACCTTAGCGCGGCCAAATGAAATACGATAGTGTTTCAATAAAGTAAGGAAGGCCCTGTGCAAACCTTTTGAGAGCGGACGGAACCCTCTCCATCCCATGACGTTGAGTCCCACTGTGCCGGCAAAATGGGCTCGAAGCCTATCCAAGGGGATCATGCTTCCGTGAAGAGACAAGCCGCTTTGGCAAGTATTGATGCTGGATTGGGTGTACTTCGCGTGCCTAGAGGCTTGGCCCTGGCGAAGGCCCGGCCATGGAGGCGATGGTCGAGCCGCACAGTTTCTCTTTTCGCTCCCTCTTGGAAAGGCCTGCGGGTTCCTCAGCTGCAAGACCAATCCGCTCGGCGGATGCAAACTCACTTTGGCGATATGCACAACCAACAGATGAATGGGCGGTTGACTTGGCAGCTAAGAAAGCCAGGTAACCCAGTCGGATCCCTCATGCCGCAGGCTGCCGAGGAGACACGGGTTGAGTAATGTGAAGCCTTTGCGCATCCTCATTGTAGAAGATGAATTTTTGATCGCACTCGAGCTCGAAAGCCTGCTTCAGGATATCGGGCATGATGTGGTGGGAATTGCCGCCTCTTCCCAGGAGGCTATGGCACTCGGCCGTGAGCTTTCGCCTGATCTCGCCTTCGTGGACATTCATCTGGCCGATGGTCTGACCGGCATCGACGTAGCCCGCCACCTCTCGGACAAGCATCACGTAACCGTTCTGTTCATGACCGCCAATGCCAAGCGTATTCCAGAGGATTTCGCGGGCGCCCGGGGTGTCATCGCAAAGCCCTATACGGAGCGCGGCGTAAGGGAAGCGTTGGCCTACATCACTGCCGAACAGAGCCCGGACATTCGCGGCACGGATCGCATGACCTTCATCCCTTTCGATGAAGAAAGCCGCAAGAACAGCAATTCTCAGCTTTCGTGAAAGCCTAGCTTACTACCCCTCTCTGAAGCGTCATGAAGCCTGGAGTACAGCTTCCAGTGTGTCTTCTATTGCTGCGCTTTGAGGCGATAGAGCGCATCCAGCGCCTCTCGCGGCGTCATCTGATCGGGGTCGAGCGCATTGAGAGCCTCGCGCAAGACATCCTTTTGCGGGGCCAGTTTGGGCTGCTCGGCACGAATGGGGGCGGCGAAGAGGGGAAGATCGTCGACAAGCGCTCGCTTCGGATGCTCCCGGTCCGTTTTTTCCAACTCGCTCAAGATCGTCTTTGCTCTCTCGACTACGGCGGAGGGCAAGCCTGCAAGACGCGCGACCTGCAAGCCGTATGAGCGGTCGGCAGTACCGGATACAACCTCATGCAGGAACACCACGTCGCCATGCCACTCGGTTACTTTGAGCGTGGCATTGGCGATGCGCGGCAGGCGCTCGGCGAGAGCCGTCAATTCATGGAAATGCGTCGCGAAGAGCGCGCGGCAGCGGTTGGCCTCGTGCAGATGCTCGATGGCGGCCCATGCGATGGATAGGCCATCGAAGGTGGACGTGCCGCGCCCGATCTCATCGAGGATGACGAGGGAGCGCGCTGTTGCCTGATTGAGGATGGCTGCGGTTTCCACCATCTCGACCATGAAGGTCGAGCGTCCGCGGGCGAGATCGTCGGCGGCGCCCACGCGGGAGAAGAGACGATCGACGGCACCGATATGCGCTTCCTTCGCCGGCACGAAGGAGCCCATCTGCGCGAGCACGACGATGAGCGCGTTCTGACGCAGATAGGTTGATTTACCGCCCATGTTCGGGCCGGTGATCAATAGAATGTGGCCTGCATCCTTGCCTGACAGATCGGAGTCGTTGGCGATGAACGCGGTGCCCTCCCGCTTGAGCGCCGCCTCGACGACCGGATGGCGTCCGCCCTTGATGGTGAAGGCAAGGCTCGTGTCGACGACGGGGCGTGTCCAATCAAGACGCACGGCGAGATCGGCCAATGCGGCCGTCACGTCGATCACCGCGATGGCTTCCGCAGCGAGGGCGACCTCGCTCGACAGATCGAGCAGCTCCTGCGTCATAGCTTCAAACAGGCCAAGCTCGATCTTTAAAGCGCGATCCGCAGCAGAGGCGATCTTTGATTCCAACTCGCCAAGCTCCTGCGTCGAGAAGCGCATTGCGCCTGCCATGGTCTGACGGTGGATGAAAGTGTCCTTGAACGGCTCCTTGAGAAGATCCTCACCCACATTCTGAGGCACTTCGACGTAATAGCCGATCATGTGGTTGTGCTTCACCCGCAGGGTGCGGCAGCCGGTGTCGTTGGCATAGCGCGTCTGCAAGGCCGCGATGAAGCGTCGCGAATCCTGCTGTAGTTCGCGTAGCTCATCGAGGTTGGCATCGTAAGCCGTACGAATGAAACCGCCGTCGCGCTTCAGGAGCGGCAGTTCATCGGCAAGCGCCGCCGCGAGCTTGTCGGCCACCTCCGTTCGCAGGGCCTGAAGCTGCTCGGCGTTGCGTAGGAGTTCCTTCGGCAGATTGGGCGCGATGGCGAGTTCGAGGCCCAGCTCCCGCGCCGCGAACAATCCGTCGCGCACGCAAGCCAGATCGCGTGGCCCGCCACGCCCTAGACTAAGGCGAGAAAGCGCGCGTGCCAGATCAGGGGAGCGCTTGAGGATGCGGCGCAGCCGTTCACGCAGGTCGGAATTGTTCACAAGGAACTCCACCGCATCCTGCCGCTCACGGATCATGCCGGGATCGGTGAGGGGGCCTGCCAGACGCTCCGCAAGGCAGCGAGCACCACCGGGGGTGACCGTGCAGTCGATGGTGGCGAGCAGGCTTCCTGCACGCTCACCGGAAAGCGTGCGAGTCAATTCCAGATTGGCGCGGGTCGCCGCGTCGATGGCAAGCGCCGCCCCTGCATTCTCGCGAGATGGCGGGTTAAGCACCGGGCGGCTGTCGATCTGCGTCTTCTCGATATAGAACAGCACGCTGCCGGCGGCCGTGACCTCGGCGGCGCCGAAGGAGCCGAAAGAATCGAGCGTCGCGACGCCGAAATATTCCTTCAGCCGACGCTCGGCCGAGGCAGGGTCGAGACCCTCGCGGGAGAGCGGCGTGATCGAGGCGCGGGTCTCGCGCCAGAAGCCCGCGAGCTCCGGATCGTCGTGGATGACGTCCGGGACCAGGATCTCGCGAGGCTCGAAGCGGGCGATTTCCGCAGGGAGGCCCGTGGCATCCGTCTCGCTGACCACGAAATGGCCTGTGGAGATGTCGACGGCGGCAAGGCCGTAGCACCATTGCGTGTCGGATACGCGACGGCGGGCGATGGCCAACAGGAAGTTGGCGCGCCCTGGCTCCAGCAGGCGCTCTTCCGTGATCGTGCCGGGGGTAACGAGGCGCACCACGTCGCGCCGCACCACGGATTTGGAACCGCGCTTCTTGGCCTCGGCCGGATCCTCGGTCTGTTCGCAAACCGCGACCCTGTGTCCTAAGCCGATGAGCCTCTGAAGATAGTCGTCTGCCCGGTCCACGGGCACGCCGCACATGGGGATATCCTGCCCCTGATGCTTGCCGCGCTTGGTGAGAACGATACCGAGCGACTGGCTCGCGATCTCCGCATCCTCGAAGAAAAGCTCATAGAAGTCGCCCATCCGGTAGAACAGCAGGCTGTCCGGATTGGCCGCTTTGATCTCGATATACTGCGCCATCATGGGCGTGACGCGGTTGTCCTGCGCAGGCTTCTGGCCGGCGGGGGTGGTCTGGTCGGGGGGCTCGGAGGCTTGGTACAGGGCTTGGGACGACATCCGCCTTATGTAGCAAAGCCTGCTCCCCCTTTCACCCGTATCATGGACGTTGAAGGAGGGGTGTGCACAAGTCTTGAGGCGGAATGCCCCAGGCTTTATGGTCGCAGCCTTCGAAAACACGCCTCCCAGCCAAAACACGGCAGCCCCATGACCGACGAAACGCCTCCCACCCGCCGCAAACGCCCCACCTTCACCGATCAGGAGGCGTTGCAGTTCCATGCCCAGGGCAGGCCCGGCAAACTCGAGGTGGTGCCCACCAAACCCATGGCGACCCAGCGGGACCTGTCGCTCGCCTATTCACCGGGCGTGGCGGTGCCGGTGCTGGCAATTGCGGAAAATCCGTCTCTCGCCTTCGATTACACCACCCGATCCAATATGGTGGCGGTGATCTCGAACGGCACGGCGATCCTGGGCCTCGGCAATCTCGGCGCGCTGGCCTCAAAGCCCGTGATGGAAGGAAAGTCCGTTCTCTTCAAGCGCTTCGCGGACGTGGATTCGATCGACCTTGAGGTCGACACGGAAGACGCTGACGCCTTCATCAATTGCGTGCGCTATCTCGGACCGTCCTTCGGCGGCATCAATCTGGAAGACATCAAGGCGCCTGAGTGCTTCATCATCGAGGAGCAGTTGCGGGAACTCATGGACATTCCCGTCTTTCACGACGACCAGCATGGCACGGCGATCATCGCGGCGGCAGGCCTCATCAACGCGCTGCACCTGACTGGCCGCGACATGGCGAAGACCAAGCTCGTGGTGAATGGCGCGGGCGCGGCCGGTATCGCCTGCACGGAGTTGCTGAAGGCTATGGGCTTTTCCCCCAACAATGTCATCCTTTGCGACACGAAGGGCGTGATCTACAAGGGCCGCACGGAAGGCATGAACCAGTGGAAGTCGGCGCATGCCGCCGAGACGGATGCGCGCAGTCTAGCCGATGCCTTGAAAGGCGCGGATGCGGTGTTCGGCCTGTCCGCCAAGGGTGCCTTCTCGGACGAGATGATCCGCTCCATGGCCCCGAACCCGATCATCTTCGCCATGGCCAACCCCGATCCGGAGATCACGCCGGAGGAAGTGGCGCGCATTCGCGACGACGTGATCATCGCCACGGGCCGCTCGGATTACCCGAACCAGGTCAACAACGTTCTCGGCTTCCCCTACATTTTCCGCGGCGCGCTCGACGTGCAGGCCACCACGATCAACATGGAGATGAAGGTCGCCGCCGCTCAGGCCTTGGCGGAGCTTGCCCGCGAGGACGTGCCGGACGAGGTCGCCGCCGCTTACCAAGGCGCGCGTCCGCGCTTCGGGCGCGATTACATCATTCCCGTGCCGTTCGATCCGCGCCTCATCCACACGATCCCGATGGCGGTGGCGAAGGCCGCTATGGAGACGGACGTCGCGCGCCGCCCCATCATCGACATGAAGGCCTACAAGGCGCAGCTCTCAGCTCGCCGCGACCCTGTGGCCGGCACGCTCAATCGAATCTTCGAACGTGTGCGCAAGATGCCGAAGCGCGTGGTGTTTGCCGAGGGCGAAGAAGAAAAGGTGATCCGCGCCGCCTTGTCCTTCGTCAACCAGGGCCTTGGCCGCGCCATCCTCGTGGGACGAGAGGAGCGCATTTTCGAGACGGCGGCCCAGGCTGGCATCGATCTCGAAGGCCGCGAAGGGATCGAGATTCACAATGCTCGCCTGTCACACCGCAATAGCACTTATGCGCAGTTTCTATATGAACGACTGCAGCGCAAGGGCTATCTCTTCCGCGACTGCCAGCGCCTGATCAACCAGGACCGCAACCATTTCGCAGCCTCCATGGTGGCGCTCGGCGATGCGGATGCCATGGTCACGGGCGCAACGCGCAATTACTCGACCGCCCTTGCCGACGTTCGCCACGTGATCGACGCCAAGCCGGGGCATCGCGTGATCGGCGTCTCGCTCTGCCTCGCTCGCGGCCACACGGTTCTCGTGGCGGATACCGCCATTCACGAGATGCCGACAGCTCAGGAACTCGCCGAAATCGCGATCGAGTCGGCAGGAGTCGCGCGCCGACTCGGTTACGAGCCGCGCGTGGCCTTGCTGTCCTTCTCCAACTTCGGACATCCGCGCGCGGAGCGTGCCGAAAAGATTCAGGAAGCCGTGCAGATCCTCGATGGGATGCGTGTCGATTTCGAATACGACGGTGAGATGGCAGCGGACGTCGCGCTCAACCGCGATCTCATGGCGCAGTATCCGTTCAGCCGCCTAACGGGCCCAGCCAATGTGCTCGTCATGCCTGCCTTCCACTCCGCGTCCATCTCCACCAAGATGCTGCAGGAACTCGGCGGAGCGATGGTCATGGGGCCGCTCGTCGTGGGTCTCGACAAGCCGGTGCAGATCGTCTCGCTCGGCGCGACCGACAACGACATCGTCAACATGGCGGCTCTGGCCGCCTACAATATCGGCGGCTGAGACAGCGCAATCCTGAACGATGAGAAGGATGCCGCCACAAATGATGGCGGCGTCGATAATGGCATTGTGAAGGTGGATCGGCAGGGCTCCCGTTGGGCGCCTGGCGATGAAGGCGCTTGATCAAGCCGGAAGCCCTGAGGATCGCGGGCCGGGTCGCACCCGGGGCTGAGGTCCTTCAGGATTTATTCATTCAAAATGTTATCAAGTTTTATTGTTCTATGGATTGGCTTCACTGCTTCCGAAGGGGTAAAAGCCAACGTAACAACATGAGGGGCAAATCTTGAGCATTCGGCAACCCACGACTGTCGTGTTCGACATCGGCAACGTCCTGCTGCGCTGGGACCCGCGCAATCTCTATCGTCACATCATCCCGGATGAGGCGGAGATGGAGTGGTTCCTGAGCAATGTCTGCACCAATGCTTGGAACTTGGAGCAGGACCGGGGTCGTGATTGGGACGAAGCCGTAGCTCTCTTGGTGAAGGATCATCCTGAGCATGAAGCCGCCATCCGCGCATTTCATGAGCGCTGGCCGGAAACCGTGTCCGGTATCTTCGAGCAGAATGTGGCTCTCCTCCAAACGCTGCGCGAGGCAGGCGTGCCGAATTACTGCATCACGAATTTTTCTGGCCCAAAATTCGTGCTAGCGAAAGAAATCTATCCGTTCCTCGCAGGCTTTGACGGCATCATCGTTTCGGGCGACGAGAAACTCCTGAAGCCGGATGCGCCAATCTATCGTCTTCTGCTGGATCGCTATGGGCTTGAGGCGGAGGATTGCATATTCATCGATGACTCGCGGGCCAATGTAGAGGGTGCGCGCCAAGTTGGCATGCATGCAATTCACTATCCCGACGAGCAGGTGGATCTCGCCGCCGAGCTGCGGCGCTACGGTTTCCCGGTATAATATAAGGGATAATCCACGGCGTTTCGGCCGGAAGTCCATTCTATTCGTGAAAGGCTTGTCCTTCGGTCAGGCTTGAGCCAACAGGCGACATGCGCGTTTTCGACACCCCGCTTCCCATCGATGCAGTCCTTGCTGACCTAGCGGCAAGCCTGCGGGCCCGCGCCAATGCGGTTCTCGTCGCCCCGCCTGGCGCGGGCAAGACCACCCGCGTACCGCTGGCCTTGCTCGATGAACCTTGGGTGCAGGGCGGCAAGATCATCGTGCTTGAGCCGCGCCGTCTGGCGGCGCGTGCCGCAGCGGGGCGCATGGCTCAGACCCTCGGCGAACAGGTGGGCGAAACGGTGGGACTTCGCGTCCGCCTCGGCTCCAAGATCAGCCGCAGAACGCGCATAGAAGTGGTGACTGAGGGCGTGTTCGCCCGCATGATCCTTGATGACCCGACGCTTGAGGGCATCGCCGCCGTGCTTTTCGACGAGTTTCACGAGCGGTCGCTGGATGCCGATCTCGGCCTTGCTCTGGCGCTCGATGCGCAAGGGGGATTGCGCGAGGATCTGCGCCTGCTCGTCATGTCGGCAACACTTGACGGCGCACGCGTCGCGAAGCTGTTGAACGATGCGCCTGTGATCGAATCCGAAGGACGCGCCTATCCGGTGGAGACACGTTATCTCGGACGAGATCCCAAAAGGCGCATTGAGGAGCAGGTGGCGGATGCCGTCACGCGAGCCCTACGCGCGGAGAGCGGCTCGATTCTCGTATTCCTGCCGGGACAAGGTGAAATTCGTCGAGTGGAAACACTCTTGCGCGAGCGCATCTCCGATCCCGTCGTCGATATCGCGCCGCTATACGGCGCACTCGATCGCGGCGAGCAAGATCTTGCCGTGAGCCCCGCTAAGCCAGGACGTCGCAAGGTGGTGCTGGCAACATCAATTGCTGAAACTTCGCTCACCATTGAGGGCGTGCGCGTTGTGATCGATTCAGGCCTCGCACGCGTGCCGGTCTATGAACCCAATATCGGCCTCACTCGGCTTGAAACCGTGCGCGTTTCGCGGGCGGCGGCCGACCAACGCCGTGGCCGCGCGGGACGTACGGAGCCTGGCGTCTGCTATCGCCTGTGGGAAGAGGCTGCAACTGGTGCGTTCGAGCCCTTCGTGCGTCCTGAAATTCTTGCTGCCGATCTCGCACCGCTGCTTCTCGATTGTGCCGCATGGGGTGTAACCGACCCCTCGACGCTTGCCTTCCTCGATCCCCCCCCCGCGCCGGCGGTGAAGGAAGCGCGAGCCCTCTTGCAGCAGCTTGAAGCTCTCGACGAGGAGGGCCGCATCACCGACACCGGACGGCGCTTGCGCGATCTGCCTCTGCCCCCACGTCTCGCGCGCATGGTTCTGATCGCAGGAGAGAGCGGACAGGCGCATGATGCGGCGGATCTGGCGGCAGTGTTGGTGGAGCGCGGTCTCGGCGGCGACATGGTGGATCTGACGGAGCGGGTCGAACGCTTCCGTCGTGATCGCTCGCGGCGCGCGGAAGACATGCGGCGCATGGCCGATGGCTGGGCCAAGGCCCAGAAAGCCTCCGGGGCAAGTGAGCCGCGCTCCATGGGTGCGCTGCTGACGCTTGCTTATCCCGACCGCTTGGCCAAGGCGCGTGGAAAGCAGGGTGAATACCTCATGGCGAATGGCCGCGGAGCATCGCTGGAAGCGCATGAGCGCCTGGCGAAAGAGCCCTATCTATCCATCGCGGAGATCGCGGGTGGTGCTGCTTCCGCGCGTATTCTCGCTGCAGCACCCATCGCTATCGAAGAGATCGAAGCAGCTTTTGCGGATCACATCGATCAGAAGGACGAGGTGACATTCGATCGTCAAGCCAAAGCGCTGCGCGCCCGCGGGGTGCGCCGCCTCGGAGCCCTTGTCTTCAATGAGCGCCCGCTGAAAGTGCCGGCGACGGAAGAAGCGGCCCATGCACTTGCCGATGGCCTTGCATCGCTGGGTATCGATGTTCTGCCGTGGTCGAAGGCTTTGGCACAATGGCGCGAGCGCGTGATGTTTTTGCGTAAGGCCGAAGGCGATGAATGGCCGGATCTGTCTGATGCGGCTTTGACGGAAGCAGTGGCGGAATGGCTCGCGCCGCATCTCGTGGGTAAAGCCGGTCTCAACGATATCGGAGCCGATCTGCTGAGCGAAGCTCTGCGCGGGCTTCTACCGTGGAACCTACAGCGCCGTCTTGATGCGGAAGCGCCTACCCATATCGAGGTGCCGACGGGTTCACAGATCCCCATCGATTATGGCGCGGAGGAAGGTCCTGTTCTGGCCGTGCGCGTGCAGGAGCTCTTCGGCCTCGACAATCACCCCACTATCGCAGCAGGACGCGTTCCGCTCATCCTGCACCTGCTCTCGCCGGCGCAACGCCCCATCCAGATCACGCGCGATCTCCCGGGCTTCTGGCGCGGATCATGGGCCGCCGTGCGCGCCGACATGCGCGGGCAATATCCGAAGCACCCCTGGCCCGATGACCCGCTCAGCGCACCACCGACGCGGCGTGCAAAGCCGCGCGGGACTTGAGCTGCAATCTGAGAGCGCGCTTCACTTGATTCCCGCGGGCTATCAGAAGTTAGGATATGCTCTTCGTAAGAGCCACGACGTCTGCGAAGTGGCCAATCGTCTCAAGCTTGCCTATCGAAGCAGCAAGCTCTTCGACCCTATCTGATTGCAAGGCACTGCTGGCCAGAGTTGAGAACTTCTCCAGAAGCTGGGCTTCACTCAGCGGATTGTCAAATCCGCCTATGGGAACTGTGGAGCGTGCGGAATAGGTGCTGCCGTCAATGAGCCGGATCTCGACCCGCGCCGCGCGGATATCCGGAAGAAGTGCGGTAAGCTCGGGGTCATTCAGCACCGAGACTTTTTCAATCAGGCGGACCATGTTTGGGTCGTGGACGATCTCGTCCGTGTAAACGTCCATCGCATTGCTGCCGTGAAGCAGGCGAGCTGCTACGTTGAACGCGATGGAGTGTTTGGCAGCATAGGCGTTGGCGACTGCGGTACCTCCAAGGCGTGTAGCAAGATCATAGGTATGCACATCGATCCGCTCGATTGCGCTGGGATCGATGTGATGCTCGCTTTGGATGGCGGCGGCTGCTTCAATCGGGGCATGGTTCCAACGGCTGCAGGCGTAGACCTTGAAATAGTTTCGCGTCAGATAGAAGGACCCGATGCGGTCCTCCAGATTCAGCGCAAAATCTTCTCCTAGAATTGAGCCGAAAACGACCTCAAGCGCACCTGGCTCGCCGCTGAAGCCTGCCAATGCGAGGCGAGGAGCGAGAAGTCCATTATGATTGGTGAAACCAGTAAAGAGGTTGCGCACCGATGCGCCCTTGGTGGCGGCGGATTGGGAGGAAGCGATGCTTAAGCCCGCAGCCAGTTCAATGGCCCGCGCAGTCGTCGCGACGTCAAGACCCATGAGCCGTGCTGCACCGACTGCCGTACCGACGATGGTGTGCGTGCCAAACGGGTGAACGGGACGGCGCAAACGAACTGCACGTCCGACCCTGACGGCGATCTCATAGCTCGCGATGAATGCTTCCAAAAAGTCGCGACCTGAGTTCCCGCGCTCTTCCGCCAGAGCAATGAGCGCGGGCAGGATATGAATTCCCGGATGGTTCACTGCAAACTGATTGCCTTCGTCAAGCTCCAGAGAGACGCCGCCGGTGCCGTTGACGAGCGCAGCCACATGGCTTGACGCAGTCAGGTTGGTGCCGAAGAGGGTCGCAGATCCTGCTCCGAGCGTGGGCGCCTCGCTGGCGAGCGCGACAACTTCCGGAAGGCGCGAACCTGCCAGCATAACACCTACTGTGTCGCGAACGATCATTTTCGCGTGCTGTAGAACGTCAGACGGAACCCGGTGAGCCTCGATGGACAAAGCGAGTTCCGCCAGCCGAATTACGAGATCGGAGGGGTGTGTTTCAATCGGGCGGCTGGATTGCGGCATCAAGGTTCTCCGAAAAGGGGCTCGCCTCAGCGGGCTTTCGCAATAGCTGTGATGAGGGCTTGCTTGCGTACCTGTGGTTCCGGGTAAGCGACACGGCTATGATTCAGATGAAGCCCCAGGAAGCTTTCTGCCAATTTAAGTGACAGAGACTGCGGGTTGATCACCGGAACACCGAGATCCGTAGACAACCGGGATGCGGAGGCAGGAGAAGCTGTATCGAGGCACAGCACATCAGCGCCGTCTTCATTGAGACAGGCTTGAGCTTCCGTAAGAATATGCGGGAACGCGGCTTCCTCGTTGTCAGAAGCCCCCACCGGGAGTGGACGAACCGAAGCGCATTGTCGATCGAAGCCATAGTCGCCCACGAGCTTTTTGACCCGGTAATAGCGGGAGGCTGGAACCAGAATTGAAAATCGATTGCCCAAGGTCAGAGCATGAAGCATGGCGCTGCGGCCTGCTCCAATGACAGGGATCGACAGGACGGAACGAAGGGCCCCAACGCCGTAATCGCCGATCTCGCCGACGCAGAGCGCGTCGTATCCTTCGCTTTCGGCCTCTTGTCCGGCTGCCAGGATGGCAAGATCTGCAAGAGCCCAATCGTGAGCGCTTGAGGTGGTATCGGGTGCCACCTCTACGGCTCTCTGCGTGACGTGCGTATCGGTATCAAGGGCTGCTGAGAATACGCCTGTGTCAGTCTTCTGCTCACGGAGCGTCAACATCAGAATTCGAGTCATGTTCGTCCTCCCTCAGATCGCGCCGGCAGCTTGGCCCATGGCACGCAGCCGCTCGGCTGCTGGCGCATGAGGTGAAGGATAGGCGATACGGCTGTGGTGAAGCCTGAGTTTGATGGCGGCATCCGCTAGCCGGTAGGTTAAGGGGCCAGGGTTGATGACAGGAACGGGGAGGCGCTCAGCAAGATAAGAATGAGCTTCATGCATGGTTGTTGAGCCGAGAATGATGACGTCCGCGCCGTCCTCCTCGATGCAACGCATCGCGGCAGCATGGAGATGGGGAAAGAACTCGTCTTCCTTGCCGGAGAGCAGGCTCTGGTTGTTCGGCTGAAGGCCCGCCGAGCGCAAGGATGCACATTTATGCGCTAGGCCAAGCTCCGCGAGCGTTTTGATGTAGAGATGCCGCCAGCGATCCCACATGGCCAGGATCGAGAACTTCTCGCCCAGCATGAGGGCAGCAAGCATGGCGTGCCGACCTGCCCCGATGACGGGGATGTTGAGGACGGAACGCAAGGCCGACATGCCGGAGTCGCTGACTGTGTCGATACATACTGCATCGAAGCCTTCGGCCTCAGCCTGTATTCCTGCTTCGAGAATGCCGATATCGGCAAGAACGGAATCCTGCTGGCTTACGTAATTCGCCGGAGCGATACGAACCGGGCGATATTCGAACTCGATCCCGTCACCCAGCTTGACCGAGCGGAGCTGCGCCTTGCGCAATTCGAGATTAGCCGGATCCATTGGAAACGGAACGATCACCAGCACCCTAGGCATTGTACATTCTCCTCAAACCATCAGTCGATTCATGTGAGCGCGGTCTTTGCTGCGCTGTCTCCTGCAAGGCGCCCCAACACGACTGCCGTTACGAGGCCGTTCCCTCCGAGATATCCCCATGAAGAAGGTCCGGAGATGCCGCGAGCAGCACCGCCTGCGGCATAGAGATTAGGAAGAGGAGCTCCATCGACACGCAGGACACGGCCGGTCTCGTCGACTTTCAGCCCGCCTTGCGTATGAAAAAGCGCGCCTCTCACCTCCACTGCCCGGAAGGGTGCTGTCAGTTGCGCAACCCCGGTGAAGTCGCGTCCGAATGGATCGGAGGCATGTCCCGCGACATAAGAGGCCACTTCCGAGAAGCTAGCTTCAAGAGCCTCGGAAGGAAGGCCGGTCGCCTGCGACAGAGAGACAATACTGTCGGCCATGACAACCGCGCCGCTGTTGAGAACGCGGTGATAATCCTGGAACGTGAGGGCTGCTTCTTCGCAATGCTTGTCGTAGATCGTCCAGGCAGTGCCGCCAGGTTGGCTCAGCACCGTGGAAGCCTGCTCGGAATATCCGCTCATCTCATTCGAGAAGCGGCGGCCTTCCCTGTTCACTTGAAAACCGCCACGGATCACGATGGCCCATGTGACTGGCAGGGCAGGTCCGTTGGCGACGCAGTGACCTTGGTAGCTTCCCAGATCGGCAGTAGCAGCATCTAGTGCCTCACCCCATCGGATCGCGTCGCCTTTGCTGCCGTGGTGGCCGCAATAAACCGCATCTGACATCGAAGGGATGCGGGCAGCAATGGTAGCGGGATCCGCCCCATATCCGCCGGTGGCTAGAACGAGAGCGCGGCATCCGACGGTATCGTGCCTGCCGTCTGCCGTCGTATATCCGATAGCGGTGATCTGTCCCGTAGGCTCGGCGTAGAGAGTGTCGACAGTAGCAGAGGTGATAATCACTGCACCCGCAGACAACGCGCCTCGCACGAGATCCTGCTCCATTTCAAGGCCAGTCCGGCTCTTCGGCACATGGTAGCGATGACGCGAATGTCCCGGGTAGAGAATATCGTCGAGCAATTCAAAATGCAGGCCATGCGAATCCACGAGCCATTCGACGGCAGCACCCGATGCTTCGGCGATTGTGCGCGCCAGAGACACATCGGTTTTGCCTTTGGCCTTATTGAGAATATCGGTGAGATACAGGTCAGGACTGTCCTCAATGCCCTTCTCTCGCTGGAACCGGGTTCCTGCACCCGGCAGCATTCCCAGAGTAAGAGCGGTATTCCCTCGCGGTTCGGAATCCCGTTCAAGCACCAAGACGCTTGCGCCAGCCTCGCGGGCTGCGATCGCTGCGCACAAGCCGGCAGCTCCAGCCCCCACGATCACGACATCTGCGCGGGTTTCAGGCTTATGCTGGAGGGAGGGACGGACCGTCATTGATGTACGCCTCTCACGCCCGGCTCACCCAGGTTTCCATTTCCGCAACGAGCGCGCCGGAGAGGCGGAAGCGGTCGACGAAGCGAATATTGGTTAGAACCGTACCGTCCGGCGCCGTGCCTTCCAGGGTCCCCTGGGCGAAGACGATGCGATCCTCGTCGGTCATGGCATCTTCGAAACGCTGATAGGTTCTGCTGAGCTTTCCTGAAGCAGCAAGTGATCCAGCGAGATCTCGACGCTCGCCGTAAATGTCGGCGCCAAGGAAGTCCGGTGCTGCCAGACAAGCAGCAGTTTCCGCGTCTCCATTCTCCAGCGCTGCGGCAAAGGCCGCTGCCACATCGGCAGCAGGCGGCAACGGAGGTCCCGGGATGCGGGACACGCCGCCGCGGGCGTAGGCACTCGGGTGCACCTCGCGCAGGATGGTAACGATTCCATCCGGCGGCGCTGCCATGACAGAGCGGACGGCGCGCATCATGCCCTTCAGCAGACGTGCCTTGGTGGCATCATCGTAGCCTTCGAGAATAGTGGTTTCGACGACGGGCATGGGAGCTCCTTTCGCTTATCGGTCAAGCAGGGCGCTAAGAAGCGGCAGCTTCGATTTCTGAGATGATGTCGGCGATCTTCGCGACCCGGCAAACGGGGCGGAGGGCGTCGATGGCAGTGGCGTGGACAGCAGGCGAGAAGGCCGCACAGGCATCCTCCAGCACGACGGTTTCGAAATCCCGGACATGAGCGTCACGCACCGTTGAGGCAACGCCTCCATTCGTGACGATCCCTCCAATCAGAAGGCGCTCAATGCCGCATTTGCGCAAAACCCATTCCATGCGCGTCATGTAGAAGGCCGAGTAGGCGATTTTTTCGACCGTCACATCGGCTGGCTGGAGTTCGTCAACCAAGGCATGCCCCCAGGCCCCTGGCGCGAAGTCTCCCTTCGTCAGGAAGGGCCTCAGCGTCTTCAAGTGGGGAGAGATCAGAGGCTCGCCTCCCTTGGCTGGGACAAGCGTGAACTGAGTCGAGATAAAGAAGCCGCCCTTCTCTCGCAGCAGATTGGCAAGAGGCAGAATACGCCCCGGCAGCGCAGCGATCTCGGGGGCAGTCTGACCCGCGCGGCCATAAGCGCCTTGCGGGTGCAGAAAGTCGTTCTGCAAGTCGACGGTGAGAAGAGCCGTCCGCGATATTGGGATGGGGGAATGGCTCACGATGCGCGCTCCACGATCACGTTTCCGAATGCATCGACACGGGCCACGAGGTCAGGGTCGACAACAGTCGTCGCATCCGGCTGCTCGAGAATCGCAGGGCCATGGATTACCGCCCCTACCGGCAGATCCAAGCGCGCGTAGATCAAAGTCTCATGCCATTGTCCCTCGAACCATACCGGCCTCGCTCCGAGCCTCGCTTTATCCAAGGATGCATCTGCCGCAGGTGCGAGCGCTGCGAGGTCGAAATGCGGTCGCCGTCCGACTGCCGCAGTGCGAAGATTGACGATCCGCGACGGCACGCCGGGAAGAAGGCGGCTGAACGCGACTTGGTAGGCTTTTTCGAAGGCTTCGCGGATGATGGCCTCGTTCACTCCTGTCGTGTTGCCTTCAACTGTGATGGGAAGCGGGACGGCAACCGTATGAGTCTGGCCCACGTAATGCATGTCGAGTTCGAACAGGATGTCGATCCGATCAACAGCGAGGCCTGCCACTTCTACGACAGCTTTCGCCTCTTCAGCCTCTGCCACCATGCGCCGGTCGAGAGCGGCAGCGTCGAGACCTTCCATGCTGAGATTGACCGTTTGAACCTGGTCATGACGGATATCGGCAATGACGCAGCCGAGCGCCGACGTCACGCCGGGATAGCGCGGCACCAGTGCCGCCTTGAGGCCCACATCTTTGATGAGGGCACCTGCATGGAGCGCTCCGCCGCCACCGAAGGGTACGGCTGCGAACTTGCCAGGATCGTGACCGCGTTCGATCGAAACCAGCCTGATTGCACCTGCCATCTTCGCATTGGCAATCCGCACGATCGCTTCCGCCGCGGCCATCACATCGATGCCGAGCGGGCGTGCCACGTGAGCGTCGATGGATGCGCGAGCGGCTTCCATATCCAGACGGGCGAGCTTGCCGCCAATGGGACGCTCCGCATTGATGCGACCGAGGACAACATTGGCATCGGTGAGTGTCGGGCGCGTGTTGCCTTGGGCGTAGCAGACAGGGCCTGGCCGTGAGCCGGCGCTCTCAGGGCCGACCTGGAGAAGACCGCCAGCATCGACGTGAGCGATGGAGCCGCCACCTGCTCCGATGGTCGTGATCTCGACCATCGGCGTGCGGATCACAAGGCCGAAATCGATTGTCGTTTGAGCTGCCAGGGCCGTCTTGCCGCCAACCACGAGGGATACGTCGAATGACGTGCCGCCGAGATCGCCTGTGATTACATCTGGAAACCCGGCTGCTTCTGAAATGGCGGCTGCCGCGATCACGCCCGCGGCGGGGCCGGAGAGCGCCGTGCGAACAGGCAAGCGCCGGGCCGTTGCCGTCGACATCACGCCGCCATTGGACTGCACGATATGAAAACGACCCGAAAAGTTCTCCGATGCCAGAGCCTGATCGAGCTTACCGAGATAGCTGCCGACGACGGGCTGAAGATAAGCATTGAGCGCCGTGGTGGAGGTGCGCTCGAATTCGCGGATCTCAGGCAGGATCTGGCTGGAACAGGCAACGTTGCCGTTCGGCCAGATTTCGCTCGCAGCTGCGAGCGCGCGCATCTCGTTCTCCGCATTGGCATAGGCATTGACGAAGACAATGGCGAGCGCCTCGGCCCCGGCCTCGATCAAGGTGCGCGCCGCAATCCGTATTTCCTCTGCATCGACCGTTTCCCGGATCGTCCCATCGGCGAGGGTCCGCTCTGTGACCTCCAGCCGGAGATCGCGGTCAATGACGGGCACGAAGTCGCCCCACAAACCCCAGGTATGGCGCCGGTCGCGACGGCGCATCTCAATCACGTCACGAAAGCCTCGTGTGGTGATAAGACCCACGCGGGCACCCTTGCGCTCAAGAAGCGCGTTCGTGCCAACGGTGGTGCCGTGTACGACAGACGCGAGATTTGCCACAGGCCCGAAGCTCTTCAGGCCTTCGAGGAAACCAACGGCCTCGTCGCCCCGGTTGGAGGAGACTTTGGCCGTGCGGAATTGGCGCTTTTGCTCGTCGTAGAAGAAGAGATCCGTGAAGGTTCCGCCGACATCGACGCCGACGATCTGTCCCTGTGTGGTCATGCTGCTAATCCATTACGCAGGGATGCGGTGGCCGTTTGATCCACCTCCCCGTTGGTGGTGATGACGACGCCGTAATCTCGTTTTGCCGCCTCTACGCTCACATAGCCGAGGCGCACGTCTCGGCACACGAGGGCAGGATCCCGCGTTTTTGGATCTCCCCAGCCACCTCCGCCGGGAGATTCAAGCCGTACAGCGCGCCCAGCCAGCACGGAGACGCCCGTCACCTTGGAGACGAGGGGAGGAGAATGCTCTCCATCCTCGGCCTCCCACGTGAAGCGGTTGAGGGCGGCGGCACCGCCGCCAGAGACGCCGAATGGCGCAACTTTGCCACGCTCACCGAGGAGAAATACTTCAGCATCGCGCAGTGGCTCTATCTCGTAGACGGCACCCAGGCCGCCGCGATGGGCTCCCGGCCCAGCCGAATCCGGGCGCAGAGCCCATTGCCGGAAGAGCACTGGATAGCTGGCCTCGAGAATTTCGGCAGGCGGGATCGTCGCCGTCGAGATGGGATTGTTAGCATGGCTCAGACCATCGGTCTCGGGGTTGCCGCCAAGGCCGCCGCCGAAGAAGGAGAACATGACCCATCGCTGCCCGTCGTCGCGATGACCGGCAATAGAGAGGGCATTGATCGTACCGAAGGGTGCAGCCGTCGCTTTCTCGGGAGAGACCTTGGCAAGCGCGCCGAGGAGCACACCGATGAGCCGGAGAATTGTCTCGGTATATCCGGCCATGGGACGTGGCGCAGTTGCGCCGAGCAGAGTGGTCGTCGGCACGACGAATTTGATCGGCGCGAGGCAGCCGGCATTCGCAGGCACATCCGTGAAGACATGCTTGAGCGCGACGTAGCAGGCGGCGACAGTGGTCGCATTCGAAATGTTGACAGGCCCAAGCGTGGGCGGCGACGACCGCGAGAAATCGAGCGTCATCGTATCGCCTTCGATGGTGAGATCGAGGGCGATGGTGATGACTTTATCGACGATGCCATCGTTGTCCAGAACGTCCTCAAACGCATAAGTGCCGTCAGGAAGCGCTTGGATCGCGGCGCGCATCAGAGCTTCGGCGCGATCCGAAAGAGCCTCGAAGGCAGTTGCAACCGTATCGGTGCCGTACTCGTCGAGAAGGGCATTAAAGCGACGCTGTCCGAGATCAAGAGCGTTGAGCTGACCATTGAGATCGCCCCAATTCGATATCGGAACGCGCGAATTCGCGGCCAGAAGGTCTACGATGTCCTGGTTGAGACGTCCTGCCGAGATCAGCTTCACGGGCGGGAAACGCACGCCTTCCTGGAAGCTCTCCGTAGCTTTCGGGTTGTATCCACCTGGAACGTTTCCGCCGATATCGAGCCAGTGTCCGGCCGATGCGAGCCAGCAGAACAGTTCTCCGTTCCGGAAGATCGGACGCACCAGACGGAAGTCGTTTAAGTGGGTGCCGCCGACATATGGATCGTTGAATAGAAACGTGTCGCCTTCCTCTAGGCCGCCTTCCTTAGCCACCTTGTCGATGACGGCCTTCACGGCGAAGGCCATCGCACCGACGAAGATTGGCAGACCATTGGTCCCCTGGACGAGGGTGGCTCCTGTCTCGGCATGATAGAGCCCATGGCAAGCGTCACGCGCTTCGGCGATGATTGGGTTGAAGGCCGAGCGATAGAGCGTCGCATCCATTTCATCCGCGATCTGCTCAAGTCGGCCTTTCAAGACCGCCAGGGTTACTGGATCCACCGACGTCATTGTGCGTCATTCCTCTGGCTGGATGTGGACTCCACCGTAGAGAGCCCAAATTCTTCGTAGGTACGACCCCGCTCCAGCATCTCTGGAGTGCCGATGAGAGCGTTGAGGGCCTGGAAGTCGAACATGCGCTCGCGGAAAGGCTCGTTCGTTCCATGAGCCCTCAACGATCGGTAATAATCCTGCGCTGTGCGGGCGATGGCACGTACGACCCCACCTGGGAAGATGACAATTTTGAACCCGAGTGCTCCGAGTTCCGTCGCGGAGGCGAGGGGCGTATCGCCGCCTTCGACCATGTTGGCGAGCAACGGAAGCCGATTGCCGAGAGCCGCCGTCACTGCCGCGAGTTGCTCATGGGAACGGGGAGCTTCCACGAAGAGCACATCGGCACCGGCGTCGGCATAGAATGACGCCCGCTCTATGGCGCGCTCAAACCCTTCGACTGCAACCGCGTCTGTGCGGGCAATAATCAGGGTGTTTTCGCTCCGGCGGGCATCGACGGCAGCCTTGATCTTGCCGATCATCTCTTCGGTTTTGATCAGGCTCTTGTCCTGCAGATGTCCGCAACGCTTCGGAAGAGTCTGGTCTTCGATCTGGATGGCGGTTGCGCCAACCGTTTCGAAGAGTCGGACGGTTCGTTGCACATTGAGGGCGTTTCCATAGCCATTGTCCGCATCCACGATCAACGGCGTCTCGATCCGCTCTCGGACGAGTGAGATTACTTCTGCGACCTCGTTCATGGAGACAAGGCCGATATCGGGTCGGCCCAGCCGCGTATAGGCAATAGCCGCACCGGACAGATAAAGCGCTTCGAAACCTGCGGCGGCGGCGAGAGAACCAGTCAGCGCATCATAAATGCCGGGCGCAACGACGGGTCCGTCGAGGGAAAGTCTTTCTTTCAAAATCATGTCAGTCTTTCTTGACTGGGGGCTCTGCGAGCAGGTTGTCGAGCATCGACAGGTCGTCGGCATGTTCAAGACGCCCGATCACGCTGTCGATCCGCTCCGCATGGTCTCGCCCCCATATCGGGGTGGCCAATGCGAAGAACTTCGCACGCACCTCATCGGGGCTATACGGATCCTGCGCATCGCCACGATTGGTGAGGGTTTTTCCTTCGAGCACTCTCCCATCCGCGAGATGAATCGTGACTTGGGCCGGTCGCCGCTCAGGCAGCATGGCACTCATTTGAGGATTTTCACGTACTGATACCCGCTGCGCGAGACGTCGCACCCGCTCATCGGTCAATGCCGGTGAGCGGAATGCCTCTACAGAGGCTTCGCCATGCACAAGGGTTGTCGCAACTGCGAACGGCACCGAGAATTTGGCCCCCAGCATATTGGCTGGAGTGGGAGAGTCGAGTTGTGCGGCAAAAGCGTATGTCTCGACCTCGATCCGTTCGATGGAGGCAAGGTCAGGAACGCCCTCTTTCGCGATGAGAGCAGTGACGACATCGAGAGCACCGTGCGTGAAGCGGCAAGCGGCGTGGCGCTTGAAGTAGTTGCGCTGTATCTCCCATCGGCGGCCGAGTTCCTCTGTCATGATCTCGGGACGGAAGGTTTCCGAGAGCACGCTTCCGTAAACGCTACGAACACCGTCGGTCTCGCTGGAGAAGTTTGAAGCTACAAGATCCCAGGCAGTGAGGCCGTTGCGGGCGGAAATGCCTGCATAGCTGTTCCGCACCGTTGCGCCTTCCAGCATGCTGCGAAGACTGGCGCTGATGCTCAGGGGAGCTGCCATGCTGATGGTTTGCGTCAGCTCTGCTTCACTCGCCTTCTCAAGTAAAGCTGCCGCGAAGGCTGCGCTGATGGTGCCCCAGGTTCCATGCGGATGGACCGTGCTGCGCAGGCGCGAGGCTGCTCCAACGCGAGCGCCGATCTCATAGCCGAGGATAAAGGCCAGCAGAAAGTCTGCCCCGGAGGTCTTCTCGCAGGGTTGAGCAGCAAGTGCCGCAGGAAGAACGTGAATGCCGGGATGGCCCCGGGCGAACTGATTGCCCTCGTCCAACTCCAGCATCGTGCCAGCAACGCCGTTGGCAAAAGCCGCATCAAGCGGGCTCAAGCGGCGACCTGCGCCGATGGCGGTTGCGGACCCGGCATCGCGGCGTCCAAGCCGTTCCACCAGGCGTTTCATCTCAGGTTCCTGCATTCCTGCTGCAACAGCACCAATGCAGTCGAGAAGTACGATCTTGGCCTGCTCGATGAGATCGTTAGGAAGATCCGAAAACCGAAGGCGCGAGGCGAAAGACCCCCATTCCGTAAGCCACGTCGGACTCGGCTCGGCTAGGAGGACAGACGCCGGAACAAGTTGCGGTGTTGCAGTCGACATCGCTTTCTCCTCAGAGCCCGAGATAGGCCCGCTTTAACTCAGGATCGTTCTGGATGGCCTCCGCCGGTCCCGAGAGTGTGACGGCGCCGTTCTCGACGATATAGGCTCTCGATGCAGTCTCGAGCGACTGAACGACGTTCTGTTCCACGAGCATGATCGGCAAGCCCTCGGCATTGAGCGTTTGGATGAGCGCGAACATCTCCTCGACCAGCAAGGGCGAGAGGCCGAGCGATGGCTCGTCGAGAATGAGCAACCTCGGCTCAGCCATCATGCCGCGGCCGATCGCCAACATCTGCTGCTCGCCTCCGGAGAGTGTGCCGGCCGCCTGATCCGTGCGCTCACGCAGGCGGGGAAAGATAGTAAAGACGCGCTCAAGGTTGCTTGCGCGATTCTTGCTTGCCCTGCGGTAACTGCCGAGTTCCAGGTTCTCGCGCACAGACATATTCGGGAAGATCTTGCGGCCCTCCGGCACATGAATAAGCCCGGCTTCCACCACCTCGACGGCTGTAGCGCGTGTGATCGAGCGTCCCTCGAACACGATCTCACCCGCGCTCGCGGGCAATACGCCTGACAACACCTTATTGAGTGTCGTTTTGCCTACGCCATTGCTCCCGAGAACCGCGACGATCTCGCCAGCCTTCACTGAGAGGTCAATCCCGCGAAGCACCTCGACGCCGCCATAGCCGGCGCGCAATCCATTGATCTCAAGCATGGTTCGCTCCCACGGTACGCAGCCGTTCTGCCGCACCTCGTCCGAGATATGCCTCGACGACATGCTGGTCCTCGCAGACGTTTTGCGGCGTGCCTTGCGCAATCATGCGTCCCTGAGCCAGCACATAGACCTGCTCGCAAAGATTCATCACGGCCTGCATCACATGCTCGATCATGAGAATGGTGACACCGTCATCCCTGATGGAGCGAATGACAGGGACGATGTCGCGGATTTCAGAAGGATTAAGCCCAGCAAGGACTTCGTCGAGGAGAAGGATTTTAGGCTCTGTTGCCAACGCCCTTGCAAGCTCAAGGCGCTTGCGTCCTGCAACGGTGAGACTGGAGGCGGGCTTGTCGAGATCTGCCGTCAGCCCGACTCGGCGGCCGACCGCATCCGCGAGCGCATGCGCGTCAGATGCATTCCGATGTCTCAGGAAAGCTCCGACGGCAATATTCTCACGGACATTCAGACCGGCGAAAGGCTGAACGATCTGGAACGTCCTCGCAATTCCTTCTTGAGCACGAACATGCGCAGGAAGAGCGGTGATGTCACGTCCTTCATACAAAACACGTCCGGATGTCGGCTTTAGGAAACCGGCAATCACGCCGAAGAGAGTCGTCTTTCCTGCGCCGTTAGGACCGATGAGGCCGACGATCGCTCCCTTTGGTACGGTGAGCGAAGCGCCACCCACGGCCACGAGTCCGCCGAAGCGCATGGTGATGTCTTCAACCGACAACATTACGCGGCCTCCCCGGAAAGCTTAGCTGCCGTGCGTTCCTTATGCCTGCGCTTGAGCTGGGTCTTCTTCAGGATCCCAAGCACACCCTCCGGCGCAAAGGCGACCACCACGACGAGAATGACACCGTAAATGGCAAGGTCGATGCCGGGTACGCTGGCGGCGAATGTCTTTGCCGCCTCGCCCAGGCCATGGAGCGTGAATGCGCCGATGATCGGTCCAAGCACGAGGCCTTTGCCTCCAACCATGGGAGCAAGCAGAGCCTCAACTGAAATCCAGAGTCCATAGGCGATATTGGCATCGATATAGAGGAAGTACTGAAGATAAAGGCAACCGGCTGCGGCCGTGATGGCCGCCGAAACGGTGATGGCGCGCAGCTTCACTGCCAGAACATCGACGCCAAGCGCTCGCGCAGCCTCTTCGTTTTCACGCACGGCGACGAGTTGCGCGCCGAAGCGGGAACCTGCGATCCACTGGGAAAGAAACAGCGTGACCGCCACAAGCGAAAGAACCAGCCAGAGAAATGCGCCGCGGCTGGAGAACTGCATGTTGGCGAAGCCGACATTCAGTTTCAGAAGCAAACCCGCCGCACCACCTGTAAAGCCTGCCGCATTGGCAAGAATGCGCAGTACTTCTGCAAATGCGAGGGTCACGAGCGCGAAGTAAGAGCCGCGCAGGCCCGCACGGAAGCTCAGGAAGCCGATGATCCATCCGACGATGGCGCCGATTGCCATTGCGACTGCCATCGCGGCCCATGCGTTTATTCCATAGCGAGACTGCAAGATCGCGGAAACATAAGCCCCCGTCCCGAAGAAGGCTGCATGGCCAAAGGATGATTGCCCGCCGACGCCGCCGAGAACATTCCAGCCTTGCGCGGCGAGGGTGATGATGAGCACGAAGACGATGAAGTTCAGGACCGTGTTCGATGTGATCAGCAGAGGAATCGCAGCGAGAACGGCGAGGATGACAAGCAAGGGAAATGTTGTTCGTAAGGTCATGCCCGGGCTCCAAACAGTCCCGTCGGACGGAACAACAGAACAAGGATGAAGATCAGGAAGATGCCGATCTGGCCTAGACTCTCACCCAGATAGAGGCCACTGAGGCTCTCCACGACCCCGATGAAGAGGCCACCCGCAAGCGCGCCAGGGATGGAACCCATGCCTCCGAGAACGACCACCGTGAAAGCAACAAGAACGAATGCACCGCCGACGCGGGGGTTGACGTAGAAGGTTGGCATGAGGAGACAGGCGGCGACCGCGAGCGTCGCGCAGCCGAGTCCGAAGGTAACGGCATAGATGTGCCTGACATCGATCCCGACGAGGCTGGCGCCGAGCTTCTCCTTGGCGACGGCGCGGATCGCCTTGCCGGTATCAGTGCGGGCTAGCACAAGCCAAAGCAGCAGCGTAACGACGAGAGCCGCCGCGAATCCGACGAGGCGCGGTTTGGAGATCAAGAGCGGACCCAGCTCCAAGACCTCAAAGGAAAAATCTGAAGTCAGCGAGCGGGTATCGGAGCGGAAAACTGCCAGGAGCACGTTTTCGAGAACGATTGAAATGCCGAGTGTGACGAGAAGGATGTTCCCGTCGTCTCCGTGGCTGGCTGGGCCGATCACAAAACGCTGCATGGCATAGCCGAGCGCATAAAAGATCGCCGCCAGGAAGGGGATCAGCACATAATTGTCGATTCCCAAAAAGGTATAGGCCACCCAAACAGCGAACATTGCCGTGGTGAGCAAGGCGCCATGAGCGAAATTGATGATGTGCAGAACGCCGTAGACGAGAGTAAGGCCAAGCGCGATCAACGCGTAGACGGCACCCGTCAGAAGGCCGTTGAGCACAGCCTCTAGTGTGATATCGAAAGAATACATCGCGCTTCCCCTGCTTTAGCCGATCAGTGACTGAGGCGGGCTCTGCAACAGAGCCCGCCTGCGCACTAGGATCAGGACCGCACAGGGAAGACTGGCTTCGCGTCGGAATAGGTTTCCGGATAAACCACCCGGATAACGCCATCCTGAACCTGCGTCGCGACCGGAGCCGCCCCTTGGTTCTGGCCGCCAACGAACTTCGTCGGGCCGTAGGGCATCAGGTGCTTGTCATAGGTCGACGAAGCCAGCGCCTCGATGATCTTTCCACGATCGGCAGAGGCCGCGCGCTCGATTGCGTCCGCCAGCAAGCCAACGCAGGAATAGTTCAGCGGAACGTTGTAATTCCACTGCTTGCCAGCTGCCTCAACACGCTTGCGTAGATCCTCGTTCTTGGGGTTGCGGGGATCATGCCAATGGTTGCAGTCCATGATCTTTTCGGCAGCCTCAGGGAACTCCTTTACGAAGCGCATGTTCGAAGCGGCGCCGTTGACCACAGCATAGATCGCCTTCGGGCGAACACGCTGCTGCTGCATCGTACGTGCAAGGAGAACCGTCTCAGCATAGTACGTGCTGGGGATCACCAGATCGGGGTTCAGCGACCGTAGGCGCAGAGTGATGTTCGACAGATCACGCGAGGGAGTGGGGGTGGACATCGTCTCGAGAATTTCGAAGCCATGCTTCGGCAACTCCTGCTGCATCAGCTTTGCGAGACCGGAGCCGAAGAGGCCATCCTCGTGAACAAGCGCGACTGTTTTGGCGGGCTTGCCAGCAGCTTCGTTGATCCGAACGAGATTCTCGATGGCGGTCTTCGTGCAGATGCCGAATCCTGGAGCAAAGCGGAAGGTGTTCTTGAGGCCGCGCTCGATGATCTGATCCGAAACGCCGACGTCAACGATGTACGGCAAGTCATAACGGGCCGCCGCCTGGGTCGTTGCCAAGCAGATCGGGCTGGCAAAACCGCCGACGATAGCAGCGACGCCTTCGCTCTGCATGCGCTCGACTTCCTGCACGCCGGCTTCCGGGTTGGAGCGTGCGTCGCCGAAGATCATTTGGATCTTGGCTCCGCCAAGCGACTTGATACCGCCTGCCGCGTTGATGTCGGCAATGGCGAGTTCAGCGCCTGTACGTCCGAATTCGCCGTCCATGGCAACGGCGCCCGTGACAGGTTGCAGAATGCCGACCTTGACGGGCGGTGGTTCAGCGCCACGTACGATGGAGGGAGCGGCAATCGTAGCAACCGCTGCGGCGCCTGACTTCAGAAGGGTGCGTCGGTTGAGTGTGTTGTCAAATAGGCTCATCGAGTGGTTCTCCTCTGGATTGCGACCCGGTTGACCCGGGTTTTCGAGATGCTTTTTGACTTGGGTGCGCTAGCGCGCGGGCGTTCGACCGGCGACCAGCGCCGCGCTCCGTTGGCTCCCGTGCGAACGAGATCCATGTTGAGCGAGTAGCGATCGGGTCGGTAAAGAGCCTGCAGATGTTCGATTCCGCGGCCCGATGGGTCATAGACGATGCGTGTCATCGAAAGCAGCGCTGCTCCGATCTCAAGATCGAGAGCATCCGCGACTTCCGGCCCCGCAAGGGTTGCGCCGATGATCTGCTGCGCTCGCTCCGCGACGATTCCTGATCTCTCGAGAAGCTCGAGCAGCGGCGTCGATGCCAGATCTGCCTCGGAATAGGAAATGCCGATCCGCTCAGGCACGTGCGTGATCAAATAGGAAAATGGCTGACCATCGATTAGACGTACGCGCACCGAACGCTGGACACGCTCACCGGGCTGAAGCTTCAGGTCGCTCATCAGTGCAGGTGTGGGCGCCATATAGGCAAATGAGATGAGCTTGACATCCGTGCGGCGCCCCATCTCCACAAGATGTGTGAGGACGTTGGAGAAGTCCGCAGTGACCTGAGCGCTGGTCGATCTTGAGTTGACGAATGTGCCGGAGCCGGGCCTGCGTTCGATTAGGTCCTCGTCGGCCAGCTTGTCGAGCGCGCGCCGAACGGTGACACGAGAAACGCCGTGCTCCTGCGCCAGCAGCGGCTCGCTGGGCAGACGTGTATTTGGCCCGATCTCTCCGCTCAGAATGCGATCGCGGAGCAGGAGAAAAAGTCTGCGGGCTTTCAGCGGTTCGACACTCGACACGAGCGGTCCAATCCAATTTGTATGCTTAGACATACATGAAGCTGTCCTATTGATGGCACAGCTTTCCTATGAGTCAAGTTGCATTACGTAGAGTAACCAAAGAATACGAAATGCATAAGAAACTTCATTACAAAACCCTCTGCAGGTCTGGGTAGATCAACAAGGGCCTGCCGATTGCGACGAGGTCTGCTTGTCCCTGAGCGAGAATGGATTCGACCTGCTCTCGCGAGCGGATCATTCCGACAGCAATAACGGGCACCGTCACTGCTCGCCGCACAATCTCGGCGAAGCCGATCTGATACCCAGGACCTAAATGAGTCGGACGGATAGGAAGAAGGCCACCCGAGGAAACGTGAACTGCATCTATCCCAAGAGGAACAAGCTCGCGAAGAGCATCCGCTACATCCTCAGGCGTCAGACCTTGAGAGTCATAATCACTCGCAGAAATTCTTATCGTCAGGAGCTTTGAAGGGCCGAGGGCAGCGCGAACTTCAGTGATGATGTCCGCAAGAAGGCGGCGTCGATTCTCGGCGCTCCCGCCATAGGCGTCATTGCGGTAATTGGACAGAGGCGAAAGGAATTGATGCAGAAGATACCCATGAGCGGCATGCAGTTCGACGCCGGCAAAGCCTGCCGTTATAGAACGACGGGTTGCCTGTACGAAGGCCGAGATCAAGGAGGTGATCTCCTGCTTCGTCATCATCTCCGGCGTACCGTAGGATTCGTCATACGGGATGGCGCTCGGGGCCAGGAGGCGGCCTTCGCCATAAGGGCGAGACTTGCGCCCACCATGCGACAACTGGATAAGGGCGGGAACGCCTTCTATCGTAACTGCCCGCGCGATCTCGGCAAGCGGAGCGATATGATTGTCGCTGAACAGGCCGATGTCATCAGCCATGAGACGGCCATCAGCTGAGACGGCTGTCGATTCGATGATGATGAGCCCGACACCGCCACGTGCCCTACGCGCATAATGCTGGACGTGATATTGTGTGGCGTATCCTTCGCTGCTTCCCTGATATTGCTGCATAGGCGGCAGCACAATGCGGTTCTTAAGCGTGAGCGGGCCGAGAGAAAAGGGCTGGAATGCAAGCGACATGCAGCAGCTTCACGCGCGACTGGGTTTCATCCAGGGGCGCCGCTCCTTGTCGGAAGCCGCGAACGCCTCGATGGCTGCCGTGTAGCTCTTTGTGAGATCGATGTCGTCCCAACCGTTGAGGAGCTTGGTGCGCCAAACGGGTTCGATATCGAACGATACGTTCAGGGAGCCGCAACTAATAGTCCTGGTCTCCAGATCCACGGATGCACTCAACTCACCCCCGGTGAGGACGGAGAGCAGGCGTTCGCTGTCCTCTTCTGAGACACGTGCCGGCAACAGGCCGTTATTGACAGAGTTGGATGCAAAAATGTCGCCGAAGCTTGGCGCGACGACGCATCGAATCCCAAAATCGATCAGCGCATAGGCGGCAGCCTCGCGGGACGAGCCGCCGCCGAAGTTACGCCGTGTCACGAGGATGCTCGCGCCTCGACGCTCCGGACGATTCAAGGGAAAGTCTTTTCGGGGAGCACCCTCAGCCTCGAAGCGAAGATCGTGCAGGAGATAGTCTCCATAACCTTCAGCGCGCGAGCGCTTCATGAAGCGGGCCGGAATAAGCTGATCGGTGTCGATACCGGACAATGGTAGCGGGCAGGCAATGCCGGTATGTTGCGTAAAAGGTTGCATCAGGCCCGTTCCTTGAGCAGATCGCGCATATCGGTGAGCTGTCCGGTCACAGCCGCAGCTGCAGCCATTGCGGGTGACATGAGGTGGGTGCGGGAGCCGGGACCTTGCCGGCCGCGGAAGTTGCGGTTCGTGGTGGAAGCGCAGCGCTCGCCGGGAGGCACGAGATCGCCATTCATGCCCACGCACATGGAGCAACCCGGCTCGACCCATTCGAGGCCGGCTTCCGTGAAGATGCGGTCGAGCCCTTCCTGTTCAGCCTGCTGTTTGACCAGCATCGAGCCTGGCGACACGAGCCCGGGAACCTTGGCTTTCCTGCCGGAAAGAACGGCTGCCGCGGCGCGAATGTCCTCGATCCTGCTATTGGTGCAGGAGCCAATGAAAACCCTATCAATGCGAATGTCGGTCAGCTTCTGTCCCGGTTGCAGCCCCATGTAGGAGAGAGCATCGCGGACATGCTCCGCTCTGCCCGGATCTGCAATCATATCGGGATTCGGAACGTCCTGCGTGATCGGAAGCGCATCCTCAGGACTGGTCCCCCATGTCACGATCGGAGCGATCTGTGTGGCATCGAGCAGAACCTCCTTGTCGAAGACTGCACCCGGGTCACTGGCGAGATTCAACCAGTTGGCAGCCGCGCGCTCGAAATCGACATCTTGCGGCCCATAGGGACGGTTTCGCAGATATGCGATCGTCGTCTCGTCTGGAGCCACCATGCCGGACCGTCCACCGGCCTCGATGGAGAGGTTGCACAAAGTGAGCCGGCCCTCGATCGAGAGATTGCGAATGGTGGAGCCTGCATATTCAATCGCGTAGCCTGCTGCCCCATCCGCTCCGATCGTTGCGATCATGGAAAGCGCAATATCCTTTGCGGTGATCCCCGGAGCCAGTTTTCCCTCGATGGAGATGCGCATCCGCTTCGGTTTCTTCTGCCACAAGGTCTGGGTCATCAGCACATGGGCCACCTCCGATGCACCGATGCCGAAAGCAATCGCACCGAATGCGCCGTGCGTGGCGGTGTGGCTGTCTCCGCACACGATGGTAAGGCCCGGCAAAGTGAGGCCCTGTTCTGGGCCGACCACATGCACGATGCCTTGGCCAGGATCGTTAAGGTCGAACGATTTCAAGCGGTGCTGAGAAGTGTTGACGCGCAGCTGCTCGATCATGCGGCGGATCGCCGGATCGATCTGCTCAATCTTTCGGACACGTGTTGGCACGTAATGGTCTTCGATTCCGAAAGTCAGGTCTGGCCGGGAGACCTCTGCGCCACGAGCCTTGAGCTTGTCGAACGCATGGAACGAGCCTTCATGCAGGAAGTGCCTGTCGATCCAGAGGAGGTTATGGCCGTCCTCGCGTTCTACGATCACATGGGCATCCCAGACCTTGTCGAACAAAGTCCTCGGCTTCCCAACACTGGCGCTCATGCTGGCTCGTCCTCTTCCGAGTTCCGTAGAGGAAGGAAGGTATCCTCATTTTCCGGCAGATGGCAATACTTGTTTTATATCTAAGACAGCTTAGTGTAGTTGGCCTGTGACAGATAACTGTCTTACAAATTGGGGCAGGGCGATAATGAGCGAACTCGTTCAAGTGAAGGATAAGGCCTTTGATTTTACGGTCCCCGTCGTCATCATCGGGGCAGGGGCCGCGGGTCTGGTCGCAGGCTTGGCCGCGCGGGAAGCCGGTGCCGAGGTCCTCGTGCTCGAACGTGATGCGCTCCCCCAAGGCTCGACCGCCTTGTCGGCTGGGCTGATACCGGCAGCGGCGACGCGCTGGCAGCGGGAAGCCGGGATTGACGACGACCCGGAGCGATTTGCATCGGACATCATATCCAAGGCTAAAGGGGAATCCGATCCGGCTTTGGTTAGCCTTGTCGTACGAGAGGCTGGGCCCACAATCGAATGGTTGAGTGCTGCCCATGGGCTCGCCTTTTCGGTGGTGGGCGACTTCAGCTATCCCGGCCACTCGGCGCGACGGATGCACGGACTCCCAAGCCGCTCGGGGCAAGAGTTGATCGATGCGCTTCGAGGAGCAGCCGAGGCCGCCGGTGTCGAGATCCTGTGCGAGGCACATGTCACGGCTTTGTTTGCCGATGAGAGCGGCCGCATCCTCGGCCTCCGCTTCACGCGACCTGACGGCTCGACAGAGGAAATCGGCTGTGGGCAGCTGATCCTCGCCTGCAACGGCTACGGGGGGAACAGGGATCTCGTGAGCCGCTATATACCCTCTCTGGCGCAGGCTTTGTACTTTGGCCACCCAGGCAATCAAGGCGATGCTCTGCTGTGGGGGCAGGCGCTTGGCGCTGCCACGCGCCATCTGTCAGGACACCAGGGGCATGGCTCCGTTGCCCATCCGGCGGGCATTCTCATTACCTGGGCAACGATGACGGAGGGCGGAGTTCAGGTGAACATCCGAGGCGAACGCTTCTCCGACGAATCTCAAGGTTATTCCGAACAGGCGGCGGAGGTTCTTAAGCAGCCCGAGGGGATTGCCTGGGCGATCTTCGATGAACGGATCGCCGGTATTGCGCGCCAGTTCGAAGATTTCAAGCGCGCCGAAGCCATGGGAGCCGTCCTATCCGCCGATCGCTGGGAGGATCTGGCTGCCCGAATGGGCGTGCCGGCGGAAGCTCTCTCGGCTACGATGGCCGAGGTCGCGCGATGCAAAACTGGTGAGAGTAAGGATTCCTTCGGGCGTCACTTCAAAGGGTTGGCGCCCCTATCTCCTCGCTTCCTGGCCGTACGGGTGACGGGAGCTCTTTTCCATACCCAAGGCGGGCTTGTGATCGATCAGGACGCACGAGTTCTGGACACGAACTCCACACCGCTCGCTAATCTCTTTGCAGCAGGTGGAGCAGCTTGCGGGGTGTCAGGATCGAAAGCTGCCGGATATCTCTCCGGCAATGGCCTGTTGACTGCTGTAACGCTTGGCCGGATTGCAGGTCTGGCAGCAGGCCGTGTCGAGAGCGAAAAGTCGTCCTCATAGCTTGCTTTGACGAGGCCTGACGCTCTCGTCTTATTCCGCAATCGCGACAGACATGGCTCCCAATCCAATGCGGGAGCCTGTCAATTTGCACTCATCCTCGACGAGTGGTCCGTTTCGAGAGCCGTTACTCTCGAAACGACTCGATCAGCCGTCCTGCCGTTGCGCGGTTGAGCGCCATCGGAATGTCGTAGACAAGCGCGAGGCGCATCAGGGCCTTCACATCCACGTCATGCGGATGCGGTGAGAGCGGATCCACGAAGAAGAAGAGCGCATCGATCCGGCCTTCCGCAATCATGGCCCCGATCTGCTGATCGCCGCCGAGCGGGCCGCTTTTCAGGCGTGTCACGGAAAGGGAAGGGCAACGCTCCATCACACGTGCGCCAGTGGTGCCGGTGGCGAAAAGAGTGAAGGGGCGAATATCATTTTCGTACATGGCGACGAAATCGGCCATGTCGTCCTTCTTGGCGTCGTGCGCCACGAGCGCCAGAGTCAATTTCTTCATGAGATTGCGGCTCAGTTGTTCCAGCGGTCGCGCCACTGCATCTCGCCGGCTAGGCAATTCGTGGAAGGCGCGTCCTGAATGCGTTTGATGAGGGGAGGCCCTTCGGGCAGGAGATTGGCGATCTCAAGCAAAATCTTCGTCTTGATAGCCTCGATGAACTGGTCGCGTTCGCGGACTGGAACCGTGAAAGCCCCCTGACCGCCGATCACGCAGTCCTTGTAATAGACGTCGAGCTCGGGGATGTCGAGATAACCGGGCTTACGCAGCATGATGGGCAGGCCATTGATGGTGATGCCTTTGGCGACCGCCTCGTCGCGGGCCTGCAAGACACCTCGTCCCTGGTTGTTAGGGCCGTCGCCCGACACGTCAATCACCTGCCGCGTGGCCTGCAGATCGCTTCCTTCGAGCAGCTTCACGCTGTAATCGACGGCGCTGGAGATCGAGGTCCGCTGCGCTCGCCGCAGCGGCGTCGAGGCGATCTTGTCCGCGAAGGCCATCAGGCTCTCGGGGTTGTCGAGAACCGTCCAGGGCACGATCACCTTCTGATCCGGCGATCCGGCCCATTCCATGTAGGTCACCGCAATCTTGCCGATCATGCCGCTGCGGATCGCATCATGCACCTGGCTTGAGCGGAAGGCCTGCGCGAACCCTTCGCGCTGCAAGGCCTGCTCGTCCGTATCCATGGAGAAGGAGATGTCGACGGCGATCACAAGGGCGAGGTCGACCTCCGCGTCGCTTTGCGCTCGTGCGGCTGGGGCGAGGCATATCCACAGCAAAGCTAGTCCTGCGGCCAGATGGGTGAGCCTAGAGCAAACCATCGTATTCTCCTTGGAGGGGGAGGCGGACTGGTTTGCTTAGTGTGCCAGCTTCTGAAGCTCGCGCAAGGTCATGTCACGACAGGGAAGACTTGGCTTTGACCAGATCGAGCGCGGCCTGGAAGGCTGCATCCGCATCGAGATGGGTCGTATCGAGGGTGATCGCATCGGCGGCGGGCTTCAGGGGCGCAGAGGCCCGGTTCATGTCGCGCTCGTCCCGGCGGCGGATATCCTCGAGAATTGTGGGGTATTCTGTCTGTTCGCCTCGCTTCTGGAGTTCCAGATGGCGACGGCGCGCACGTTCCTCCGGCGCAGCCGTAATGAATAGTTTCACATGGGCGTGAGGGCAGACCACTGTGCCGATATCGCGCCCGTCGAGCACCGCTCCGGGAGGCTGTTCGGCGAATCCTCGCTGGAAGGCGAGGAGCGCATCGCGGACCGGCTGATAGCCTGAGATCACTGAGGCCGCTTCGCCCATCTGAGCGCCCCGCAGGCGCGGGTCGTCGAGATGGGTCACGTCGAGATTGAGCGCAACCTCATGGGCGGCATCCCGGTCGTTCAGATCGAGATCCCGGTCGAGCATCACCCGGGCGACGGCCCGATAGAGCAGACCCGTATCGAGATGTGCGAAGCCGAAATGCTCCGAGAGACGCTTTCCAAGGGTTCCCTTGCCGGAGGCGGCGGGGCCATCGATGGCGATGATCATCTGGGCTTCAATCCTGAATCGTGGCGCCGAGCTCGCGCATGAGCGGGATGAAGGAGGGGAAGCTCGTCGCGATCATGGCCCCATCGTCCACGGTCATCGGTTCCTGGCTGGCGAGTCCCATCACGAGGAAGGACATGGCGATGCGGTGGTCGAGATGGGTCTTCACCGGGTTGCCGCCGCCACGCACGTTCCTGGAGCCGTGGACGATGAGGTCGTCTCCTTCGATCTCGTGATCCACGCCCGCTTCTGCCAAGCCCGCCGCCACAGCGGCGAGACGGTCAGATTCCTTCACGCGAAGCTCGTGCAGGCCCTGCATGCGGGTCGCACCTTCGGCGAAGGAGGCAGCGACCGCCAGGATCGGGTATTCGTCGATCATGGCCGGGGCCCGGCCATGGGGAACCGTGACGCCGGTGAGCTTGCTGTGGCGCACGCGGAGATCCGCCACGGTTTCGCCGCCTTCGTCGCGCTCGTTCAGGCGTTCGATGGAGGCGCCCATCTCCAGCAGGGTCGTGATGAGGCCAGTGCGCAGCGGATTCATCATCACGCCCTCGATCACTATGTCGGAGCCGGGGGTGATGAGAGCAGCCACCAGCGGGAAAGCGGCCGAGGAGGGGTCGGTGGGCACCACGATATCCGTGCCGCGAAGCTCAGGCTGGCCATGGAGGGTCACGGCGCGGCCATCGGCGCCGTGGGGGGCGACCTCGACCGTTGCGCCGAAATGGCGCAGCATCCGCTCCGTGTGGTCGCGGGTCGCCTCGCGCTCGATCACAGTCGTCTTGCCGGGGGAATTGAGGCCAGCGAGCAGGATCGCCGACTTGATCTGGGCCGAGGCTGCCGGGGTCTCATAGGTGATGGGCAGCGTCTCCTTGGGGCCGCGCAGGGTCAGGGGCACGCGTCCGCCCTCGGCCTCGCTCACCACGGTGACGCCCATTTTCACCAGCGGGTCGATGATGCGGCGCATGGGGCGCTTGCGGAGTGAGGCATCGCCGTCGAAGGTGGCCGTGATCGGGTGGCTGCCCGCCACACCCATCATGAGACGTGAGCCGGTGCCAGCATTGCCGAAATCGAGGACATCCTTGGGCTCGACCAGGCCGCCGATGCCCATGCCCTTGATCCGCCAGCTGCCAGGGGCCTCCCGGGTGATGGTGGCGCCCAGCGCCCGGCAGGCTTCCGCCGTACGCAGCACGTCGTCGCCCTCGAGCAGGCCCTCCACCCGAGTTTCGCCAATGGACAGAAGGCCGAAGATCATGGAGCGGTGGGAGATGGACTTGTCGCCAGGAACGCGGATGCGCCCCTTTAGGGCGTTCCCAGACCGGCTGGAAACCGGGGTGGCAGGACCGTGCGCATGGGACATTATCGTCTTCCTTAAAGCCTTCTCTTTGAGCCGGGCTCTAACACGGGCTCTTCCCGCCGTCACGCGCTAGGTGGCAGGGGTGGACGCTTCTTCGCAATTTCCTATTTGACAAGGCCTCCCCTCATGACTAGGGGAGCGTTCCCAACCATTCACTTCTTGAAGGCAATCACCCGTGGCCAAACCGGAACTCGGCTTGAAGCGCCAGTGCATGAGCTGCGGCGCAAAATTCTATGATCTCAACAGGGACCCGGCGGTCTGCCCGAAATGCGGCACCGTTTTCCAGGCCGTGGCCCTGAGCCGCGCCGCTGCGCCCGCAGTCGCCCGCGCCGCTAAAGACGATGATGAGGATACCGAGCTGGAAGCAGCCGGTCCGGAGATGGTCTCCCTCGATGAGGTCGAGGCTGACGAGAACGAGAAGGACATCTCGGTCGATGACGACATCGATGTGGCCGACGACGACACCGACGATACCTTCCTCGAGGACGAGGAAGAGGGCGACGATGACGTGTCTGACCTGATCGATAGCGATCTGGAAGACGACGAAGAGACTTGAACCTCGGCCCAGACCCTACTATAGAGACGCCGCGGCGCCCCAAACGCCGCGGGTTTTAAGGGGCCATAGCTCAGCTGGGAGAGCGCTTGCATGGCATGCAAGAGGTCGGCGGTTCGATCCCGCCTGGCTCCACCAAATCTTCAAAATAGCCGCCTTCGGGCGGCTATTTTGTTGTCTTGTTGCGGGTTGTGCGCCCCATCATTCCTTGGTCTCATGGAAACAGCGCCTAACTTCATTTTTAGTCGCTCCGCCTTAAGCTAAGGCTTGGAATGTCCACTCCACGAAAGCGGGAACAATGACGCGCGTCCAGACGAACGGCCTCCAGGTTGCACCGGTCCTCCATTCCTTCATCGAGCAGGAGGCCCTCAACGGCACGGGCGTATCGGCCGATGCCTTCTGGAAGGGGCTTGCTGGCCTCGTAAGGGACTTCGCTGCGCGCGACCGCGAGCTTCTGGCGATTCGTGACAAGCTTCAGACGCAGATCGACGATTATCACCGCGCCCGGGCCGGAGGCCCGCAGGATCAGGCCGATTACGAGCGCTTCCTGCGCGATATCGGTTACGTGCTGCCGGAGCCGGAGGACTTTTCCGTCAACACCCAGAATGTAGACGATGAGATTGCCCATATTGCAGGCCCTCAGCTGGTGGTGCCGGTCTCCAATGCCCGCTATGCGCTGAACGCCGCCAATGCCCGCTGGGGCAGCCTCTACGATGCTCTCTACGGCACGGATGCGATCTCTGAGGAAGACGGCGCCAGCCGTTCTGGCGGCTACAACAAGGTGCGCGGCGCCAAGGTGGTGGCCCGCGCCCGTGAATTGCTCGATCAGGCCGCGCCGCTCGCCAAGGGCAGCCACAAGGATGTGGCGGCTTACGCGCTTCGTGGCGGCGCAGTGGCCGTGAAGTTGCAGGACGGCAGCGAAACGGGGCTGCGGGACGCCGCGCAGTTTGCAGGCTACCAGGGCGATGCGGAGAATCCTTCCGCGATCCTCCTGCGCCACAACAATCTGCACATCGAAATCAAGATCGACCGCTCGAACCCCATCGGAGCCGACGATCCGGCGGGCGTGGCCGATCTCGTGATCGAATCGGCCATCTCCACCATCATGGACTTGGAGGATTCGGTCGCGGCGGTGGATGCGGACGACAAGGTCGAGATCTACCGCACCTGGCTCGGCCTGATGAGGGGCGATCTCGTGGAGAGCTTCGAGAAGGGCGGGCGCACCATCGAGCGCAAGCTCAATCCGGATCGCGTCTACATCGCGCCCAACGGCGGCGAGGTCCGCCTCCATGGCCGCAGCCTCATGCTGGTGCGCAATGTTGGCCACCATATGTTCACCGATGCGGTGCTGGACGAAAATGGCAAGGAAATCCCTGAGACGATCCTCGATGCCGCTGTCACGTCGCTGATCGCGATCCATGACCTGAAGGGCACCGGTGCGTTCCGCAACAGCCGCACCGGCTCGATCTACATCGTGAAGCCCAAGATGCACGGACCGGACGAGGTTGCCTTCGCCAGCGATCTCTTCGCTGCCGTGGAGGACATGCTTGGCTTGGCCCGCAACACGCTGAAGATGGGCATCATGGACGAGGAGCGCCGCACGAGCGTCAATCTCAAGGCCTGCATCCGTGCGGCCGCCGACCGCATCTTCTTCATCAATACAGGCTTCCTGGATCGCACTGGCGATGAGATCCATACCTCGATGGAAGCAGGGCCCATGATCCGCAAGAACGACATGAAGTCGACCGCGTGGATCAAGGCCTATGAGGATAACAATGTCGATGTCGGTCTGCTCTGCGGCCTGCCGGGCCATGCGCAGATCGGCAAGGGCATGTGGGCCGCGCCCGACAAGATGGCCGATATGATGGCGCAAAAAGTCGGCCACCCGCAGGCGGGCGCCAACACCGCCTGGGTGCCGTCGCCGACGGCTGCGACGCTGCATGCGCTGCACTATCATCAGGTGAACGTGCCTGCGCGTCAGGCCGAGCTGAAATCGCGCACGCGCGCAAAGCTCTCCGACATCCTCACCATTCCGGTGTCGCAATCCAACTGGGCACCGGATGCGGTGCAGCAGGAGCTCGACAATAACTGCCAGGGCATCCTCGGCTACGTGGTACGCTGGATCGACCAGGGCGTCGGCTGTTCGAAGGTGCCGGACATTCACGATGTCGGGCTGATGGAGGATCGTGCGACACTGCGTATTTCCAGCCAGCATCTCGCCAACTGGCTGCGCCACGGCATCGTCACGCAGGAACAGGTGACGCAGACTCTGCGCCGCATGGCGGAGGTGGTGGATCGGCAGAATGCGGGCGATCCGCTCTACAAGCCGATGGCGCCGAACTTCAACGGTCCCGCCTTCCAGGCAGCCTGCGATCTCGTCTTCAAGGGAGCTGAGCAGCCCAACGGCTATACCGAATACGTGCTGCATGAGCGCCGTCGCGAAGCCAAGGCTCTAGGCGCGCCGGACCGCTCGGACGAGAGCGGTGTCAAAACTCAATAAGAGAAAACAGTGGTCCTCTTTTCGTCATGGCCGGGCTTGCCCCGGCCATTTCATTTTGGAAGGCGTCGCGCCTCAACGCATCAGGATCATCCGTGCAACGCCGTGACGATGATGACGCTGTATCGAGCGACGTGAATCAAATGGAGGCGTCCTGTTCGGGCGGCTTCGCCAGCGCATCCACCATGCCGCCGATCAGGTTCGTGCTCAAAAGATGCTCCGTCGTCAGATCGAAGCGCAGCGGCACGAGTTGAGATGGGAGTGCGTCCATCCAATCCTTCATCTGACGTGCGGCAGAAACGGCATCATTGCGCGGCACGGCGCGAAACCGCACAATCGTGCCAGGCCGCATCTGTGCGAAACGCCCGAGATCGGCATTGATGATCGTCGCGATCTTCGGGTAGCCGCCAGCCGTCTGCCGGTCGCGCATCAGCACGATGGGAAGGCCGCTGCCGGGCACTTGAATGTGCCCGTCCACGATGCCGTCGGAGACGATGTTGAAACCCTTCGCATGTTCGAGCTGCGGTCCATTGAGCTGAAAGCCCATGCGGTCCGCCTGAGGACTGATGGTGAACTCGGCATTCAGGAACGTCTGGATCGCATCCTCTGTGAAATAATCGTCCTGCGGCCCCATGATCACGCGGATCGGGCCGCTCTCTTCCAAAGGCTCCGTGGGAAGATGCATCGGTGCGCTTTGCTGCGCATCCGGCCTGCAGGGGAGGCGGTCGCCCGCCTTCAGCGGTGCACCGTTCAGCCCGCCGAGCCGCGAGCGCGGGTGAAAGGACAGGCTTCCGAGCTGAGGCTTGACCAGAAATCCGCCTGCAATGGCGAGATAGGCGAAGGTGCCGATGCGCGCGTGGCTGATCTTCAGCACATCTCCCTCTTGCAGCACCATGGTGGTGTTGGGTTCGGCAGGCACATCGTTGATGCTGGCTGTGCAGCCCGCGCCGACGAGAGCCGCGCGCAACTCGCCGCCTTCGCAGGTGAAAGTGCCGCCGAGATTCATGAATTCGATCGCGGCTGTGTCGGGCGCATTGCCGACGAGCGCGTTGGCCATGGCAAGGCAGCGGCGGTCCATGGCGCCTGAGGGCGACACGCCGAAACCTTGGTAGCCCAAGCGGCCCCAATCCTGCAGGCTCGTCATCGGGCCGCAGCTTTGCACAACAAGGTTCGTCATGAGCTCACCCGCTCCGCAACAGGTTCTCCGGCGAGGGCCGCTCGTTCGAGATCGCTCCATCGCGTGGCATCGATGGGCTCGAACACGATCTCGTCTCCAGCGGCGAACAAAAAGGCCGGATCACGCTCTGATGCATAGCTCAGGACCGGCGTTCGCCCCAGGAGGTGCCATCCGCTCGGCATCTCCATGGGAACGATGCCGGCTTGCTCTCCGCCGATCATGATTGATCCGCTCGGAACCTTCAGTCGGGGCTGAGTGCGGCGCGATGTGGCAATGCGCGGATCGAGACCGCCGAGATAGGCAAATCCCGGTAGGAAGCCAATCATGTAAATTCTGTAGACGGCGCCGGCGTGAAGCTCGATGAGCTGCGCGGGCGTCAGGCCATGGTGCTGCGCCACATCCTCCAGGTCGATCCCATACTCGCCGCCATAGACCACTGGCACGCGCCAGCGGGTCCCGGTGGCGTGTTGCGGCTGAAGATCGGACGTCGCCTCCTCGAGCTTGCTGATGAGCGCGTCGTAATCCAGCACGGTGGGGTCGAATTGCAAGGTAAGGGAGCGATAGGTGGGAACCGTCTCGATGAGGCCCGCAGGCGGATTGTCCCGTAGCAGGGCGTCGAGCGCGAGCACCTTACCGTTCAGATCGGGGCTGATCGTGCTCCCGAATTCGATGGTCAGTGCGCTGTCTCCGCTGGGAAGAAAACGTGGTGTCTGCACCATTCACCTATTCAGTCGTTGTCCCCGTTCTGTCTCACATCGGCAAGGGGACGACAATGGCAAGAGCTGCCCTCGGCCATGCGTCGGAAGCAGATGAGGCTGCCCTGCATCCTCCTTTTTGATAGGCTCAACTCCATTTCCCCGTTCGTGCTATGTCAGAACACATCTTGAGAGCCCTGGGCCTGAAGAGGCCATGCGGAGAAGATCATGACTTTGAAATCAAGGAATGCCGTCATCACCGGTTCCACCAGCGGTATCGGTCTCGCGATCGCCCGGGCGCTGGCCAAGGAAGGAGCGAACGTCGTCATCAACGGCCTCGGCGACGCGGCCGAAATCGAGAAGACCCGCACCGCCATCGAGAGCGATTTCGGTGTGAAGGCGCTCTATTCGGCGGCGAACATGCTCAAGAGCGACGAGATCGAAGGAATGATCCGCCAAGCCGAGACGGAACTCGGCGGCGTCGATATTCTCGTCAACAATGCAGGCATCCAGTTCGTCTCGCCGGTGGAGGATTTCCCGGTCGAGAAATGGGATCAGATCATCGCGATCAATCTCTCCTCCGCCTTCCACGCGATCCGCGCCGCGGTTCCAGGCATGAAGGCCCGCAATTGGGGCCGCATCATCAACACGGCCTCTGCGCATTCTCTCGTGGCGTCGCCCTTCAAGTCGGCCTATGTGGCTGCCAAGCATGGCATTGCGGGCCTGACCAAGACCGTCGCGCTGGAGGTGGCAACCCATGGCGTGACAGTGAACTGCATCAGCCCAGGCTATGTGTGGACGCCGCTCGTCGAGAACCAGATTCCCGATACCATGAAGGCGCGCGGCCTCACCAAGGAGCAAGTCATCAACGATGTGCTGCTGGAGGCGCAGCCCACCAAGCAGTTCGTGACCGTTGATCAGGTGGCGGCGCTGGCCGTGTTCCTTTGTTCGGATGCCGCAAGCCAGATGACAGGCGCGAACCTGTCGATGGATGGCGGCTGGACGGCGAAGTAAGTGTAGTGAGCGTCATCCCGGACGAAGCGTAGCGCAGGTCCGGGATCGCATGACGAGTGAAGTGCTTTATTCTAAAAAAAGATCCCGGTTCCGCTCATGCGGCCCCGGGATGACGCTTACCGGTTTGCGAACCGGTCTGTCGCTTCGATGAGATGATGCAGAATGCCGGGCTCGTTTACTGCGTGACCGGCATCCGGCACCATGATGAACTCCGCTTCGGGCCAGGCCCGGTGCAGGTCCCATGCCGTCTTGGCCGGAGTGGCAACGTCGTAGCGGCCCTGGATGATCACGCTGGGAATGTTCTTCAGCTTATGGGCGTCGCGGATCAGCTGTCCTTCCTCGAACCATCCCTCATTGACGAAGTAATGGTTCTCGATGCGTGCGAACGCGATGGCATAATGCTCGTCGCCGAATTGGTCGGTGAAGCCCTGATTGTGCAGTAGGGTGATGGTCTCGCCCTCCCAAAGGCTCCAAGCCTTTGCGGCCTCGCGCTGGATGGCCGGGTCGGGATGCGTCAGGCGCTTGCAGTAGGCGGCCATCAGGTCGCCTCGCTCCTCCTCCGGAATCGGGGCCAGGTAGCGCTCCCATTTGTCGGGGAAGATCCAGGACGCGCCTTCCTGGTAATACCAGAGCAGCTCTGCCCGGCGTAAGGTGAAGATCCCGCGCAGCACCAGCTCCGTCACGCGCTCCGGGTGGGTTTCCGCATAGGCAAGGGCGAGTGTCGAGCCCCAGGAGCCGCCGAACACCATCCACTTGTCCACACCAATCATTTCCCGCAGCCGCTCGATATCGGCCACCAGGTGCCATGTGGTATTGTTTTCGAGGCTTGCATAAGGCGTGGAGCGCCCGCAGCCGCGCTGATCGAAGAGCAGGATCTTGTACTTCTTCGGGTCGAACAGCCTGCGCTGGGCCGGTGAACACCCGCCGCCAGGGCCGCCATGGAGAAACACCACGGGTTTGCCCTGGGGGTTGCCGCAAAGTTCCCAATAGACCCGGTGCCCGTCCCCCACATCGAGCAGGCCGTGATCGTAGGGTTCGATTTCGGGATAGAAGGTGCGCATGGAAAAAGCTCCGGAACAGAGGAGCTTATCCTTAATCATAGGGGATGGCTCTGTCATCACCGAAGGGTTGAGGCGCCTGCTTCAGCCCCCTAGCATGTCGTTTGACTGTCATATAACTTTGCAACTGGGGAACAGGGTAATAGCCCGTCCATATGGAGGATGAATATGTTGACCAAGCGCGCCAGCCTGAAGCTGGCTACGGCTTTCGCCGCTCTTATGATGACCGGAACGGCCCACGCCGCCGAGAAGCTGCGGCTCCTGACCTGGTCGGGTTACGCACCGGCAGACGTGATCGAGCAGTTCAAGAAGGAAACCGGCATCGAGGTGGAGGTCACGACCTCCAACAACGAGGAGATCATCTCCAAGCTGCGCGCCACGCAAGGCGCAGGCTTCGATATCGTCCAGCCGAGCCAGGACCGCATCGCCGGACCGCAAGCCGAGTTCGGCATCTACAAGCCTCTCGACCTGTCCAAGCTCAAGTCCGATCTCTTCATCGCCTCCATGCTGGAAGCGACCAAGAAGAACACCACCGTTGACGGCAAGGTCTACGGCGTTCCCCACATCTGGGGCACCGATGGTCTCGTCGTGAACACGAAGGCCGCACCCAAGGTTGCCGATTATAACGATCTCTGCGATCCGTCGCTCGCCGGTAAGACCAGCTTCCGCGCCAAGCGCCCTGCGCTGATCGCGTTCGCTTTCGCCAACGGCATGGACCCCTTCGCCGCCTATGGCGACGCCAAGGCTTATGCCGCGCTTATGGAGAAGGTCGGCGCCAAGCTCGCCGAGTGCAAGAAGAACGTGAAGTTCTTCTGGGAAGGCTCGGACCAGCTTCTCAACGCCGTGCGCTCCGGTGAGATCGTTGCCGCCATGGCGTGGGATACGGGCGGCTGGAAGCTCAATGCCGAGAATGCCGACATGAAGTTCATCGCGCCGAAGTCGGGTGCGCTGGGCTGGGTCGACACCTTCGCGATTCCGGCGAAGGGCCGCAATGACGAAGCCGCCTACAAGTGGATCAACTTCAACATGCGTCCCGAGATCGCCGCGAAGGTGGCCGCTGCCGCCGGCAACTTCACCGCTTCCAACGGCGCCGACAAGCTGATGCAGGGCAAGCTGAAGGATCAGTTCGCCGAGAGCTTCCCGAAGGCCGCCATCGACAACATCAAGTGGTATCCGGCCGTGCCGGCTGGCCTCGAGGAAATCGAAGGCAAGGTTCTCGACCGCCTGAAGGCCGGCTCGTAAATCCCGCTTCAATCAAAAGCATCCCCCGGAGCCATCCGGGGGATGCCTGTTTTTATGCTTGTTCCGGCAGTGTCATGGCCCATTCCACCGATCTCGATCTCATCAACGTCATCAAGCGCTTCGGCTCTCATGCGGCCGTCAACGATGTGAGTTTCAGCGTCGCTCCCGGCGAGTTCTTCTCCATTCTCGGGCCCTCCGGCTGCGGCAAGACCACGCTGATGCGCATGATCGCGGGCTTCGAGCATCCGACCTCCGGCGACATCCGCATTCGCGGCCAGTCGATGATCGGTGTGCCGGCCAACAAGCGCCCGGTGAACATGGTTTTCCAGAGCCTCGCGCTCTTCCCGATGATGAGCGTGGGCGAGAACGTCGCTTACGGCCTCACCTGCCGAGGCGTGTCGCGCGCAGAGGCCGAGGAGCGCGCCAACCGCATGCTGGAGCGCGTGGGACTTAAAGGCTTCGGGCATCGACGTGTGACGGCTCTGTCCGGCGGTCAGCGTCAGCGCGTGGCCATCGCACGCTGCCTCGTCCTCGAACCCACACTGGTTCTTCTCGACGAACCGCTCGGCGCGCTCGATTTGAAGCTGCGCGAGCACATGAAGATCGAGCTGAAGCAGTTACAGGGCACCTTCAACACGACATTCGCCTATATCACGCACGACCAGTCGGAAGCGCTTGTGATGTCGGACCGCATCGCGGTCATGAACCAAGGACAGTTCGAGCAGGTGGGAAGTCCGCGCGAGCTTTATCACAATCCCGCAACGCCTTTCGTCGCGAGCTTCGTCGGCGAGACGAACAAGTGGCAGGGCGAGGCAGCCGCAGCATCAAGCGGTGCTATTACCGTGCGCCTGCCCTCAGGCGCGGTGGTGCAGGGACAAGGTAAGGTGGCGGACAAAGCATCGATTGCTTTCGTGCGTCCCGAGGCCATCGCACTGGCACAGAATTTGTCCGCACTGAGCAGCCTGCCTAACCGCTTCGAGGGCCGCGTTTCGGCGGTGCTGTTCGATGGCGCGAATTCGAGCCTGCTCATCGACACCGCCGGTTTCGACCAGCCCGTCCGCGCGGTGCTGCCGCAGGCGGGGCCGCTTGCCGGCATTCAGGTCGGCGCGCCGGTCCATGTGGGCTGGACGGCGGATGCCATGAAGGTTTTCGCCGCATGAGCAAGAAATCGGCTCAGAGCCTCACGCTCTTCCTGCTCCTGGCTCCGGCCGTTCTTTGGCTGGGCCTGCTCATCGTGCTGCCGCATGTGGAGATCCTCGTTCTCTCCTTCAGCGAGCGCGTGGCCCCGCGTGTCTATGCCTTCGGCTTCGGCAATTATCTCGAATTCTTCACCGAGCCGCTTTACTGGCGGACCTTTGCGCGCACGGCGCTCATGTCGATCATCGTGACGGCGCTGACCCTCGTGCTCGCCTTTCCCATCGCGCTCTACATCGCCCGCGTGGCGCAGGGCCGCCTGAAGGCGATGCTGCTGCTCCTCTGCCTGCTGCCGTTCTGGGTATCGGAACTCGTGCGTACGCTCGGCTGGATGATCCTGCTGCGCGAGACCGGCATCATCTCCTACACGCTGCGCGCCATTGGCCTCGCCGATCAGCCGGTGGAACTGCTCTACAACGACGGCGCGGTGATCCTGGGCCTCGTCTATGGCGGATTGCTCTTCATGATCGTGCCGCTCGCCAACGCGCTCGAAAGTCTGGAGCCGTCCGTGGTGGAAGCGGGCTACGATCTCGGCGGCAGCCGCTGGACGGTTCTGCGCCGCATCGTCATTCCGCATGCCATGCCCGGCATCGTTGCCGGTTCGATCATCGTATTCATGCTGACTGTCGGCAATTTCGCGACGCCGGTTCTGCTCGGCGGCAAGAATGGGTTGTGGTTCACGGAGCAGATCTACGCGCAGTTCATCACACGCTTCAACTGGCCGCAGGGAGCAGCCTTCGGCATTCTTCTTCTCCTGCTGTCCTCAGCCATCGTCTGGGCGGGCCTGCGCCTCACGGGCCAGAGCCTCGGCACCACCTTGAAGCAGGCCTGACGCCATGAACCGTCCGTCCCTTTCCTGGAAGCTCTACATCGCGTCGTTCTACATCTTCCTGTTCGCGCCGCTCCTCGTCGTTGCCATCTTCGCCTTCAACGCAAGCCCGTTCCCGTCGCCGCCGTGGCGCGGCTTCACGCTGGAATGGTTCACCGGTACGGGTGCGGGCGGAGCCAAGCCCGGCGTGCTGGTCGATCCGATCTGGCTCGATACCATCGCGAACAGCTTCAAGATTGCGATCCCCGTGGCCTTGCTCGCCGTGTTCATCGGCACGGTGAATGCCTGGGTGTTGGAACGCGCCGAATTCCCCGGCAAGACATTCCTGTCGATGATGATGCTCTGGCCCCTCGTCATCCCCGGCGTCGTGCTCGGTATCTCGATCCTCGCTTTCTTCTCGCGCGTTGCGAACGGACTGGAGGACTGGCTTCAAATGGATCTCGATTTCCTGCGTCCAGGCCTGTCTCTGGTCGTGTTGGGCCAGCTCTCGTTCATCCTGACGATTTCCACGCTCATCATCGCCGCGCGCCTACGCAAATTCGACCGCTCTTTGGAAGAGGCTGCCTTCGATCTCGGCGCGAGCCGCATCCGCGTGCTGCGCACGGTCACGCTGCCGTTCTTAAGCCCTGCGCTCATCGGCGCGGGCCTCGTGGCGCTGCTCATGTCGTTCGAAAACTTCAATACGACCCTTATGCTCGTGGGCTCCGAGGCGCCGCTGCCGATCACCATGTACGGCCAGATGCGCGAAGGCGCGTCACCGGCGATCAACGCGGTAAGCCTGCTGCTGATGCTGGGCGTGGGCGGGATCGCGAGCGTCTTCGCGCTGACGTCGAAGGCGGAGAAATAGTGAAGATGCGAATTCCGCTAATGACAGGAAATCAGCGCTCATCAACCTTATGGGCGATGCACGTATCCGTGAACGTGTAAGTCATCGTGACGGTTTGAGGTGACGGCGCGAATATCAGAACGATATGCCCTCTGCGTCCTGTCGAGGGCATATGGGTTTTGAACTCGACACTGTTCTCTGTCCATTTGACGGCGGAGATCAGAAACTCTTCGCCGTCAATGAAGTCACGGCCTGTTACGCTCAAGCCGCTGGGGGCTGCGGAAATGACGTATTCTGAGCGCCCGTCATCTTCGTCGGAGCGCCAGCGCCCAATCAGGGGGTGATGGCTCAGGAGAGGGGTTATGTTGCTCATGAGCCTTAAGTGCTCACCGGCCCCAAGTCCGCTCCAGCACGTTGATCCAGTTCTCATAGCAGAGCTTGCGCAGCGTCGCCTCGTCATAGCCGTGCCTGCGCATGGCATCCACCAGTCGGGGCAGGCCGCGCGCGTCGCCGATCTCAGCGGGGATGGTGGCGCCGTCGAAATCGGAACCGAATCCTACGCCGTCGACACCCACATGCTGGATCAGGTGGTCCATGTGGCGAATCATCTCTTCCAACGGCGTGTCGTCGCTACGCATGCCGTCGGGCCGGATGAACGACGTGGCGAAGTTCACGCCCACCATGCCGCCGCTCTCGCGGATCGCCGCGAGCTGCTTGTCCGTCAGGTTGCGCGAATGCGGGCAGACCACATGGGCGTTGGAGTGGGTGGCAACCAGAGGTGAATCCGAGAGCTTGGCGACCTCCCAGAAGCCCTTCTCATTCAGGTGCGAGAGGTCGATCATGATCTTCAGGCGATTGCATGCCTTGATCAATTCGCGGCCGTGCTCGGTGAGGCCAGGGCCAGTGTCCGGCGTCGAGGGATAGCGGAAAGGCACGCCGTGCCCGAAGATGTTGGGGCGGCTCCAAACCGGACCGATGGAACGCAGGCCGCTCTCGTAGAGCACGTCCAGCATATGAAGATCGGGGTCGATACCTTCCGCTCCCTCGATATGCAGGATCGCGGCGAGCTTGCCGTTGTCCAGGCAGTGACGGATGTCGGAGGCCGAACGGCAAATCTTCACCTCGCCGTTCGAGGCACGCTCGATGCGGATGAGGAGCGAGGCCATGTGCACTGTCACCTTCTGGCTCGAGGCAAGGTCCAGCATGGGAGGCAGCGGCACGTCGTATTCCGGGCGGGCCATGAGCGCATCGATATCGACACCCATCTCTTCCGAAGACACGTAGACGGCGAAGAAGCCGCCGAACATGCCGCCCTGCTTCATGCGCGGCCAGTCGAGATGGCCAATATTGTCGCCTTCGAGAAAGGCCTTCTCCGGTTGGATCCTGCCGCGCATGAGGCGCAGGAGAACGTCATTGTGACCGTCGAAAACAGGCATCAGAGGAGAGCGGGACATGATGTTTCAGCCAGTTGGATGGAGCAGGATTGTCAGCGGCAGCCTTATGCAGCCGCTGAAGATGAGTCGCGCGTGAAGCCTTGGCTCGCTTGAATCAGGGATTGGGTATATTCGTTCATCGCACGGCCTGAGCGCAGTGCTGCCGACTGCGTTTCCTCGACCGCCTCGCCATGGCGCATGACGAGCAGACGCTCGCAGAGATGCGCGACCACGGCAAGATCGTGGCTCACCAGAATATAGGTCAATCCCATCTGACGGCGCAGATCGTCCAGAAGGTTCAGGATTTCCGCCTGCACCGAGGCGTCCAGCGCCGAGGTCGGCTCATCGAGCAGCAGCACCTTCGGACGCAGGATCAGCGCGCGGGCAATGGCAATGCGCTGACGCTGGCCGCCCGACAGCTGGTGCGGATAGCGGAAGCGGAAGGAGGGGCCGAGGCCCACTTCCTTGAGAGCCTGGAGGATGCGGGTTTCCGCGTCCTTCACGCCATGGATCGCGAGCGGCTCCGAGAGCGTGCGGTCGACCGTGTGGCGCGGATGCAGCGAGGCGTAAGGGTCCTGGAAGACCATTTGCGCCGTGCGGTAAAAGTCTTTGCTGCGCGGCGTGGTCACTTCCTTGCCGTCCACGCGCACATGCCCGGCGGTAATAGGCGCGAGGCCGCAGATGGCGCGCAGCACCGTCGATTTGCCCGAGCCGGACTCGCCGACGAGGCCATAGGCCTCACCTTGCTTCACGGTGAAGCTCACGTTCTTGACGGCATCGACCCTGAGGCGGCCCGTGCCATAAACGACATTGAGGTTCTGAATATCGATCATGATCAGAGCGCCCAGGATGGATCGCGGTTCAGGGTTGGAAGCGGACGCACGTCATCTTTCAGCGTTGGCAGGCAACGCATGAGGCCCTGCGTATAGGGGTGCTTCGCCTCGCGCAGATTTCTGGCCTCCAGCTCTTCCACCACGCGGCCCGCATACATCACGAGCACGCGGTCACAGAAGGAGGAGACGAGTTTCAGGTCGTGCGAGATGAAGATGAGGCCCATGCCGCGCTCGGAGACGAGCTCGTCGAGAATGCGCAGCACTTCCATCGACACCGTCACGTCGAGGGCCGAAGTCGGCTCGTCGGCGATGAGCATGTCCGGGTCGGTCACAAGCATCATGGCAATCATGGCGCGCTGGCCCATGCCGCCCGAGACCTCGTGCGGATAAAGCGAGAAGACGCGCTGCGGATCGCGCATCTTCACCGCTTCCAGCATCGCAAGCGCCTTGTCGCGCGCTTCCGAGCGGCTTGCCTTTTTGTGCGCCTGATAGGCTTCGATGATCTGCTCGCCGATGGTCATGACGGGGTTCAGCGAGTATTTCGGATCCTGCATCACCATGCTGATGCGCCCGCCGCGCAACTGGCGCAACGTCCGCCTTGAGGCGGTTTGCAGGTCGATGCCATCGAAGGCGAGGCGCTTGGCCGTCACCTCGCCGGGCGGCGGCGTAAGGCCAAGGATGGCGCGGCCCGTCTGCGACTTGCCCGAGCCGGATTCGCCGACGATGCCGAGCCGCTCGCGGCCGAGCTGGAAGGATACGCCGCGCACCGCCTCGACGGTGCCCGTGCGCAGGTGGAAGCGGACGCGAAGGTCTTCGACGTCGAGAAGCGGCTTGTTCATTTGGCTGCCTTCGGATCGAGAACGTCACGCAGGCCGTCGCCCAGAAGGTTGAAGCCGAGGCTCACCACGAAGATGGCGATGCCGGGCATGGCGGCGACCCACCATTGATCGATGAGGTAGTTGCGTCCCGTCGCCACCATGGCGCCCCATTCGGGCGACGGCGGCTGCGCGCCGAGGCCGAGGAAGCCGAGGCCTGCCGCGGTGAGGATGATGCCCGCCATGTCGAGCGTCACGCGCACGATGACAGAGGAGAGGCAGAGCGGCATCACGTGTCCGAAGATGATGCGCGGAGTCGATGCGCCCTGCAGCTTCACGGCTGCAATGAAATCGCTGTTGCGGATCATCAGAGTCTCGGCGCGCGCGATGCGTGCGTAAGGCGGCCACGACGTGATCGCGATGGCGATGACCGCATTCTCAATTCCTGGGCCGAGCGCCGCCACGAAGGCGAGGGCGAGCACGAGGCGCGGGAAGGCGAGGAAGATGTCGGTGATGCGCATGAGCACCGTATCGACCCAGCCGCCGAGATAGCCGGAGACGGTGCCGATCAGAAGCCCGATGGGGGTCGCGATGATCGACACCAGCACCACCACGAAGAGCGTGATGCGCGAGCCGTAGATGATGCGTGAGAGGATGTCGCGTGCCTGGTCGTCCGTGCCGAGCCAATAGGTCTCGCTCGGCGGCAGAAGACGCTGCGTGCGCAGGTCCCCGCCGACGATGGGCGAGTAGGGCGCGATGAAATCGGCAAAGAGCGCGACGAAGATCAGCAGAACCACGATGCCGAGACCGAGAACGGCAAGCGGGTTTCTGGTGAATGAACGCCACCCGAGATAGAAACGGCCGAGCCGCGCCTGCCAGCGGGAGCCGGGTTCGGACGACAGCAGCCATGCTCGGAGGCCGGTGGGTTGGGAGAGAGCAGGGGAGCCAGCCATCAGCGGGTCCTCGGGTCAAGCAGACGATAGAGAAGATCGGACACGAGATTGAGCAGCACGAAGACGGTGCCGATCGCCAGTGTTCCGCCCAGCACGGCGTTCATGTCGGCGTTCTGCAGGGAGTTGGTGATGTATTGCCCAAGACCCGGCCACGCGAACACGGTCTCGGTGAGCACGGAGCCTTCGAGCAGGTTCGCGTATGACAGCGCGATCACGGTCACCAATGGCACGGCGGCGTTGCGCAGAGCATGTTTCCAGATCACGCGCATTTCCGACAGGCCCTTCACGCGAGCCGCGATCACATATTCCTGCGCCAGTTCGTTGAGCATGAAGGAGCGGGTCATGCGGCTGATATAGGCGAGCGAGAAATAGCCGAGCAGGCAAGCGGGCAGGATGATGTGCGATACCGCATCCCAGAAGGCATCCCACTGACCCTGCATCGCGGTATCGATCAGCACGATGCCGGTGACGGGCGTGTAGAGATAGGAATAGGTGACATCGATGCGCCCTGGTCCGGCAACCCAGCCGAGCTTGGCGTAGAACAGCAGCAGGCCCATGAGCCCGAGCCAGAAGATCGGAATGGAATAGCCGGCAAGGCCGATGAAACGAACGAATTGATCGAGAAGGCTGCCGCGCTTCACGGCGGCGAGAACGCCGAGCGGAATGCCGATGAGCGTTCCGATGAGCGTACCCAGCGTCGCCAGTTCGAACGTCGCCGGAAAGGCATTGGCGATGTCCGTCAAAACCGGATTGGTGGTGAGAACAGAATTGCCGAAGTCGCCGCTGACAGCTTTCTTCAGATAGATCCAGAATTGCTGGATGAGAGGCAAATCGAGGCCGAGTTCCTGACGGGCGCGCTCGTAGACGTGCGCGGGAGCCCTGTCGCCGACGATGGCGATCACGGGATCGATGGGAACGACGCGGCCGATCAGGAAGGTGACGGCAACAAGCCCCAGAAGGGTCGTCGCCAGCACGAGAGCAAATTGAATGATCTTCGTAAGATAGAAGCGGAGGGCTTCGTGCCCTCCGCTCCCGGTTGCGATTGATGATGCCATTGAGAAATTAGTTCTTCTTGGCTTGTGCCACGCTGTTGGTGTCGAACGACGGGCCGATGATGAAGCCATCGACATTCTTGCGCTGAGCCGCGACTTCGATTTCCTGAAGATAGATGATGAACGGACCATCCTTCAGGACTGCCTGCTGCAGCTCCTTGTACATCGCGGCGCGCTTCTCGGCGTCCTTCTCGAGAACGGCCGCGCGGGTCTTGGCCGTGAGCGGGCCCGGATCCCAAGCGTTACGCCAGGACAGCGGCTTCGCCTTCGCGTTGTCCGAGTTGTCGTCGTTCGCTGCGAAGGTATCGGCGTTGGTGTTCGGATCCTGATAGTCTGCGCCCCAGCGGCCGATATAGATGTCGTGCTGGCGGGCGCGATACTTGGTCAGGGTCTGCTTGCCGTCGCCCGGGATGATCTCGAGCTTCACGCCTGCCTGAGCAAAGGTCGCCTGGATAGCCTGCGCCGTGCCGGTGACGTCGGCGGTGGAGCGGGTGTCCATGGTTACGGTGAAGCCGTCCTTCAGGCCGGCCTTGGCGAGAAGCTCCTTCGCCTTGGCGACGTCGAGCTTGTAGGGGTTCGTCGTGTCGGCGCCCAGGAAGCCCTTGGGCAGGAAGGCCTGATGGACGGTGCCCTTGTGCTTCATGATCGTGTCGGCGATGGCCGCATAATCGACGAGGTACTTGAGGGCTTCGCGAACTTCAGGCTTCGCGAGGTTCGGATTCTTCTGGTTCAGGCCGAGATACCAGAGGCCGCCCTTCGGACCGGAATCGACCTTGATGTCCGCGTTCTTCGAAAGAGCTTCGATCTCTTCCGGGTTCAGGTTGCGGGCGATATCGACGTCGCCTTTTTCAAGCATCAGGCGCTGCGTGGCCGTTTCCTTGATGTGGCGGTAGATCACGCGGGCAAGGGGAGCCTTCTTGTCGTAATGGGGGTTGCGCTCCAGGACGACAACTTCGTTCGCCTTCCAGTCGCGGATCGAGAAGGGACCGGACCCGGCATACTTGGTCTTCAGCCAGTTATAGCCCATGTCGCCGTCTTTCTCGTTCTGCATGACGAGTTTCTTGTCGACGACCGATGCGACGCTGGAGGTCATGCAGTACAGGACGAAAGTCGGCGCATAGGCTTTGTCGAGTTCCATGGTGAACTCGTACGGGCCGGTCTGCTTGATCTTGTCCTTCACGTTGTCCTTCGTGAAGCCGAACTGGCCGAGAATGAAGGCCGGAGACTTGTCGAGGAGCACGGCGCGCTGAAGCGAGTACACGGCGTCCTCAGCCGTCAGCGGGTTGCCGGAGGCGAACTTCTTGCCCTGGCGGATCTTGAACGTGAACGTCTTGCCATCGGGGGAGACAGTCCAGGATTCTGCGACCTCGCCGTAGAGCTTGGACACGTCCTTGTAGTCATAGGCGATCAGGCGCTCATAGGTGTTGCCCAGAAGCTCGGAAGCCGTGAACTCGAAGACCTCGGCGGGATCGAGGGTGATGATGTCGTCCATCTGCCAGGCCTGGACCAGGGTGTCTGGAGGCGTTGCTGCCTTAACGGCAGAGAACGAGGTTGCCATGGTGGCGACCAGCGCGGCGGATAGGAGGAATTTCGGAAGTCTCTTCATAGGCCAGTTCCCTTGTGGCGCTGAATGCGCCTTCTTAAAGCCAACCATATGAATGCAAATCACATTGTCTCTGTCGAGTCTAGCAACTGGTTTTAAACTGGCAAACATTGCGCAACCTGCTTAAAGCCAGTGCAGCCTTGTAACGGCTTTGCCTTGGGGAGTGACCTGTGGCAAAGGCTTGCAGACCTTAAAACTTGGGTGAAACACAGTGTCCGAAGAAGCCAAGAAGTCTGGTGCCAACACCATGTGGGGTGGGCGGTTCTCGTCCTCGCCGAGCGCGCTCATGGAAGCGATCAACGCCTCCATTGACTTCGACAAGCGCCTCTATGCCCAGGACATCCAGGGCTCTATCGCTCATAGCGCCATGCTCGCCAAGCAGGGCATCATCGCCGAAAGCGACCGGGATGCCATCCACCAGGGGCTGCAGCGGGTGCTCGGCGAGATCGAGACAGGAAATTTCACCTATTCCAAGGCGCTTGAAGACATTCACATGAACGTCGAGAGCAGGCTTCGCGAGATCGTGGGCGACCCCGCTGCCCGCCTGCACACAGCCCGCAGCCGCAACGATCAGGTGGCCGTCGACATCCGTCTTTGGATGCGCGATGCCCATGACCGTACGGAAGAGCAGCTCACGAATCTGATCAAGGCGCTGCTGAACAAAGCGGAGAAGAACGTGGCGACCGTGATGCCCGGCTTCACGCATCTCCAGAGCGCGCAGCCGGTGACCTTCGGTCATCATCTCATGGCCTATGTGGAGATGTTCGGCCGCGACCGCAGCCGCATCCGCGATTCCCGCAAGCGCCTCAACGAATGCCCGCTCGGCGCGGGCGCGCTCGCCGGCACGTCCTTCCCCATCGACAGGCATATGACCGCGAAGGCGCTCGGCTTCGACGGCCCCACGCGCAACTCGCTCGATTCCGTGTCGGATCGCGACAGCCTGCTCGAATTCATGTCGGCGGCGTCCATCTGCGCCGTGCACCTGTCGCGGCTTGCTGAAGAGATTATCATCTGGATGTCTGCGCCCTTCGGCTTCGTGAAGCTTCCGGACCGCTGGACCACCGGTTCGAGCATGATGCCGCAGAAGCGCAATCCTGATGCGGCGGAGCTGGTGCGCGGCAAGTCGGGCCGTATCTTCGGCTCGCTCATGGCCGTGCTGACCATGATGAAGGGCCTGCCGCTGACCTATTCCAAGGACATGCAGGAGGACAAGGAGCAGGTCTTCGATGCGGCCGACAGCATCGAGATCGTACTCGCTGCCATGACTGGCATGATCGAGGATCTCTCACCGGTGCCGGAGCGCATGGCGGCGGTGGCGGGCGCCGGGTTCTCCACGGCCACCGACCTTGCCGATTGGCTCGTGCGCGATCTTGGGATTCCATTCCGCGATGCGCACCATGTGACGGGCCGAATCGTCTCCGAGGCGGAGACGCGGGGCTGCACCCTGGAGGAGCTGCCGCTGGAGATCATGCAGGCCGTCGAGCCGCGTATCCATAAGGGAATTTTCGATGTGCTGAGCGTCGAGAATTCCGTCCGCTCCCGCACCAGCTTCGGCGGCACCTCTCCGGTCCGCGTGGCCGAGCAGGTCGCCTGGTGGAAGACGCAGGTCTGATAGCTAGGGCTTCTTGCTCCCTCTGACGGCCTAGGCGCGGGCTGTTAGGGGGTATCCGCCTGCGTTGGATTGCGAAAAGACCATTCTATCTCTGATCAGAGATAGAAATCGGCTTTGGAAAGTTTGGATACATTCTTCAGGAAGATAGACAAATCGGCTTTGCCATCTCCATTCACATCGCCATAAACATATGATCCGCTTTTCGCTTTTTCCCAGCGTAGCTCGCCAGCCTTTTTGTGAAATGCTTGGGTACCAATAAATTTGAAGGCTTGGTTCCCGCCCGATTTAGTGCTGGCGTCGATGCTCTTTAGGTCGATTTTGTCCTTCTGTCGGGATGAGAAATCATAAATTGAATCGCGACCGCTTGCTGCAGCTGTGCTGTCCTTAGTGGATGAGAAAATAAAGACGTCCGCACCGCTTCCGCCATAAAGCTTATCAGCTCCTAGACCACCCTTAAGTTTGTCATTGCCTGCAAGGCCTTCTAGGAGGTCCCGGGCCTTGCCCCCGGTGATCACATCATTCCCGGAAAAAGAAGCCGCCCACAAAGCAATATCGTCAGCTTTTGAGGGGGTGGCTGCGGCAGCAATAATGTCTTTAACGTCGATGTCAAACCCTGAAACAGTGCTCGTAAAATTGTTTTCTTTGCGTGCAATGGATTTAACTCTGCCGCTTACGTCTGTCGACATAGTTCCATATGTAAATGTGCCTACGTAAATATCCTTTGCAGGGCCATATCCTCCTGGGCCGCTATTAATTACTTCGAAGGAGGTGACATTTTTGCCAAAAATAGGTCCAGAGGCGATGCCTTCCAGTATCATTATTCTAAAATCAAATCCATAGATGCTAGATGTCCAATGTACAGTCGCCATGCTCATCTCCTTTGATGCTATATAATAGCATCATCGGATCATGGGAAAATGCAAGTTGTGTGCTCGTATTATGGAGCGTCGGTCAGGGTCTTGATCCGCTCTGAAAGCATATCCATATTGCAGACAGCGGTCGCCGAAAGCGACTGCGTGAGTGCCGCATGAGCGGGCTCACATTCAACCGAAGTGCCTCTAACCTTGGGCTTCGACTATGTCGCGTCAGTCGCCGTTTGGGCATCCGTTTCTGTTGGGCTTCGACGAGATCGAGCAGGCGCTCGACCGGGTCGCAAAAGCAGCAGGGGATGGCTACCCGCCCTACAATATCGAGCGTTTGCCTCGTACCGAGCACGCTCCCGAGCGTCTACGCATTACCTTGGCTGTCGCTGGCTTCACCCAGGATCAGCTCGAAGTGACCCTGGAAGAGAACCAACTCGTCATCCGGGGGCGTCAGACCGACGACAAGACCAGGCACTTCCTTCATCGCGGCATTGCCGCCCGCCAGTTTCAGCGCACCTTCCTCCTCGTCGATGGCATGGAGGTTCTGGGCGCAGACCTGTCCAATGGCCTGTTGTCGATCGACCTTGTCCGGCCCGAGCCGGAGCGGATCGTTCGCAAGATCAACATCATCGCCTCGGACAAGGTGTGACGGCGGCATCCGTAAGGAGACGGCCATGAACTACAATACCAATAATCATGCCGGCGGGCCTCTGGATGTGGCCGAGCTGGCTAATCTGGGCCTCGGCGAGATGGCCTATGTGAAGCCCTTGAGCTCCGATGATGTGGCGCGGCTCTTCCCGCAGGCTCCCAAGCTGCAGCCCGGAATGGATCTCTACGCCCTTCTCTCCGCCAGTGGCGAACCCATCCTGGTGACGGACAGCCGTGATGCGGCGGTCGCCAATGCCTGGGCGCACGACCTGACGACGGTGAGCCTGCATTAAGGCTCACCCATCCACCTTCACGCGATCGCCGCGATGGCGGCGATCAGCCGCTCGATATCCTCGTCCCGCGAGAGGCGGTGGTCGCCGTCCTTGATAAGCGTCAGGGAAACACTGTCGCCCGGCAGGTGCTCGACGAGTTGGAGCGCGTGGTTCCACGGCACGTCAGGGTCTTCCATGCCTTGCAGGATATGCACGGGGCAGCCGGTCTGGATCGGCTTGCCGAGCAGGAGGTGCCGGCGCCCGTCCTCGATCAGCTTCTTCGTGATCGGGTAGGGATCTTCCGAATAGGCGGACGGGCGGTAATAGACGCCCGTCTCCTCCACTGCCCGTTGGAGGTTTTCCGGAAAGCGCTTCCACATCAGGCTTTCAGTCATGTCCGTTGCGGGCGCGATGAGCACGATGCCGGCAGGCGAGAGGGCAGGGCGCTTTTCCATGAGATGGCGCGCGGCAAGCAGGGAGATCCAGCCCCCCATGGACGAGCCTACCAGAATGGGCCGCTCCTTCAGGAATCGCTCCATGACGGCAAGCGCCTCCTCCAGCCAGCGGGAGATGGTGCCCTGTTCGAAATCGCCGCCCGATTCGCCGTGGCCGCTGTAGTCGAAGCGCAGGAAGGCGCGGCCCTGAGCCTCGGCCCAGGAATCGATGGCCGAGGCCTTCGTGGCCCGCATGTCGGATTTGAAGCCGCCGATCCACATGACGGGCGGCCCTTTGCCCTCGCGGTTGATCACGGCGATCCGACGTTCGTCGGAACCAGACCCGACTGTGACGCTTTGCTGCATGGTTAACCTGTCCTCAACTGCTTTGAAGCAAGGGTTTGAAGCGATTCTGCCCAACTTCATATGAGAAGGCTCTTACATCGGTGAGTTTTTCAGCGCGACCCGGCGGAGGAGCATCGTTCCCGTCATCCCATATTCATCCGCTCGCAGGCCGGACGATCCTTCAAATCATCCCGGAGCTTGAGGCCGGCGGTGCCGAGCGCACCACTGTGGACATCGCCGAAGGGCTGGTGAACGCGGGCGCCCGCGCCCTGGTGGCGACCGAGGGCGGGCGTCTCGTCGGCGAGCTTCAGGCCAAGGGCGGCATCTGGATTCCCTTTCCGGCGGCGACGAAGAACCCTTTCTCCATGTTCCTCAACGTACGCAGGCTCGCCAGGATCTGCCACAAGGAGAAAGTGTCGCTGATCCATGCCCGCTCCCGGGCTCCGGCCTGGGTGGCCCTGGGCGCGGCGCGCAGCCTCAATATTCCTTTCGTGACCACCTATCACGGCAGCTATGCGGGCCGCTCCTCGGTGAAGGTTCTCTACAATTCGGTCATGGCCCGGGGCGACGTGGTCATCGCCAACTCGCAATATACGAGCAGCCTGATCCGCTCCCATTACCCCCAGGCCGCCGACCGGATCGGGGTGATCTACCGGGGCACGGATTTCCTGAAATTCGCCCCCGCCGCGGTGGCGCCGGAGCGAATCGAGGCGTTGCGCAAGACGTGGGACGTGGCGCCTCATGAACGTGTGGTGCTGCTCGCGGCCCGGCTCACAGGCTGGAAGGGCCAGAAGGTGCTGATCGAGGCAGCGGCCAAGCTGCGCGATGCCGGCATGACCGATGTCGCCTATATCCTGGCGGGCGATCCGCAGGGACGGGATTCCTATGTGAAGGAACTCGACAGCCTGATCGAAGCTAGGAAACTGAAGGGTATCGTACGCCGGGTCGGCCATTGCACGGACATGCCGGCAGCCTTCCTGGCGGCGGCGGTGGTCACCGTGCCCTCGACGGAGCCGGAAGCCTTCGGCCGTTCGGCGGTGGAGGCGCAGGCCATGGGAACCCCTGTGGTCGTGTCCGATCTCGGGGCTGTGCCGGAGACGGTATTGGCCCCACCGACTGTTCCCCAGCAGGACCGGACGGGCTGGCGAGTGCCCGCTGGCGATGCCGATGCCCTGGCCGAGGCTGTCGGGGCCGCCCTGAATCTGGGCGCCAGCGCCAGAATCGCTTTGAGCAGCCGGGCAAGAGCCCATGTGGAGCGCCACTTCTCCCTCGAACGGATGATTTCGAGCACGCTCAATGTGTATTCAGCCCTCCTGGATAGCTGGTCTGCCCACAGAACAAGTTGACTTCCCGCTATTTTGCGCGAAATGTCAGATCATTCTCGGCAATGTTGAGCATTCGGTGGAGCTTTCGGGAGCGTCCGCTGCCCTCAACTGAGCCCTCAAACAGGAGATACGAGCCATTCGCCGACCAATGAGACCGATGCCGGTGCCGCAAAAAGACGGGCCGCGCGCAAACCGAGACATTCGCGGCGTCCGCGAAGTTCAGCTGATCGATGACACCGGACAGAATCGAGGCGTAATGCCCTTCTTCGATGCCATGCGCATTGCGGAGGATGCTGGCCTTGACCTGGTGGAAATCTCGCCGAACGCGACCCCTCCGGTCTGCAAGATCCTCGATTACGGCAAATTCCGCTTCCTGGAACAGAAGAAGGCCGCCGAGGCGCGCAAGAAGCAGAAGACCGTCGAGGTCAAGGAAATCAAGCTGCGCCCAGGCATCGACGACCACGATTACGACGTGAAGATGAAGGCCATGAAGGGCTTCTTCGAGGAAGGCAACAAGGTGAAGATCACCCTGCGCTTCCGTGGCCGCGAAATGGCGCACCAGTCCCTCGGCCTCAAGGTTCTCGACCGGGTCAAGGCCGATGTGGGCGATATCGCCAAGGTCGAAATGGAGCCGAACTTCGAGGGCCGTCAGGTCGTCATGGTGCTGGCGCCGCGCTAAGGGGCTTCCAGCCTAGCAAGATTCATGGCCGTCGGGGTTCCGGCGGCCATTGCTTTTTGGGGGCGGTTCTGTCATAAGCCGCCCTTCATCGAACCGCCCGGCTGTTAGGGCTGCCGTGGCGGTTTGTGTTGCTCACAGCAGCAATATGGACTGAGAAGGGCGGTTTTGCCGCTCTCAAGGTCTGACCAAAGGAGAGCAAAATGCCCAAGCTGAAGACGAAATCGGGCGCTAAGAAGCGCTTCAAGATCACTGGCACCGGCAAGGTCGTTTACGCCCAGGCCGGCAAGCGCCACGGGATGATCAAGCGGACCAACAAGCAGATCCGCAACCTGCGCGGCACCACGACGATGTTCGAGGGCGACGCCTACAACGTGAAGAAGTACTTCCTGCCGAACGGCTAAGGCGGTCTTCCCAGCACATCCCGGATTTTGAAGGAGTTTTCCCATGGCCCGCGTCAAACGGGGCGTTACCGCCCACGCCAAGCACAAGAAGGTTTTTAAGGCAGCCAAAGGCTTCTACGGCCGCCGCAAGAACACCATCCGCATCGCCAAGCAGGCGGTCGAGAAGAGCATGCAATATGCCACTCGCGACCGTCGCAACAAGAAGCGCACCTTCCGCGCTCTCTGGATCCAGCGTCTCAACGCTGCCGTGCGCATGCATGACATGACCTATTCCCGATTTATCGACGGTCTCGGCAAGGCTGGGATCGAGGTCGATCGCAAGGTCCTGTCCGAGCTGGCCATCCACGAGCCGGCGGCATTCGCCGCCTATGTGGAGCGCGCCAAGGCTGCCCTGTCTCAGCAGGCCGCCTAAGTCGGATAGACTAGCTTTCGGTGCGGCTGGATCAGTTCAGCCGCACCGACTTTCCCCCTTTTCCGAGACCATCCGCGCTGACGGCTGATCGCTGTCGGTTGCGACCACGCGGCTCGGACGACTTTACGGTTCCCGCGCCGCGCCTCACTTGAAGCGCTTGCATCTGGCAAGGGACCATGACCGATCTCAATCAACTCGAACGTGACCTGCTTTCCCAGGTCGAAGCCGCCGGCGACGAAGCGGCTCTCGAATCCGTGCGCGTATCCGCGCTCGGCAAGAAGGGCTCCGTTTCCGAATTGCTGAAAACCCTCGGCGCCATGACGCCGGAGGAGCGGAAGGAGCGCGGCCCGCTCATCAACGGCCTACGTGACAAGGTGCAGGGCGCGATTGCGGCGAAGAAGGAAACGCTCGCCGAAGCCGCTCTCGGAGCGCGCCTCGTCGCCGAGCGCATCGACGTGACGCTGCCCATGCAGGAAGCGCCGGAATCGCGCGGCCGCATCCACCCGATCAGCCAGGTGATCGAGGAGCTGACGGCGATCTTCGCCGATATGGGCTTCTCCGTGGCCGAAGGTCCGGATATCGAAACCGATTATCTCAACTTCACGGCGTTGAACTTCCCCGTCGGCCATCCGGCCCGCGAGATGCACGACACCTTCTTCCTCGCTCCCGACGAGAAGGGCGAGCGCAAGGTGCTGCGCACGCATACCTCGCCAGTGCAGATCCGCACGATGAAATCGCAAAAGCCGCCGATCCGCGTGATCATTCCGGGCCGCACCTATCGCCACGACTCGGATCAGACGCACACGCCGATGTTCCACCAGGTCGAAGGCCTCGTCATCGACAAGCAGGCCAATATCGCACATCTGAAGTGGATCCTCGAAGAATTCTGCAAGGCCTTCTTCGAGGTCGATCAGGTGAAAATGCGCTTCCGTCCGTCGTTCTTCCCCTTCACCGAACCGTCTGCGGAAGTGGACATTCAGTGTTCGCGCAAGGGCGGTGAGATCCGCTTCGGAGAGGGCAACGATTGGCTCGAAATTCTCGGCTGCGGCATGGTGCATCCGAACGTGCTGCGTAATTGCGGCCTCGATCCCGACGAGTACCAGGGCTTCGCCTGGGGCATGGGCATCGACCGCATCGCCATGCTGAAATACGGCATGCCGGACCTGCGCCCGTTCTTCGAGGCCGATGTGCGCTGGCTGAACCATTACGGCTTCCGCCCGCTCGACATTCCGTCGCTCGTGAGTGGACTGACAAGCTAATGAAGTCGCCCAACTGGACACAGGAGAAGTTGCAACGTCTTGACTTGAAGCAGCTTCAACAACTGCGTGCAAACGCATTGCGTTCGAAAGCGGATCAGCTTGTTGCAGATTGTGATCAGGAGCTTGCGGGACGTGTTAAGCCGCGACGGGCCGTTCATGCCCGTAGCCCCAAGATCTCAGAGAATGATGTGGTCCGTGGGTATCACTTCGTTTGCCAGGCAGATCACGGAGTGCAGTTCAATGAGGACGGGACTTTCTCAAGCGGGTCATGGGCTGTCGCTGAAGGGAATGTAAAAAATAGCCTCAAATATGGCGCCTATCTTGCCCTGCATAGTTCCAAATCCGAACCTTCTTACCGTCAGGGCAGAATAGTTGGATATCAGAAAACTACTCGGTCAATGGTTGAATCCAAGATTCAGGACGGAATTGAATTTAGGGTTCAGCCCGAGGATACGCCATATAGTTGGGTTGGCGGCGGCAGTGGTGAGAAGGGCTACAAGTGGGAAAAGCTAGCCTTGAAAAGCTCTGGCAATAGCCAGGAAAACGGAATTTAGAGCTATGAAATTCACTCTCTCCTGGCTCAAGGATCACCTTGAAACCAATGCATCTCTCGACGAGATCGTGGAAACGCTCACGCGCATCGGCCTTGAGGTCGAAGGCGTCGAGGACAAGGCGAAGACGCTTGGCGCTTACATCAATGCCTATGTGATCTCCGCCGAGCAGCATCCGAACGCGGATCGCCTGCGCGTGTGCATGGTCGATACCGGCGACGGTAAGCCGATCCAGGTGGTCTGCGGCGCACCCAATGCGCGTACCGGCATGAAGAGCGTGTTCGCACCTCCCGGCACTTATGTTCCGGGCAAGAACATCACGCTCGGTGTCGGCAACATTCGCGGCGTTGAGAGCGCGGGCATGCTGTGCTCGGCGGCGGAGCTTGAAATCTCCGAGGATCACGACGGCATCATCGAGTTGCCGGAAGACGCGCCCATCGGCGTGGCCTATGCCGCTTACGCGGGCCTCGACGATCCGGTGATCGAGATCAACCTCACGCCGAACCGCCCCGACTGCACCTCGATCTACGGCATCGCGCGCGATCTCGCCGCTGCCGGTCTCGGCACGCTGAAAGGCGGCGACGTTCCCGCCATTCAGGGCAAGGGCGCATGCCCGGTTTCCGTGACGCTCGATTTCTCGGGTGAGGATGCGAAGCTGTGCCCCACCTTCGCGCTTCGCCTCGTGCGCGGCGTGAAGAATGGTCCGTCGCCGGAATGGATGCAGCGCCGTCTGCTCTCCATCGGCCTGCGCCCGATCAATGCGCTCGTGGATATCACAAACTACATCACCTTCGACCGCGGCCGTCCGCTGCACGTGTTCGACGCCAAGAAGGTGAAGGGCAACCTCACCGTTCGCCGCGCCAAGGATGGCGAGGAAGTGCTGGCGCTCGACGGACGCACCTACAAGCTCGATGCGGGCACGGTGGTCATCGCCGACGAGAACGGCGTGGAGTCCATCGCGGGCGTCATGGGCGGCGAGCATTCCGGTTCGGATGAGAGCACGACGGACGTGCTGATCGAATCCGCTCTGTGGGATCCGCTGAACATCGCGCAGACGGGCCGCAAGCACGGCATCATCACCGATGCACGCTACCGCTTCGAGCGCGGCATCGATCCGGCCTTCACGCTGCCCGGTCTCGATCTCGCGACGAAGATGGTCATGGATCTCTGCGGCGGCGAGCCGAGCGAGGCCGTCGTTGCGGGCAAGGTTCCGGATACGACGCGCGTCATCGAATTCCCCTATTCGGAAGTGCCGCGCCTGTCGGGTCTCGATGTGAAGCCTGCCGAGTCGGAAGAGATCCTCAAGAAGCTCGGCTTCCAGGTTCAGGGCTCTGGCGAGCGCGTGAACGTCATTCCGCCGTCCTGGCGTCCCGACATCGAAGGCAAGGCCGATCTCGTCGAAGAGGTGATCCGCATCGCCGGTGTCGACCGCATCGAGCCGCAGCCTCTGCCGCGTCTCGAAGCAACGGTGGCAAAGCCCATCCTCACGCTCATCCAGAAGCGCACGCGTCTCGCGCGCCGTTCTCTGGCTGTGCGCGGATTGGTGGAAGCCGTCACTTGGTCCTTCATCTCGAAGGACGAGGCGGAGCTGTTCGGCGGCGGCGATGCGCGGCTTGCGCTCGCCAACCCGATTGCGGCAGAACTCTCCGACATGCGCCCGAGCCTGCTGCCGGGCCTGTTGAAGGCCGCGCAGCGCAACGCGGATCGCGGTTTCGGTGATGTGGCGCTGTTCGAGGTCGGGCAGACCTTCGCGTCGGATGAGCCGGAAGGCCAGTCGATCATGGCCGCTGCGGTGCGCCGCGGCACAGCGCGCGCCGAGGGCGTGGGCCGTCACTGGAATGGCGGCGCGGAAAGCGTCGATGCGTTCGATGCCAAGGCGGACGTGCTGGCGCTGCTGTCGGCGCTCGGCATTCCGGCTGGCGGATTGCAGATCGTCGCGGGTGGTCCGGCCTGGTTCCATCCGGGCCGCTCCGGCACGCTCCAGTTCGGGCCGAAGAACATCGTCGGCGCGTTCGGCGAAGTGCATCCGAAAATCCTGAAGGCGCTCGACCTGAAGGGTCCGCTCGTGGCCTTCGAGCTCAATCTCAATGCGCTCCCGCCGCCCAAGGCGAAGCCTACCAAGATGAAGCCGAAGCTGAACCTGCCCGACTTCCAGCCGCTCACCCGCGACTTCGCCTTCGTCGTCAGCCGCGACGTGGCGGCAGGCGACATCGTGAAGGCTGCGCAGGGCGCGGAGCGTCAGCTGATCGTGGGTGTCGACGTGTTCGACATCTACGAGGGCACCGGCATCGACCCGGACAAGAAGTCTGTCGCAATTGCCGTTACGCTCCAGCCGACGGAGAAGACCCTCACCGAGGTGGAGATCGAAGCCGTGACGGCCAAGATCGTCGCCGAAGTGTCGAAGAAAACCGGCGCGGTGCTGCGGTCGTAAGCGGCCCCCATAAGTGTCATCCCGGACGCGGCACAGCCGCGATCCGGGATGACGATGGCGCGGACCCGCTCAGCGGGTTCCCCTCATCCCATCCGTACCGAATCGTATCGAACCGCATTCCCCGCGCATCGACCATGAGGAGCCTTCCCACGAGGCTTTCCCCGAAGCCGACGATTTCGCGGATCACCTCCATCGCCATCAGGCTGCCCATCACCCCGGTCAGGGCTCCGAGCACGCCCGCTTCGGCGCAGGTCGGGACCGTGCCCGGCGGGGGTGGGGAGGGGAAAAGGCAGCGATAGGTGGGGTTGGGCTTGCCGTCGGGGCCTGTTTCATGAGCCCTGATCGTGGTCAGGGTTCCGTCGAACTGGCCGAGAGCCGCCGTCACCAGGGGCTTCTTCTCGTAAAAGCAGGCATCCGAGACGGCATAGCGGGTCTCGAAATTGTCCGAGCCGTCGGCGACGATGTCGTAACGACCGATCAGCTCCCGGGCATTCTCCGGGGACAGGCGCAGCTCGTGCGGCTCTGCCGTAATGTGAGGGTTCAGGCGCAGCATGGCCCTTGCCGCGCTTTCCACCTTCCGGTCGCCGATATCGGGAGTCCCGTGGATAACCTGCCGCTGAAGGTTGGACAGGGACACCACGTCGTCATCGACGATGCCGATGGTGCCGATCCCCGCCGCGGCCAGATATTGGATCAGCGGGGCGCCCAGGCCCCCGGCGCCGATCACGAGCACACGGGCCCCTTTGAGCTTCAATTGTCCCGGCCCGCCCACGTCTCTCAGGACCAGATGGCGGGCGTAACGGTCGATTTCGTCTGGGGTCAGGGTCATGGTGCGACCTTAAGGACAAAGGTTTAGCTATCAACTGTTTATTGAATGAAAATAACATCCCGCTTGACAGGGACCTTGGCGTCATGACCCTTCCCATGCCATCGTCAAAGGGCAACCGGAACCAATCCGGCGTCAAGACAGGGAACAATGCCGATGACATTTACCAAGTTCGGCCTCGCGCTTGCGGGCCTCGCCTTTTCCGCCACGGCTGCCTTCGCGCAGCAGGCGGCTTTCAAGCCCGCCATCGTTTATGACCTGGGCGGAAAGTTCGACAAGTCCTTCAACGAGGGCGTTCACATGGGCGCCGAGAAGTTCAAGAAGGACACGGGCGCCGATTACCGCGATTTCGAGCCGCAGAACGACGCCCAGCGCGAGCAGGCCCTGCGCCGCTTCGCCCGCGACGGCTTCTCCCCCATCGTGGCCGTGGGCTTCTCCCAGGAGACCGCGCTGAAGAAGGTGGCTGAGGAATTCCCGAACACTAAGTTCACCATCATCGACGCCGTGGTCGAGAAGCCGAATGTGCAATCCGTCGTGTTCAAGGAACATGAGGGCTCGTTCCTGGTCGGCCTCCTGGCCGCCAAGGCTTCCAAGACCGGCAAAGTCGGTTTCGTGGGCGGCATGGACATTCCGCTGATCCGCAAGTTCGCCTGCGGCTACGTCCAGGGCGTGAAATACGCCAACAAGGACGCCGAGGTGTTCCAGAACATGACCGGCACCACGGGTGCGGCCTGGAACGACCCCGTGAAGGGCGGCGAACTCGCCAAGGGCCAGATCTCCCGCGGCGCGGACGTGATCTACCATGCGGCCGGCGGCACGGGCGTCGGCGTCCTGCGCGCCACGGCTGACGCGGGCAAGCTCGGCATCGGCGTCGATTCCAACCAGAACAACCTGCATCCGGGCAAGATGCTGACCTCCATGGTCAAGCGCGTGGATGTGGCCACCTACAACGCCTTCGACCAGGCCAAGAAGGGCACCTTCAAGCCGGGCGTTTCGGCTCTCGGCCTCAACGAGGATGGCGTGGCATGGGCCCTCGACGACGACAACAAGGCGCTGATCACCGCCGACATGAAGGCCGCCGCCGACAAGGCCGCCGCCGACATCAAGTCCGGCGCCATCAAGGTCCATGACTACATGACGGACTCCAAGTGCCCGATGTAAGCTGACGCTTCGATCCGGCCGCAGGTTTTCTGAAAAGAGAGCCTGCGGCCGTTTCCGTTTCAGGATCACTGCGTTTTCCGATAAGATCCGCCTAGATTTTCGTTGCCGGACAACCCCTAGAGGCCGATGTCTCCCGCCATTGAACTCATTGCCATCAACAAGAGCTTCGGCGCCGTTCATGCCAACAAGGACGTGAACCTCAAGGTCGAGCGCGGCACGATCCACGGCATAGTCGGTGAGAACGGGGCCGGAAAATCGACCCTCATGTCGATCCTCTACGGCTTCTACGAAGCGGATTCCGGCGAGATCCGCGTGAATGGAAAGCCCATTCAAATCCGCTCCTCCAACGATGCGATCCATGCGGGCATCGGCATGGTTCACCAGCACTTCATGCTGGTTGAGCCGCTCACCGTGGTCGAGAACGTGATGCTCGGCGCCGAAGGCGGCGCCATGCTGCGCGCGGGCGAGGCCAAGGTACGCAAGGAACTGGCGCGGCTGGCGAGCGATTACGGCCTTGAGATCGATGTGGACGCCACCGTCGGAGAGCTTTCGGTCGGCCTTCAGCAGCGTGTCGAAATCCTGAAGGCGCTTTATCGCGGCGCGGACATTCTCATTCTCGACGAGCCCACCGCCGTTCTCACGCCCCCCGAGGCGGATGCGCTGTTCGAACTGCTCAGCTCGCTGAAAGCTCAGGGCAAGACCGTCATTCTCATCACCCATAAGCTGCGCGAGATCATGGCGATCACGGATCGCGTCTCGGTCATGCGCCGCGGCGAGATGGTGGCCAGTGTCGAGACGGCCAACACGTCTCCGCCCAAGCTTGCGGAGTTGATGGTAGGGCGCAGCGTGCTGCTGCGCGTCGAGAAGACCGAGAAGGCGCCGGGCGCTCCCATGCTCGAAGTGCGGAACCTCTCCGTCGTCGATGCGCGCGGAGTCCTGCGTGTGGCCGATGCTTCGCTTACCGTTCACGCGGGCGAGATCGTCGGCATCGCAGGCGTTGCAGGCAACGGCCAGAGCGAGCTTCTCGAAACCATTGCCGGAATGCGCCGTCCGGTGCTCGGCTCCATCCGTTTCGAAGGGCAGGATATCGGCGTTGCCGAGCTCGATCCGCACCACATGCGCAAGCGCGGATTGCTGCATGTGCCGGAAGATCGCCTGCGTATGGGGCTCGTACCTGCGTTTCCCGCTTTCGAGAGCGCCATTCTCGGCTTCAGCGACGAGGCGCGGCTGGGGCGCGGGCCTATCCTCGATCATGATCTCCTGATCGAGGATCTCACGAAGAAAATGGAGCAATACGATGTGCGCCCGCCCGCGCCGCGTCTGAAGACCTCCAACTTCTCCGGCGGCAATCAGCAGAAGATCGTGCTGGCGCGCGAGATCGAGCGCAACCCGAAGGTGCTTCTCGTCGGCCAGCCCACGCGCGGCGTGGATATCGGCGCCATCGAATTCATCCACCGCCGTCTCATTGCGTTGCGCGATGCGGGCGTGGGCATTCTGCTGGTATCGGTGGAGCTTGATGAGATCATGCATCTGTCGGATCGCATCCTCACCATGTGCGGCGGCAAGATCACCGGCGAGCGGAGAGCATCCGAGACGAACGAACAGGATCTCGGCCTGCTCATGGCCGGCGTGACGGATGAGGCCGCCTGATGCAGCCGCGATTATCCCTCGTCACGCTGGGTGTTGCGGATCTCGCGAAATCCCGTGCCTTTTACGAAGCCTGGGGCTGGAAGGCTTCTTCCGCCAGCCAGCCGAGCGTCGCCTTCTATCAGGCGAACGGTCTGGCTCTCGCGCTCTTCGGCCGCGCAGACCTTGCAAAGGATGCGGGCGTCGAGGACAAGCCCACCGGCTTTGCCGGGATCACGCTCGCCTACAATGCGCATTCCAAAAGCGAGGCGGATGAGGTCTATGCCCGCGCCATCGCGGCCGGCGCGCGCGCCGTGAAGCCGCTTCAGGATGTGTTCTGGGGCGGCTATTCCGGCTATTTCGCCGATCCTGACGGGCACCTCTGGGAGGTCGCCTGGAATCCTTCTTTCCCCATCGACGAACAGGGCCACCTGTTCCTGCCGGATAGTTCGACGTGAGTGCTCCCATCGACATGCCCAAATGGGCCGACACGGTTCTCGTGCCTGCCGTTTCCGTCGTCACGGCGTTCCTGATCGCCGGTCTCGTGGTGCTCAGCATCGGCGAGAACCCGATCACAGCCACGCGCTATCTGTTGCAGGGAAGCCTCGGCACGGGCGAGGGCTTGGGCTTCACCCTGTTCTATGCCACCGACTTCATCTTCGTCGGGCTTGCGGTCGCGGTCGCATACCACGCGGGTCTGTTCAACATTGGCGGCGAAGGCCAGGCCACGCTTGCAGGATTGGGGATCGCGCTCACGCTCAACAATCTCACCTTCCTGCCCGGGTTCCTGCTGATCCCGCTCGGTATTCTGGGAGCCGCCGCCTTCGGTGCCGCCTGGGCTGCCATTCCGGGCTATCTGCAAGCCAAGCGCGGCAGCCATATCGTGATCACCACGATCATGTTCAACTGGCTTGCGAGCGTGCTGATCGTCTATCTCCTCGTGAACGTGCTGCGCGAGCCGCAATCCATGAATCCGGAAACGCGGACTTTTCCTGAAGCATCGCAGATTCCCTTCATGCACGACGTGTTCGCCTGGTTCGGCGTCACCATTCCGTCATCGCAGCTCAACCTCAGCCTCGTGCTCGCCCTGATCTCGTCCTATCTCATCTGGTTGCTGATCTACCGCTCGCGTCTGGGCTATGCGATCCGCGTCGTCGGCTCCAATCCCACGGCTGCGGTCTATGCGGGCATCTCGCCCGCGCGCATCATCATCATCGCCATGGTGCTCTCGGGCGCTCTCGCAGGCGGCCTCGCGGTGAACGAGCTGATGGGCTATCAGCACCGCCTGCTTCTGGAATTCACCTCCGGCTACGGTTTCGTCGGCATCGCGGTCGCGCTCATGGGGCGCGCGCATCCGGTAGGGATCATTCTCGCGTCGCTCCTGTTCGGCATTCTCTATCAGGGCGGCGCGGAGCTTGCCTTCGAGCAGCCCGCCATCACCCGCGACATGGTGGTGGTGATCGGCGGCATCATCATTCTGTTCGCTGGCGCTCTCGACGGTCTTTTCCGCCGTCTCGTGGCGCATCTGTTGTCGCGTCCGAAGCTGGCGGGAGCGTGAGCATGGATCTCGGTATTCTCGCTACAATTGTCGACTCGGCGCTGCGTCTCTCCATACCGCTGCTCGCCGCATGTCTTGCAGGACTCTGGTCCGAACGCTCGGGCGTCGTCGATATCGGCCTTGAGGGCAAGATGCTGGTTGCGGCTTTTGCCGCCGCCGCCGCCGCCTACGCGTTCGGCTCCGCCTGGATCGGCCTCGCCTTCGGCATTCTTGCGTCCGTGGCCTTCGCCCTCATCCACGGCTTTGCCTCCATCAGTCAGCGCGGCAACCAGATCGTGTCCGGCGTTGCCATCAATATGCTGGCGGCGGGCCTCACGGCCATTATCGGCAATGCCTGGTATGGGCAGGGTGGGCGCACGCCGCCGCTGGAAGGCGATCAACGGTTCGGCGATGTCGTCTTTGGCCATTCGGTGCTGGTCTATGCGGTGCTTCTGGCGGTGCCGCTGACATGGTTCATCCTTGGCCGCACCCGCTTCGGCCTTCGCCTGCGCGCCGTCGGCGAAAATCCGGCGGCCGTCGACACGGCCGGCATTTCGGTTGCTGGCCTGCGCTATTCGGCTGTCATCATCGGCGGCGTTCTGTGCGGTATCGGCGGCACTTATCTGGCGGTCTCCCAGGCAGCCGGCTTCCTGCCCAACATGACCGCGGGGCGCGGCTTCATCGCGCTCGCGGCGCTCATCTTCGCCAAGTGGCGCGCGTGGCCGGCGCTCGGAGCCTGCTTCCTCTTCGGCCTTCTCGATGCCATCGCCAATCAGCTTCAGGGCTTCGCGCTGCCCGGCATCGGCGAGGTGCCTGTGCAGGCCATTCAGGCGCTGCCCTATCTCATGACGGTCATCCTGCTCGCGGGCGTCATCGGCAAGGCCATTCCTCCGCGCGCGATAGGCGTGCCTTATGTGAAGGAGCGCTGATGATGGCATCTCTCGACATGCTTTTCGAAGCCGCGAAGGCAATCCAGGCGAGAGCCTATGCTCCCTATTCCCGCTTCAAAGTCGGGGCCGCCATCGTCACGCCCGAAGGACAGGTGTTCACCGGCTGCAACGTGGAGAACGCGGCCTATCCGGTGGGCTCCTGCGCTGAGGCCGGTGCGATCTCCGCAATGATCGCGGGCGGCGGAAGCGCGATCCGCGAGATCGTCGTCATGGGCAACGGCGAGCATCTCGTGACACCCTGCGGCGGCTGCCGCCAGCGCATCCGCGAATTCGCTTCTCCCGATACGAAGATTCATGTCGCAGGCCCCGAGGGCATTCGGAAGAGCTTTACTCTGGAAGAGTTGTTGCCCTTCTCCTTCGGGCCGGACAACCTGACGGATAGATAAGAGACTGGTTATGCAGCAGAACGTTCAAGAGGCCGCCGAATTCGTGCGCGCCCGTGGTTTCGACGGTCATTTCGATGCCGCCTTCGTGCTCGGCACCGGCCTCGGCACGCTCGTCGATGAGGTGAGCGATGCGGCGAGCCTCGCTTACGCCGACATTCCGCACTTTCCGAAGAGCGGCGTGTCCGGTCACGCGGGCAAACTCGTTGCGGGCACGCTTGAAGGAAAGCGGGTTCTGCTGTTCCAGGGGCGTGCGCATTACTACGAAACGGGTGATGCGGGCGCGATGCGCCTGCCTGTCGCTTTCGTGAAGGAGCTCGGCATTCCGGTTCTGGTGGCCACCAATGCCGCGGGCTCCGTGCGCGCCTCGATCCGCCCCGGCAGCCTCGTTGCGATCAACGATCACCTCAATCTCTCGGGCGCCAATCCGCTTCTGCGCGATCACACCGAAGGCCGTTTCGTTTCGCTGACCGATGCATACGATCCCGCCTTGCGCGAAGCGCTTCAGCGTGCGGCCAAGAAAAGCGGCATCGATGTTCCGGAAGGGGTCTATGCCTGGCTCTCCGGCCCGAGCTTCGAGACGCCCGCCGAGATCAAGATGGTGCAGATCCTCGGCGGCGATCTTGTCGGCATGTCCACCGTGCCGGAGGTCATTCTCGCGCGCTATTACGGCCTGCGGGTGGCGGCGATTTCAGTGGTCACCAATCTCGCCGCCGGGATCGAGGGCGCTTCGCCCTCGCATCAGGAAACCAAGGACACGGCGGCGGAAGCCTCCGAGAAGTTCAAGCGCCTCATCCGTTCCTTCGTCGCGGAGCTTTGAAGATATGTCTGACGCTCAAATCGCCCAGCGCGTCCTGCGCTGCCTCGACCTGACCGACCTGACGGATAATTGCACGGATCAGGCCATCGACGCGCTTTGCAAGAAGGCTCTCGATGAGCGCGGCCCGGTGGCTGCCGTTTGCGTGTGGCCGCAATTCGTCAAACGCTCGCAGGAGAACCTGAAAGGCTCGCCTGTGCGTATCGCGACCGTAGTGAATTTCCCCGCCGGTGGCGAGGAGGTGGACCGCGTCGCCGACGACGTGCAGGAGGCGCTCTCGGATGGCGCGAGCGAGATTGATCTCGTTCTGCCTTACGATGCCCTCCGCCGTGGCGACGTGACGATTGCCGCGGAGATGATTGAAGCCGTGCGCGATCTCGTCGATCCGGGCCGGCTCCTTAAGGTCATTCTCGAAACGGGCGAGTTGAAAGATGCGAAGCTGATCGAGACTGCAAGCCGCCTCACCATCGATGCAGGCGCTGATTTCATCAAGACATCGACCGGCAAGACGCCTGTATCCGCAACGCCGGAAGCAGCGGAAATCATGCTGAATGCCATCAAGGCATCCGGCCGCCCGGTGGGGCTCAAGCCCTCGGGCGGAATTCGCACGCTCGCGGACGCGAAGCTCTATCTCGATCTTGCGGAGCGCATCATGGGAGCGGGCTGGGCGACGCCGCAGACCTTCCGCATCGGTGCGAGCAGCGTCTACGACGCGCTGATCGCCGCCATCGAGGGACGAGAAGGCCAAGCCGCCACCGGAGCGTACTGAACCATGACACTTCTTCCGCAGGAAATCATCCGCCGCAAGCGCGACGGGGCGACGCTCGACGCCGAGGAAATTCATCGCTTCATCGAAGGACTCACATCGGGCCATGTCTCCGAAGGACAGGCCGCATCCTTCGCCATGGCGATCTTCTTTCGCGGCCTCTCCGTTCCGGAGCGCGTGGCGCTGACGCAGGCCATGATGAATTCGGGCGAGGTGCTGAAATGGGATCTGCCCGGTCCCGTGCTCGACAAGCACTCCACAGGCGGCGTGGGGGATACGGTGAGCCTTGCCCTGGGTCCGGCGGTGGCGGCCTGCGGCGGCTACGTGCCGATGATCTCCGGTCGCGGTCTCGGCCATACGGGCGGCACGCTCGACAAGTTCGATTCCATTCCGGGCTATGTCACGCAGCCCGATCTCGACACCTTCCGCCGTGTCACGCGCGAGGTCGGCTGCGCCATCATCGGCCAGACGGCAGATCTCGCGCCTGCCGACAAGCGCCTCTATGCCATTCGCGACGTCACGGCGACGGTGGAATCCATCGACCTTATCACGGCCTCCATTCTTTCGAAGAAGCTGTCCGCCGGCCTGCATGGCCTGGTGATGGACGTGAAGTTCGGCTCCGGCGCGTTCATGGACAACGCGAAGGATGCGCGCGCTCTTGCCGAGAGCCTCGTGCTCGTGGCGAACGGCGCGGGGCTGCCCACGAGCGCATTGCTCACGGACATGAACCAGTCGCTCGCTTCCGCCGCAGGCAATGCGGTCGAGATGGCCTATGCAGTGGATTATCTCACGGGCCGCAAGCGTGAGAAGCGTTTCCATGAAGTGACCGTGGAATTATCTGCCGAGATGCTCGTGCTCGGCAAACTTGCCTCCGATATCGTGGAGGCGCGCGAAAAAATCGAGAATGCGATTTCCTCCGGCAAAGCGGCAGAAGTGTTTCAGCGCATGGTGAGTGCGCTCGGCGGCCCCTCCGACTTCCTGGAAAACCACGGTAAGCATCTGAAGGCAGCGTCCGTGATCCGTCCGATCCATGCGGAGCGCCCCGGCATTGTGCAGAGCGTCGCCACGCGCGATGTGGGTGTTGCCGTCGTGGCGCTGGGCGGCGGGCGCACGCGGCCGCAAGACCCTATCGATCATGCGGTCGGCCTCACGCAGCTTGCCGAGATCGGTGAGACGGTCGACGCCAGCCGCCCCCTCGCCATTGTTCACGCACGCAGCGAAGAGGCCGCGCAGGCAGCCGAGCGCATGGTGCGTGCTGCTTATGCGCTCGGCGACGCGAAGGCGACGTCTGGAGCAATGATCCTCGAACGCATCGGAGCGAAATCGTGAGCCTTCTCGTCGCCGTCACCTGGGAAACGCAGCCTTGGCTCGAGCGCTTTAAGCGCTACCTGCCGGAACGCGAGATTGCCGTGCTGGGTGAAGATTTCGACAGAAGCAAGATCCGCTATGTCGCGACCTGGGGGCCGAAGCCCGGCAGCCTCGATGACCTGCCGAATCTCGAAGCGCTTTTCTCGCTCGGCGCAGGCGTCGATCACCTGATGGGCTATCCCAAGCTTCCCGATGTGCCGATCGTGCGCGTGGCGCAGGATGACCTGACGCATCGCATGAGCGAGTACATGGTCATGCATTGTCTCATGTATCTGCGCGATCACGCACGCTTCTCGGAAGCTCAGCGCATGAAGCTTTGGGAGCCGGATGTCTCGCCGCCGATTGCATCGGATGTGCGCGTCGGCATCATGGGGTTCGGCGTGCTGGGGCAGGATGCGGCCGTGAAGCTCAAGATGATGGGCTTTAATGTAGCGGGCTGGAGCCGCACACCGAAGAATATCGCAGGCTTCAAGGTTTATTCGGGCGAAAATGAGCTCGATGCATTCCTTGCACGCACGGACATTCTGGTGAGCCTGATCCCGCTCACGCCCGACACGCGCGGCATTCTCAACCGCAGCCTGTTCAAAAAGCTCGCGCAGGACGGGAGGCTCGGCGGCCCCATCCTCATCAATGCGGGTCGCGGCGGTTTGCAGGTGGAAGCCGATATCCTCGCATGCCTCGACGACGGGACGCTGAAGGCCGCCACCCTCGACGTGTTCGAGAAGGAACCGCTGCCTCAGGACTCGCCGCTCTGGACGCATCCGCGCGTCACGATCACACCGCACAATGCGGCCACGAGCGAGCCGGAAGCGACCGCGCGCTACATCGCCGATCAGATTCGCCGCTACGAAGCGGGGGAGGCGTTCGAGAACACGGTGGATCGGGTGCGGGGCTATTAAGCGAAACGCTTGATGGAGCTGATCGGCCCGTAGCTCGTCCGGCGGATGCGCTCTTCGGCGACAGCAATCGGCTCGATCATCACGGTCATGCTGTGGCCGGTGGCGTGGATGAAGTTCGTTTCATCCATCATCAGGCCCACATGGCCTTTCCAGAACACCAGATCGCCGCGCGTGAGGCCGCTGAGATCGGGCTTTACCTCGATAGCGGCTCCGAGCTGCTGCTCCTGCATGTCGCTGTCGCGCGGGGCCTTGATGCCGGCGGCGAGCAGCACGGTCTGCGCAAGGCCGGAGCAATCGATGCCGAGGCTCGTCTTGCCGCCCCAGAGATAGGGCGTGTGCAGGAAGCGCTCGGCGACACTCACGTAATCCGTCTCGCGCACATCGATGCCTGACAGATGCGCGGCATAGAGCCATCCGCCATCCGCCATTTGCGCGTACTCGCCTTGAGTGCCGATGATGGCAACCTTCGAGTTCATCGTCAGAAGGTCGATATGCGGCAGCTTCAGGTTCGGGCCGGGATAGATGAAGGTGCGGATCGCCGCGACCTTATGCGTCGCCTGCGGTCCCGGCTCGCCCAGCACGACGTTCGGCAGATAGCCCACATAGCCGTCGTCGTGCAGCTGCACCCAGGCCCAGCCCTCATGCTCGTCATAGACGGTCACGCCCTCGCCGAAGATCGCCTGCGTGTCGACCGGCGCTTCCCGCGAAGGATGCCGATGGAGGGGCGCGAAAGGAGCAACGACGCGCTTCACCGTGCCGGTGATGAAACGCTCGGCCTCGACCTTCCCGCGAAGCTTCTCATCCGCCAGATCGGCGCGGAAAGGGGTGATGCGGCGGTCGAAACTCATCGAGGCAGCTCCTTGGCTCGGGCGGTAATAGTGTCTCCTAGCCGTTCCACGGCCAAAGCGCCAGCAACGGTGCGCTGGATGATCACGTTGCGCCGATCCGCCTCATCCCGGCGGCGGGAGACGAGGTCGAGCTTGCCGAGAGTGTCGAGAGCCCGCGTGATGACGGCTTTCGTGACGTCGAGCTTCTTGGCAAGTCCACGCACCGTATGAGGCGGCGGATCCAGATAGATCGTCAGCAGAATGGCGATCTGACGAGATGAGAGATCGCCGCCCTGATGCACGAGGTCGAGATGCACATCGTGCCAGAGCTTTAAGGATTGGAGCGCGCGCAACTCGACAGACATGATCGCACCGGTCGTTTCGGGGCCGGATTATTCAGCCCCGATGCGAACGATGCAACATGTCTTTGCCGCTATGCTTAAGAGGCGTAGCGCTTCTTCAGAAGAGCATACATCAGGCGGGCGGCCTGAACCTCAGCGCCTTCCGGACGGCCCGGGCGGGTCGAGGGGTTCCAGGCGAAGATGTCGAAATGCACATGCGCCTTGGCGTCGGACACGAAACGGCGCAGGAACAGGGCCGCGGTGATGGAGCCTGCCATCGGACCGCCGGTATTGTTCATGTCGGCATATTTCGAGTCGAGCTGGCTCATGTACGGCGCCCAGAGCGGCATGCGCCATACGGGATCGTTCACCTCCAGGCCGGTGCGGGCAATGTCGAGGGCGAGCTCGTCGTCATCCGTGTAGAAGGGCGGAAGCTCAGGCCCCAGCGCCGTGCGTGCGGCGCCGGTGAGCGTGGCGAAATCGACGATGAGGTCAGGCTTCTCCTCATCCGCCAGCGCCAGCGCATCAGCGAGGATGAGGCGGCCTTCCGCATCCGTGTTGCCGATCTCGACCGTGATGCCCTTGCGGCTGTTCAGGATATCGCCAGGGCGGAAGGCGTTGCTGGAGATCGAATTCTCGACGGCGGGAATGAGCACGCGCAGGCGCACCGGGAGTTTCGCTCCCATGATCATGTCGGCGAGCGCGAGCGTTGCGGCCGCGCCGCCCATGTCCTTGCGCATCATCAGCATGGAGGAGGGCGGCTTGATGTCGAGGCCGCCGGTATCGAAGGCGACGCCCTTGCCAACGAGCGTGATGCGCGGTGCGTTCTCATCGCCCCAGGTGAAATCGATGAGGCGCGGCGCGATGGCGGATGCGCGCCCGACCGCGTGGATCATGGGGAAATTCCGATCCAGCAGATCGTCTCCGACGATGCTGGTGAACTTCGCGCCATGCGTGTCTGCTATTTCCCGTGCGGCTGCTTCAATCCCATCGGGGCCGAGATCGCTCGTCGGTGTGTTGATGAGGTCGCGGCTGCGGAACACGGCATTGGCAATGCGTGTCACTTCTTTCGCGTCCACGCCTTTCGGCGTGACGAGGCGGACGGATTTTTCACTGCGCTTGCGGTAACGCGTGAAACCGTACGATCCCAGAATCCACGCGAGCGTGGCAAGCGTCGCATCGGGCGCATCATTCTCGAAACGATAGACGCCATCGGGCAAGACTGTCGCGAGCTTGCCGATGGCGAAAGGATCGCGTTGCTTGGCATCTTCGCCCGCGAGCCCGAAGGCTATCCCGAAGAGGTTGCCGTTCTCGTCCGGCAGCAGGCAATGGCTGCCCGCTTTTCCTTCAAAGCCCTGAGCTTTCGCAAAACCCTGCGCCACCTTCGGCAGTTGCGAGGAAATGCTGCCCCATGTGCTTTCCGTCACGAGCCAGATTGGCAGCGAGGCTTCGGAGGGTGTGGCGAGAAGCGCGTGAGGCATTTGTTTTGACCTGAGGGATTGGATGAGCGTTCAGCTCTGGGAATGCTGGCGCACGATGCGCGCCAGACCCGCAAGCAGGGCTTGCTGGGGAACTTTCATTTCCGCCTTGATGCCGAGGCGCGCTAACGCGTGCACGTAAAGATCGGCGCGGGCGTGACCGGCGAGAATGGTGACGGAGGAGGGGCGTCCGAACTGCGCGAGCGCGCCGTTGATCTCGTCGCCCGTGAGAAGGCCGGAGAGATAGGGCGCGAGCAGGTTGCTCGCCATGCGTCCGGAGACGACGGCGGCGCGGGCGCAGAACAGGAGATGCAGCAGCCCAACGCGGGCCGCGCCATCCGCGCCGCCATTGCGTTGTGCCGCATCGAGGCCCATGTCGAAGCCCTTCTGGTCGGCGGGCTCGGTTGCGGGCCGTCCGATCATGGAATGCTCGAGCAGCAGCGCATACATTTCGCCGGTCATGTAGGTGGCGAAACGTTCGATGCGTCCCTCGCGCACGAGAATCCATTTGGGATGCGTGCCGGCGGAACAGATGATGCCGTTTTCGACGCCGGTGCCCAGCACCAGCGTCTCCTCGCCGCGCATCACGTCGGCGGCGCCTGGAGCGGGCTCGCAGAACAGGCCGGGGATGATGTAGCCCTTGCGTCCGTTGCCGATCTCGACGGCAATGAGAGCTTGCGCGATTTCCGTCACGCCGGCGGGGCAGGTGGCGTAGGGCGCTTCGACCCATCCCTCGCGGCTGCCGACCATGCCGACGAGCAGAACGGGCGCGTTCGGCTCCGCATCGAGCCAGCGCCCGCAATGTTTGACGAATACGTCCCGATGCTGGCCTTTTTGCAAGGCGGATACGCCCTCGTCCGAAGAGACCTGATCGAGAATGGTCTCGTTCTCGATCAGATAGCCACGGAAGCGGGTCGTTCCCCAGTCGGCGACGATGAAGCGCAAGGTGCTAATCCATCCTGTGACGTATCACAGCGCTAACAGCATTCCTGTTAGCGCGTTCCATACATGCGGTCGCCCGCATCGCCCAGACCCGGCACGATATAGCCGTGGTCGTTGAGCTTCTCGTCGATCGACGCGGTCCAGATATGCACGTCGGGATGCGCGCTACGCAGGCGCTCGATGCCCTCAGGTGCGGCCAGAAGACACACGAAGCGGAGATCCTTCGCGCCGCGCTCCTTCAGGCGCTCGATGGCGGCAACCGCCGAGTTCGCGGTGGCGAGCATCGGGTCGAGCACCAGCACCATGCGGTCGGCGAGATCGGATGGGGCCTTGAAATAATATTCGACCGCCTGGAGCGATTCCGGATCGCGGTAGAGGCCGATATGCGCCACGCGCGCCGCGGGAACGAGGGTGAGCATGCCGTCGAGGAAACCGACGCCTGCGCGCAGGATGGGGGCGAAGACCAGCTTCTTGCCGGCGATCTGCGCGCCTTCCATTTTCGTCATCGGCGTCTCGATCTCGATGCGCTCCATGGGGAGATCGCGGGTGACCTCGTAGCAGAGCAGCATGCCGATTTCGTTGAGGAGCTGGCGGAAGCCCTTCGTGGAGCGCTCCTTGTCGCGCATCAGGGTCAGCTTGTGCTGAACCAGCGGATGATCGACCACCGTTACGCCTTGCATGCTTTTCTCTCCCTGGGTCGTCATAGGCTGAATCCTCAAAAAACCGTTCCGTCACTGATCACGCTGAGAGGCGGCGAGCCGTCGCCGCGCTTCTCCTTGGCTAGTCTGCGCCCCGTTGCCCAGGTGCCGCCTTCGAGCGCCTTCGCGAGAGGAAAGTCCTCGGCGGTAAACCCGAGCCGGGCGCGGATGGGATCGGCAATGCGGTCCAAAAGGGCAACCGTCAAGGCCCGCCACTCCACGACGAGGAGGGAATCCACCGCATGTGCCGTTTTGGCGTCCTCCGGGTTCTTCAGGGCGATCACGCCGGTATCGAGGAAGAGGCCGCCATTGCGGTATTCAGGCAGGCCGGTGAGGCCGTTGACGTCGGTCACCCTATAGCCGGCCCATTCCAGGGGCTCGATGAGCGAGTAGGAGAGCCATTGTGAGAGCTTGTGGAAGGGGATGAGCCCCTTTGTCGCGTCCGGCGCCTCCACCAGCGGATGACGCCAGGTGTCGCCCAGATCGACGCCGCCCAGGGTGATGCGTCCCGGCCAGATGGGGCCGAGATAGGTCAGGAGCGCTTCGAGGATCGCGGTCGCCCTGATGGCGTCTCCCTCGGCGGTCGCTGCGATCACATCGACAAGGCCGCCGGGGCGGGGATCGTCCACCTGCCCGAAAATGTCCGGGTTGGTGGCCACCACGCGGCCCAGGCGGTTCAGGAGCGCGGCGCGGCCCTCCAGGCCCACGAGCGGATTGCTCCCGGAGACTTGGAAGCCCTCGGCCAGATCTTCCGCCGTCAGGGCCATGAGCACATCCGCATCGACGCGGAAGGGGTCGTCCGGCCTCGACGAGAAAGCGCCGCCCACGAACATGTCGAAGCTCGCGACCGCCAGCCCCTCGGAACGGGTATAGGTCTCGTCCGTGCGGCCTTCCTGATAGCGCCATTGCGGGCCCGCTCCCGCATCGAGCAGCACGGAGACGATGGCGAGGTCGAAGGCCGCGCGGGCCATCTCGCCGGTATTCGTCCAGGGAGCGCCGTGCATCACCGCATCCCAGCGGTCGTGGCCCCCGGCCGCGAAATGCCGCCAGCGGGCATGGAAAGGAATGTCGAGCGCCGGATAGGCCTCGCGGATGGTTTTGACCACCTCGTCGGCGCAGGCTTCCAGGTGGCTCATATCCACAGTGAAATGGTGCAGACGGCCCTCAAGCCCGGCTTGCAGAAGCTGGTGAGACCGCTCGCGCACCGCCGCAGCATTCAGGAGCTTGCGGGCGGCTTGGGTCTCGGGGGAAGAATTCGGCTGGTCCGTCACATAGGGCTCCGCTGCTCTTCAATGGAAGAGCGATAGCATAGTCTTGATCTTGCTCGCACCTTCAAGCGCAGCCGGTTGTGGAGAAGGTTAAAAGCGCTCGAGATCGCGGCCTTTCACCTTGTCGAGCCCCTCGGCGTCGGGCGCGCCATCGGGCGTGTAGTAACCCGCGGCCTTCTTGGCTTCGATCTCCACCTGCGCATCCGGCGGCACCAGCTCCGCGGGAATGGGCACGCGCTCCACCACCTCGATTCCCGAGCCCGTGATGGCGTCGTACTTCATGTTCGACATGGACATGAGCCGGTCGATGCGGCGGATGCCCAGCCAGTGCAGCACATCGGGCATGAGCTGCTGGAAGCGCGCATCCTGAACGCCCGCCACGCATTCCGTGCGCTCGAAATAGGTGGCGGCGGAATCGCCGCCCTCCTGGCGCTTGCGCGCATTGTACACGAGGAACTTCGTGACCTCGCCGAGCGCGCGGCCTTCTTTACGGTTATAGGCGATCACGCCGACGCCGCCGTTCTGCGCTTCCCGCACGCATTCCTCGATGCCGTGCACGAGATAGGGCCTGCATGTGCAGATGTCGGAACCGAACACGTCGGACCCGTTGCACTCGTCGTGCACGCGGCAGGCGATGCGTGTCTTCGGATCGCTCAACCGCGATACGTCGCCCACCACATAGACGGTCGTGTTGCCGATGGGCGGTAGGAACACGCTCATGTCGGGACGCGTCACGAGTTCCGGGAACATGCCGCCGGTTTGTTCAAATAACGTGCGGCGCAATTCGCCTTCCGTGCAGCCGAAGCGCTCCGCGATGCCGGGCAGATACCACACGGGATCGACAGCGATCTTCGTGACAGAGATATCGCCGGACTCATGCAGAAAACCGCCATCAGCCTTCAGCCGCTTCGCGCCCATGGCGGAGAGAATTTCCGGCATGTTGAGGCGCGCTTTCGTCACCGCGATGGAGGGCCGGATGTCATGGCCGCTCGCGATCTCATCCTTGAAAACATCTCCGACCATGTGGCCCCAGGGATCGAGGGACACGATCTTGCCCTTCTCGAACCATTGCGGATGCGGGCCGATCTCGGCGGTGGGATGCGTGTTGTGCAGATCGGGCCGCGCGAGGGGATTGAGCGCACGCGCCGAAATCGCCAATGCCCGGTAAAGCGAATAGGAGCCGCCATGGGCGCCGATCACGTTGCGGTCGCCTGGATTGGTCACTGTGCCGATGATTGGCCCGCGCTCATGCGGGGCCTTGGCGCCCCAGTGAATCGGATGCTTGATGGTGCCTGTATTCGGCTCGGGGTGAGAGGTGAGCCGGATATGGGTCGAGCGGTTAGGCGTGCTCATTGAATGATCTTCCACGCGAGAACGGGAAGACTTCCCCAACGATCGCCAGGAAAGCCTCCTTACGATCTATGGAAGACTGAGCCAAAGTTGCGTTGCCGTCAACGGCTCAAGCGAAGGGTGCGGCAGCGTGGCGGATGCCCCTATGGTCAAGGCTTCATCCCGAACGGCATCAGCCGATCCGGTATCGGAGAGACGAGAGGGCGCGAGAGCCTCAACACTGTCATCCCCGCGAAGGCGGGGACCCATAACCACTGACAGAGCGAAGATTTGCACTGATGGTGTTTATGGGTTCCGGGCTCCGCTACGCGGCCCCGGAATGACAATGGTGCTTCAAACCCATGCCTTCCCCTTGCCGGGGTTGGCTACGCCCACATGAGCCAGAACGCTCGCCCCGATATCGGCGAAGCTTTCCCGCCGCCCGATGCTGCCGGGCTTCACGCCGGGGCCGAAGCAGAGGATCGGCACGTGTTCACGGGTATGGTCGGTGCCCTGCCAGGAGGGGTCGTTGCCGTGATCGGCGGTGACGATGACGATGTCGCCCTCTTGCAGCGCGGCCTCGATTTCCGGCACGCGCCTGTCGAAAGCCTCCAACGCCGCCGCATAGCCTGGAATGTCGCGGCGATGGCCGAACTCGCTGTCGAAATCGACAAGGTTCGCAAACACGAAGCCGCCATCGGGCAGCGTCCTCATGGCATCGATGGCAGCAGACAGGCAGGCATCGTTGCCGTTGGGCTTCACTTCTTGGCCGGTACTGCGATGGGCGAAGATGTCGCCGATCTTGCCGACGGTCACGATAGCGCGGCCAGCTTTCGCCAGCGTGTCGAGAATGGTGTCTGACGGCGGTGGCGTCGCGAAATCCTTGCGGTTGCCCGTGCGCTTGAAGCCTGTCTCAGGACTGCCCTGGAAGGGCCGCGCGATCACGCGGCCGATCTTGTATTCGTCGCAGAGTTCACGCGCGATCCGGCAGACTTCGTAGAGCCGTTCCAGCCCGAACGTCTCTTCATGCGCCGCAATCTGAAGCACGCTGTCGACGGAGGTGTAGCAGATCGGCTTGCCGGTCTTCAGATGCTCGACCGCGAACTCATCGATGATGGCGGTGCCCGAGGCATGCTTGTCGCCGAGGATGCCCGGGAGCTTCGCGCGCTCGATCAGCGCCTGCGTGAGCTTTTCCGGAAAGGCTGGAACTGTGTTGGGGAAATAGCCCCAATCGAACGCCACCGGAACGCCGGCGATCTCCCAATGGCCGGAGGGTGTATCCTTGCCCTTTGAGGTCTCGACGCCGTAGCCCCAGGCGCCTTTCAGGGCGCCCGTAGGCGCGAGGTTCGGCGGCAGGCGGCCCGTGGAAGCCTCGCAGGCGAGTCCCAGGCCCAGGGCCGCCAGATGCGGCAGATGGAGCGGTCCCTGGCGCAGGCCGGGCTGATCCCCGCGCCCCTCGGCGCAGGCTTCGGCGATGTGCCCGACCGTATCGGCGCCCACATCCCCATAGGAATCAGCATCTTCGGCCCCGCCGATGCCGACAGAATCGAGAACGATGAGGAGAGCACGTGCCATATTGGGGTCCTTCAAGCCGTCAGAGAGGCGACTGATACGGCATTACGGCGAAAGATGCGATGTGTCACGCCTATGGGAGTGACCATCTTGGCTGTGCCCCTCGTGAGAATGGTCGTGATCATGATCGCGTTGATCAAGGGGGCATTCGCCGTAATCCGGGTGTTCCGGCGCATGAATCTCGATCTGCAGGGTCGCATGGTCGATGCCGAAACGCTCCCGCAGCCCCCGCAGGGTTTCGGCGAGAAAGCCGTCGCCGGGATGGCCGCCCGGAATGACGAGATGTGCCGTCAGGGCCGTTTCCGTGGTGCTGATGGCCCACACATGCAGATGATGCACATGGGCGACGCCTGGGCGCCTGGCAAGGGCCGCTCTCACGTCCGCCATTGCAATTCCCTCCGGCACGCCATGCAGCGAGAGACGGAGCGATTGCCTGAACAGTCCCCATATCCCCCACACGATCACGGCGGCGATGACGAGGCTGAGCACCAGGTCGATCCAGTCGGCACCCGTCCAGAGAATGGCGAGGCCTCCGAGCACGACGCCGAGCGACACGGCGGCATCGGCCACCATGTGCAGGAAGGCGCCGCGAATGTTGATGTCGTTGTGGCCGCCCATGAACAGGAAAGCGGTGAAACCGTTCACCACGATGCCGATGCCGGCGACGATCATCATGGTGCCGGCCAGCACAGGCGTGGGCTCGATCAGGCGCTGCACGGATTCCCACACGATGCCGCCCACGGCCACCATGAGCAGGAGGGCATTGAGGAGCGCCGCGAGAATGGAGCTTGAGCGCAGGCCATAGGTGTAGTGCTCATTCGGCGCGCGCTTTGCGAGGATTGTCGCGCCCCAGGCGATGGCAAGCCCCAGCACGTCGCTCAGGTTATGGCCCGCATCCGACAGGAGCGCCATGGAACCCGCAAAGAAGCCGTATCCCGCCTCAATGGCGACGAAGGCAAGATTGAGGGTAATGCCGATCAGGAACGCGCGGCCGTGACTCACCTCATGGCGATGTCCATGATGTGAATGGCCTGCGGGATGATGAGGGTGCGCGGGCATGACCTCGATCGGTTACTCTCGAACGGTGTTGGCGCCTGCCGTTTCCAGGTTGAATGCCGCCGCGAACAGGGCCCGCGTGTAATCCGTGCGGGGCGCATTGAATATGGCCTCGGCGGGCCCTTCCTCAACCACCTTGCCGTTCTGCATCACCATCACATGATTGGCGAGCGCACGCACTACCTTCAGGTCGTGGCTGATGAACATGTAGGCGAGGTCGCGGCGCTTCTGGAGATCGCGTAGAAGCTCCACGATCTGCGCCTGCACGGACATGTCGAGCGCCGATGTGGGCTCGTCGAGCAGAATGAATTGCGGCTCGAGCGCCATGGCGCGGGCAATGGCGATGCGCTGGCGCTGGCCGCCGGAGAATTCGTGCGGATAGCGGTCCATGGTGGCGGGATCGAGGCCTACATCGTACAGGGCCTTCGCCACCACGTCGCGGCGTTGCTGATAGGTAAGCCCCTTGTCCTGAACGAGCAGGCCTTCCTCCACGATCTCGGCCACCGACATGCGTGGCGAGAGGGATCCGTAAGGATCCTGGAACACCACCTGGAGATCCTTGCGCATGGGGCGGATCTCGCGCGAGCGCAAGCCGTCGATGCGGTTGCCGAGAAAGACGATGGGGCCTTCCGATTGCACGAGGCGCAGGATGGCGAGGCCAAGCGTTGTTTTGCCCGAGCCGGATTCCCCCACGACGCCCACCGTCTCGCCCTTGCGCACACGCACGGACACGCCGTCGACAGCCTTCACGTGGCCGACGGTTCTCTGAAAGAAGCCGCGCTTGATCGGAAACCAGACCTTGATCGGACCGGCTTCGACAATCACGGGCGAGTTGGCGTTCACTGGGTTGGCGCGGCCCTTCGGCTCTGCGGCGAGAAGGCGTTGGGTGTAGGCATGCTGCGGATTGCCGAAAACCTCCGCCACCGTTCCATGCTCCACGATCTTGCCGTTCAGCATCACGCAGACGCGGTCGGCGACTTTGCGAACGATGCCGAGATCGTGCGTGATGAAGAGCATCGACATGCCGAGCTTGGCCTTGAGTTCGGCGAGGAGCTTCAGGATCTGCGCCTGCACCGTCACGTCGAGCGCCGTCGTCGGCTCATCGGCGATGAGAAGATCGGGCTCATTGGCGAGCGCCATGGCGATCATCACGCGCTGGCGCTGGCCACCGGAAAGCTGATGCGGATAAGCCTTCAGCCTGCTCTCCGCATCGCGGATGCCGACGAGCTGCAGAAGCTCAAGCGTGCGGGCGAGGGCTTCCCGGTCGGAGAGGCCTTTGTGGAGCTTCAAAATTTCGCCGATCTGCCGGTCGATGGTGTGGAGCGGATTGAGCGAGGTCATCGGCTCCTGAAACACCATGGTGATGTCGTCGCCGCGCACCCGGCGCATCTCGTCCTCGTTCAATCCGATCAGGTTTTTCCCCTTGAACAGGATCTTCCCCGACGGATGATGCGCGGACGGATAGGGCAGGAGCTTCAGGATCGAAAGCGCCGAGACCGATTTGCCCGAGCCTGACTCGCCCACCAGCGCCACAGTCTCGCCCGGCATGATGTCGAAGGAAACGCGGTCCACCGCCAGCGTATCGCGCTCGCCCTGGCGAAAGGCGACGGAGAGATCTTGGACGGAGAGGAGGGGCTCTGTCATCGAAACGTCTTTCTCGGATCGAAGGCGTCACGCACCGCTTCGCCGATGAAGATGAGGAGGCTGAGCATGAGGGCGATCACGAAGAAGCCAGAAAGGCCGAGCCACGGAGCCTGAAGGTTGGCCTTGCCCTGCGCCAGCAGCTCGCCCAGCGAAGGCGAGCCGGGCGGCAGGCCGAAGCCGAGGAAGTCGAGAGAGGTGAGCGTCGTGATCGAGCCGTTGATGATGAACGGCATGAAGGTGAGCGTCGCCACCATGGCGTTGGGCAACAGATGCTTGAACATGATGGTGGCGTTCGAAAGTCCCAGGGCACGCGCGGCGCGCACATACTCGAAGTTTCGCGCGCGCAGGAACTCGGCGCGCACCACGCCCACCAGAGACACCCAGGAGAAGAGCAGAAGGATGCCGAGCAGCACGAAGAAACTCGGCGTGATGATCGCCGAGATGATGATGAGCAGATAGAGCGAGGGAATGGCGGTCCAGATCTCGATGAAGCGCTGCGCGATGAGATCGACCCAGCCGCCGTAATAGCCCTGCACCGCGCCTGCGAGAATGCCGATGATGGACGAGATGCCGGCGAGGGTCAGGCCGAACAGAACGGAGATGCGGAAGCCGTAGATCAGGCGCGCCACCACGTCGCGGCCCTGGTCGTCGGTGCCGAGCCAGTTCCACTCGATGTCGTTGCAGCCGGTGCCGCCCGTGCGCTCCGCGACAAGGCGGCATTGCGCGTCGGTGAGCATCCATGTGGGCGGCGCGGGCGCGGGAACGGGAAGGTCGAGATTATGCGTGTTGTAGGAGAAGCGGATCGGCGCCCAGAGAAGCCAGCCATGCTCCTCAATCTCCTTGGAGATGACGGGATCGCGATAATCGGTCTGTGCCAGGAAGCCGCCGAATTTCTCCTCGGGGTAATTCACGAAGGCGGGATAGAGCAACTCGCCCTTGTAATAGGCAAGGATCGGCTTGTCGTTGGCGAGGAGTTCCGCAAACAGGCTCAGGACGAACAGGATCGTGAAGATCCAGAACGACCAGTAGCCGCGCCGGTTCGCCTTGAAATTCGCAAACCGCCGCTGGTTGAGGGGCGAGAGCTTGATGAAGCCCTGGCGAGGCAGCGGCGGCGCGACGGGTGCGGCAGCCGGGGAGGCGATGGGAACGTTCTCGTTCATCTCACACCTCCCTTGCTCTTATTATGGCTATTCCATCCTCCGCCCTCATCCTGAGGAGCCGCGTAGCGGCGCCTCGAAGGAGGCATCCAGAGGGCACTGCAGACGCCCCGTCCTTCGAGACGCGAGCAGGCCCGCTCCTCAGGATGAGGCTGTGTGGTGAAGCTGACAGCGTGAAGGGATTCCATCATTCACGCCTCCCGGGTCTCGAAATCGATGCGCGGATCGATCCAGGTATAGGTGAGGTCGGAGAGCAGGTTCACCACCAGTCCCAGCAGGGAGAAGATGTAGAGATTGGCGAACACCACCGGATAGTCGCGGTTCACGATGGATTCGAAGGAGAGAAGCCCGAGACCATCGAGGGAGAAGATCGTCTCGATGAGGAGCGAGCCCGCGAAGAAGGCGCTGATGAAGGCGCCCGGAAAGCCTGCGATCACGATCAGCATGGCATTGCGGAACACGTGGCCGTAAAGCACCTGCCGTTCGGAGAGTCCCTTCATGCGCGCGGTGAGCACGTATTGTTTGCGGATCTCGTCGAGGAAGGAGTTCTTCGTGAGAAGCGTCGAAGTGGCGAAGGCGCCGAGCGCCATGGCGGTGATCGGCAGCACCAGATGCCAGAAGTAATCGGCGATCTGCATATACCACGGCATGAAGGCCCAGTTCTCGGACGTCAGGCCGCGCAAGGGGAAGAACTGCCAGAACGATCCGCCCGCAAAGAGCACGATGAGCAGGATTGCGAACAGGAAGCCCGGAATCGCATAGCCGATGATGACGATGGCCGAGGTCCAGATGTCGAAGGACGATCCGTCACGGATCGCCTTTCTGATGCCGAGCGGTATCGAAATGGCATAGGACAGAAGCGTCATCCATAAGCCAAGGCTGACCGAGACCGGCAGTTTCTCCTTGATCAGTTCCAGCACGGAGATGTCGCGAAAATAGCTTTTTCCGAAATCGAAGCGCGCATAATCCCACAGCATCTTGAAGAAGCGCTCAGGGGCAGGCTTGTCGAAGCCGAACTGCGCCTCCAGCTGCTTGATGAATTGCGGATCGAGCCCCTGCGCGCCGCGATAGCGCGATGTGGATGCATCGCCCGCGCCGACGCTTCCGCCCTGGCCTCCTCCGGAGATGTCGCCGCCCCCGCCGGAAATGCGCGAGGTCGCACCCGAATCCTGTCCCTGCAATTGCGCGATGATGCGCTCCACGGGGCCGCCGGGAGCGAACTGCACGAGCACGAAGGAGATGAGCATGATTCCGAGGATCGTCGGAATCATGAGAAGAATGCGGCGCGTGATATAGGCCAGCATCAGGCATCCGCCGTGTTGCGGCCGATGCGGCCGAGATGAGTGTCGCTGAAAGCGGTGCCGTATTTCAATCCGTATCCCACCACGCGGTCGAAGCCGATATGCGCCGCCCAGATGGCGGCGATCCCAAGGATCAGAGGAGCATTCAGAAAGAGCCCGATGCCGGCCAGAATCGCAGGCCCGAGGGTGGTGTGGGTGGCATTATAGGCCCCGGCGCCCGTCTTCGGCCCTGCCGCATAAGCGATAAAGCTCAGGTCGGGGCTGAAGAACAGGATGGCATAGAGCCACCAGGACTGACCGGTCTGGGCAAAGGCCCAGGTGCCGAGGATGAAGAGCGCCAAACCTTCGAGACGCAGGAGCAGGCGGGGTGCGCCCGCCACGGCTGGAGCCGTCACAATCGTATTCAAACCTTATCCTCGCCCGATCCGCTTGGCCTTCTCGGCATCGTACCACCAGGTTCCCGGCGCGCCTGAGCTGAAGCGGGGCTTCTGTTCGGGCCGCGAGAACTGGTCCCAATAGGCGATCCATTCGCTGGCTCTGAACCACATGGGCACCCAATAATGGCCCGAACGGAGAACCCGGTCCAGAGCGCGGCAGGCGATGTTGAGATCCTGCCGCGACTCGGCGTTGGCGATCTTGTCGATAAGCGCGTCGATGGCGGGGTTGGAGATGCCCGCGATATTCTGCGAGCCGGGCGTTTTCGCGGCCTCTGAACCATAGACCACGCGCAGGCTGTCGCCGGGCGTCGATCCGCCGGAGAGGTTGCGGCTCGCCATGTCGAAATCGAATTCCTCCATGCGGCGCTGATATTGCGCGGCGTCGACGATGCGGGAGGACGCCTCGATGCCGAGCCGCTTCAGGTTGGCCTGGAAGGGCTGCGTATGCGGCTGAAGGAAGCCTGACGAGTCGAGAAACTCGATCCGTAGCGGCTGTCCATTCGGCAGCTTCAGTACGCCGCCCTCACGTTTGCAGCCTGCCTCGCGCAGAAGCTCGTCCGCGCGGCGCAGGAGCTTCCTGTCCTGTCCCGATCCGTCCGAGACCGGCGGTACGATAGGCTCGCCGAACACGGAGGCCGGAAGCTGGGCGCGGAACGGCTCCAGCAGCGCAAGCTCCTCAGGTGAAGGCAGGCCGGCCGCCTTCATATCGCTGTTTTCGAAGAATGACGTGGTGCGCTTGTAGAGGCCGAACATGATGTTCGCGTTCGTCCATTCGAAATCGAACGCGAGCCCGATGGCTTCGCGGATGCGTGGATCCTTGAAGGACTCGCGGCGCGTGTTGAAATACCAGCCCTGGATGGAGGAAGGCGCGTCGTTCGCGATCTCTTCCTTCTTCACCTTGCCTTCGCGGATGGCCGGAAAGCCGTAGCCAGTCGACCAGGTGCGCGAGGTGAATTCCTCATGGTAGTTGAGCGTGCCGTTCTTGAAGGCCTCGAAGGCGACCGTTCGGTCGCGGAAGTATTCCCAGCGGACGCGGTCGAAATTGTTTTGTCCCACATTCACCGGAAGGTCTTTCGCCCAGTAATTCGGCACGCGCTCGAACTCGATGTATCGTCCCGTTTCGAACTTTCCGACCTTGTAGGGCCCAGAGCCGAGGGGCGCTTCGAGCGTCGATGCTTCGAAATCCTTGCCCTGCCAATAACGCTCAGAAAAGATCGGAAGCGAGGCCACGACGAGATGCAGGTCGCGGCTGCGCTGCGGCGTGAACTTGACGCGCAGGATGTCGTCGGCCTCCGCTTCGGCGGATTCCATCTGCATCAGCAGCGCGCGGTAAACGGGATGGCCCTTCTCCTTCAGGATGTTCAGGGAGAAAGCCGCATCCTTGGCGGTCAGCTTCGAGCCGTCGTGAAAGCGCGCTTCCGGGCGCAGGATGAAGCGGTAGGTCAGCTTGTCGTCGGAGACGCGCACGCTCTTGGCGACGAGACCGTAAAGGGAATCCGGCTCGTCGCCCGAGCCCGTCATGAGTGTGTCGAAGGTCGCGCCCATGCCTGCCGCGCCGTCGCCACGCAGCACGTAGATGTTGAGTGTGTTGAAGGTGTCGAAATTCTGGTTGCCGGTGGTCTGCTTGATCTGGAGCGCCAGCGTGCCGCCCTTGGGAGCGGCGGGGTTCACATAATCGAAATGCTTGAAATCCGGCGGCAGCTTCAGATCGCCGAAGGCGGAGAGGCCATGCGTCTCGGTTTCGCCCTCTGCCTGCGCGAAGGCGGATTTCGGCAGAATGCTCAAAACCGCGCCTGCCGCGCCGGTTTTCAGGATCGTACGGCGGTTGAAGGTTCTCATCGCGGCGCTCCCGTCTTGGCGGCCTTGGCTTCGTCCCACCACCAGATGGTCGGGAAGGCCGCGCCTCCGTAGCGCGGCATGTTCTCCGGATGGCTGTAGCGGTTCCAGCGCGCGGTGCGCTGCTTCAATGACGTCCATTGCGGCACCACGTAATTGTGCGCCAGCAGAACGCGGTCGAGGGCTTTCGTGGCCGCCACCAGCTCCTCGCGATCCTTTGCGTAGACGATGCGCTCGATCAGGGCATCGACGGCGGGATCGGCGATTCCGGCAAGGTTGCGCGAGCCCTCCCGCTTGGCGGCCTGCGAGCCCCAATATTCACGCTGCTCGTTGCCGGGCGACGATGACTGTGCCCATGCGCCCGTCGTGATGTCGAAATCGAAGTTGCGGGTGCGGTTGGTGTATTGCACGTCATCCACCGTGCGCACCGAGGTCTGAATGCCGAGGCGGTCGAGCACGGATTTGTAGGGGAGGAAAACGCGCTCGTCATTGGGCGTGCTGCCAAGCAGCTCCACGCTCAGCACCTCGCCCTTGGCATTCACGCGGCGTCCGTTCTTCACCTCCCATCCGGCCTCGCGCAGCAGGCGGTCGGCCTCGCGCAGGTTGTTGCGGATGGCTTCCGGTGAATCGTTGATGGGGTTCTTGTAAGGCGTGGTGAAGACGGCCGGCGGAACCTTGTCACGCACCGTTTCAAGGATCTCCAGCTCCTTGCCTTCGGGCAGCCCCGAGGAGGCCAGATCGAGCCCGTAGAAATAGCTCGATGGCCGCTCGTACAGGCCGTAGAACACGGTCTTGTTGAGATCCTCGAACGGGAAGGCGAGGTTGAAGGCGCGTCGTACGCGTTCGTCCTTGAACTTGTCGCGCCTCAGGTTGAGCACGAAGGCCTGCATGATGCCGGTGGCCGCGTAGGGAAACTCCTCCAGCACGACGCGGCCCTGCTCACGGGCGGGGAAGTTGTAGCCCGTCGCCCAGTTGCGCGCGCTGTTCTCCGTGCGGAAATCGATGCGGTCGCCCTTGAAGGCTTCGAGCAGCACCGTCGCGTCGCGGTAATATTCGTAGCGGATCTCGTCGACGTTATCCTGCCCCACATTCACGTTGAGGTTCGCGCCCCAGTAATCCTTCGCGCGCTCATAGGTGGCGCTGCGGCCCGGATCGAAGCTTTTCAGGCGATATGGGCCCGATCCCAGCGGCGGCTCGAGAGTGGTCTGCGTGATGTCGCGCTTGCGCCCGTCCGGCGCCGTGCCCTCCCACCAGTGCTTCGGCAGCACGATCAGCTGCCCCATGATCTGCGGCAGCTCGCGGTTGCCCTTCTCGCTGAAGGTGAACGTCACCTCGCGCTCGCCCGTCTTCTCGGCCTTGATCACGTTGGCGTAATAGAAGGCATAGGTCGGGCTGTTGGCCTTCAGGGCCTCGAAGGAGAAGATCACGTCTTCCGCCGTCACGGGCTGCCCATCGTGCCATCTGGCCTCCGGGCGCAGGCGGAAGCTGACGGAGGAGTAATCGTCGGGATAGGCAAACGTCTCGGCGAGCAGGCCGTAAGCGGTGCTGGCTTCATCCAGGGAGGGCGTGGTCAGGCTCTCGTAGATTCGGCCCAGGCCCTGTTCGAGCGATCCCTTCACCCCCGCCACCACGACGTTGAAGTTGTCGAACGTGCCCTGGGCGCCCAGGCGCACGAAGCCGCCCTTGGGGGCGTTCGGGTTCACATAGTCGAAGTGCTTGAAGCCGGGCTGGTATTTGGGCTCTCCGAGGAGAGCCGCGCCATGCCGCCACTGGACTTCCTGACTCCGGGCTTCTTGGGCTGCGAGGGGGGCGAGGCTGAGGCACGCGGCCAGGAAGCTGGGCAGAAAGGTGCGGATCACAAAGCGTCTCCTGAAGGACGAGGCGTCTGTCGTCAGGTGTACATTTTTGTGCGGCCCAGGGCGAGCGCAAGGGAGAGCGGGCAAAACAAAAGCCGGGCACAGGGCCCGGCTTCGGTCAAATTCAGGTGTTCGGTGAAAGCCTTACTGAGACGGGAGAGCCACCGGATTGTCGGACAGGGTGCGCAGATAGGCCAGCAGGTCCGCCCGCTCCTTGTCGCTCGAAATGCCCGCGAAGGCCATGATCGTGCCCGGAGTGGCCTTCTTCGGGTTGTGAATGAAGTCGTTCAGGGCCTCGTAGGTCCAGTCGCCGCCATGGGCCTTCATGGCTGCCGAGTAGTTGAAGCCCTCGTGCGAGGCCACGGGACGGCCGACGATACCGTAGAGGTTCGGGCCGACCTTGTTCGCGCCGCCCTTATCGAAGGTGTGGCAGGAGGCGCACTTCTTGGCCGCGGCCTGGCCCTTGGCCACATCGGCGCTCGCCAGAAGAACGGGAAGGGGCTCGGAGGGCGCGGCAGGAGCGCCGCCACCACCGGCCGAGGCCTCTTCGGCGGCAGGAAGATCATAGCCCGGAACGGCAGGGGCATGAGCCGAGAACAGACCTTCGGCAACGACTTTGACGCCAACCACGAAGAGAAGCGTGCCGAAAACGGCGCCCAGGATCTTATTGGTCTCGATATTCATAAATCAGGCTCTCCTCGCCTTGGTCACGGCGAACCCAGCGCAAACAGAACAGCTCCACGGGCGGGCGCCCGCGAGATACGGGCCGTTGCTTAGCCGTAGAGGAGGGGTTTTGACAATGGGGTTCTTTAGATCTCTTCGAGTTTTTCGCCGCCCCTATGGTCGCAGCTCAGGCCTCGGACGCTCACGCATGGCCCGAGATCCATGGATCAGGTGGCGCAGGACTCATGACAAGCGGAGCCCGATGCTCTAAGGACACGCAAGCCTTTTCCTGCGACGAAGACCCCATGTCCGATCCCCTCGTTCTCATCCCCGCCCGCCTTGCCGCGACCCGCCTGCCGAATAAGCCCCTGGCCGATATCGCGGGCGAGCCCATGATCGTCCATGTCTGGCGCCGGGCCATGGAGGCCGGGATCGGCCCCGTGGCGATCGCCACCGACGCCCCCGAGATCGCCGAGGCCGTGGCCAAGGCCGGCGGGCAGGCCGTGATGACCCGCGCCGACCACGCCTCCGGCTCCGACCGCATTTTCGAGGCTGTGGAAAAGCTCGACCCGGAAGGCCGCCACGACGTGGTGGTGAACGTCCAGGGCGATCTGCCGACCGTTGACCCCGCCGCCATCGCCGCCTCCATCGCGCCTCTTGCGGATTCGTCCGTCGATCTGGCCACCCTCGTAGCGGCAATCGAGCGGGAGGAGGAGAAGACCAATCCCAACGTGGTGAAGATGGTCGGCACGGAAGTGTCGCCGGGCCGCTTCAGGGCGCTCTACTTCACCCGGGCCACGGCTCCTTACGGGGACGGCCCTCTTTATCATCACATTGGTCTCTATGCTTATCGCCGCAAAGCGCTGCAGCGCTTCGTCGGCATGAAGCCGTCTCCGCTGGAGCTGCGCGAAAAGCTGGAGCAGCTGCGCGCCTTGGAGGCGGGAATGCGCATCGACGCGGTTGTCGTGAACGATGTGCCGCTCGGCGTCGATACGCCTCACGACCTGGAAAGAGCCCGCGAGATCATCGCGGCCCGGAGGACAGCATGAATAAGGTTATTTCGTTCCAGGGCGAGCCGGGGGCCAATTCCCACATCATCTGCTCGGCTATGTATCCCGATTGGGAGGTGCTGCCGTGCCCCACCTTCGAGGATGCCTTCGCTGCCGTGAAGGACGGTGAGGCGAGCCTTGCCATGATCCCCATCGAGAACTCGATCGCGGGCCGCGTGGCCGACATCCACCACTTGCTGCCGACATCCGGCCTTCACATCATCGGCGAAGGCTTCCTGCCGATTCATTTCCAGCTCATGGCACTGCCGGAGGCCGATCTCGGCACCATCAAGAGCGTGTACAGCCACGTTCACGCGCTCGGCCAATGCCGCAAGATCATCCGCAAGCTCGGCCTGAAGGCGCATGTGGCGGGCGACACCGCGGGCTCCGCGCGCCAGGTCGCCGAATGGAAGGACCCGACCCGCGCCTCCCTTTCGCCGCGCATGGCAGCGGACCTCTACGGCCTGAAGATCATCGCCGAGAACGTGGAGGACGAGGCTCACAACACCACGCGCTTCGTGGTTCTGTCGAAGACCCCGAAATGGGCACCCGCGGGCAACGGCCCGACGGTGACCTCTTTTGTGTTCCGCGTGCGCAACCTGCCCGCAGCGCTCTACAAGGCGCTCGGCGGTTTCGCGACGAACGGCATCAACATGACGAAGCTTGAGAGCTATATGTTGGAGGGCGAGTTCCTCGCGACGCAGTTCTATGCGGAGGTGGATGGCCATCCCGAGGACATCAATCTCAAGCGCGCGCTGGAGGAACTCGAATTCTTCTCCCGCGAGCTGCGCATTCTCGGCGTCTATTCCGCCGATCCGTTCCGCGAGAAGATGGGGGAAGCGGCTGAGTGATCATCCGCGACGGCAATGCGGAGGATATCGACGGCATCGCGAAGGTGCATGTTCAGGGCTGGCGGGAATCCTACAAGGATTTCATGACGCCGGAGGCGCTTGCCGGTCTTTCCATCGATGAGCGGAAAAGCATGTGGCGCGGCATTCTCGCTGAGCCAGATCCGCAGGCGAAACTCGTCGTGGCGGTTGAGCCCGATGATGGGATCGTCGGCTTTGCGCGCGGCGGTCCGATCCGCAACAAGGGCGCTGACCTTCTCGGAGCGGATGCGGAAATCTTCGCGATCTATCTGCTCGACAAGGCGAAGCGGCAGGGCATCGGGCGCAGGATGATGGCTGCCGTTTTCGATCACCTCGCGGCGCAAGGTTTCGGTTCTGTCGGCTTGTGGGTTCTGAAAGAAAACCAAGCGGCGCGCCGCTTCTACGAAATTCTCGGCGGGCAGGCGGGGGCCGAGCAGAGCTTCGACGTGCGCGGCCAGCTGCTCACGGAAGTGGCCTATCGCTTCGAGCCGATTCCACGAATTTGAGCCCTACATTCGCCATCCCGGACGAAGCGCAGCGCAGCTCCGGGATCGCGTGCAGGATCGAGCTCTACTTCACCTCTCCCCGGTGGGGAGAGGTCGAGCGCAGCGAGGGTGAGGGGGCGAGACCTCACCGGAGAGGCCTGTAACCCCTCACCCGGACCTGACGGCCCGACCTCTCCCTCAGGGAGAGGTGAGATTGCGCCCCACTCGTCACGCGATCCCGGGTTCTGCCGCGCAGACCCGGGATGACGCTGCACTTCATGTTACTCTTTCACCCACTCGCGCAGCAGATGGTTGGCGATTGCAATCGGGGAGGGGGCGGCGAATTCCTCGTGCGTGCCGTCCAGCATGCGCCGCACGTCGTCCTTCGTGAACCAGCGTGCGTCTTCGAGTTCTTCCTTGTCGAAATTGATTTCGTCGCTGATCGCCTCGCCCATGCAGCCGATCATGATGTTCGACGGGAAGGGCCAGGGCTGCGAGGTCATGTAGCGGACCGCGCCAACGCGGATTCCCGCTTCCTCGAAAACCTCGCGGCGCACCGCATTCTCGATGGTCTCGCCCGGCTCCAGAAAGCCCGCGAGGCATGAATAGACCTTGTCGGCAAAACGCGGCTGGCGGCCCATGAGGCATGTGTCGCCGCGCGTGACCAGCATGATCACCACCGGATCGGTGCGCGGGAAATGCTGCGTGCCGCACGCGTCGCAATCGCGGCGGAAGCCCGCCTGGGTCGCCGCCGTCGGCGCGCCGCAATTGGCGCAGAAGCGGTGGCGGTTGTGCCAGTCCAGCATGGTCTTGGCCATGGCGAGAATGCCAAGCTCCTCCGCCGGCACGAGGCTGCGCGTCGCAATCGCGCGCAGGTCCGTGACGCTGAAGGCGGGATCGTTCTGGAACAGCTCCACAGCTTCGGGCGCGGCCAGGGTCGCGATGACCGGGCGATCCTGCAGAAGGCCGAGAAAGACCTGCTCCTTATGGTCCGGCAGCCGGTTCAAGGTGGACAGGGGCAGAAGGGCGCTGCCGGGCTCGCCCGCCTGGAGGATCGGCAGATCGCCCGCCAGCAGCACCAAGGCGCTCTGCGGGTTCTTCGCCGCCTTGGCGAGAGCCTCGGGATCGTGCTCCGCCGTGTGGCGGATGAGGGGATTGGTGATGTAGCCGATGGGGCGTGTCATGATCAGGCTTCTGCGAAAAGGGCGGCGGCGCGCTCGATGAGGGCGGTGACGGCGTGGTCCGGATAGGGCGTGCGGGTGCCATGGCCCCAGACCGGCCCGGGCCAGGCCGGGTCGGAGCGGAAGCGGCCGATCACATGCACATGAAGCTGCGTCACGATATTGCCGAGCGCACCCACATTCACCTTGTCGGGCTTGGACAGCTCCAGCATCACCTTGGTCGCGATGCGGATTTCCTGCGCCAGCTGAGCATATTGCTCCTCGGACAGGTCGGTGATCTCGCTCACGTTCGGGATGCGGGGCACCAGCACGAACCAGGGAAAGCGGGCGTCGTTCAGAAGAAGAACCGAGGAGAGGGCAAGGTCTCCCACGGGAATCGTATCGGCCTCGAGCCGGGAATCGAGCTGGAATGTCATGGACCTATCTAGCCGAGGTTGCGGAGGTCTGTCAGCCGCCATGCGAGGCTCCATACCTCCTCTGTCAGTTTTACCCTCCGGTCATTCCCGCGAAGGCGGACCCGAAGGGCCGCGCCGAAGGCGTGGAAATCCATAACCGCCAACGATGCAGGAAGAGTCGCATCGGAAGCCTCAGCGTCTTTACCGTCAGCGGTCGTGATTATGGATCCCCGCCTGCGCGGGGATGACAGCGAGGAGGAGTCTGCGTCCGTCCCGATGGCGATCCCGCTTCGACCACACACCGCCCTCATCCTGAGGAGGCACGAAGTGCCGTCTCGAAGGAGGGTCCAGTGCCCTCTGGAAAC
>JAEXGT010000044.1 GCA_023450615.1 Pseudomonadota bacterium | reverse complement strand
CTGTGTTGTCCCGGCTCACCGAGGGGCGCGCTCGCGAGGCGTCGTGATTGTGGAGCCGGGAGCGGTCCTGCGGATGAGGCTGACGCAAGTCCTCCGGCAGGAGGCCGCCCGCACATCCTTTGAGGATTGATGCGGTGTCCGCCTAAAAAAGCCGTGCGCGAGGAGCCGTTTGGTTCTTCACACACTCACACATCGAGCCGGACGCCTCCTCGCGCCCCCTCGACCCCATCACCTCGGACCGCACAGGTCGCGAGGTTACTCCCGCTTGCTCTTTGTTGTTCGCTTTTAATCTGACGAAGCTCGGCTTGGCTTCATCGGCTCTAGGAAATGGGTGACCCTCTGCTACAAACAGCATCATGAAAGCTCCTCCTCTTCGCCTCGGCGTCAATATCGATCACGTTGCCACTGTCCGGAATGCCCGCGGTGGCCTCAATCCGGACCCGATCCGGGCGGCCCATATGGCTGTGCTGGCGGGGGCGGACAGCATTACGGCCCATCTGCGCGAGGATAGGCGGCACATTCGCGATCAGGACATGGAGCGTCTGAAGCGCCAGCTCTTCGTGCCGCTGAACTTCGAGATGGCGGCGACGCCCGAGATGATCGGGATCGCGAGAAGCATCCATCCCCACGCCTGCTGCCTCGTGCCGGAGAAGCGCGAGGAGCGCACCACCGAAGGAGGGCTCGACATTATCGGTGGCGCTTCCCATCTGCGTCCGATGATTCAGGAGCTGAAATCCGAGGGAATTCGCGTGTCCCTTTTCGTGGAGCCGGAGATCGACGTCATGAACGCCGCCGCCGAACTCGGCACTCCGGTGGTCGAACTCCATACCGGGACCTATTGCGAGGCCGTCATCGAGGGCGATGAGGCCAAGGTCGACCATGAGCTGGAACGTATTCGGCGCGCCGCCGCCCATGGGGCAGGCATCGGCCTCGAAATTCACGCGGGTCACGGGCTGGATCTCAATTCCGTGCGTCCGGTCGCCGCCATTCCGCAGATCGTGGAGCTGAATATCGGTCATTCGCTCATCGGCGAGGCCATCTTCATGGGGCTCGACGAGGCCGTGCGCGCCATGCGCGCCGCCATGGACGAGGGCCGGGCCCAGGTGGCCGCATGATCATCGGGATCGGCTCCGACCTCTGCGACATCCGCCGGATCGAGCGCTCCATTGAGCGCTTCGGCGACCGCTTCACCCATCGAATCTATACTGAAGGCGAGCGGGCCCGCAGCGACCGCCGGGCAGCGCGCGCCCCGTCCTATGCCCGGCGCTTCGCCGCCAAGGAGGCCTGCGCCAAGGCCCTCGGAACCGGGTTGAGCCACGGGGTGTTCTGGCGGGACATGGAGGTGGTGAATCTGCCCAGCGGCAAGCCGACCATGCGATTGTCGGGCGGCGCTCTGGAGCGTCTTCGGGCCATGGTCCCTGAAGGGTACGAGCCCTTCATTCACATATCCCTGACCGACGATCCGCCTCTCGCTCAGGCCTTTGTGATCATCGAGGCGCTTCCCGCGAAAGAGGGCGCGTTGCGGCGAGGGACGCCATAGGTTAGAGCATTGCCCGAAGCGGATGGGCGCCGGAAACCGGCCCACATCCGCCAAAGGCCCTCGAGAGCGGTTTGCACTTGGAACGTCGAAGTGCAATCCGCTCTCGACCGTTACGATACGAAGCGGCTCATGCCGCTCGGTTCTCAAGGATTAGGTCGATTACGTGAGCGACAACGCCAAGCAAACCATGGGTAGCACCGTGAAGAAGAAGGAAGAAGAAGGCCTTTGGGAAACCATCAAGGTCATCATCCAGGCCCTTTTGATCGCGGTGGTGGTCCGCACCGTTCTGTTCCAGCCCTTCAACATCCCGTCGGGATCTCTCATCCCGACCCTGCTGATAGGCGATTATCTGTTCGTGTCGAAATACGCCTACGGCTATTCCAAGCACTCGATGCCGTTCAGTCCGCCGCTGTTCTCTGGGCGCATCTTCGGCTCGGAGCCGAAGCGCGGCGACATCGCCGTGTTCAAGCTGCCGAAGGACAACTCGACGGATTACATCAAGCGCGTGGTCGGCCTGCCGGGCGACCGCATCCAGGTTGTCGGCGGCGTGCTGCACATCAACGGCCAGCCGGTTCAGCGCGAGCGCGTGGAGGATTACCAGACGGTGGACGAGTACGGCCGCACCACCGCCGTGCCGCGCTACAAGGAAACCTTCCCCGACGGATCGAGCCATTTCGTGATCGAGCTGAAGGGCGACCGGGCCTATTGGGACAACACGGATGTCTACACCGTGAAGCCTGGCCATTACTTCATGATGGGCGACAATCGCGACAATTCCACGGACTCCCGTGACGAGGCGAATGTGGGCCAAGTCCCGGCCGAGAACCTCGTGGGGCGCGCCGAGATCATCTTCTTCTCCATCGATGAGGGCGCGTCCCTCTGGCGCTTCTGGGAATGGCCGCAGCGCATTCGCTGGAACCGCATGTTCGAGCGGATTAAGTAAGTCGTGGCCCGTCGCAAGCCGAATTACGATGAGCTTCTGGAACGTCTGGACTACCGGTTTCAAAAGCCCGAACTCCTCGATGAGGCGCTCACCCATGTGAGCGCCCCGAGGTCGAACGGAAAAAGCTATCAGCGCCTCGAATTCCTTGGCGACCGCGTGCTCGGTCTCGCCATATCCGAGATTCTGTACAAGACATTCCCGGGCGCGCCGGAAGGCGAGCTCTCCCGCCGCTTGGCGGAGCTTGTGCGCCGCGAGAGCTGCGCCGAAGTTGCCATCGACTGGGACGTGGGGCAGTTTCTCAAGCTTGGCGCGGGAGAAGCGCATTCGGGCGAACGCCGCAACCAGACCATTCTGGCCGATGTGTGCGAGTCCATCATCGGCGCCGTGTTTCTCGACGGCGGCTACGAGCCCGCGAAGGCTTTGGTGGAGCGTTCGTTCAGTGCGATGATCGCCGCGCCGCGCCGCGCCCTGCGTGATCCCAAGAGCGCCTTGCAGGAATGGGCGCAGGGGCGTGGGCTGCCGCCGCCGACTTATACGATCGCCGAGCAGATCGGCCCCGATCATGCGCCAAAATTCCGCGTGATGGTGAAGGTCAAGGGCAGGGACACCGAGTTCGGCCACGGCACATCGAAGCGCATTGCGGAACAGGCGGCGGCGCGAAGCCTTCTCCTCAGAGAGGGTATCTGGAAGGAAGAAGAGCATGGAACAGTCTGAGCCGACCAACACCAAAGCGGGTTTCGTCGCGCTCATCGGCGCGCCCAACGCGGGCAAGTCGACTCTGCTCAATGCGCTGGTGGGCTCCAAGGTCTCCATCGTCTCGCGCAAGGTGCAGACCACCCGCGCCCTCGTGCGCGGCATCGCCATCGATGGCGACACGCAGATCGTGTTCGTGGACACACCCGGCATCTTCAAGCCGAAACGCCGTCTCGACCGGGCCATGGTTACATCGGCCTGGGGCGGAGCAGGGGATGCGGATGTGGTCGCCCTGCTGCTCGACGTGCGCAAAGGCGTCGATGAAGAGGCGGAAGCCATTCTCGAAAGGCTCCCTGAGCTGAAGCAGCCGAAGGTGCTGATCCTCAACAAGATCGACCTGATCGAGCGCTCAAAGCTCTTGGAACTCGCAGCAAAGCTCAACGAGAAGGTGCCGTTCGCGCATACCTTCATGGTCTCGGCCCTCAAGGGTGATGGCACCAAGACCATGATGAGCCAGCTCGCCGGGATGATGCCGGCAGGCCCGTGGCTCTATCCCGAGGATCAGATTTCCGATGCGCCGCTGCGCATGCTCGCCGCTGAAATTACCCGCGAGAAAATCTACGAGCGCCTGCACGAGGAACTGCCCTACCAATCCACCGTCGAAACCGACCAGTGGCAGCAGCGCCCGGACGGCTCGGTGCGCATCGAGCAGACGGTGTTCGTGGAGCGCGACAGCCAGCGCAAGATCGTGCTCGGCAAGGGCGGCCAAACCATCAAGGCCATCGGACAGGCCGCGCGCAAGGAAATCTCCGAGGTCGCCGAAGCTCCCGTTCATCTCTTCATCTTCGTGAAGGTGCGCGAAAACTGGAGCGACGATCCAGAACGCTATCGCGAGATGGGACTGGAATTCCCGAGAGGCTGATAAGCTCTTCAGAATGGGAAAGTCGCGAGGAGGGTGTTCTCCTCGCGGTTTTTGTTTTTACTGCTGGTTCTGACCCTGCAGAAGCGGAGTGATGCGGCGAAGGGCGACGCGGCGGTTTTCCTCCGACGGCCCCTGCGTGTTCACCTTCAGATATTGCTCGCCGTAGCCTTGCGTCGTCAGGTTCTCGGCAGGAATCTGGAATTCCTGCGTAAGGATCGTCGCAACGGTTTCCGCACGGCGGTCCGAGAGGGTGAGGTTGTCCTCGTCAGAGCCGACCGCATCCGTGTGACCTTCCACCAGGAAAATCTCGTTCGGATTTCTGGCGATGGCCTGACGCAGACCTTCCGCGATGCCACGGAGAGCGCCTGCCTGATCGGGCGGCAGCTCCCATGATCCGAACTCGAAGGTGATCGTATCCACATCGACGCGCCGCATGCGTTCGCGCAGCGGCTGTGAACGGCGCACTTCATCGAGGGTATAGGCGCGCTCCACACGGTCCACGGGCGGAGCGGTGAAGGCCTCGACAATGTCCGCTTCGGAGGCGCGCTCCGTTTCGACGATGTATTCCTCACGCGGAATACGGACCACCGGCGGCGGCAACCGGAGAACTTCCTCCTCCACATAGCCGTAACCGGGGCGCAAGCCGATGCCGCTGCGACGGTTCTCGATCAGCACCACCTCGCGGCCTGCAGGCTCTCGGCGGACGCGGCGGATCAGGTTGCCGTATTCGTCGCGCACGGAGACGATCTCCGAACCGTCCGGACGGCGCACGATAGTGACCTCCTCGCCGGGGCCGCGACGCTCCACGCGCACCTCATCCGCGCCGTAAATGCGGCGGAAACGCTCCGATTCATCGTGACGGATGATGACGTCGTTACCCTGGCGGATAATCGTGCGGTTGCCGGGCTCCTCGATAATAAGGCGATCCCCTTCCCGGCGCTCACGCCGCTGGTTGCGAAGATCTTCGATCCGCACACGTGATGCATCGAGCGGCTGGGCTGCGCTCGGCGCTGTCGGTGCCGAAGCAGGAGGAGGCGTCGGCTGGGTACGTTGCGCTGGAGCGGGTTGGGCAGGTTGAGCGTTGGGAGGCGGTGTGGGAGCGCTCCGCGGCTGGGTTGCCGGGGGCGTTCTGGGCTGATCCTGTCCTGGGCGCTGAGCATCGCTGGGACGTGGCGCGGAGGGGGCAGACCCGGGTTGAGCCGGAGCAGGGGGCGTCGATGGCTGAGCTGCCGGAGGACGAGCGGGGACATCGGGAGACTGCGGACGCGTCCGTTCCGCCGGGCGCTGATCGCGCTCCTGGGCATTGGGGCGCTGGGGCCGCTCACGTTCCTGTGCGTCGGGGCGAGCCGGCCGTGCAGGAGCTTCCTGCGTTTGGGGGCGCTGCGCAGGTGCCGGGCTGGGCTGTTCCTGGGCGGGACGAGGGGCTGAGGGCGCTTCTCGCTCAGGGCTCGCGCGAGGTGCTGCCCGTGGAGCCTCTGGACCGCCCCGTTGGGGACGAGGGCCGCCGTCGCCGCCGCCTCCAGGGCGCCCCGGACGCCGGGGCTGCCCGGGAGCACCCTCTTCATCCTGCCCTCCAGGTCTCGGGCGGGCACGAGGCGGCTGATCGCTAGGCTCGGCCTGAGCCAGAGTGAGGGGAGCAGGGTTCTTAGGCTGGGGTGCCGAAGCCTGTGCCGACAGGATCATCAGCGGAATGGCGGTACTCGCGAGAAACAGATGGGTTACCTTCATGACCTCAATTCACATATGCACACTACGATGTTCGTGAATGCCAAGCTGTTCCATTGGGTTCCATTTCCCGGGCCTGGTCGGCCGTGGGAAATATCTTAACAATTTAGGGCGATGCTCTTGGAAAATATGGCGAAAAGACCTTTTGATGCTTACATCAGGACGACCGCCCCTCAAGAGCAATCACACCCGATGCAATGGACCGATGAAGGCGTCGTTCTCGGCGTCCGCAAACATGGCGAGACGAGCGTCATTCTCGAATTGATGACGCGTGAGCACGGCCGCCATTCGGGCCTCGTTCATGGCGGGCGCTCCAAGACATTGCAGGCGGTGCTCCAGCCTGGGAACACCGTGCAGGCGACATGGCGGGCCCGGCTCGATGAGCACCTTGGGAATTTTCAGGTCGAGGGCCTTAATCTGCGGGCTTCAAGGCTCATGGCCTCTTCGATGGCGCTCTATGGCCTAGCTGCCTTGGCAAATCTTCTGCGCTTCGTGCCGGAGCGCGATCCACATTTTGCCCTCTATGAGACCTTGACCGTTCTGGTGGATCATCTGGACGATCCTGATCTCGCGCCAGCCTTGTTCGTACGCTTCGAGCTTGCGATGCTGGCGGAGCTCGGCTTCGGGCTTGATCTCACGTCTTGCGCGGCCACTGGAAGCGAGCAGGATCTTGTCTACGTCTCGCCCCGAAGCGGGCGGGCAGTCAGCGCGGCGGCGGGTGAGCCTTATAAAGATCGCCTGCTGAAGCTCCCCGGCTTTCTGATCGGGCAGAGCCGGGCCAACCGGCCCAGCGAAAGCGAGATCGCGGCTGGATTTGCACTCACGGACTTCTTCCTGCATCAGAATGTCTTCGCTCCGCAGGGCCAGCAGGCTCCGGCGGAGCGGGCGCGTTTCGTCGCACTAGCGACAGCTGGGGACGAATGATGTTTGTTTCTGTTATGTTCTCATTTCAAGTGATAAAGAAGCGATTCGGTATTGAGGAATTCAGGTAATGGGTAAGCCGGTCAATCCACCGTCTGGCGGCGAGATCGAGAACATCAATCTCAAGGACGCCTTGGAAGAGCGTTATCTCGCATACGCTCTCTCGACCATCATGCACCGGGCGCTGCCGGACGCGCGAGACGGGTTAAAGCCCGTCCATCGCCGCATCCTGCACGCCATGCGGCTCTTGAAGCTCGACCCCAAGTCGGCACCGAAGAAATGCGCCCGCATCGTCGGCGACGTGATGGGTCAATACCATCCTCACGGCGACCAATCGATCTATGACGCCTTGGTGCGCATGGCGCAGGATTTCGCCCAGCGCTATCCGCTGGCGGACGGGCAGGGCAATTTCGGTAATATCGATGGCGATGGCGCCGCCGCCATGCGTTACACCGAGGCAAAGCTGACGGAAGTCGCTCGCCTGCTGCTGGAAGGCATCGACGAGGATTCCGTCGATTTCCGCGAGACCTACGATCAGGCGAACGAGGAACCGGTGGTGCTGCCAGCGGCCTTCCCGAACCTGCTTGCCAACGGCTCGCAGGGCATCGCGGTCGGCATGGCGACGTCAATTCCACCGCACAATGCCGCTGAATTGTGTGACGCGGCCTTGCACCTGATCTCGAAGCCGAACGCCTCGACCGAGCAGCTGATGCAGTTCGTGCAGGGGCCGGATCTTCCGACCGGCGGCATCATCGTCGATACGCCTGCTTCCATGGCCGAGACCTACAGCACGGGCCGCGGCTCGTTCCGCGTGCGTGCGCGTTGGAACAAGGAAGATTTAGGGCGTGGCAACTGGCAGATCGTCGTTACCGAGATTCCGTATTCCGTGCCGAAGTCCCGCCTGATCGAAAAGATCGCGGAACTTCTACAGGATAAGAAGCTGCCGCTGCTTGCGGACGTTCGCGATGAATCGGCAGAGGACATCCGCGTGGTTCTGGAGCCGCGCGCAAAGACCGTCGATCCGATCATTCTCATGGAATCGCTCTTCAAGCTCACCGAGCTTGAAAGCCGCATTCCTATGAACGTGAACGTGCTCGCGGGCGGCAAGGTACCGAAGGTGCTGAGCCTCTCCGAATGCCTGCGCGAATGGCTCGACCATCGCCGCGAGGTGCTGATCCGCCGCTCCAAATTCCGCCTGTCGGCCATCGACCGGCGCTTGGAGATCTTGGGCGGCTTGCTCATCGTCTATCTCGACCTCGACCGGGTGATCAAAATCATCCGCGAGGAGGACGAGCCGAAGCAGGAGTTGATGCGCGTCTTCAAGCTCACCGAGGTTCAGGCCAACGCCATTCTCGACACGCGCCTGCGCTCTCTGCGCAAGCTCGAAGAGATGGAGCTGAAGCGCGAGCAGAAGAACCTGCAGGACGAAAAGTCGAAGATCGAAGAGCTCCTCGGTTCGGAGAAGATCCAGTGGAAGACGGTGGCTGGCGAGATCAAGGAGGTCCGCAAGACCTTTGGTCCCGACACCGCCCTTGGCAAGCGCCGCACGACCTTCGATCAGGCGCCCGACACTTCCGATATCGACTTCGCCGAGGCCATGATCGAGCGCGAGCCGATCACGGTGATCGTCTCCGAGAAGGGCTGGGTCCGCGCCATGAAGGGGCATCAGGAGGATCTGTCCTCCCTGCAGTTCCGTGGCGATGACAAGCTCAAGACCGCGTTCTTTGCCGAAACAACGTCCAAGATCATCGTTGCGGCGACGAACGGGCGCTTCTTCACGCTCGACGCATCGAAGCTGCCCGGCGGTCGCGGGTTCGGTGATCCGATCCGCCTCATGGTGGACCTGGAGGAGGGCGCGGACTTCATTGCGGCCTTCCCGTTCAAAGCGGGCTCCAAGCTCCTTGTGGTGTCGGCCGACGGGCGCGGCTTCATTGTGCCGAGCGATGAGATTGTCGCCAATACCCGTAAGGGTAAGCAGATCCTCAACCTCGATGCTCCGGCCACCATGGTTGTCTGTACCGACGCTCAAGGCGATCATGTCGCGATCATTGGCGAGAACCGCAAGCTCCTGATTTTCCCCGTGAAGCAGGTGCCTGAGATGAGCCGTGGCAAGGGCGTGCGTCTCCAGCGCTACAAGGACGGCGGTGTTTCCGACGCCAAGGTCTTCACCCTGAAGGAAGGCTTGACCTGGAAGGATACGTCCGGTCGCAACTGGACGGTGGCGAAGGAAGACCTGCGCGACTGGATGGGCGACCGCACGGAAGCGGGCCGCCTGCCGCCGAAGGGCTTCCCGAAGTCGAACAAGTTCGGGGAATAGAGATGCCGAACCTCGTGCTCTACGGGAATAGGGAGTCAGGCCACTCATACAAGGTGAAACTGGCTCTCACGCTTCTCGGATTGGAGCACGAGTATCGCCCCATCGATCTCACGATCGAACGCAGCAACAGGCCTCCCGATTTTCGGGAGGTCAGCCGTTTCGGCGAGGTGCCGGTTCTCGTCACGAACGGCGAGGCGCTCGTTCAGTCGAACGCGATCCTGATGCACCTTGCGCGGACAAGCGGGAAGCTGCGAGGCGAGTGCGATCCGGACCGTACGATGGAATGGATGTTCTGGGAGGCGAACAGGATCACCTTCTCCATCTCCAACCTCCGTTTCGCACGACATTTCACTAACGACACGCCAAGCGACGTGATCCCATGGCTCGAGGCCCGTGCCCGTGCCGATCTCGACCGTCTCGACGAGGAGTTTCGCGGCAAAGATGCGTTCCTGCTCGGCTCCTCCATCTCCATCGCCGACATTGCATGCTGCAGCTACCTGTTCTGGCCGGAGCAGACAGGCATCGACTATGCTCAATGGCCCCATGTGAGCGCGTGGCTCGACCGTATCCGCGCCGTGCCCGGTTGGGCCCATCCTTATGTGATGATGGAATAACGGTCTTTATCTATTCAAGCTGCCTTAAATCGCGCTCGCGGTTGGTGCAGGCTAAAGGCTTCTATCCCACTCGTACCCAGCCGTGAGCGCTGAGGCGCTCCTGCGGCGTGAAACGGGCCTTGTAGCCCATCTTCTTCGATCCCTCGACCCAGTAGCCGAGATAGAGATAGGGCAGGCCCATCGCCTTCGCGCGGCGGATGTGATCGAGGATCATGTAGGTGCCGAGGCCTCTGGCCTGATGATCCGGGTCATAGAAGGAATAGACCATGGACAAGCCGTCGCTCATCACGTCCATCAGGCTGACGGCAATGAGATTGCCTTCACCCCGCCCGGTGATCCCACTGTCGATGCCGCGGCGGCGATATTCGATCAGCTGCGTGTCCACATGGCTGTCCTCGACCATCATGGAGTAATCGAGCACCGACATGTCCGCCATGCCGCCATCCGCATGGCGCGCATCCACGTACCGGCGGAACAGCGCGTATTGCTCGGAGCTGGGGCGGTTGGGAAGCTCGTTGCCGATCAGATCGGCATTGTTCTTCAGAACGCGTTTCAGGTTGTCCGAAGGCTTGAACTCGTCCACGAGGACGCGCACTGATACGCAGGCACGGCAGGCGTCGCAGGCGGGCCGGTAGGCAATCGTTTGGGACCGGCGGAAACCGCCCTGGGTGAGGATCTCGTTGAGTTCGCGCCCGCGCCGGCCGACGATATGCGTGAAAACTTTCCGCTCCTCCTTGCCCGGCAGATAGGGGCACGCGGAGGGGGAGGTGAGGTAGAACTGAGGTGCGTCGCGGGAATGACTCGTCAAGCCGGAAAGCCTTGTGGAGAAACCTTGAGCGCTGAATCAACGCTCAAGGATAACATTGGTGCCCGCTCCGTCCAGGGAAAGAGGAGAGATGTCGCAGCCTTGTTATTCCGCGCGCACGACCATCATTCCGGTGAGCAGATCCCGGATGAAGCGTCCGTCGTTGCGCATGAAGCCGACGAGTACATCGCAGGCCCAGAGCAGGAAGGTCGAGATCGCGACGTAGAAGAACAGCGCATGGACGGCCGCCGCCAGCATGGAAGCGCCCCCACCCGTTGACGGATCGATGACGCGAAGTCCCATCGTGCGCATGCCGACGGTCGCTTGGTTTCTACCGCCGATGGTCACCGCGTTGTAGACGATGAAGATCAGCGCCGTCAGCGGGAGGGCGAAGAACAGGCCCCAGCCGAGGCCGAGGGTGATGAGGCCGAGGAAGAAAATACCGATGGAAATCAGCACCACCCAGAGCGCGATCACCAGAAGGTCGATGAGATAGGCCCAGAACCGGCGTGCGATGACGCCTTCCGTCATGCGGCTATCGACCTGATAGGTGTTGTAGTCGATGGTCGGCGGGTAGGGCCGGTTGACCATGGTCATAAATCCTCAATAGGCGGCTTCCGACAGGCAGCGGGAATCGATCCGCTGCGGTGCGAGCCCCTCCGCTTTCAGGGCCTCGAACACCTCCAATGTATGTTGTCTGTCGCGCGTTTCGATAGTGATGTCGATGGAAACGCCTTTAGCGGGTACATCGAGGAAGAGGCGCCCGTGGGAAACCTCGAGGATATTGGCGCCCAGGCTGCCCAGGAGTGTGGCCACCCGGCCTAACAGGCCCGGCCTGTCGTTGGTGGTGATGCGGAAGGAGGCGATGCGGTTGTCCCGTTCCAGCTCACGGACCATGACGGAGGCCAGGATGCGGGCGTCGATATTGCCGCCGCAGAGCACGAGGCCCACCCGCTTGCCCTCGAAACGCTTTGGCTCGGAGAGCATGGCTGCGAGGCCCGCAGCGCCCGCGCCTTCGGCCATGGTCCGCTGCAGGGTGGCATAGGCGTTGACCGCGCGCTCGATCAGCGGCTCCTCGACAGCGATGATGTCGGAGACGAGATCCCGCACGATGGGTAGGGGCAGTTGCCCCACGGTCTTCACTGCGATGCCTTCCGCCAGAGTTGCCCCGCCGATGGGGCGGTCCTCGCTCCTGATGGCGTTGGTGAAGGAGGGATAGAGCGCAGCCTCCACGCCGATGATCTCGATGGAGGGCTTCAGGGCTTTCGCGGCAATGGCGATGCCGGAGATCAGGCCGCCGCCTCCGATGGGCACCACGATCTGGTCGAGATCCGGGGCATCGCTGAGCATTTCCATGGCGATGGTACCCTGGCCTGCCATGACCTTGGGATCGTCATAAGGGTGAACGAAGACAAGGCCTTCGGCCTCGGCGATCTCGCGCGCCTTGGCGGCGGATTCGTAGAGGGTTTCGCCAAACAGCACCACGCGCGCGCCGTAGGAGCGGGTGTTCTCCGCCTTCACCAGAGGCGCGCTCTCAGGCATGACGATGACGGAGGGAATGCCCAGACGGCGGGCGTGGTAAGCCACGGCCTGCGCATGGTTGCCTGCCGACATGGCGATCACGCCGCGTTGCCGCTCCTCGTGCGTGAGGCTCTCCAGCTTGTTCACCGCTCCACGCTCCTTGAAGGAGCCCGTGGGCTGCATATTCTCGTGCTTCACGCAGACCGTTGCGCCGGTCATCTGAGACAGGCGCGGCGCAGGCACGAGAGGCGTGCGCAGGACCTGGCCCTGAATGGTGCCGGCAGCGCGCTCCACGTCCTGAAGGGTGATGGCGTAATCGGCCATGGATTCCTCCGGTACTTTCATCTTGGCCCTTAAACGGGTCTTGGTGTTGTTTCCTGAAAGCCCAATAGCCCACCGGGCCGGAAGATCAGGAAGACGACGAGCGCGGCGTAGAGGGCCACGTCCCGTCCTTCGATGGGTAGATAAGCCGACCAGACGGTTTCGAACAGTCCAATTATGCAACCACCTAACAGAGCCCCAGGAACCGACCCGATGCCGCCGATGATCGCACCGATCAGAGCCTTGAGGCCATACTGGAAGCCGCCTGCGAACCCCAAGCCTCCATATTGCACCACGATCAGCATTCCGGAGAGACCCGCCATCGCGCCAGCCAGCGCAAGGGTCCGGGTGAGAAGGCGAGGTCCGTTCACGCCCATCAAAGCCGCCGCGCGCGCATCGTCTGCAAAGGCTCGCCATGCGCGCCCGAAGCCTGTGGCCTTCATCAGCCACAGGAGGCCGAGAGCGGCGATCAGACCTATCCCTGCCGTCATCAGGCTGATCGGGGTAAGGCTGACCTGAAAGCTGTCCGAGCGCGCGAGGGGCCATGCCTCGGCCCAGATCGGCGGCAGCCAGATCGTCACGGGGCTTTGCACGATGCGAAGATATTCCATCAGCACGAGCGACAGCCCAACCGTCGCAATGAGGCTGGGCTGCGTGCTCACTGCGGTGATGCGTGTAATGGTGAAATACCCGCCCACGGCGCTGTGCATCGCTCCCGCAAACAAGGCCCCGGCGAGGCCTGCCGCGATCCCGAGAAGAGGCGAGTTCAGGCCCGAAGCGAGGACAATGGCCGCACCGACGGTTGTCGCCGCCGAGCCCACGGCGGCCAGTTCGCCGAAGGCAAGATTGATCCGGCCGCTGAGGCCGAATACGAGGGCGAAGGAAACGGAGAGAAGAGCGTAGATCGCCGTACGCGGCAGGCTCACCAGGATTTGCTGCAGCCAATAGGCGAGGGCAGGAGGAAGCTCGATAGCCGCCGCATGAGAGGGGCTGCCAGGGTCGGCTGCAATGCCCTCCGGCGTTTCCAGGTAATAATGCTTGAGCATGTAGAGGCTCGCGCCCGAGACCGGCCCGTCCTCGGTGACTAGACCCGTCAGGTCCGCCTTGTTGAGCGAAAGTCCCTCGGCGGCGAAGGTGCAGACGACGGCGCCGTCCAGCGATGGGCGATCAGGGTATTGCGCCGTGTAGAGAACCTTCAGGCTGCGTGGGGACGGCCCCTCCTGAATGCGCTGAACAATGATCGTTGCGCCCGGGTTGAGGGCGGGCAGGGTGGACCGGCACACCCGCGCCTGATCCGCATCGATGAGCAACCCGCATGCCGGAAGGAGGCACAGGCCAGCAAGGCAGGCGATCCATCGCCATATCTTGAGAAGGCCTGCACCTGTCATATGCGAACTTGTGCAAGGGTCAGAATTGAGCCTTCAGCTTCTCCGCCACGCGCGGTGCGAAATAGGTGAGGATGCCGTCGGCTCCCGCACGCTTGAAGGCAAGCAGGCTTTCCATCATCGCGCGATCTCCGTCGATCCAGCCGTTCTGGGCGGCGGCCTGGATCATCGCATATTCGCCAGAGACCTGATAGGCGAAGGTCGGAACGGCGAAAGTCTCCTTCACGCGCTGTACGATGTCGAGATAGGGCATGCCCGGCTTGACCATGATCATGTCCGCGCCTTCCTCGAGATCAAGGGCGACCTCACGCAGAGCCTCGTTCGTATTGGCGGGGTCCATCTGATAGGTGCGCTTGTCGCCGACGAGCGTGGCGTTGGTGCCGATGGCATCGCGGAATGGGCCGTAGAAAGCGGACGCATACTTCGCCGCATAGGCCATGATCTGAACGTCGAGAAAGCCCGCCGCATCGAGGGCTTCACGGATCGCGGCCACACGCCCGTCCATCATGTCGGACGGCGCGATCACGTCGGAGCCGGCCTCCGCCTGAAGAACGGCCTGCTTGGCAAGCAACGCCACCGTCTCGTCATTGAGAATCCGGTCGCCATCCATCACGCCGTCATGGCCGTGGCTGGTATAGGGGTCGAGGGCGATGTCGGTGATCACGCCGATCTCGGGCACGGCGCGCTTGATCTCGCGAACCGCACGGTTGACGAGGTTTCGCGGGTTGAGGGATTCCGAACCTGTCGGATCGCGAAGCGCAGGATCGGTATAGGGA
>JAEXGT010000051.1 GCA_023450615.1 Pseudomonadota bacterium | reverse complement strand
GCCGGCGGGGGTTTGGGCATTCAAACCCCTCACCCCGCCCGGAACGCCAAAACAAACGCGTCCAAAAGCAGTGCAGCGATAAGAACCCCTCCTCGATATTGAGCGAGTCGAGACAACGGGTGCTGTGTCCTCGAACCTTATAGGGACATTCCAGCCCTATTCTGGAAATGGTGATCTTGGCAGAGATGCCGCCGGGTTCTAAAACATTCTCCAACTCCCAAGCACCCTATGGAAGAGAGCAAGCGGCATGGCATCTGAAGGAACCGTTCTTCGCGAATACCTGCGCCTTGCGCCGGTCATTCCCGTTGTTACTCTTGAGGATGCGCGGATCAGCATCGATCTGGCCCACTCACTCGTTCAAGCCGGACTACCCATCATCGAGGTGACGCTAAGGACGCCTGCGGCACTCGATGCGATCAGCGCGATCGCCAAGGCTGTGCCTGAAGCTGTCGTTGCGGCAGGCACGGTGCTGGCGCGCAGCCAGATCCAGGAGGTCATCGATGCCGGAGCAAAGTTCATCGTCACGCCGGGCACTTCTCTGAAACTGGCCGAGGTTCTGCGTGAATCGACGATCCCGGTCATGCCCGGCTGCGCCACGGTCTCGGAGGCGATGACCCTTGCCGAACTCGGCTTTCAGCATCTGAAGTTCTTTCCGGCAGCAGTGTCCGGCGGCCCCGCCTGGCTGAAATCTGTTCATGGCCCGTTGCCTGAACTGCGTTTCTGCCCAACCGGCGGCATCGACCGGGCTAGTGCGGCTTCCTACCTGTCGCTTCCCAACGTGGTTTGTGTCGGCGGCACCTGGGTGACACCTGCCGAGTCCATGAAGAGGGGAGACCTCGCTGAGATCGAGCGTCTTGCCAGGGATGCGGCTTCGTTACGAAGCTAAACCTGAACCATTCCCCGGCCCCTCCGTTGTGTTCTTGCTTTCGCATTGAACGGGCAGGAGGATCTCATGGTCGATTATAGGAAATTGTTGGATGCATTCGTCGGGGCACTTGGCCGCCCCGATGGGCAGCAAGACCGTCAAGGTTCTTCCACTGCCACAAATTCTGGAGCCCAGCAGGGGCTAGGGCGGCAGCTTGAAAAGAGCGTGACGCAGCTTGCCGGCCACTCGCCCGATCAGCTCTTACAGAAGGCGAAGGATTTGGCGACGCAGCATCCTGGCGTGACTCAGGCCGCCCTTGTCGGCTTGGCAGGACTTATGTTCGGCCGCCGCAAGAAGGGCAAGCTCACTGGCAATCTCGTGAAGCTCGGAGGCTTGGCCGTGATCGGCGGGCTGGCCTATCGCGCTTACCAAAAGCAACAGGGAGCTGGGACTGCTGCTTCACAGAACCCGGGACAGGGGACAGGCGACGCAATCGCTACGGAAGGCGGTACCGTTGCTCAAGCAGCGCTTAGTCTCCCGGAAACGTCCCGTTTCCATCCGGTCTCCCAGACCGAGGACGATGCTTTGCTGTTCCTACGGACGATGGTGGCGGCAGCCGCGTCCGACGGCAGGATTGATGAGGCCGAGCGTTCGCGCATCGTCAAAGGGCTCACCGAGGCGGGAATCGATCCTCAGTCGAGCGGTTGGCTTGAGCGGGAAATGGCTGCGCCGGCCGATGTGGAAGAACTGGCTGCCAATGTGAACGATCCTGAGAAGGCAGCGCAGGTTTATGCTGCCGCTCGCATCGCAATCGACCCCGATACGATCCAGGAGCGCGAGTTCCTTCGTCAGTTGGCCGAAGCGCTCGATCTCGATCAGGCGACCCGGGCGCAGATCGATGAAACTGCTGGCGGTTTGCTCTGAACTCAGAACGGAGCGCGTTCGAGCGGCTTGATGCTTTGATATTGCATGAGCGTGTGCCTGCCGCCTTTCTCGGGGTATCGTTTGGCGAGGACGAAGCCGAGGGCAGGGGAATAAAGGTCCGTATGCTCGGAAGTCGTCCTGCCCTCCGCATTCATGTAGCGGTGGTGAACCGCCAATACCTCGTAGGTGCAGGCGCCGAGCTCGATCTCTTCCTCGTCCGTCACCGTAAGCTCAAGGGAGACTAGGTCCCTCACCGTCCTGGGCGAGGCCGGTGCGTAGGTCACGGCCCGGCGTGTTTTCAGGGTAAGCGGGAAGATGGTTCTGATGTCTGAGACCGGGATGGAAATGCTTTGCGTGGTATCGTCGAAACGGCTGATCGGCAACAGACCTTTGTAATAGATGACGTCCTGCTTCATTCCTCCCGGATAGAGGTTTGTCACGTGAACGAAATGATCAGAGGCGCGGCGCACCTCCGCCTTCGTGCCCTTTCGCTCAAGGACAAAGCCCTGTTTGGCCGTTTGGGCGTTCGGACAACCATTTGCCAGGGCTGAGGCCGGGACGATGAGGAAAAGCGGCAGGATAAGAGACTTGAACATTGGACTAGGTAGCTTTTCGGTCGTTGCTGTGACGATAGACCGAACTTGCTGCCAGAACAATGTATCGATTTAATTTGTATGATTTATGCGAAAGTCGGCTTGCTTCTGTGGCCGTTTGGCATTCGATTAATTCCGAAAGATTCCAAAGGGCGCATCCTGCCGGTAAGGCCGGTCGGACACCGCTTCCGCCCTGCACAACATAAGGTCCGAAAGGGCCAGAACATGAAAAAGGATCCTAGCATGGCTGACAGGCCTCACCGCCGCACTCCGGATCAGCTTCGCTCCCGTCTATGGTTCGACAACCCGGATAACCCCGGCATGACGGCGCTTTATCTTGAGCGCTATCTGAATTTCGGTCTTACCGGCAAGGAATTGCAGGGCAAGAAACCGATCATTGGAATTGCCCAAACCGGTTCCGATCTCTCGCCCTGCAACCGGCATCACTTGGAGCTTGCCAAGCGTGTGCGCGATGGCATTACGGCAGCGGGGGGCGTGGCCTTCGAGTTCCCCTGCCATCCGATTCAGGAAACGGGCAAGCGTCCCACGGCCTGCCTTGACCGTAACCTCGCCTATCTCTCGCTTGTGGAAGTTCTCTATGGCTATCCGCTCGATGGCGTCGTGCTGCTCACCGGCTGCGACAAGACCATGCCAGCCTGTCTGATGGCGGCGGCGACCGTGAACATTCCGGCGATCTCGCTGAATGTCGGTCCCATGCTCAACGGGTGGCACCATGGCGAGCGCACCGGCTCCGGCACCATCGTCTGGAAGGCGCGAGAGCGTCATGCGGCTGGCGACATCGATTACCAGCAGTTCATGGATATCGTCGGCTCCTCCGCGCCGTCCGTGGGCCATTGCAATACCATGGGCACAGCTTCCACCATGAATGCGCTTGCCGAAGCTCTCGGCATGTCGCTGCCGGGATCGGCTGCCATTCCCGCGCCGTATCGCGAGCGTGGACAGATGGCTTACGAGACCGGTAGGCGCATTGTCGACATGGTGTGGGAGGATCTGAAGCCGTCCGACATCATGACCCGCGAGGCGTTTGAGAATGTCATCGTGGCGAATGCCGCCATCGGCGGCTCGACCAATGCGCCGATCCATATCAATGCGATCGCGAAGCACATAGGCGTTCCGCTGAACAATGACGATTGGGAGCGCATAGGCTTCGAGATTCCTCTGCTCGTGAACGTGCAGCCGGCGGGCGAATATCTCGGTGAGGAATATTACCGCGCAGGCGGCCTGCCTGCCGTGATCGCCGAACTCATCGGCGCGGAGAAGATCCACGAGAATGCGATCACCTGCACGGGCACGACCATCGGTGAGAACTGCAAGGGCAAGCATACCTGGGATCACGATGTGATCCGCTCCTACGACAATCCGTTGAAGGAGAAGGCCGGATTCCTCAATCTCAAGGGAACGCTCTTCGATTCCGCCATCATGAAGACGAGCGTGATCAGCCAGGAATTCCAGGAGCGCTATCTCAACAATCCGAGCGACCCCAACGCCTTCGAGGGGCGTGTCGTGGTGTTCGATGGACCGGAGGATTATCACCATCGCCTCGACGATCCGTCTCTCAACATCGACGAGCACACGATTCTCATTATGCGCGGTGCGGGTCCTGTCGGTTATCCGGGAGCGGCGGAAGTGGTGAACATGCAGCCGCCGGGTGCTCTCATCAAGCGCGGCGTCCTCTCGCTGCCCTGCATCGGCGACGGGCGCCAGTCCGGCACGTCCGGCACGCCGTCCATCCTCAATGCTTCGCCTGAGGCGGCGGTAGGCGGCGGCTTGGCGCTGCTGCAGACGGGCGACCGCATCCGCATCGATCTCAACAAGCGCACAGCCGATATTCTGCTCTCGAAGGAGGAGCTGGAAAAGCGCCGGTCCGATCTCGAAGCGCGCGGCGGCTACGCCTATCCGGCGAGCCAGACGCCATGGCAGGAAATCCAGCGCTCGATGGTCGATCAGCTGTCTGAAGGCATGACGCTGAAACCTGCTGTGAAATACCAGAAGGTGGCGCAGACCTTCGGCGTGCCGCGCGACAATCACTAAAGCTGTATCAGGGAGCCTGGAGGTGTCATGACGGATCGGCTGAGGGGGAAGACCGCTCTCGTCACGGCGGCAGGCCAGGGAATCGGGCGCGCCATAGCGCAGGCATTCCTGCGTGAAGGCGCGCAGGTTTGGGCAACGGACATTGACGAGGCGAAACTCGAGAGGCTCGAAGGAGCAACGCGGCGCAAGCTCGATGTCCGCTCAAGCGCGGCCATTGGCGCGCTCGTGGATGAGGCCGGAGTGTTTGATGTTCTCGTGAACGCGGCGGGTTTCGTGCATCACGGAAATGTTCTCGAATGCTCCGACGAGGATTGGGATCTCTCGTTCGACCTGAACGTGAAATCCATGCACCGCACGATCAAGGCCGTTCTCCCGGGCATGCTCGATAGCGGGGGCGGCTCCATCGTCAACATCGCGTCGGGCGCATCCTCCGTGCGCGGTATCCCGAACCGCTATGCCTATGGCGCGACGAAGGCGGCGGTGATCGGCCTGACCAAGGCAGTGGCTGCCGATTTCATCAAGCAGGGCATCCGCGCCAATGCCATTTGTCCCGGCACCGTGCAGTCGCCCTCGCTCGATCAACGCATTGCAGCACTCGCTGCAAATTCCGGTCAGAGCGTCGAGACGGTGCGTCAGGCATTCGTGGATCGGCAGCCGATGGGACGTCTGGGCACGCCGGAGGAAGTGGCGGCGCTCGCCGTTTATCTCGCCTCCGATGAGGCGAGCTACACGACAGGTCACATTCACATGGTCGATGGCGGGTTCGCGCTTTAAAGCAGTGGACGTGAAATCGACCTCACGTCCCCTGCTTTAAGCTTTTGTTTGGGCGCATCTTTTCACGCAAAACCGGTGCCCACTTTTGCGTTCGAGGCTCTAAGCCTTCGCGTAGGGCGTTTCCGGCACAGGGGTCAGCGGGCCCTTGCCGTCGAACCATGCAATGAGATTGTCGGCGACGAGCTGGCCCATGGCATTGCGCGTGTGAACGGAGCCGGAGGCGATGTGGGGCAGGAGCACCACGTGCTCCATATCGATCAGTTCCTGCGGAACACGCGGCTCATCGTCATACACGTCGAGACCCGCGGTGAGGATGGTGCCGGATTTCAAGGCCTCGCTCAGCGCCTGCTCATCCACCACGCTGCCGCGCGCGACGTTGATGAGAACGCCCGTGGGGCCGAGGGCCTTCAACACGTCCGCATTGATGAGGTGCTTGGTGCCGTTGCCGCCCGGCGTGATCACGATCAGCACGTCACAGGCTTCGGCCATGCCGATGAGGGTTGGATAATAGGTGTAGGCAACGCCCTCCTGCTGCGTCCTGCCATGATAGGCGATGCTCACGCCGAAGCCTTCGAGCCGCCTTGCGATGGCCTTGCCGATGCGCCCGAGGCCGACGATACCGATCTTGCGGTCGCGCAAGGTCGAGGAGAGAGGGAAGGGGGCCTGCAGCCATTTTCCTTCGCGCAGGTAGCGGTCTGCCTGCGGGATCTTGCGCAACGTGGACAGCAGCAGACCGAGGGTGAGGTCCGCGACCTCGTCGTTGAGCACGTCGGGCGTATTGGTGACGATTACGTTTCGCTTGGCTGCTTCCGCCACATCCACGTTGTCGTATCCAACGCCGAAGCTCGAGACGATTTCGAGATTGGGCAGGAATTCGAGCAGATTTGCATCGAGGCGTCCGTACAGGGTGCTGGTGGCGACGCCGCGGATCTGCGGGCCGACCTCTCGCAGAAAGCTCTCCTGATCGGCATGCTCCCAGAGCTTGTGCAGCGTGCTTGCCTTGTCGAGAGCTTCGATCACCACGGGCATCATCGGGGCAGTCATGAGGATGTCGGCTTTGCTCATGGTGTTCTCGTCTCTCCTCATCGTCCAATCGTGCAATGCGATACGGGGCCTTGGGAAAAAGCTGTATCTATCATTTTAGCGTCTTGCTGAAGGGCTCTTTTCACATCCTGGGGCAGATCGAGCCAATGGCAACCGCGCAATGCGGCCTCCAACCCGTAAAGAGCATTGAGACTGACTTGTCGGGGCAGCATGAATTTCAGGCGGCGATAGGCTTCGACGGAACCGATGGCTCTGAGATCCGACACCGTGCGTAGGCCCGCTTCCTCCAGGCGGCCCTGTGTGACGGGGCCGATTCCGGGAAGGCTGCTGATCGGTTGGTCGTTCATGTGAACGGTCCGGCTCCTGCTGTCTCGTAAGATCACGATAGAGCAAGTTCGCGCCGGACGCGATGGAGCTTGGACCTCCGGAGAGAAAGAGCTTTGGATTGATGTCAGGCGGTTGCCGCGAGCTTGGGCTCTTCGGAGCCCAGCTCCTCCAGATCGTCCTCGGCCTCGAAGCCCGTCTGATCGGCGCCGGTGAAACCGGCGAGGTTCTTGGCGGCCTTGCGCAGCAGCTTGCGCAGGCGCTTGCGGTCCTTGTTGTCGAATCCCGCGAGAAGCTCAGCCTCGACCTCGTCCCAGATGGCTTCGATGGCGGCGGCCTTACGCTTGCCTTCCTTGGTCAGCTTCACGCGCACGACCCGCGCATCGCCCGGCTCCGTATGCCGCTCGACGAGTTTGAGGGAGGAGAGGCGTGACACCGTCTTGGAGGCGGTGGGCGGGCGCACGCGCAGGATGGCGGCAAGGTCGCCCATGGTCATGGGGCCTAAGCTGGCGAGCGCCTGAAGCACCTGTTCCTGACCTGCGAAGAGGCCAAGTTCTGAGAGCTTGTCACCCGTGCGGCTGCGATGGAGGCGCGACGCCTGAACGAGGGCCCAGCCGACGCTTTTGACGCCCGGATGAATGATGTCCTTGTCCATGCGAGACCCCTCTGGTGCCAGTCTTATATCATCATGAGCACGAACTCATGACGTTTCGATGACGGATCTTTCATCCATCAACAGATCTCGCGTTATAGCTCCCGCGGAAGAGCGCTTTCGTGCCAATGCCTCAGCAGAAAGCGGCTCAGGAGGCTTAAGAAAAGAAATAGTGCTACACCCGTCAACGCCAAGAGAACCAGCGCCGCGAAGAGGCGGGGAATATTGAGTCGGTATTGGCTTTCGATGATGCGATAGGCCAATCCCGAACCCGCTCCTGCGGAGCCCGCCGCCATTTCTGCCACGACCGCGCCGATGAGGGAGAGGCCGCCCGCGATCCGCAGCCCTGCCAGAAAGGCGGGCAGCGCTGCGGGACGGCGCAGATACCAGAAGGCTTTCAGCCGGGAGAGAAGATGGGTCTTCCAATCCTGTCGGGCAGATGTGCCGTAGAGCTGAAACAGCTCCAGCAGGTTCCTGTCGACGGATTGCAATCCCAGCATCGTATTCGACAGGATCGGGAAGAAAGCGACGAGCCAAGCGCAGGCCAGCACCGCGACATGCTGTGGCATATAGATCAGGAGGAGGGGCGCGATGGCGATGACCGGCGTCACCTGCAGTACGACGGCGAAAGGATAGAGTGAATATTCGACCATGCGCGAGAGACTCAATGCCATCGCGAGAGCCACGCCTCCGATGATGGCGAGGATGAGAGCGGCAAGTGTGGTCTTGAGGGTCGTCAGCAGGGAGGCGGACAGAAGCGGCCAATCGGCTTTCATCGTTTCCGCGATGAGGCTCGGCGCAGGCAGGATATAGGGAGGCACGTCGGCCACGCGCACATAGATTTCCCAGAGCGCGAGGGCCGCGATGAAAACCGTGAGCGGCAGAATGATCTTCAGCGGATTCCGGGTCATGAGAGTCTCCCGTCCGGATCGCTCGTGAGCGCCTGCGAGACATGCCGGCACAATTGCGCATAAGCCAGGCTCGTTCGGAAGTCGCTGCCGCGCTCCTGAGCGGGGACGCCTCCGATTTCCGCGACGACGCGGCCCGGGCGCGATGAGAGGACCGCGATGCGGCTGGAGAGATAAGCACTCTCGTAAACCGAATGTGTCACGAACACGATGGTGCAGTTCAGCTCGCTCCGCAGCGCGAGCAGGTCGTCGTTCAGCTTGAACCGCGTGATCTCATCGAGCGCCGCGAAGGGTTCGTCCATGAGCAGAAGGCGCGGCTTCACGCTGAGCGCCCGCGCAATCGAGACGCGCATTTTCATGCCGCCGGACAATTCGCGCGGATAGGCTTTCGCAAAATCCTCCAGTCCGACGAGGGCAAGGCTCTCCGCGATGCGCTCTCTCGCCTCCTTGCGTGACACGCCGCGCAGGCGCAGGGGCAGCCATACATTGTCCGCCACATCGGCCCAGGGCATCAGGGTCGGCTCCTGAAACACGAAACCGATCTCGCCTCGGTGATCGGCCGATGCGGAGCCCGGCCATGTCACGCTGCCAGATGTCGGCTCGGTGAGCCCCGCGATGAGGCGCAGCACCGTCGACTTTCCGCAGCCCGACGGGCCGAGGAGAGAGATGAAGTCACCTGCGCACACATGAATGTCGAGCCCCTGGAGAGCCGTGACGCCGTTGGCGAAAATCTTGCTCACCTGATTGAGCGAAACGAGCGGGGATGCGGTCATGGGATGCGCGGCCGGAATGGGAGCCGAGGACTATTTCTTCAGCTCAAGCCCGACGCCCTTGTTCACGAACTGGAGCGTGTAAGCCTTCGTGTAATCGAGATCGGATTTGAAGAGGCCGGCTTTCACCATCTTGTCGAAGAAATCCTTCATGCGGGCATCGGACATGGCGCCGATGCCGCTTGTCTGCGCGTCACCAGAATCGACGATCCCGTGTTCCTTCATTTTCGCCACGGCGTAGGTGAGGATCTCGTCGGTCATCTCGGGGTTGTCGCGCTTGATCAGCGCGTTGCCCTTCGCATTGTCGCCGTAGAGATAATTGTACCAGCCGATGGTGGAGGCATCGACGAAGCGCTGCACGAGGCCGGCATCCTTCTCCACCGTTTCGCGCCGCGTCTCGATGGTGGTCGAATAGGTGCTGAAGCCGTGATCGGCGAGCAGGAACACGTTGGGCTTGAACCCCGCAGCCTTTTCGATCACCAGCGGATCGGACGTCACGTAGCCCTGCTGCACGGCCTGTTTGTTGGCAATGAACGGCGCGGGGTTGAAACCGTAGGGCTTCACCTGTTCGTCCTTGAAGCCGAATTCCGCCTTCATCCATTGAAAGAAGGTGGCGGTGCCGTCCTTCGACAGCAGAATGTCGTTCGACTTTTTCAGGTCTGCGAAGCTGTCGAAGCCCTGGCCCGGATGGCTCATGAGAACCTGCGGGTCTTTCTGGAAATGCGCTGCGACGACGAGGGTCGGGATGTTCTTCTCCGCTGCCGAGAAAGACTGGATCAGGCTGCCGCCCATATAGAAATCGAGCTTGCCGACGCTCATGAGCATGCGGTTGTTGGCGCGCGGGCCGCCCGGCACGATGGTGACCTTCAGGCCGTATTTCTCATAGGTGCCGTCCGCGAGCGCCTGGTAATAGCCGCCATGTTCGGCTTGAGCGAGCCAGTTGGTGCCGAAGGTGACCTCGCGCAAGGCGGGCTGCGCGGTTGTGGAGCCTGCGCCCCAGGCCGTTAGAGCCATCAGCAGCCCCGCTGCCCAAGCCATCCGTTTCATCGCCTTCGTCCCTGCCTCGGCGCAGCCGATCCGTGCGCGCTCCGGGCCCGGTTCTGCGCGGTTCCGGCCCGCTTGGCAAGGCCGCGTGCGGGGAGGGCAATTTCCGGGTTGTTCGGAGGAAAAGGAATGCGAGTGTCCAAGATCAAGCGGAAATAGCCTCGCGACCTGTGCGGTCCGAGGTGATGGGGTCGAGGGAGGCGCGAGGAGGCGTCCGGCTCGATGATGTTTGTGTGTGAAGAACCCAACGGCTCCTCGCGCACGGTTCTTTTAGGCGGACACCGCATCTTTCCTGCAAAGGATGTGCGGGCGGCCTCCTGCCGGAGGACTTGCGTCAGTCTCATCCGCAGGACCGCTCCCGGCTCCACAATCACGACGCCTCGCGAGCGCGTCCCTCGGTGAGCCAGGACAAGACGGATATAGCCAAGGTTAGGACAATTGTCAAGAACAAAATGAGAACATAGCGCGCCCGCCTTCACGCTCATCCTTACTGTGCCCTTCGAGCACACGCGGGAATGACAGGGTGGAACTGCGGATCATCCGCCTGATGAACTCTGCGGCGCTCTGCTCCGCTGCCCCGAGGAGGACAAGGGACTGCCGAAGCGACGTGACCGGGGCGAGCCCGGTCACGTTATTGCCGATGGATGGTTCACTCTACGGCCCAGGGATAGGTCCAGGTCTCTGTCAGAGCCTTGTTGCCGGCCTTCAGGAAGGCGCGCAGATCCGTGGATTGGCCGGGTTCCAGCTTCACGTCGATGGCGGCGCGGAAGCCGTCGATGTTGCTGTTCGGCATGACGAAGGTGTGAGTGATCTCTCCCACGGAGGTGGAGGGAACGATCTGCACCTGGTCCGGCGCATTGACGTAATAGGCGAGGTCGCCGCCTGCGAAGTCGATGATGAAGCGGCGATGCGTGCGGTCGCTCGGGCTGTTCGAGCCGCTGGCGCGGGGCGGAGCCTGGAAGGTGTTGATGGCCTTGCCGCCGGAATGCATGGCGCCGATGGAGCCCGCGGCCCGCAGGCGATAGGAGAAGGTGAATTCCTGGCCGGGCTCCAACGGCTTGGCCGGTTGCCAATAGGCCACGATGTTGTCGTGGGTTTCGTCCGGCGTCGGGATCTCCGCAAGCTCGACCCAGCCTTCGCCCCACTCGCCCACCGGCTCCACCCAGTAGCCGGGGCGCAGGTGATAGGTGGCTTCGAGGTCCTGATAGTTCTCGAACACCCGGTCGCGCTGCATGAGGCCGAAACCGCGCGGGTTGTTGTCGGAGAAGGACGAGATCTTCTTCATGTTCGGATTGCGCAAGGGGCGCCAGATCCACTCGCCCGCCCCCGACTGAATGAGAAGGCCATCCGAATCGTGAACTTCGAGGCGGTAATCGTCCGTGGGCTTGCGGTCGTTCTCGCCCTCGAAATACATGGAGGTGAGGGGAGCAAGCCCCACATTCTCGATCTGCTGGCGCGGGAAGAGCGTCGCCGTGACGTCGAGGGTGGTCTCCTTCGACGGATAAACCTCGAACCGGTAAGCGCCGGTGACGGAGGGGCTGTCGAGGAGCGCATAGATCGTTGCCCGGTTGCTGTCTGGCTTGGGCATCTCGATCCAGAATTCGCGGAAATGCGGAAACTCCTCCTGCTCCCCGCCTTCCACATTGATGGCAAGGCCGCGCGCCGAGAGGCCGTATTTCTGGTCGCGTCCGAGGAAGCGGAAATAGCTCGCGCCGAGAAAGGCGATCAGCTCGTCATGCACCTTCGGATTGTTGAGCGGGTAATGCAGGCGGAAACCCGCAAAGCCGAGGTTCACCGGCAGCGGCCGCTCGATCTTGTTGCGGCCATAATCGAACAGCTCGCGCTGGTAGGGCACCGGCGTCGGAACTCCGTCGCGGATGACGTTGACGGTGACGGGGCGCTGATAAAGGAAGCCGAGATGGAAGAGCTGCATCCGGAACGGACCGTTGCTGCTGGCGAGCAGCGCCTTGTCCGGGCGGAAGCGGATGTCGCGGTAATCGTCGAAGCTCAGGCGATTGAGCGGCTCGGGCAGCGGAGGAACGGTTCCCTCGAAGGGAGCGCTCGACAATTCCCGCGCCCGGCGCACCACATCCTCGAATCGGAACGGGTTCGGTGCCGGTGCGCCGTTCTGCGGAGCTTGCGCGAGAGCCTCTCCGCCCCAGGCAGAGAGAGCAGTGGCAGCGAGCAGGCTTTGCAGGAGGGCGCGACGGGAGAGGTGCATCATGGCGGCGAAGTGTTCTTTCCTAAGTGCAGGGGAGGCCGCTTCTGAGGAGCGGCAAACATCTTAAATGGGTGAGCCTTGGCCGCTTAATAGGGGCTGAACGGAAGCCTTGCCATTCTCTCCCGGGGAGAGGGCTAAAATTTTTTGCGTGAGGCCCGAAAAGGTCTTGTGATCCAGACAGAATGTGATTATCTCCCGCTTGCCCAATTTCGCACGTGCCTGTGGTCGTGTGTCGGTTGGTGGGCATCCGGACAAGAGGCCGGACAGCCGCCCGAGAGCATCCTAGCTCTCGACTACCCCTAACCGGCAGCCGGAGGCGAAAACCGGCGCACCCCGTTCTCAACGGGGGACGCGACTTAAAGCAACGACGAACGGGCTTTTTTGGTCTCGTTGGCCCTCCAAAGGTCAACACCGAAGAGGCTTGTTTATCATTGCCAGGCGTGCGGACGGGAATCCCCCATCCAATCCACGGCAGCATCGTCGGGTGAAGAGCCCATCGCCGCTACTCGTGTCTCCATCGCACGAAGCGGGATGCATCTTCCCTCGCTGACGCCGGACAGCAGAAGGCTCTGACTGTCCAAATTTCAATCCGGAGGCTTCGACAAGACCTCCATTGAACCTGTGGTGGGGAGAGCGCCATGACTGAGCGCATTCGTGAATTCCTGCGCAACCGACGAGAAGATGGCCCGTGCGTGGTCGTCGACCTCGAAGTCGTGCGCGACAACTACTCCAAGTTTGCCCGTGCGCTGCCCGACACGCGCGTGTTCTACGCCGTGAAGGCGAATCCCGACCCGAAGGTGCTGAAGCTTCTGGCCGATCTCGGCTCGTGCTTCGACACGGCCTCCGTGGTCGAGATCCAGCTCGCGCTCGATGCCGGCGCCACGCCGGACCGCATCTCCTTCGGCAACACGATCAAGAAGGAGCGCGACATCGCGCGCGCCCTCGAGATCGGCGTGCGCCTCTATGCGGTCGATTGCGAAGCCGAGGTCGAGAAGATCGCCCGCGCTGCTGAAACCGCTGGCGTTGCTGCCTCCGAGGTGAAGGTGTTCTGCCGCATCCTGTGCGACGGCGCCGGCGCCGAGTGGCCGCTCTCCCGCAAGTTCGGCTGCGTGCCGGAAATGGCGGTGGACGTGCTCGAGCATGGCGTCCGCCTCGGCCTTGAAGCCTATGGCGTGTCGTTCCATGTCGGCTCGCAGCAGGGCAACACGGAAGCTTGGGATCAGGCGCTTGCGTCCGCCTCCGCGATCTTCCGCGAATGCGCTGGCCGCGGCATCCACCTGTCGATGGTCAATCTCGGCGGCGGCTTCCCGACCAAGTACCTGAAGACGGTTCCTCAGGTCGAAGCCTACGGCGAGTCGATCTTCCGCGCGCTGTCGAAGCATTTCGGCAACCGCATTCCGGAGACGATCATCGAGCCGGGCCGCGGCATGGTCGGCAATGCGGGCGTCATCGAGGCCGAGGTCGTTCTCGTCTCGAAGAAGAGCCGTGACGAGGAAGAGGTGCGCTGGGTCTATCTCGACATCGGCAAGTTCGGCGGTCTCGCCGAGACGATGGACGAGTCGATCCGCTATCCGATCCGCAGCGAGCGCGACGGCGACCGCAAGGTGCCGTGCGTGCTGGCCGGTCCGACCTGCGACTCCGCCGACGTTCTCTACGAGAAGGAGCCTTACCCGCTCCCCGTCTCGCTGGAGATCGGCGACAAGGTGCTGATCGAAGGCACGGGCGCCTACACGACCACCTACTCGGCGGTCGCGTTCAACGGCTTCCCGCCGCTGAAGTCCTACGTGATTTAACTCGCGTTCCGTCTGTCTCGCTGAATGAGGCAGGCACCAACTCCACCGCAGTTGTCCCGGACGGCCGATGAGCGAGGACGCTCATCGGTGCGAGGGCTGTCGCTCACCCCATGAGTTTTGGGAGGCCACGGCCATGATCACGATTCGCGAAGAATCCTTCCACGACGTCGAAGCGCGCGAGGCGCTGCTCGATGCCTGCTTCGGACCGGCACGGTTCCAGAAGACCTGCGAGCGCTTGCGCGAAGGCCGCAAGGCTGCCGACGGCCTGTCGCTCGTGATCGAACGTGACGGCGAACTCGTCGGTACGGTGCGTCTGTGGCACATCTCGGCCGGGCCGAACCGCGCCGCGCTGATGCTCGGCCCCATCGCCATCGATCCCACGCTCCAGAGCCTCGGCCTCGGCGGAAAGCTCATGCGCGAGGCGCTGAAGCGCGCAGCCGACCTCGGCCACAAGGCGGTGCTGCTCGTGGGCGACGCCCCCTATTACGAGCGCTTCGGCTTCTCGACAGACAAGACCGGTTCGCTCTGGCTGCCCGGCCCGTACGAGCGCAACCGCTTCCTCGCGCTCGAAATGGAAGAGGGCTATCTCGATGGCGCGCGCGGTCTCGTGTCCGCGACGGGTGCATTCGAGGACAAGCCCGATCTTCCCGCGCTTGTTGCCGCTGCTGCGCAGGGGCAGTTGCCGGGCGTGCGTCCGGCTGCATGATGCACTAGCCTCCCGAGAGCCGGAGACGTTCGGCTCTCGGGTTGGGCAGCACGAAGGTGATCCCCGCAGCCGCGACGAGATAGGCGGCAAAGCCGACGGCAACGGCATCGACGCCGATCCCGACATCGAACAGCATGCCTGCGCCTACGGGGCCGATGGCGGATGCGATCACCATGATCGCGCCTCCCAAAGCACGGATCTTGCCGAGGTGGCGCGTGCCGTAAAGCTCGGCCAGGGTGGATGCGATCACCACGTTGGTGCAGCCGGTCGTCAGGCCGATGAGGGCGAAGAAGATGAGGGGCGTGGATGCGCCGCTCACCGTCACCAGAACGATCGACGCCAGAATCATTCCCACGAGATAGAAATGGCTGACCGGGATCGCGCCCAGGCGATCGATCAGCGTGCCCGCGGTCATGGTCACGACGACGGAGACGAGGGCGAACACCGTGATACCGGTCGCCAGTAACTCCACCGCCCAGCCCTTCGTTTCGGCAATGAAGCGCAGGTGAAACAGGTAGGCCGTCATGATGGCCGGATAGCCTGCCATTGTCGGCACGAGCGCGAGGAAGCGCCAGTCGCGCAAAAGGTCAAGCCAGCGCGGACCCGGTTCGCTCGTGGCGGGCACGAACGTTTCATCCGCCGATTCCGGCTTGCGGGATGTCTTCAGAAGGCCGGTCAGCCACCCGAGGGCGAGGCATGTCACCAGCACGAGCGCGGCGACGCGCCATGTTCCGACCCAGCCCAAGGCCGCGATGAGCGCGACCGCGATGCCGGGCAGGATTGCCTCTCCCGCCGAGAAGCCGAGGGTCGCCACGCCGACAGCCCTGCCGCGAATGCCTTCGGGCAGGCGCGCGGTGCTCATGACGCCGGCATGGCTCATCATGCCCTGCCCGAAGAGGCGCAAGGCGAAGAAACTCAATCCGAGCACCAGCAGGTTGGGGGCGAAGGAGAGGCTGAGGGCCGCTGCGGCCAATCCGAGAAAGGCCGCGGTTGCGTAGAGGCCCACATCGATCCGGTCGATGGCGCCGCCGATCCAGATCATCAGCAGGCCCGAGGCGAGGGTCGCAACGGAATAGATCAGCCCGAAGCTGCCATGGGTCAGGTCGAAGGCCTGCCGGATATCGGGGCCCGAGAGCGAGATGAAGAAGGTCTGCCCGAAGGAGGACAGCAGGGTCAAGGCGAAGCCGAGACCGATCACGCGCCCATGGCGCATGAGGAGTTCATGGAGTTTCATCGGTCGCAAATCAGGGTCTGATGCCGCTGGAACCCGATCATGAGACATTGTTTCTTCGTGTCGAGTCCTAAAACCATGAAAAGAGGTCTTTTCTTGTCACGAGAGGGTCGCCATCCGCAGGGAAAACGGCATTCGGTGCGCAGAGGGATGCGCAGGCATTGACCCCGGGGGCTCCTCAATCCTAGATGCGCCCGGAATTGTCCAACCCGGAGACATCTTCAGCCTGTTCCAGGCTTCCACGAAGGAGAAGTATCGATGACCACATGGCCCATTCATGGCCGCATCACCGGCCCGATCGTCATGATCGGCTTCGGGTCCATCGGCAAAGGCATGCTGCCCCTGATCGAGCGGCATTTCGAGTTCGACAAGAACCGCTTCACGGTCATCGATCCCGTCGACACCGACCGCTCCATGCTCGACGTGCGCGGCATCCCGCTCGTGCAGAAGGCGCTGACCCCCGAGAATTACCGCGAGATCCTCACGCCCCTGCTCACCGAAGGCGGCGGCCAGGGCTTCTGCGTGAACCTGTCGGTGGACACCTCTTCGCGCGCCATCATGGAGCTCGCCCGCGAACTCGGCGCGCTTTACGTCGACACGGTCGCCGAGCCCTGGCTCGGGTTCTATTTCGACAAGAACGCAGGCCCCGAGGCCCGCACCAACTACATGTTGCGCGAGAACATCCTCGACGCGCGCCGCCAGGCCCCCGGCGGCCCCACGGCGGTGAATTGCTGCGGCGCCAATCCCGGCATGGTCTCCTGGTTCGTGAAGCAGGCGCTTCTCAACGTGGCCAAGGATACCGGGCTCGAGGTCGAGGTGCCGAAGTCCCGCGAGGAATGGGCCGCTCTCATGAGCAAGGTCGGCGTGAAGGGCATCCACATCGCCGAGCGTGACACGCAGCGCGCGGAGCACCCCAAGCCCATGGGCGTGTTCGTGAATACCTGGTCGGTGGACGGCTTCGTCTCGGAAGGCCTACAGCCGGCGGAACTCGGCTGGGGCACGCACGAGAAATGGATGCCGGAAAACGCCCGCACGCACGACAAGGGCTGCGGCGCCGCGATCTATCTGCTCCAGCCCGGCGCGAACACGCGCGTCCGGTCCTGGTGCCCGACGCCCGGTCCGCAATACGGCTTCCTGGTGACGCATAACGAGTCGATCTCGATTGCGGATTACTTCACGGTGCGCGAGGGCGACAAGGTCACCTACCGTCCGACCTGCCACTACGCCTATCATCCGGCGAACGACGCCGTGCTGTCGATGCACGAGATGTTCGGCGCCGCCGGCAAGTACCAGGGCAAGCAGCACATCCTCACCGAGAATGAGATCGTCGACGGCAAGGACGAACTCGGCGTGCTGCTCTACGGCCACTCCAAGAACGCCTATTGGTTCGGTTCGCAGCTTTCCATCGAGGAAACCCGCAAACTCGCCCCTTACCAGAACGCCACCGGCCTTCAGGTGAGCTCCGCCGTGCTCGCGGGCATGGTGTGGGCGCTGGAGAACCCGAATGCAGGCATCGTTGAGGCCGACGACATCGACTTCAAGCGCTGCCTCGAAGTGCAGATGCCCTATCTCGGACCGGTGAAGGGCTACTACACGGATTGGACCCCGCTCGATGATCGCCCGGGCTTCTTCCCGGAGGATATCGACACCTCCGATCCGTGGCAGTTCCGGAACATTCTGGTACGTTGACGCTCTACACATGGCCGGCTCAAAGCCGGCCATGTTCGTTCTAGGTTTGAGGGAGTGACCGACATGCCGCATTTCGAGGAATTCTACGCCGAGAAGCTGCGCGGCGGTCTGGGCGTGGTCGATGCCGAGGCCGTTCTCGACCTGCGCGGCGCATCCCGCGAGCAGGCTGCGGCCTCAATCCAGGACATGTTGGAGCGCAGCCGCTTCGCGCAGGCGAAGTCTATCGCCGTGCGCCTCGATCCGCCCCCGGAAGGCGGTGGCGAGACGCTTTTTCAGCCCATCGGCAAGGCGCTGCTGGAGGCCAAGAAACGCGGCTGGATCGACCGTTTGCAGACATTGCCCGCAAACGATGGCTTGGGCTTTTACGTGGTGCTGGCCGGAAAGCCGGAGCGCGAGGCTTAAGCCTGCCTTTGATACACTCAACCTCATCCTGAGGATTGCGCAAGCAATCCGTTTCGAGGGAGTGTCCGGAGTGCGCTGAACCATCCTTCGAGACGGCGCTTCGCGCCTCCTCAGGATGAGGCCATGTGATTTTGAAAATTACGCATGAATTGTTCGACGTGGCCGCCGCCGAAAACTGCGCAGAAATCCTGCAAGCAGCAGAATGCCGCCCCATACGGCAATGAAGCCGATGGCGGTGGAGAGTAAGCCCTCTTCCGTCACAGGCACAGCCGGCTCGAAATCCCGATAGGCTGCTTCCAACACATCCCGGTCTCCGTCGCGGATCATCAGGGCGACGCGTGCGAAGGAACCGGCATGGATCATCGCGTCGCGATGAGCCTGGAGATGGCCGAGCCGCTCCACATTGCCCTGCATGGCGACGCCCTGGCGGTTCACGAGATCGTCGGGATTGCTGCGAAGCCGCGCGATGGCTGTGTCTTGCGTTTCCCCGTTCGCCTGCGCATCCGCATCGAAGCGTGCGATCACGCGCTGCAATTCATCGATCGCGCCGCCGAGGCGCTGGCGGTATTGCTGGGAATATTCCGGCCCCTGCGAGGCGACGATGCCGCCGAGGAGGCCCATTCCGAAAGCAATGATGCGAACGATCTTTGGCACGTCCCGACCTCCTTCGCGCATCGTGCGGAAAAGTGCGTGCAGTTTTCCGCACAAAACGATGCACAAGTTTATCAAACGAGCATCGGATTGATCCCAAAAGTGCATTCCACTTTTGGGTCTGATGCTCAAGGGTCAAGCTTGGTGCGAATATCTTGTTCCGTTACTTCATCCAGAGGCTTTTGAATCTTCAAGGCGCGCGTCTTCTTGCCCGGTTCCATCACCAGGATGACCGTCTCGATCCCGGGACAGCCGGGATCGTTGCACGCGATTTCGTTCACCGCGAAGGCCGTATCGGGCGAGGCCTGAAGCGCGGCGCGCGCCATCTCCTTTACACGCTCGACGCCTTCCCGGTCCGGCTTTGGCAGGCCGAACGTGCCGCGTAAGAATGCGCCGAAGAAAGCCATCGGCGATCTCATGCGGGCAGGGTCAGGATGCCGCCTTGGCCGTCCTCGCAGCCGAAGGCGAGGCGCTTGCCGCCCTTGTCCCAGGCCATGGCCGTGATGCCGCTGCCCTGGACGGCGGGGCGCACGAGAAGCTCGGAGGCGTCGTTGAGCCGGATGAGCAGGATGCAGCCGTCCTCATAGGCCACCGCCAGCACCAGGGTGTTGGGGTGGAACGCCACGCGGGTGACCTTGGCGGGGCGCACGCCGCATTCGCGCGGGGCCTTGCCCATGGGGCCTTCCTTCGATTCGAAGGGCCAGATGATGGCCGCTTCCGCGCCGGAGGTGGCGAGCCACTTGCCGTCATGCGACCATGAGAGCGAGCGCGTCTTCGACGGATAGCCGCTCATGCGCATATGGCCCTTGTCGGGAATGAGCCGCCAGCCGTGCAGGGCGTTTTCCTGCATGGAGGTCACCACGAAGCGGGCGTCGGGCGACCAGGTCACGTCGAGATGGGAACCCTTCCAGTCGAGCATTTCGGGCTTGGCCTCCACATTGGGAAACCACAGGGTCGCGCCGTTGTAATGCGAGATCGCGAGGCGGTACCCCTTGGGCGCGAAGGCGAGGCCGCGGGCGGTGGAGGGCACCTCCAGAACCTTCTCGCGGCCCTTGTCGTCGCGAGCGATCACCCGCTTGCCTGCGCCATAGGCGAAGGCCCCGCCGGGGCTCAGCGCCAGCGCGTCGATCCAGGCGCCCTTGGTCTCGGCGAGGGTTTTCGTGGAGCCGTCCGGGCCCGTCACGGCCACGCGTCCGTCGTCGCCGCCCGTCACGAAACGCTCGCCGTCGCTCGCGCCGATCAGGATGCCCGCATCGGGATGAGCCTCCACGCGATGGGTTTCGCCATCCTTGACCAGCAGCACGCCGCCGTCGCTCGCGCCGAAAGCGGCAACGCCTTTCATCCAGCCGACGGCAGAGACATGCGCGCCCGCAGCAACGGGCACAACGCTTTGGGTCAAGGAAGGAGCAGTTCCAGCACTCATCGAAGCAATCCCTTTACCGGGCGGCCATTAAAGCATCGGACGTGAAATCGAACTCACGTCCACGGCTTTAAGCTTTTGGTTTGGCGCATCTTTTCACGCAAAACCGGTGCCCGCTTTTGCGTTCGATGCTCTAGCACAAGAGAGGGACAGGAGGCCAACTCTCATGCCGCCGTGGCGAGGAATCCTTCGCGGATCGCCTTCTCGTTCAGGTCGCGGCCGATGAAGACCACCTTGGAGCTGCGCTTCTCGCCGGGTTTCCACTCGCCCTGCACGTCACCGTCGAGGATCATGTGCACGCCCTGGAACACGAAGCGCTTCGGCTCGTTCGGGAAGGCCACGATGCCCTTGCAGCGCAGGATGTTCGGGCCCTCGACCTGCGTGAGGTTCGAGATCCACGGCATGAACTTCTCAGGGTCGACCTCACCGTCGATGGCGACGGAGACGGATTGCATCTCCTCGTCATGGTGATGGTGGTGGCCTTCCTCCAGGAAGTCGGGCTCGATCTCGATGATGCGGTCGAGATCGAAGGCCTTGCGGTCGAGCACTTCGGAGATCGGGATGGCCGCGTTCTGCGTGCGGTGAACCTTCGCGTAGGGATTGATGGCGCGGATGCGCGCCTCGACCTCGTTCAGCTCCTGCTCGTTCACGAGATCGATCTTGTTGAGAATGATCACGTCGGCGAAGGCGATCTGGTTCTTGGCCTCGGGCGCGTCCTTCAGGCGGTCAGAGAGCCACTTGGCGTCGGCCACCGTCACCACGGCGTCGAGGCGCGCGGTGTCGGATACGTCCTGGTCCATGAAGAAGGTCTGGGCGACGGGTGCGGGGTCGGCGAGGCCCGTGGTCTCGACGATGATGGCGTCGAACTTGCCCTTGCGCTTCATCAGGCCGTCGAGAATGCGGATCAGGTCGCCGCGCACGGTGCAGCAGATGCAGCCGTTGTTCATCTCGAACACTTCCTCATCGGCGCCGACGACGAGCTCGTTGTCGATGCCGATCTCGCCGAACTCGTTCACGATCACGGCGTATTTCTTGCCGTGCGGCTCGGTGAGAATGCGATTGAGAAGGGTGGTCTTGCCGGCGCCGAGATAGCCTGTGAGGACGGTAACGGGGATCTTGTCGGTCATCGGATGGTCCGCAACTTTCATCCTCCCCTAGAGGGGGAGGATCGGCCGGAAGGCCGAGGTGGGGTGGTAGCGCGATCTTGCCGAATGGGGTGGTTCCACCCCACCCCGCTCGCTTTGCTCGCGACCCTCCCCCTCAAAGGGGAGGGTAGAAAACGGTCAGCTCGACATGGCCGCGCTGAAAGCCCTTATATTGTGTCTCATCATGTCAATGTAAGTGCCAGCGGGGCCGTTCGGCTCGGAAAGGGCGTCGGAATAGACCTTCTCCCCGACCTTGGCCCCCGTCTCCTTGGCTATCCGCTCCATGAGGCGGGCATCGGAGACGTTTTCCACGAAGACGGCGGAAACCTTCTCGCGCTTGATCTGCTGGATGATCCGGGCCACGTCCTTGGCGGAGGCTTCCGATTCCGTCGAAACGCCCTGCGGGGCGACGAAATCGATGCCGTACGCATCCTCGAAATAGCGGAAGGCGTCGTGGGACGTGATGATCCTGCGGCGATCGGCGGGAATGCCCGCGACGAGGCCCTTCATCTCGGCTTCCAGGGCGTCGAGCTTGGCGAGATACGATCCGGCATTGGCCTCGTAGGTTGCCTTGCCCTCGGCATCGGCTGCGATCAGCGCGTCGCGAATATTGGCCACGTAGACTTTCGCGTTGCCGACGCTTTGCCAGGCATGGGGATCGGCGCCGCCATGGCCGTGATGGTGGCCGTGCTCTTCCTCCTTCAGGGTCTTGATGCCCTTCGAGGCTTCGACCCTGGTCGCCTTGGTGCCGGAGGATTTCACGAGACGCTCGATCCAGCCTTCGAATTTCAGGCCGTTGGCGAAGACGATCTTCGCTTCCGTCAGGCGGCGCGCATCGGCGGGCGTCGGCGTATAGACATGAGCGTCGCCGTTCGGGCCGACGAGGGTCGTCAGCTCCACGCGGTCGCCGCCCACATTGCGCACGAGATCGCCCAGGATCGAGAACGTCGCCACGACCTTGAGCTTCTCCGGAGCCTGGGCGGCCGCCGAAGTGAGTGAACCGGCGAGCGCGAGTGAGCCCGCAAGCAGGGAGAGGGCGGTTCTTCTCGTCAGCATGATGAGTTCCTTATTCTAGGCTTCCAGATGCTTGCCCGGCCATGCGAGCCAGAGCACGCCGCCTTCGCGGCCGATCAGCAACGACGCCACATAGACGGCGCCGGCCGAGAGGATGATCGCAGGGCCTGCGGGCAGTTCCGCGTGGAAGGACAGCAGGAGGCCCGCGACGCCGGAGACGATGCCGACGAGAACGGAGACGATCATCATCATGGTGATGTCGCTGGTCCAGAACCGCGCGGCGGCGGCGGGCAGCATCATCATGCCGACCGCGAGCAGCGTGCCGAGCGCATGGAAGCCGCCGACGAGATTCATCACCACAAGGCCGAGAAAGATCAGATGCGTCGGTGTGCCGGAGCGGCTCACGGAACGCAGGAAGATCGGGTCCACGCATTCGAGAACGAGCGGGCGATACAGCACCGCGAGCGCGAGCACCGTCAGCGTCGAGATGGAAGCGAGCAGCAGCATCGTGTTGTCGTCGAGCGCCAGCACCGTGCCGAAGAGCACGTGCAGCAGATCGACATTCGAGCCGCGCAACGACACGATGGTGACGCCGAGCGCGAGCGACAAAAGATAGAAGGCTGCGAGCGACGCATCCTCCTTCAGCAACGTGAAGCGTGAGACGAGCCCTGCCGCCATGGCGACGATGACGCCCGCTGCCAATCCGCCGAAAGTCATGGCGGGCAGCGACAGGCCCGCGAGCAGATAGCCGATGGCGGCACCCGGCAGGATGGCGTGCGCCATCGCGTCGCCGGTCAGGCTCATGCGCCGCAGCATCAGGAACACGCCGACGGGGCCGCCGCCCAGCGCAATCGCGATCACGCCCACGAGCGCGCGCTGCATGAACTCGAATTCGGAGAAGGGAGCGTAAAGGAGGTCGAGCACGGATCGGTCTTTATGCGGCGCTGCGCTGGCAGACATGCGCATGCGGATCATACGCTTCCACCATGCGGCGGGCTTTGAGAAGATTGTCGGCGCTCAACACATCGAGCGTATCGCCCCAGGCTACGGGCTCGCGGGCGATGAGGAGCGTCTTCGGAAACACGCGCTTGACCATGTCGAGATCGTGCAGCACGGCCACGACGGTGCGCGCTTCGGCATGCCAGCGGCGCACGAGATCGAGCAGGTCGGCAGTGGTCTTCGCGTCGATGGCGGTGAAGGGCTCGTCGAGCAGGATCACGGGAGCGTCCTGCAGCAGGAGCCGCGCGAAGAGCGCACGCTGCATCTGCCCGCCGGAGAGGGTCGAGATGGGGCGACGCTCGAAGCCGATGAGGCCCACCGCCGCCAGCGCCGCCTCGATCTTCGTGCGCTCCTTCGCCGAGATGCCGCCGAAGAGGCCCGAGCGGGACCAGAGGCCCATGGCCACGAGATCGTAGACGGAAAGCGGGAAGGACCGGTCGATCTCCGCAATCTGCGGCAGATAGGCGATCTCCGAGGAGGGGCCGTTCAGACGGATCTGGCCTTCGAGCGGCTTCAGGGTGCCGACGACGCCCTTGAGCAGGGTCGATTTGCCGGCCCCGTTGGGGCCGACAACCGCCATGAGGCTGCCTGAGGGAATCTCTCCATGGAGATGATGCACGGCGGGCCTGCGGCCATAGCCGAGGGTCACTTCATCGAAGCGGATCGCGGTGGCGGGTGCTGCCATGGCTTACCCCATAACCTTGAGAACCATCAGCCACAGCCCTGCCAGCAACACCGAGGCGCCCGCCAGACGCTGCCAGACCGAAAGGCGAAGCAGGGAGAAGGTAGGCGCGGCGGCTAGAACCCGTGGCGCATGGGCATGATGGTCATGGGTGTGGTGCCCATGGGTTTCAGGCTCATGACCATGCTGATGGCCGTGATGGTGGTGGCTGTGCGACATGCCCCAACACATAGACCGGAACGGCAGTCATTTCCAGGGGAGTATAGTATTTTATACTCCCCTGTTAGCATCTTATTTTACAACGGAAATCTTAGAATGTCGGATGATACTGGTAGAGCCACGTCTCGCTCAGCACCTCGTTCTCGTTTCGCAGGTAGCAGCGCATCTCGACCGGCTCGGTGCCGGTCACGGTCAGATCGAACTGGGTGCGCCAGTGGCCGGGCACGTTGTTGGGCACGGCCTCGGTGAGGATGTTTGTGAACTCGCCGCGAGAGGCGGAGAGGACGGGCTTGGGAATCACGCCGCTGGGGAGCCGGGTGAGGGGCTCGCCGATGAACTCCACCATGAACTTGCGCACCCCCTTTGGGCGGACCGTTCCGGCTTGGCCGCCATTGCCGAAGCGGGTGGCGATGACGCGGGCGAGGGGCGTCGGATAGGGCTCTTCCGCCGACCAGTGCATGCGGTAGCGCAGGTTCAGCGCCTGACCGGCGCGGGCGGGCTCGGCAGGAACCCACATGGCCACGATATTGTCGTGGATCTCGTCGTCGGTGGGGATTTCCACGAGCTGGATGGAGCCCTTGCCCCAGCTGCCCTGCGGCTCGATCCAGAGCGAGGGGCGGCGGTCGTAATAGACGCCGTCGAGATAATGGTCGAAGTTGCGGTCGCGCTGAAGCAGGCCGAACCCGCGCGGGTTCTCGTCCCCGAAGGCCGAGGTGATGATGCGCGGCGGATTGTTGAGCGGACGCCAGATGCGCTCGCCGGCGCCGGTCCACATGGCAAGGCCGTCGGAATCGTGGATCTCCGGACGCCAGTCGACCGAGGTGGTCTTGGCCTTCTCCGAATACCAGTACATGGAGGTGAGCGGCGCCAGCCCAAGGCGCTGGATGTCCCTGCGCAGGTAAATTGCGCTGTCGATGTCCATGATGACGGCGGCGGCGCGGCGCATCACGAACTTATAGGCCCCTGCCACGCTCGGCCCGTCGAGGAGGGC
>JAEXGT010000040.1 GCA_023450615.1 Pseudomonadota bacterium | reverse complement strand
GAACTGTCCACAGCAGTTTGCTCTTCTGTAAAGACACGCAAACGGCCCAGCTCTCCTTGTGAAGAGTACCGGCTCCCCTTAGGTTGATGCCATGAGTGACCTTTTCCCGCCCTTCGCTCCGGATCCGAACGAACCGCGCAAGCGGCTCTTCAAGCCTGTGCCGTTCCGCGTCATCGTTCCCAACATCATCACCCTGATCGCCCTGTGCCTCGGCCTCACCGCGATCAGGCTCGCCTTCGAGGGGCGCTATGAGCCCGCCGTCGTCGCCATCGTGGTGGCGGCGCTTCTGGACGGGGTCGACGGGCGCGTGGCGCGGATGCTCAAGGGCACTTCCCGTTTCGGCGCGGAACTCGATTCCCTGGCCGATTTCGTCAATTTCGGCGTCACACCGGCCCTTATCCTCTACAGCTTCCTGCTGAACGAGCTGAAGGCCATAGGCTGGATCGCAGTGCTGGTCTTCGCCATCGCCATGGTCCTGCGACTGGCCCGGTTCAACGTGATGCTCGACGACCCGCATCGGCCGGAATGGAAGAAGAACTTCTTCACCGGCATGCCGGCTCCGGCCGGCGCGCTGACCTCGATGCTGCCCCTCTATCTCTCGTTCCTGGGCTTCTCGATCGGCCCCGCCGCGGCTCCCATCGCGCTCGTCTACCTCCTGGGGCTCGCCTTCCTGATGGTGTCGACCATCCCCGTCTATTCGGGCAAGACCATCGGCCTGAAGGTGCCGCGCCATTGGGTTCTGCCGATCTTCGTCATCTCGGTGGCGGTTTTCGGCCTGCTGGCCAATTTCCCCTGGGAGATGCTGACCGCCATCACGGTTCTCTTCCTGGCCTCGATTCCGTTCAGCGTCATGCGCTACCGCCAGTTGGAACGGGCTGACGCCGCCCAGGGCTCTCCCGCTCCGCGACCGGCGCCGGAGAGCACCGAGCCGCCTCCGGCCGCTTGATTCACCGGCGCCCGGTGCCATGTTGTGACCGGGCGTGGCCGTGGGCCGAGTCAGCAATCAATCATCGCAAGGGCGTGAGAAGCCCTGGAGCGTGGAGATCAAAGTGGCGTCTTCTTCCGAGGTGTTGAATACAAGCCTTCGTCCGAAGCTCGTTCTGGCTTCCGCCTCACCCCGCAGGCTCGCCCTGCTGCAGCAGGCGGGGATCGAGCCCGATGCCCTTCTGCCCGCGGATGTGGATGAGACGCCCCTGAAGAACGAAGGCGCCAAGGACCTTGCCAAGCGTTTGTCGAGATCCAAGGCCGAGGTGGCGCGCAAGACCGCCCGCAACCGGGAAGACCTGAAGGACGCCTATATTCTTTCGGCCGATACGGTCGTGGTGGTCGGAAACCGCATTCTGCCGAAGGCCGAGGTAATCGACGAGGCCGCGGGGTGCCTGCGCCTGCTCTCGGGACGGGCGCACCGGGTCTATACGTCCATCTGTGTCATCACTCCGAAGGATTCGTTCCGCGAGCGGCTCGTGGAAACCCGCGTACGTTTCAAGCGTCTTTCGCGAGAGGAGTTCGAGCGCTATCTCGCCTCCGGCGAATGGCGCGGCAAGGCGGGCGGCTACGCCATCCAGGGCCTTGCCGGAACCTTCGTGGTGAAGCTGGTGGGCTCCTACACCAATGTGGTGGGCCTGCCGCTTTATGAATCCGTGGCGCTGCTGGACGGGGAGGGATATCCTGTACGCTCCACCTGGCTCGACGCCGCCTGACACGATGGGTAAGCATGTCATGGACCCGGCCAACGAGAACAAGCCCCTGGCATCCGCAGGCAAGTGCCCGATCTGCGGCAAGCCCACGGCGATGGAATACAAGCCCTTCTGCTCCAAGCGCTGCGCGGATGTGGATCTGAACCGATGGCTCTCCGGAACCTACGCCATTCCAGCCGTCGATGACCCCGAGGATCGGGGAGAGGACGACCGGGAGGACACCGAATAATTTTTTCTTACAAAATTTAGCGCCCGGCGGCTGGACAGGCGGCAAAGGTCTGACTATACAACCGCCCACGACGCGCACGGCAGACGCCGCGCTTCGAATGCCCAGGTAGCTCAGTTGGTAGAGCATGCGACTGAAAATCGCAGTGTCGGCGGTTCGACTCCGTCCCTGGGCACCATTTCTTCCCCTGATAGACATAGAGAAACTCTGATAGGCGCCTCCGGGCGCTTTTGTGATTTAAGAGCGTGGCCGAGAGGGGCGCTTCAAGGGGAGCGAAGCTCAGAATGGAGCAAGAGCGACCCGAGGGGCTCGGTGGTCATAGTGTCCTTGCGATGTGTAGACCTGACCGGCTTTCCGGCATTTACTGTCTCTGGGCTGCGCGCTTCCAGCGCAGGCTCAGTCAGTATAGAAGCCTCTAGGTTGAGGCCCGCTAAGCCTCAAATGCATTACAGAGGCGCACAATGTCAGACGATACACAGAACGACGTTTCAATCAGAATGTCCGACAAGGAAGTCGCGCTCCTGACCGACTGTGTGCTGAAATCCCGTTTTTATCTTGAGTTCGGGGCAGGCGGCAGCACAGAATTTGCGATCCGGGATCGGAATAGGTTCGTTGTTTCTGTAGAATCCGACAAGGGATGGGTCGACAAGATCCGCACCAAGGAGAACATCAAGCAGGCGGAAGCTGATGGAATCCTGTTCTTCGAACATATAGACGTGGGGCCAGTCGGAGCTTGGGGGGCTCCTGCCGGAAATGACCAGATCCGCAATTGGCCGAAGTATTTCATGGCGCCGTTTTCTAAGTACGACTTCAACTATGACTTCGTGCTGATCGACGGCAGGTTCAGAGCATCATGCGCCTTCGCTGCCTACCCCTTCATCGGGGATGAGACGCTTGTCGCCGTCCATGATTATGTCAACCGTCCCTGGTTTTCCGATATCGAAAAGTTTTACGACATTGTCGATATTGCCGATACTCTTTGCGTCTTCAAAAAGCGGGCGCGGATCAACCATCGCTCCCTCTATATGTCGATCATGAACAGTATCTTCGACTACCGGTAGATATCGCGCCTGAATGAACGGGGAAATTCAGGCAGCCATAATAATAGGCAGCAATAATAATAGAATGAGCGCACCGTTGCGGTTGAAGTCTGTTCCACGCTTAGGAGCTTCTTCAGTCGTAGGCTTCGATAGCGGAATGGAAATACCTGAAATCGCAGCCAATAACGCCTCAAACAGCGCCCCCGCTCCATGCCGTGATCATCATGAGCATACGACCTGCCAGATTCCTTGAAGTCTGAGGCGGCAAGCTTGCACTGACCGGAGCCGTTCGGGCGAGGCACAATCCCGATCACGTTGTGCGGAGTTCACGGCACAAGCGGTTCACGGACTCGAACTTACCTTGCCGAGAAGCGTTGCCGTAATGCGATGAACACAGGTTTTTCTTGCAGCGGATGCTGTCGCGGAAGGGGCTTCTTCAAACGGGCTCGTGAGCCCGAGGCGGCTTGTGCCGTCCCGGGTCGATTGTCCATGCCCTGTTCTCCTGAAAGTGTGAGGCGGCCCGGGCTTTGGGCCGGCATTGATAATGGCATTCACCACGATGGCAGTTCTGATCACACCGGCACGCGTGATTCCGCGTCTGAGCGCGCGCGATGCCGGGCAGGCCACCGACGAGCTCGCTCTCTTTGCGGCGGATGCGGCAGACCTGGATCGCGACGTCGTTCGCGAGGCGATTCTGGAGCGCGCCAAGGCATCGACCTTCGGCTTCGGCCGTGGCGTGGCCATTCCTCACGCGGCGATCCCCGGTCTTGAGCGGCCCCTCGGCGTCTTCGCGCGTCTCACGCCCGCACAGGATTTCGGCGCCGCGGACGAGATCCCCGCCGATCTCGCCTTCCTGCTGCTGAGCCCTGCGGGCGACGATCCTACCCATTTGCGGGCCTTGGCCTGCGTGGCGCGCCGCCTGCGCGACCGGGACGTCGCTGCCTGCCTGCGCTCGGCGAAGGACGCGCAGGCCCTCTATGTCGTTTTAACGAGCGATGCCTGGCGCGAGCCGGATGCGGAGACGAATTCAGGGCATTCGGCCACATCGTCCGCCGCCGGTTTGACAAACGCTGCAATGTGTACCAGCATCGGTGCATCATGTTGAGCATCGCACAAGATCACCGCGCCCTGTACCGGGCTGGCAACCTCATCGCGGGCAAGTAGCCCCGAGCTCGACGTGCATCCGCACCCCGAGTTCGGGGGAGCGCAAGATCCTTAAATCTTCGGACATCTTGTGAGGCCGGATGCTGGCGCATCCGGTGGCGCGGTATGCTTCAACATTTCTTCAAATTCATCCGCATTGCGGAGCATGAGGCCGTTCATCCGGCGGGCAGGCCCCATGGCTTGCCGACGGATGGCGCGCATTCCGGTTGTGACAATCCTACAAGCACGTTTCTGGCCGGGCTGCTCAGGTCTGCGCTGGCTCAGAAACAGGCTGAGAGCAGAGGAGAGCGTGCCGTGTCCCAATCCCCGAAGGAGCCGCTTTCGAAGCCGGACCTGCCCGACGCGCCCGAGCAGACGGATGCGAAGGTTATCCGGCTGATCCCGCGCCGCCCCGTGACGGAGCGGGAAACAAGCCCGCCAACCCATGACGACACCGACAACGATCCCGGCCCGTCGGTAGCCTGAAATCTGCCGCCGCGCTTCAAGAACAGGAGACGAACCATGACCAAGAAGACGATCAGCAAAGCCAAGCCGCGCATTACCCTGACGGCCACGGACCACGAGAAGCTCTCGAGCCTCGCCAATGCCGCAGCAAACACCATGCCCGAAGTGGCGGCCGAACTGATGGAGGAGCTCGAAAGGGCCCATGTCCTCCCGAAGGGACGCAATGCCGCCGACACGGTCTGCATGGGCTGTGAGGTCGATTTCCGCGACGACATGACCGGACGCGTGCAGACGGTGACCCTGGTCTATCCCAACGAGGCCGACATCTCGAAGGGCCGCATTTCGGTGCTCACGCCCATCGGCACGGCCTTGATCGGCCTCCCCATCGGCAAGTCGATCGATTGGACGACGCGCACGGGGGACACGAAGCGGTTGACGGTGATGCAGGTGCGCGAGCCCGTCGCTGCGGAGCCTCTGCCTGCCTGAAAATCCGTGCAGCTTACGACCAAAGGCACGCGCTGCGCCCAGCGCGTGCTCGATCCTGCACCGGACGGCAAGGCGATGCCCATGGGTCCATCCGGATCAGGCCGCTTTCCGCGCCCGGTAAGGGGGAGATTGTGATGAAGCCTGCTTGCGCCAAGCGCCAAGCCACCCTAGCTTCAACCATAATGGGCGACCTGGAATTGCCCAAGCATGAGCCCCGAATGCCGCTAGTGTGTCCTGAGCAATGTCGCGCCGCCCGTGGCCTCCTGGATTGGACCCAGGAGGAGCTTGCCGAACGGGCCGAGGTTTCGCGCAGCACCATTCGCGACTTCGAAAACGGACGCCATCACCTTCACCCGACGACGGCAGCACAGGTCGTGGCCGCCTTGGAAAAGGGCGGCGCCGTGCTGATCCCCCCGGACGAGTCAGGGCCAGGGGTGCGGCTTCGCAGGCCAGTGGCCTGAGAGCAGGCCTAAGCCCGGCATCGCCGGACCGATCCTTATTTCTTAGCGATTGGGCCTTCTATCGCTTCGGAATCCGCAGCCGGCACGTTTTCGTTACCCTCCGTTCGGTCGCGGTAGAGCGCCGCCCGGACGAGGAGCATCAAGGTGACCGGTGTGGTGAGCGTGACGAACACGGCGATCAGGATTTCATGAATGACCGGGCGCAGCTCCATCACGCTGAAGAAGAGCGCCGACCCGACCAGGATGCTGCCCATCCCGAAAGTGGTGCCAAGGGTCGGGGCGTGGACCCGGGCATAGAAGTTCCCGAGCCGCAGCAGCCCGATTGACCCGATCAGGGTGACGGCTGCCCCAACCAGCACGCAGAAAGCAGTCAGCAGCGCAGCCCAGGCAGGCAGGTTTCCTGCGGCGTTCATTCGATCACCTCTCCGCGCATGAGGAATTTGGCGAGAGCGACAGTCGAAACGAAGCCGAGAAGCCCGATGATGAGCGCCGCTTCGAAATACAGAGTGGTGCCGGTGCGGATTCCGAACGTGATCAGCATCAGCATGGAGTTCACGTAGAGAGTATCCAGGCCGAGGATGCGATCCTGCGCGCGCGGACCGACGACGAGCCGGTAGGTAGCGCAGCACATGGCCAAGCCCAGCATGATCTGGGCACTGACGATGGCCCAATGGAAGATGACGAGAGCGTTCATTCGAAGATCTCCATCAGCCGCCGCTCATAGCGTCCCTTTATCGTCTCGATCCACACCGTCTTGTCGACCAGATCCAAGACGTGCAGCAGCAGGGTGCCCTTGGCGGCATCGTAGTTCACCCAGATGGTGCCTGGGGTCGAGGTGATGATGATGGAGAGGACCGCGAGCCCATGAGGGCTGCGCATATCCAGCGGAATGGTCATGAAGCCCGCATTCACTCCGGGCTGCCGCGAGCGCACGATGATCCGCCCGACAGCGATGTTGGAGCGGAGGATGTCGTAAAGGACCGTGCCCGCAAGGCGCAGGATCGCCCCAGGACGGCGGATGTGCGGCTTCTCCGGCCTCAGGGCTGCCATTCCCCATGACGCCAGGACCGCGAGCACGGCCCCCAGCGCGATATGACCGGGCGAGACGCTCTGATTCAGCAGAAGCCACAGGGCGAGCAGGGCGGCGGAGAGAAGCGGATAGGGCAGGAGCCAGCTCATGGGGTGTTCTTCTCCTCGGTCGCTCCCGCCAGCGGCGCCCGCAACACGCCTGTCACATAGCCCTGCGGAGCCTGGAGGGCCTGCGTGGTCGCCTCCATGTAGCGCATGGCCGGGCCGCCGCCGATGGTGAGGCCGAGGCAGAGCAGGAGAAGGGCAAGCACCGGAGCCATCTCGATGACGCGGACCCGGGGAACGCTGTCATCCATGCGGGCCCAGAAGGAGCTGATTCCGGTTCGCGTCATGGCGATCAGGGTGGCGAGGCCCGATATCGTCAGCAGGGCGATCAGGCCCCAGGTCGAGGCCTGGATCGTGGCGCCATCCGTTTTCAGCATCGCTGCCATCATGCCGAACTTGCCGATGAAGCCGGCGAGGGGCGGCAGGCCCGCCAGGATCAGGGCGCAGGCGATGAAGCTGCCGCCCAGAAGCGCGATGGTCGCCGGAATGGCCACGCCCACCTCTTCTTCGGTCTCGTCGTCATCGCCGTCGCCATAGGCTTCCATCGTGACGGCAAGAACGTCCGCCCCCGGATCGCGCATGCGCTCGACCAACTCGACGAGCAGGAAGAGGGCGGCGATGCCGAACGTCGAGCTGACGAGATAGAACAGGGCAGAGCCGATGACCGCGCCGCTCCCCGTGCCGATGGCGGCAATGAGCGTTCCGGAGGAGACGAGCACGCTGCATCCGGCAAGCCGGGGCAGGGATTGCGAGGCCAGCACGCCGACGACCCCGAACGCGATGGTCAGCATGCCTCCGAACAGCAGCCAGTCACCGCCGAACCCAGCGAGCGGTCCGGCATCCGCGCCGAACATCAGGGTCCATAGCCTCAGGATGACGTATACGCCGAGCTTGCTCATGATGGCGAAGATGGCGGCAGCCGGGGCGGACGCGGCGGCATAGGTGGTGGGGAGCCAGAAGTTGAGCGGCCACGCGCCCGTCTTCATCAGGAAGGCGGTGCCGAGGATCGCCGCCGCAGCCGCGGCGAGGGCCGTGTCCTCCGGCGCGAGATTCGGGATGCGCTGGGCGAGATCCGCCATGTTGAGCGTGCCGGTAACGCCGTAGATGAGGCTGGCGCCGATCAGGAAGAGGAGGGAGGCCACGAGGTTGATGGCGATATAGGCCAGCCCCGCCTTGATCCGGGCGGTTCCATCGCCGTGCAGAACGAGGCCGTAGGAGGCGGTGAGCAGCACCTCGAAGAACACGAAGAGGTTGAAGAGGTCGCCGGTCAGGAAGGCCCCGTTGAGGCCCATCAGCTGAAGCTGGAAGATCGTGTGGAAGCGCGGTCCGGCGCGATGCCACCGGGCAAGCGAGTAAAGGAGGGCCGCAATGCCCAGGACGCTCGTCAGCACCAGCATCAGCGCGGAGAGCCGGTCCAGCACCAGCACGATGCCAAAGGGCGCCGGCCAGTTGCCGAGCTGGTAGACCTGCGCGACCGATCCGCCCGGCGCCGTCGGAGCCGCGTCGGCCATGCCGAGCAGGAGGATCGACACGATCAGCAGGACGATGGTGGTCCCGATCCCGATCGCGCCCTTAAGGGCGCGGCGGCGCTCCGCGAGCAGAAGCATCACGGCTGCGGAGACCAGCGGCAGCAGGATCGGAACGATGATCAGGTGTTGCATCGGACCTGTCATCGCTCATCCTCCCGTCCGTCCACATGGTCCGTTCCCGTGAGGCCGCGAGAGGCCAGCATGACCACGAGGAACAAGGCGGTGGTCGCGAAGCTGATGACGATGGCGGTGAGCACCAATGCCTGCGGCAGCGGATCGGCGTAGAGTGCCGGATCCGTAGCTTCGGCGCTCTTGAGGACCGGCGGCGCTCCGACCCGCAGGCGGCCCATGCCGAAGATGAACAGGTTCACCGCATAGGAGAGCAGGGACAGGCCGATGATCACCTGGAACGTGCGCGGGCGCAGCAGCAGCCACACGCCTGAAGCGGTCAGGATGCCGACCGCGAGCGCGAAGATGAGCTCGTTCATGCTTCCTCCTTCACTACGGTGGGGGGCGGGGCGGCGACCGGAGCGCGCGCGGCGCGCGGGGTTCGGATCGATTGGTGCGCGAGGGCGATCAGGATGAGAACCGTGGCGCCCACCACGACCGCGAAGACGCCCAGGTCGAACAGGAGCGCGGTGGCCGCTGGCACCTTTCCGATGGCCGGGAGGTTCAGATACTGGAAATAGGAGGTCAGGAACGGATAGCCGAACACCCAGGCTCCGGCTCCCGTCGCTGCCGCGCAGAGAAGGCCCAGGCCCATCCAGCTGATCGGCCGGATCCGCAGCCGAGCCTCGATCCAGCGTGTCCCGCCTGCCATGTACTGGAGGATCAGCGCGATCGACATGGTGACGCCGGCGGCGAAGCCTCCGCCGGGCAGATCGTGTCCGCGCAGGAACAGGTAGACAGCGACCACGACCACCACCGGAAACAGCCATTGCATGATGATTCCGGGGATCGCGAGATAATCGGCGAGCGTATCGCCGACGGTTCGATCCGGACGGGCCGTGTCATAGGCATCCTGAACCTGCTGCTGCTCCGGAGCACTCACGCTCTCCGGCGCGGGACGGAACCGGCGTAGAAGGGAGAAGACGGTCACTGCCACGACGGCGAGCACGACGATCTCGCCGAAGGTATCGAAGCCGCGGAAATCGACCAGGATCACGTTGACGACATTGCGGCCGCCGCCTTCCGAATAGGCGTTCTCCACAAAGTACCGCGAGATCGTGTCCGGCAGGGGCCGCGTGACCATGGCGTAGACGATGAGCGTCATGCCCACCCCGGCGGCCACGGCCAGCATCAGGTCGCGGGCGCGGCGCACCCTGGCCCGCAGCCCCATCACGAGCCCCTCATCCGCGATTTCGATCCGCTTCGGCAGCCAGCGCAGGCCGAGAAGGATCAGCACCGTCGTGACGATTTCGACGAGAAGCTGGGTGATGGCGAGATCGGGAGCCGAGAACCAGATGAACGTGATGCAGGTGACGAGCCCGGCTCCGCCCAGCAGAACCATGGCCGCAAGGCGGTGGTACTTGGCCTGGTAGGCCGCGCCCACAGCGCAGAGGCCGCCGACGATCCAGAGCAGGAGAAAGGCGGGGTCGAAGGCTGCGGCGGGACGGGAACCTGCGTCGATCCCTTGCCGGTAGAGAGGCCAGAGCGCCGCGACCACCGCGAAGGCGACCAGCAATCGCAGCTGCGGCTGGAGCCGCTGGGTGCCGAACAGGCGCTCGAGCGAACGCGCCCATTTCCACGACAGAGTGACCAACACGCGCTCAAAGATGCGCTGGCCCTTGAGCCGCCGAATGAGGGGCGGGCCTTCGATGCCCTTGGCGAGATACCCCTGCAGCAGCCAGTACAGGATGATGCCGCCGGTGAGCGCGATGATGCTCATGATGAGCGGTTCGTTGAAGCCGTGCCATACGGCGAGGCTGTAATAGGGCGTCTCAGGCCCCAGGACCGCCCAGACCGCTGCCGAGAGGAAAGGTTTGATGGTCATCGCCGGGACGATTCCGACGAGGAGGCAGACGAGAACGAGAAGCTCGATCGGAAAACGCATCCAGTGCGGCGGCTCATGCGGCGTCCTCGGCAGGTCGGTCGGCGGCGGGCCGAAGAACACGCCGTGAATGAACCGCAGGGAGTAGGCGACGCTGAAGGCGCTCGCCAGCATGGCGAAGTAGGGCAGGGATTGGTCGAGAATGGAGTCGACGTGTGAGGCTGCCGCCTCGGCGAAGAACATTTCTTTCGAGAGGAAGCCGTTGAGCAACGGCACGCCCGCCATGGCGGCGGCCGCGACCATCGCCAGGGTGGCCGTGATCGGCATGAACCGGAACAGGCCGCTCAGGCGCCGGATGTCGCGGGTGCCGGTTTCATGGTCGATGATGCCCGCCGCCATGAAGAGCGATGCCTTGAAGGTCGCATGGTTCATGGTGTGGAAGATGGCGGCGACGGCGGCGAGCGGGCTGCTGAGCCCGAGCAGCAGCGTGATGAGGCCGAGGTGGCTGATGGTGGAATACGCCAGAAGGCCTTTGAGATCCTGCTGAAAAATGGCCGCGTAGGCACCAAGGAGCAGGGTGCAGAGGCCCGCCGACACCACGATGTAGAACCAAGCGTCCGTGCCGGACAGGACGGGCCAGAGCAGGGTCAGCAGAAAGATTCCGGCCTTCACCATCGTGGCGGAGTGAAGATAGGCCGATACCGGCGTCGGCGCGGCCATGGCGTGCGGAAGCCAGAAGTGAAAAGGGAATTGGGCGCTCTTGGTCAAAGCGCCGAGCAGGACCAGGATAAGGGTCGGCAGATAGAGGTCGCTGCCGCGAATGCGGTCTCCCGCGGAGAGAACCTGGTCGAGATCGTAGCTGCCAACGATGTGGCCGATCAGCAGAACGCCGACGAGCAGGCATAATCCGCCCGTGGCCGTCACGGTCAGCGCCATGCGCGCGCCGTCGCGCGCGCTGGCGTTGTGGTGCCAGTAGCCGATGAGCAGGAACGAGAAGAGGCTCGTCAATTCCCAGAAGAAGACGAGCTGAAGCAGATTGCCCGAGAGCACAATGCCCAGCATGGCGCTCATGAAGGCCAGCAGGAACGCGAAGAAACGCGGGACCGGGTCGGCGGGCGACATGTAGTAGCGGGCATAGAGCACCACCAGGAACCCGATTGATGTGACCAGCATGGTGAACAGCCAGGTGAAGCCATCCATTCTCAGAGAGAAATTCAGACCCAGCGCCGGCACCCACTCGATGCTCATGCGCAGAACGCCGCCATGGTGAACGGCGGGGTAGTGGACGGCTGTCAGAATGGCGCTGCACAGAGCTATGGCGCCTGCCAGGAAGGCGGCTCCGTTTCTGGCGTCCTGCCGCAGGAGGGCGGCAACGAGGCTCCCGATGAGAGGAAGGGCGACAATAACCAGAAGTGGCATGCCACTGGGCATGAATGAATGTCTCCTTCCAGACGGGAAGTGCGGATGGAACTCCGAAATTGGGGCTTATCTCGCCCAATATGGTTGACATTAGTGCCCTGACGCAAGGACCGGACACGAGAAAATTTACACGAAAGTAGAGGAAGGAGAGGGCTGGATTGTCCTGATGGCTGACTCCGCCTGAATCGGAGGCAATGCAAAGGCTTCGCCGCGCCATTGGCGCCAACGCGATTGAGGGGTAACGAGGTCCGTTGAATCAACGGGTTTCGATCTCGTCCCGTGTCCGGCCGGGGCGCGGCTTGTAGCGCGGCAGGGACCAGTCCCACCGCAGCGCCGCGGCCCGGATCGCAAACGCCGCCAGGAAACCACTCGCGAGCGCGTATTCGCGAGAGATCCCGACGAATGCCAAGGCGACGAAGATGGCCGCGCCGCCGAGCGCCGCCGACACGTAGATCTCACGGCTGAGGATGACCGGGCTCTCGCCGCCCAGAATATCCCTGACGATGCCGCCGAAGGTGGCTGTGATCACGCCCATGGCGACGGCGACGATGGGGGCTGTCTCCGCCAGAAGGGCCTTCTCGGCGCCGGTCACCGCGAACAAAGCCATGCCGACGGCATCGAACCACAGCAGCAGTTTGAGCCGCGACTGGGGGATATGCGCGAGGAAGAAAGCCGCGCAGGAGACCAGGATGCAGGTGACCAGATAGGCGGGCTCCCGCACCCAGAAGACCGGAAGTGCATTGATGAGCGTATCGCGGATGGTCCCGCCGCCGATCCCGGTTGCCGTGCCGAGCAGCACGAAACCCACGATATCCATCTGCTTACGAGAGGCGACCAGCGCCCCGGTCGTGGCGAAGATGACGATCCCGAACCAGTCGAGCAGGGCGGCAAAAGTGTCGAACATCGGTCGGGAATCCATGAGTGTTGACAGGATCATGGCGCAAAATCCGCCCCGATCCGGAGGCCGAAGGTTTCCGGCAGGCCGCGCGGTTCGTCAAGGATCGACGGGAATAAATAACGTGGCGCTTGCGCAAGCGGGTATCGTGCCATCGTGGTATCAGCGGATGTAAGAGGGCCATGCGGGGGCATAGGCTTCCTGGGCCGGGATGCCGGATGGTTCCTGTTCGGCGACCGGAGCAGGTTTCGCGAATGGCGGCTCGGTGCCCGGCTTGAACGCCTCCAGGATCGCGCCTTGGCCGGACGGTCTGCGCTCGCCGGTGTAAGGGTCCACGGGGATCAGCTTGATCCCTGCGGGAACCCGGAAGGCCGTCGGCGGCTTGCCCGCGAGCGCCCGGTCCAGAAAGGCGCGGACGATGGGCGCGGCGTGAACGGAGCCATAGGCCGACTTGCCGAGTGAGCGGGGCCGGTCGTAGCCGAGGAACACGCCGACGGCGAGTTCCGGTGTGGAGCCTACGAACCAGAGATCCTTGGCATCGTTCGTCGTGCCGGTCTTGCCCGCGAGCGGGCGGTCGAAGCCGGAGAACACGCGGGGCAGGGTGCGCTCGACGACGCCTTCCAGAAGGGATGTCACCTGGTAGGCGCTCAAGGGGTCTATGACCTGCTCCACCTCGCCCGCGAGCCGGGGAGCCGCCTGATTGCGCCATGCGGGGGCCTGACAGCCGATGCAGGTCCGCCGGTCGTGGCGAAAGATGGTTTTGCCGTACCGGTCCTGAATGTGCTCGATCATGGTCGGGCGGATATAGCGGCCCCCGTTGACGAACATCGCATAGGCCGTCGTCATCCGAAGCACCGTCGTCTCGCCGGCTCCCAGGGCCATCGCGAGCAGAGGCGGGAGATCGTCCTGAACGCCGAGGCGGCGCGTGTAATCGGTGATAATCGGCATGCCGATATCCCGGGCAAGCCGGACCGTCATCACGTTCTTTGATCGCTCCAGCCCCATGCGCAGTGTGGATGGCCCGTCATAGCGACCATTATGGTTGCTGGGCGACCAGGGCGCCTGTCCGGGGCCCTGGCCGATGGACAAGGGCGCATCGAGAATGAGGCTGGAGGGCGTGTAGCCGTTGTCCAGGGCCGCCGCGTAGACGAGCGCCTTGAACGTCGAGCCGGGCTGACGCCAAGCCTGGGTGACGCGATTGAACTCGTTCTGGCTGAACGAGAAGCCGCCGACCATGGCGCGGATACGCCCGGTGTCCGGTTCAAGGGCCACCAGAGCTCCGGAAATTTCGGGGATCTGCCGCAGCCGGTATTGGCCGGGAGTTTTTCCGAGTGGCTCGACATGGATGACGTCGCCGACGCGCAGGATGTCTTTCACGCGGCTCTTGCGCGTCCAGCGAATGCCCTGGCCCGTAACCCATCCGGTGCGCCGTGCGGGCTCGATGGCGCCGCCAGGGCCTCGGTCCGGCCTCAGGCCGATGCGGGCACTCTTGGCATCGATGGCGAGCACCACGGCCTGCCGCCATGGGTGAATGTCCTCGAGGGCGGGCAGCTCGGCGAGCCTCGCGCCCCAGTCTCCTTCGACGGAGGCGAGACGGGTCTCGGTTCCACGCCAGCCCCGGGCTTCGTCGAAACGGACCAAGCCATCGACGAGGCTCTTGCGGGCCGCTGCCTGCATCTTGGGGTCGAGCGTCGTGCGGACCGAAAGTCCGCCCTCGTAGAGCTTGGCCTCGCCATAGCGGTTGGCAAGCTCCCGCCTCACTTCCTCGGCGAAGTAACCAGCCTGGGCTTCGTGCGGGGACACCGAGCGCGGACTGACGACCAATGGCTCTTCCATGGCCACCTCGGCCTCGTCCTGCCCGATGTAGCCGTTGGCTGCCATCCGCTCCAGAACCCAGTTGCGGCGGGTCATCGCTGCCTCGGGCTGGCGCAGGGGATGATAGTTGTTCGGCCCCTTGGGGAGAGCGGCAAGGTAGGCGGCCTCGGCGAGGTCCAACTCATGTACGGATTTGTCGAAATAGCCCAGCGCGGCGGCAGCGATGCCGTAATGGCCCATGCCGAAATAAATCTCGTTGAGATAGAGTTCGAGGATCCGGTCCTTGCTGAAGGTTTCCTCGATCCGGAAGGCGAGAAGAACCTCCTTGATCTTGCGGCTATAGGTCTGTTCCCGCGACAGCAGCAGGTTCTTGGCGACCTGCTGGGTGATCGTAGAAGCCCCCTGAGGGCGGCTCGCGTCGCTGGCGAGGTTGGCGAGCAATGCGCGTCCGATGCCTTTAGGGTCGATGCCGTTATGTTCGTAGAAATGCCTGTCTTCGGCTGACAGAAAGGCGGCAACGATCCGTTGCGGAACGGACGACAGGGGAAGGTACAGCCGGTTCTCGCGCGCATATTCCGCGATGATCCTACCATCGGCGGCATGCAGGCGCGTGGTCGTCGCAGGCTCGTAGCGCGCGAGTTCCGCATGATCGGGCAGATCGGCGGAGAGCCGCCACAAAAGGAGTCCTGCGGCGAGGGCACCGCTGATCATGATGAGCGAGGCGAGTGTCGTGGCAAAGCCGAAGAAGCGAAGAACGTAGCGCATGGTGATCACTCGGATCCAAGCGAGGTCTTGCGCTCATGCGAAGAACCCGCTCGATGATGAGGAGGACGAAGTCACAGGCCGATGCTGCCGCCTGGGCGTCCTGACGCGCAGACGCGCACGGACGCCCGGCAAACGGGCAGCCCTACGCGCATCGGCGATGCACGCGATGTCAGGTCATGGGGCGGAGCAGCAGGGCGCGACGCGGATACGGTCAACCGTGTTCGGGAACACGATTCGCGTCAGCGTTGGGGGCGCTATGGCAGAGCCTTTCCCTGCCGCCGCGAACAACGTGAATAACGATACTGAAGAATTCGAGATAAGGGCATCGGTCAGGCTCCATAGCGTTTCCGCAGGCATGGCTGCGGCGGAGCCCCCTCTGTCATTGGCCTGAGAGTTTCATCGTGCCGCCGGCAGGCAACGCGACTTTCACCATGGGCGGGAGCACAAAGCTCCACTTTTCAGAGTTTGGCGCAAGGAAGCGGTCCTGGGTGCCTGAGAGTTTCCGGGGCAGTTGCTCCTTCGGCGGCCAGCACGCTGGCTCTCTCCCGCTCATTGCGCAGGTCAATCTAGCGGTGTTCGTGGCGGAATTGTGTTGGGGAGAGCGGCTCCGCCGTTACCCAGGCTAAGAAGGCTTCAACTGCCGGTGGGACGCTTCTTCCTGTCCTTCACTTGATCGCATCGAAAATCGGGCCCGAGCATTGGGCGACGAAGATCAGGAGCAGAATACCGATGAACCACAGCCAGGAGCCGGATTTCTGCGGCTTCGCAGGCGGGGCTGCGCTGGTGGCTTGAGGCTTGAAGACCGGGACCGGCGGAGCGGGCAGGCGCTCGATCAGCTCGGCGGCTTCTGCCCGAATGCGGCCTTCGGTGCCGATGAAACGGAAATGCACGGGGATCCCGCCGACAAATCCAACCTCGGCGGGCTGAATTTGGGAATCGTGATGGACCCACCAATATTCCGTTCGTCCGTTCATTGGGCACCCTCTCAGAAATTGCAGCCTGTCCTATCCTTATTGCCAGCAGGTTGTGCTGGAAATCCAGAGCCTTTAGAGCCACCATGGTGCAAAGGTCAGTGAGGCTATAGCGTGAACGTATTGGTGACTGGGGGAGCCGGCTATATCGGCGGTCATATGGTGCTGGCTCTGCGCGATGCGGGGCACAAGCCCGTGGTATTCGACAATCTCACGACGGGCTTTCGCTGGTCCGTCCCGGAGGATGTGCCGCTGGTCGTCGGTGACATCGGCGATTACGAGCTGATGCTTCAGACCCTGCGGGCGCATTCCATCGACGCGATCGTGCATTTCGCAGCAAAGCTCGTCGTGCCGGAATCGGTGCGCGATCCTCTTGGCTATTATCTGAACAACACCGTCAAGAGCCGCTCCCTCCTGGCGGCAGCCGTGGCGGCGGGGATCAAGACCTTCGTATTTTCCTCCACGGCGGCGGTGTATGGAAACGCATCCGACAAGCCTCTCGTCGAGGATGCGCCTTTGGCGCCTCTCTCTCCCTATGGAAGCTCCAAGCTCCTGACCGAGATGATGCTGAAGGATGTGGCGGCGGCCCACGACATGCGCTTCGTGGTCCTGCGCTACTTCAATGTGGCGGGGGCGGATCCCGCCATGCGGCACGGCCAATCCACCGCCAACGCGACCCATCTCATCAAGGTTGCGGTGCAGACGGCGCTCGGCATGCGCTCCCATATGGAAGTCTACGGCACGGACTATCCGACGCCGGATGGCACCTGCATCCGCGACTACATCCATGTGAGCGATCTGATCTCGGCCCATATGCAGGCGCTGGAATATCTGGGCGCGGGCGGCGAGAGCCTGGTGGTGAATTGCGGCTATGGGCACGGCTATTCCGTGTCGGAGGTGATCGACACGGTCCGTAAGGTCTCAGGCCGCCCGGTTGAGGCGCAAATCGGGCCACGGCGCGACGGCGATCCGACCACCATCGTGGCCGATTCAAGCCGCATCCGGTCCACGCTCAACTGGCAGCCTCGGCATGATGATCTCGACACCATCGTGGAGCACACCCTGCGATGGGAAAACATGCTGCGTGAGAGAAACCTGAAGCTCTGACCGATCTGGCTTGGACAAGTCCGGCGCGATAAGAACAGGTTAAGAACCTCTGCCTCATAGAAGGAGCCGCGGCCCTGCGATTCCGGGCCCGGCCGAAGAGGAGAGGGGCGATCATGAATGCTGGCGCGACGAACGGAATCCTGCTGCTGAACCGGCTTCTCCTCGCCGTCTGCTTCCTGCCGCCAGCCATCGCGCGGCTCTCGAATATTTCGGGTTTCGCGGTCTCTCTCACTATGAAGGGTGTCCCCTATGGGGACATCGTGGCGACCGCCATCGTGGTCATCGAGATCGTCGCCCCGCTCGCGCTCATTCTCGGGGTTACTCCACGTATCAGCGCCTCCGTCCTGGTGGCGGCGCTTGTGATCACCACCGGAGCCCTGCACCGGTTCTGGGAATATGGCGGCCTGACCCGCCAGGGGGAGCAGGCCCAGTTTCTCGCCAATCTCGGCGTGCTCTCGGGACTTCTGTTCTACCTGATCACAGGCCCGGGCGCCTGGAGCTGGCAGGGTTGGTGGAAAGGCACGGGGGCCAAGAAACCCGCCAAGAAGAAGCGCCAGTCCCGCCCCCGCGCGGCCAAGCCGAAGCCCGCCCCAGTGCGCCAGATTGAGCGTGACGAGGACGACGAATACGCCAATGCCGCGTGATTGAGGCGTGCATAGCCTCCGTCGCTCCCTGGACGCGACTCGCTTTCGCCTGCAAGTTCCGCCTTCATTAAGCCTCTAATCGACGCGATAAGGCGGGACCGTCACGGTTTGCGGTTTCCTGCCCGGGCGGACATTTGTTGTTTATCGGGTTTGCAGTCGAGCCATGCTCAAGAAGTCTTTGCGTCTTGCCTCCGGTCTTGTCCTCCTGCTGGCGTTTGTCTCGCCGGTCGGCGCCCAGCAACGGTCGCCTGACCCGCTGACCCGGTTCCTCGACGGTATCTTCAAACCCAATCAGGGGCAGGGCGCTCCCGCAGCCCAGCCGCAGGCAGCGGACCCAGCTCCTGCCGCGCCGGCTGCTGCGGCTCAAGCCCCGGAACCGGCGGCACCTGCAAAGCCCAAGGCGGCGGCCGTACCGAAACCGACCCCCCCCGTTCGGCAGCAGGCCACTCAGCCCAAACCGCAGCCGGTTGCCGCGCCCAAGCCAGCCCCCAAGCCAGCTTCCGCCGCGCCTGAGGTGAAGCAGGCAGCGCCCGCACCTGCCGCGCCGGCTCCTCAGCCGGAACCGGCTCCCAAGCCAGCGCCAGTGAAGGCGGCGGAGCCTCCCAAGCCTGCCCGCTCGACTCCGGCTCAGGCTGCGCCGACGCCTACGCCCGTCTCGGCTGCAAATGCCGCAGCTACGCCTGTTTCCCCGCCGAATCCCACATCTCCGGCCGCGGCTCTCGAGCGGGTGAATGCCTATTTCAACGCCATGGACACCATGTCCGCCTATTTCGTGCAGAAGAACCCCAACGGCCAGCAGGTCGAGGGCACGCTTTCTGTCCGCCGCCCGGGACAGCTGCATTTCGCCTATGCGCCCCCGAGCGCGCTCGAGATCGTCTCCGATGGCCGCAACGTGGCGATCCGGGACAAGAAGCTCGGGACCAACGACGTCTATCCCGTCGGCCAGACGCCCCTGAAGTTCCTGGTGCAGGACAACGTGGATCTTGCGCGGGACACCAAGGTCCGCGACGTGCAGATCGGGCGTGACGGCATGATTACGGTGAGCTTCGACGACAGCGCGACCCTCGGCGGCACCTCCAAGATCACCATCCGTTTCGACAGCCGCGCCAATGCCCTGAGGCAATGGACCATCGTCGACAGCCAGGGTTACGAG
>JAEXGT010000032.1 GCA_023450615.1 Pseudomonadota bacterium | reverse complement strand
CCGCCATCGTCTGACCGAGTACGACAATCTGCTCGATGAGGGCTACGATGTGGAAAGCGCCCGCTTCTTCGTCCTCGACGATATGAACGGCATTCTCGAGGAGTGGGGTTCGCCCCGCCGCGTTCAGGCAGAGGACGAGGCGGAATAGACGTGCAGCAATTCAAAGTTTTCAACCGCCCATGACAAGCACGATTTGCAAAGCTGATATGGAGTTCTCTTGCTCCATTGGCATCCAGCCGATGGATGAATGGCCCGTGCAGGCTGTCACCGGCGAGGCGCTTACCAAAATGGCGGAGACGCAATGACAACCCCTCTCATTCTCGTGGTCGCGGTTGCCGAGAACGGCGTGATCGGGCGCGACAACCAGCTGCTCTGGCGGCTCAGGAGCGACCTGAAGCGCTTTCGCGATCTCACCATGGCCAAGCCCATGATCATGGGCCGCAAGACCTTCGAATCCATCGGCAAACCCCTGCCGGGCCGGGAAACTATCGTGCTCACGCGCGATCAGGGCTTCTCCGCGCCCGGAGTTCATGTCGTCCATGATTGGGATGAGGCCGTGGCCAAAGGGGAGGACCTTGCCAAGAGGATGGGGGCCGAGGCGGTTGCCGTCGTCGGGGGCGCCGAGATCTATAGAATCGCCATGCCCCATGTGCGGATAATATACCTGACAGAAGTCGCTGCCTCTCCGGAAGGAGATGCCTTCTTCCCGCCGGTAGACCGGTCAATCTTTCGTGAAAAGTCCCGCTCTTCTCATCCTAAAGGACCGGATGACGAGTACCCATTTACCTTTATTGACTTCGAACGGCGCTCCTAACCGGCTCCAAGGTTGACGAATGGCTCGCGAACCCCCAATTCGCAGGCTTGACAGGCGGAAGAGGCAAAATCCAAAAACCGCCGAGAGATTCCCATCGGCTTTTCAGTCGGTCTAGCAGAGTGAGGAAAGGCGTCCTATGCCTTGGAGTAACCAAAGCGGCGGCGGCGGCCCCTGGGGGCAGCGTGGCGGATCAGGCGGCGGCAAGAGCCCATGGGGTTCAGGCGGACCGCAGGGCAACGGCAATCCGCCCGACCTGGAGGATATTCTGCGTCGTGGCCAGGACCGCCTGAAGGATTTCATTCCCGGCGGCTCCATGGGCGGCAAGGGCCTGATCCTCATCATCCTGGGCGTCATCGCCATCTGGTTGCTGACCGGCTTCTACACGGTCCGGCCCAATGAGGTCGGCATCAATATGGTCTTCGGGAAGTATAACAGCACCAGCGGCGAAGGCCTGCGCTATAACTATCCTTATCCGATCGGCCGGGTGATCAAGCCCAACGTGACCGAACAGCAGCGCGTGGAGGTCGGCTATCGCTCCACTGCAACGGGCCAGGGCCGTCCTCGCGACGTGATCGAGGAAAGCCTCATGCTGACCGCCGACGAGAACATCGTCGATATCGATTTCGATGCGGTCTGGCAGATCAATCCTGCGCGCCCGCAGGATTACGTGTTCAACCTGGAGAACCCTGACGGCACCATCAAATCCGTGGCCGAAAGCGCCATGCGCGAAGTGATCGGCCGCCGCAACATCCAGGCCATTCTCACCACCGAGCAGGCCAGCATCGCCAGCGAGGTGCGCCAGATCATGCAGGAGGCGCTCGATGCCTATGGCGCGGGCGTGCTCATCAACGTGGTGCAGCTCCAGGCAGCTCGTCCGCCGTCCGAAGTGCAGCAGGCCTTCTTCGACGTGAACGCCGCTCAGCAGGACGCCGTGCGCGTGCAGAACGAGGCCTCGGCCTATGCCAGCCGCATCGTTCCCGAGGCGCGCGGCGAGGCAGCCCGCACCGTTCAGCAGGCGGAAGCCTATCGCGAGCAGTCCGTGGCGGATGCCACCGGTCAGGCCGCGCGCTTCAACCAGGTTTACGAGGAATACCGCAAGGCTCCGGATGTCAGCCGTGAGCGCATCTTCCTCGAGACCATGGAGCGCGTGTTCGGCAGCGTGGATAAGATCATCGTGGATCAGAACGGGCAGGGGGTCGTTCCCTTCCTTCCGCTCACCCAGGCGCCGCAATCCCAGAACAACACCAACAACCAAGGGGCAACGCGATGAATAATCCCGTCCTTCGCACGGGCCTCCTGATCCTGCTGGTTCTGGTGGCCATCGTTATCTACAGCTCGACCTTCATCGTCCAGCAGACGCAGTATGCGCTCGTCCTGCGCTTCGGCGCGGTGCAATCGGCCATTTCCGAGCCGGGCCTGAAGTTCAAGCTGCCCCTGATCGACCATGTCACCTATTTCGAGAAGCGGGTTCTCGATCTCGACCTGCCGGTGCAGACGCTTCTGTCGGCCGACAGGCAGAACCTGGAGGTCGATGCCTTCACCCGCTACCGCATCGTCGATCCGCTGCGCTTCTATCAGGCGGTCGGTACCATCTCTCTGGCCAACCAGCGTCTGCAGAGCTTCACCAACTCGGCCATGCGCAACATCCTGGCCAGCGCTTCCCGCGATGCCATCGTGCGCACGGAACGTCCGCAGCTGATGGAGCGCATCCAAGAAGAGGTGAATCGTCAGGCCGCAAGTCTCGGCATTGAGATGATCGACGTGCGTCTTACCCGCGTGGATCTGCCCAACGCCAACAGCCAGGCGGTCTATCAGCGCATGCGCACGGAGCGTGAGCGTGAGGCCGCGGACCTTCGCGCGAACGGCAACCAGCAGGCGCAGACCATCCGCGCCCGCGCCGAACGTGAGGCGACGATCATCCGCGCGGAAGCTAACCAGCGGGCGGAGGAGCTGCGCGGTCAGGGCGACGCCGACCGTAACCGCATTCTCGCCGAGGCTTTCGGCCGGGATCCCGAGTTCTTCACCTTCTACCGTTCCATGCAGGCTTATGAAACAGGCCTGAAGGGAAGCGGCACCCGCCTCGTTCTGAGCCCGGACTCGGAATTCTTCCGCTACTTCAACGGGTCTGCCGTCAGGTCCAATGGAGGAGCCTCCACAACCCCGGCTCCCCAGCCGGCTCCTGCACAGTAAGGTCTGATGTTGGATTTGATTGCAGCCCTCGGCCTCGCTCTCGCGGTCGAGGGCATCTTGTTTGCGGCCTTCCCTGACGGAATGCGTCGAGCCATGTACGAGGCCGCGCACAGTCCGAGCGACCAGATGCGCCTTGTCGGCATCATCTCGGCCTTCGCCGGCCTGGGCATCATCTGGCTGGTGCGGTGGTTAGGCTGAGGCTAAGGCCCAGCTTCCGCCGCATTTGCCGCTTGAATGACCGGCAAGAACGACAATCTATATCTCATTCTCCAAGAGAGGGTTCTCGATGACTCAAGCCACGAATGCGCTGGCGCTCTCCGCAACGGCGCAGCCTCAGCGCCCGTTACGCCGACTGGCCGCCTCCTTCTTCGCGGTCGTGACCTTCGTCGCGGCTGCCATGCCGCTCCCGTCTTACGCCCGCTCCGCCCCTGAATCTTTCGCCGATCTGGCGGAGGAGGTGACTGGCGCCGTGGTGAACATTTCGGCTTCGACCACGGTCGAGGCGCGCAACCGTACCCTGCCTCAGCTTCCGCCCGGCACCCCGTTCGAGGATCTCTTCGAGGAGTTCTTCAACCGTCGAGGTCAGGGAGGCGGCGGCGAGAATTCACCCTCGCGCCCGCGCAGCTCCAACTCGCTGGGCTCCGGCTTCGTGATCGACCCGTCGGGCATCGTGGTCACCAACAACCACGTGATCGGCGAAGCCAACGACATCAGCGTGATCTTCCCCGACGGCACGCGGCTTAAGGCCGAGATCGTAGGCAAGGATTCCAAGGTGGATCTCGCGGTGCTCCGCGTGAAGACCGACAAGCCTCTCAAGGCCGTGAAGTTCGGCGATTCCGAATCCATTCGCCCCGGTGATTGGGTGATGGCGATCGGCAACCCCTTCGGTCTCGGCGGTTCGGTGACCGCCGGCATCGTGTCGGCCCGTGGCCGCAACATCGAGTCCGGCCCCTACGACAACTACATTCAGACCGATGCCTCCATCAACAAGGGCAATTCCGGCGGTCCGCTGTTCAACATGAACGGTGAGGTCATCGGCATCAACACCGCGATCCTCTCGCCCACGGGCGGCTCGGTGGGTATCGGCTTTGCCGTTCCGGCCTCGACAGCCGTTCCGATCATCGAGCAGCTCCGCGAGTTCGGAGAAACCCGCCGCGGATGGCTCGGCGTGCGTATCCAGAACGTGGATGACGCCACTGCGGAGGCCCTCAGCCTCGGCACTGCGCGCGGCGCTCTGATCGCTGGGATCGACGAGAAGGGCCCCGCCAAGCCGGCCGGTCTCGAAGTCGGTGACGTGATCGTCAAGTTTGACGGCAAGGACGTGAAGGATTCCCGCGACCTGCCGCGCATCGTTGCTTCCACGCCGGTTGGCAAGGAAGTCGATGTGGCCATCGTCCGCAAGGGCCAGGAAATGAGCAAGAAGGTGACCCTGGGCCGCCTCGAGGATGGCGAGAAGCAGGCCGGCCTTCAGCAACCCTCCGGGGACGCTCCCACGGTCACCCGTCAGGCTCTGGGCCTCAGCATGTCCGGCATGACGGACGAGCTGCGCCGCCGCTACAGCCTGAAGGACGATCTGAAGGGCGTGGTGATTACCCGGGTCGATCCCAACTCCAATGCCTCGGACAAGCGGATCCAGGCTGGTGAGGTGATCGTCGAGGTCAATCAGGAGCCGGTGACCAACCCGGCCGATGTGACGAAGAAGATCGACGACCTGAAGTCGCAGGGCCGCAAGTCTGCGCTACTTCTGGTTTCCAACCCTCAGGGTGAGGTCCGCTTCGTGGCCCTGTCCATCGAGTAAGATATTGTAATAGTTACGAAAAGGGCGGCTATAGCCGCCTTTTTCATGAATGCTTCGTTCTAAATAACGAACGTTTTGGTTGACATAGCGTCCCCCATGAGGGCATCTGGGTCGGTGTCCTTCTCACGGGCTCCGTGACAGCTCGTGCATTCGATGATGAATTGCCATGACCCAGAACGTTTTCCCTGTTCCTGCCAACCTTGCAGACTCGGCGCATGTGAGCGCCGAAACCTATGAATTGCTCCATCGGCAATCCCTCGACGATCCTGAGACCTTCTGGCGCGAGCAGGCGCAGATCCTCGATTGGGCGAAGCCCTTCACGCAGGTGAAGAACACCCGTTACTCGCCCGACGATGTCAGCATTGAATGGTTCGCCGATGGCCGATTGAACGCATCGTACAATTGCCTGGACCGTCACGCCGCGGCGCGTGGAAACGATGCTGCGATCTTGTGGGAGGGCGACACGCCCGGCGAGACGAAGCGAATTACGTGGGGCGAACTGCAAAAGGAAGTGTCGCGTCTTGCGAATGCGCTGAAAAAGCTCGGCGTGAAGAAAGGCGACTTCGTCAGCGTTTATCTGCCCGTCATTCATCAATCGATTGCAGCCATGCTCGCATGCGCGCGCATCGGTGCCGTGCATTCCGTGGTCTTCAGCGGTTTCTCGTCGGAAGCGCTGGCAGGCCGTATTGAAGATTGCCGCTCTCGGGTTCTGATCACGGCCGATGAGGGAAGGCGCAACGGCAAACTCGTTCCGCTGAAGAAGAACGCGGACGCGGCGCTCGAAGGCCTTCCTTTCGTCGAGCATGTGCTCGTGGTTCGCCGCACCGGGAGCGATGTTCCGATGAAGCCGGGGCGTGACCGCTGGTACGAGGAAGCGCTCTCCGAAGTGCCGGATGTCTGCGAGCCGGTGGATGTCGGAGCGGAAGATCCTCTCTTCGTGCTCTATACGTCAGGCTCCACGGGCAAGCCGAAGGGCATGCTGCACACGACGGGCGGTTATCTCGTCCATGCGGCTGCGAGCTTCAAGGCGATGTTCGACTTCCATCCCGGAGATATTCATTTCTGCACGGCGGATGTGGGCTGGGTAACGGCGCATACCTACCTGATCTACGGACCTCTCGCGAATGGCGCGACAATCGTGCTGTTCGAAGGCGTGCCCACATGGCCGGATGCATCGCGCTGGTGGCAGATCGTCGAAAAATACAAGGTCAACATCTTCTACACCGCGCCCACCGCAATCCGTTCGCTGATGCGCGAGGGAGAAGAGCCGGTGCGCAGGCACGATCTCTCGTCTCTTAAGGTGCTTGGTTCCGTGGGCGAGCCGATCAATCCCGAAGCATGGCTCTGGTATCATACGATCGTCGGCGGCGGGCGCTGCCCCATTGTCGATACCTATTGGCAGACCGAAACGGGCGCCGTGCTTCTGTGCCCGCTGCCGGGTGCGATGGTGCAGAAGCCGGGCTCGGCGGCGAAACCATTCTTTGGCGTGCGCCCCGCACTTCTCAGCGCCGACGGCACTGTTGTCGAAGGTGAGGGAGCAGGGAGCCTGTGCTTCGCGGATTCATGGCCCGGACAGGCGCGCACGATCCTCAACGACCGCGAGCGCTTCCTGAAGACCTATTTCAGTACTTATCCCGGCTTCTACTTCACAGGCGACGGCGCGCGCCGCGATGAGGATGGGTATTACTGGATCACAGGCCGTCTGGACGATGTGATCAACGTGTCAGGTCATCGCCTCGGCACGGTCGAGGTGGAAGCGGCGCTTGCATCGCATCCATCCGTGGCGGAGGCTGCCGTCGTGGGCTTTCCGCATGAGATCAAGGGACAAGGCATCTTCGCTTTCGTCACGCTGAAGGAAGGGGTGGCGGAGAGCCATGACCTGCAGCGCGATCTCGTTCAAATCGTGCGCACGCGCATCGGCCCTATCGCCACGCCGGATCGCATCGAATGGGCGCCACAGTTGCCGAAGAACCGCTCGGGAAAAATCCTGCGCCGCATCCTCACACGCATCGCCGCCGGAGATTTCGAAAACCACGGCGACATATCAACGGTCGCCGATTCGACGGTGGTGACGGATATCGTCAGGCGCGTTCAGGCTCAGGCCTGATCGCGGACGATCTCCTCGTCCTTATATCCCTGCGCATAGAGAAGCGCCGTCAGATCCGCGTGATCGATGCGCGCATGCGCGGCCGCGGCGACGGCAGGCTTGGCGCGGAAGGCAACGCCGAGTCCGGCCTCGCCGAGCATGGCGAGATCGTTCGCGCCGTCGCCCACGGCCATGGTGTCGTGGTGGGAAAGGTTGAAGCGGGCGCGCAGCTCGACCAACGTCGCAAGCTTCGCCTCGCGGCCCAGGATGGGTTCCTCGACGAGTCCGGCGAGTTTCTCGCCGTTGAGGATGAGCTGGTTGGAGCGGTGCTCGTCAAAGCCGATCTTCCCGCCGATGGGGCCGGTGAAGAGGGTGAAGCCGCCGGAGACGAGGCAGGTATAACCGCCGTTCTTGCGGATGGTGCGAACCAGCGCGCTCCCGCCCGGGGTGAGGGTGATGCGCTTTTCGATGATCTCATCCACCACGCCGACCGGCAGGCCTTTCAGAAGCGCCACGCGCTCGCGCAACGCGGGCTCGAAGGCGATCTCGCCGCGCATGGCGCGCTCGGTGATTTCCGATACCTCGGCTTTGAGCCCCACATAATCAGCCAGCTCGTCGATGCATTCCTGGCCGATCATGGTGGAATCCATATCAGCCAGGAACAGGCGCTTGCGCCGGGTGGCGAAGGGTTGCACCAGGATATCGACGGGCTCCCCATCCAGGGCCGCGCGCAGGGCGGCCTCGACGGTTTTGGCCTCGGCGGGGCCGGTCATGATGAGGTCCGCCGCGATTCCTCTTGCCAGAATGCTACGTTGCGTCTCATGTCCCAACGCGTGTGCTGCCTTGGCCACGAGGTCGTCCGTGACGACGGGATGGGACGGGCTGGCGACCAGGGTCGCAACGAGGGAGTTTTGAGAGGACGCCATGGGGAGACCGGACTGTGAGTGACGGAAAGGTCGGCGCGGTTCTCATTGCAGGACCGACCGCATCAGGCAAGTCCGCTTTGGGCATCAAATTGGCCCAGGAACTCGATGGCGTGGTGATCAATGCCGATTCCATGCAGGTTTATCGCGACCTGCGGGTGATTACGGCCCGCCCCACGCCGGAGGAGGAGGGGCAGGCTCCCCATCGTCTCTACGGTCATGTGGATGCCGCCGTGAACTTCTCCGTGGGCCGCTACGTGACTGACGCGGTTCAGGTGCTGCGGGAGGTTCAAGGTCGCGGCCAAGTGCCGATTTTCGTGGGCGGAACGGGACTTTATTTCAAGGCTCTCACGGAGGGGCTCTCGGACATTCCGGCCGTTCCCGATGACATTCGGGAGGAGGTGCGCCGGGAGAGTGAAGGCCTGGAAACGCCCGAGCTTCATCGTCTGCTCATGGAGCGCGATCCTGAAACCGCCCGGACCTTGCGCCCCTCCGACCGCCTGCGGGTGCAGCGGGCGCTCGAGATCTTCGCCGCCACCGGCCAGCCGCTCGTCTCCTTCCACGGAGCCCGCCAGCCGGGGCCGTTGAACGGCATGCCCGTCATCAAGCTGTTTCTCGCGCCCGAGCGGGAGGAATTGCGCCGCCGCATCGACAACCGTTTCCTCGCCATGATGGACCAGGGGGCGCTGGAGGAGGTGAGGGCGCTCGGAGAACGCGACCTCGATCCCATGCTCCCCGCGATGCGGGCCCATGGCGTGCCCGGGCTATTGGCTTATCTGCGCGGCGAGACTTCGCTCGATGAGGCCATCGCCAAAGGGCAGGGCGATACGCGGCGCTACGCCAAGCGCCAGTTCACGTGGTTCCGCCACCAATTGCCGGATTGGGAATGGGTGCCCCCCGAGCAGGGCTTCGCGGCGGTGATGAGCCGCCTCAATGGCCCGTCATATATCCCATAGCCATCTGGTAAAAGGTGATAAAGATCTCGAACACGATCAGGAGCACGATGATCAGTTCGAGACGCAACGAGCGTTCCGTGTCGATGATGTCGGTGAGCGCCTGGGCGGTGTCGCCCAGCACTTCCAGCTTGCTGTGCAGGGCGGCGGCGCGCTCCTTCAGCTCATATTCGTCTTCGAGGCGCGCATAGAGGCGCTCCAGATCCGGACGGTCCCAGAGCACGTCGGGCTTTTCCTCCACGGCCACGCCGCCGGACATGCGCTGGCGCACGAGAAGGGCTTGACCCACCTGCTTCATGATCCTGCGCCTGTCGCGCGGGCGGCGGCCCTTCTGGGCGAGATGCTGAACGGAAGGCTCCACCAGCTCGAAGGCGGCAGAGGCCTCGCGTTCGTCGCGGGCAAGCGTGGCGCTCTTGGAGAGCGCGTCGGCGATGACGATCAGCCGTTCAGTGGAGAGCTTCTTGATATAGATCGGGCCGCCTGGGGGGATCTGGTCGTCCCGGTCCGGAGAGATCTCGATGATCGCGGTTTCCTCTTCGTGCCGCGCGAACTCACCCTGGATGCGCTGGCGCAGGCCGCGAATGACCTCGTCTTCCTCAAGGGGAGTGAGGCCCACCAGAACGGCCACGCCGTAACGGAAGAGGGCCACGAAGCCGTCCTGCCCGGCCCGGAAGGCAAGGGGAGTGGTGGACAGAACGTCGCTGCGCTCAAGACCCGCCACGTCGAGGCGGTCGCCGAGAAGGAGGGCACGGGCGGTCAAACGCTGATTTTGGAGCGGAACTCCCGTGGGGGAGGTGGTATCGGTCATGGTCATACGACTAAAATAGGGTGACTACCTTAAAAGCTAAGCCGCAATCTGCCAATCGGACCCCGCTTGACCGAATGGAATGGATCATATAGCGTCGGCGCAACTTTTGAACCGAGATCCGCATAAATGCGCAAGCTTATTCTCGTAGTACGAACGCCATCGACGGAGCGGGATTGATCCCCGCAGGTCCGGCGATGGCGCACAGGCCCCCCTCAGGGGCCTTTTTTATTGCCTAAAACACCCGAAACACCGCAGACAGACATCAAAGACCCGACGGAGCGAAGACCATGAGCGAGACGATGACCGGAGCCGAAATGGTGATCCGAGCCCTGCAGGACCAGGGAGTCGAGCATGTGTTCGGCTATCCGGGTGGCGCAGTGCTTCCCATTTACGACGCGCTCTTCCATCAGGAGCAGGTGCGCCACGTGCTGGTGCGCCACGAGCAGGGCGCGGTTCATGCGGCTGAGGGCTATGCCCGTGCCTCGGGCAAGCCGGGCGTGGTGCTGGTGACGTCGGGTCCCGGCGCGACCAATGCCATCACGGGTCTTGCCGATGCGATGATGGACTCGATCCCGCTGGTCTGCATCACGGGTCAGGTGCCGACGCACCTCATCGGTTCCGACGCCTTCCAGGAATGCGATACGGTCGGCATCACGCGTCACTGCACGAAGCACAACTACCTCGTCAAATCCATCGAGGACCTGCCGCGCGTTCTGCACGAAGCCTTCTATGTGGCGCAGAACGGCCGTCCCGGTCCGGTGGTGGTGGACCTGCCGAAGGACATTCAGTTCAAGGCGGGCCAATACGCCCGCCCCTTGAGCAATCAGCACAAGACCTATCGCCCGGTGGTGAAGGGCGACATGGATCACATCCGCGCCGCCATCGAGCTGATGGCAAACGCCAAGCGCCCCGTGTTCTACACGGGCGGCGGCGTCATCAATTCCGGCCCGCACGCTTCGGCGCTGCTGCGCGAACTGGTGGAACTCACGGGCTTCCCGATCACCTCGACGCTCATGGGCCTCGGTGCTTACCCGGCCTCGGGCAAGCACTGGCTCGGCATGCTCGGCATGCACGGCACCTACGAGGCCAATCTCGCGATGCATGAATGCGACGTGATGATCAATATCGGCGCGCGCTTCGATGACCGCATCACGGGCCGCCTCGATGCCTTCTCGCCGTTCTCCAAGCGCATCCACGTGGACATCGATCCGTCTTCCATCAACAAGACGGTGAAGGTGGACATTCCGATCGTCGGCGATTGCGCGCATGTGCTCGAAGACATGGTGCGCCTGTGGCGCCAGGGCGCGAAGCAGGCCGACAAGGTGGAGCTGCAGGAATGGTGGAACAAGATCGAGGGCTGGCGCGCGCGCAACTGCCTCGCCTACAAGAACTCGAAGGAAACCATCAAGCCGCAATACGCAATCGAGCGTCTCTATGAGCTGACCAAGGATCGCTCGCCCTACATCACGACCGAGGTCGGCCAGCACCAGATGTGGGCGGCCCAATACTTCAAGTTCGAGGATCCGAACCATTGGATGACCTCGGGCGGTCACGGCACCATGGGTTACGGCCTGCCGGCGGCGGTGGGCGCGCAGCTCGCGCATCCCGGTGCGCTCGTCATCGATATCGCGGGCGAAGCCTCGATCCAGATGATGCTGCAGGAGATGTCGACGGCCCTGCAGTACAACCTGCCGATCAAGGTGTTCATCCTGAACAACGAATACATGGGCATGGTGCGCCAGTGGCAGGAGTTGCTGCATGGCGGCCGCTATTCGCAGAGCTATTCGGAATCTCTGCCCGATTTCGTGAAGCTCGCGGAAGCCTATGGCGGCGTCGGCATCCGCTGCGACAATCCGGCGGAGCTCGATGCGAAGATCATGGAGATGATCAACGTGAACCGCCCGGTGGTCTTCGACTGCATCGTCGACAAGATGGAAAACTGCTTCCCGATGATCCCGTCAGGCAAGGCGCATAACGAGATGCTGCTCAACGATTATCTCGGAGAGACCGGCGCCGATATCGGCTCCGTGATCGACGAGAAGGGCAAGATGCTGGTTTAATGGAGAACCCCTCTCCCACGCGGGAGAGGGGAATGGAGCATCACCATGCCGACTCTCGTCATTGCCAACAAGTGCTACTCGTCCTGGTCTCTCCGGCCCTGGCTGCTGATGAAGCAGCTGGGTGTCGCCTTTGACGAGATCGTGATCCCGCTCGATCTGCCGGATACCAAAGCGAAAGTGCTGAAGCATTCCCCCGCCGGAAAGGTGCCTATCCTCATCGACGGGGACGTGACCGTGTGGGAGAGCCTCGCGATCATGGAATATGTGGGCGAGGCCTTTGGCACGCCCGCATGGCCGGAGGATCGCAAGGCTCGCGCCATGGCGCGCTCCATCGCGGCCGAGATGCATGCGGGCTTTTCGGCGCTGCGCAATGTTTGCCCGATGAATCTCGGCAAGAAGTATGCCTCAAAGGATCGCGGCGAAGGTGTCGCGCGCGATGTGGCGCGCTTCTCCGAAATCGTCCGCCAGGCGCGTGAGCGTTTCGGCGCTGGCGGGCCGTTCCTCTTCGGCGCGTTCTCGGCGGCGGACGCCATGTATGCGCCGCTCGCAACGCGCCTGGACACCTATTCCATTTCTCTCGATGGCGAGACGCGCGCTTATGTCGACGCGATCCTGTCGCTTCCCGCTTTCCAGGAATGGCGCTCTGCGGCGCTGAAAGAAACCTGGATCGTCGATGCCGACGAGATCGATGAAGAGCCTATCGAGAATTTTCGTAACATAGCCTGAAGCCCAGTAACGCCGGACAACGAACCATGCTCCAGATGAAAACACACTACCCCGACGCGACCCATGTCGAGCCCGTTAACCGGCACACGCTCGCCATCGTCGTCGACAACGAGCCGGGCGTTCTCGCCCGCATCGCCGGCCTCTTCTCGGGTCGCGGCTACAACATCGAAAGCCTGACCGTCACGGAAACGGAGCACGAGGCGCATATCTCGCGCATCACCATCGTGACGACAGGTACGCACAGCATCATCCAGCAGATCAAGAGTCAGCTGGAGCGCCTCGTGCCGGTGCATCGCGTGGTCGATCTCACGTTGACGGGCGAAGCGGTGGAGCGCGAGCTTTGCCTCGTGAAGGTCGTCGGTAAGGGCGATCACCGCGTGGAGGCCATGCGCCTCGCTTCCGCCTTCGGCGCACGCACGCTCGACGCCACGCTCACGTCCTTCGTGTACGAGCTCACCGGCACGACCGACGAGGTCGAGCGCTTCATCAAGCTCATGACGGCGGTGGGCCTCGTGGAAGTCTCCCGCACCGGCGTCGCCGCCATGGCGCGTGGTGCGGAAGGGATCATTTAGGAGGTCAGCCCCTGAATTCGCTCTCTTTCAGAAACGCTTCCTCCTCCGGCGTCGTCTCTCGTCCAAGGAGAGCGTTGCGATGGGGGAAGCGGCCGAAACGGGCGACGATTTCGTGATGGTGACGCGCCCACTTGGCGGAATCCTCGCCGAGGGGTTCGTTTAGGGTCACCGAGCGTTCCTGGTGCCGCAAGGACTCGGAATGCATGAAGGGCAGGTAGAAGAAACGGCGGAACTCCGGTTCCACCTTGTGATCGAACCCACGCTCGATGGCGCGGTCCGCCACCATCAGGGCGACGGGATCGGTCTTGTAGGTCTCGCGCTGTCCCCGGAACATGTTTCTGGGGAATTGATCGAGAAGAATGATAACGGCGAGCGCACCCTCGGGGTTAAGCTCCCATTCGTTGAGGTCGCCCCTCGCGGCGGCCTCGTAAGTGGGCATGAAACGGTCCCGGCAGGTTTGGTCGAAGGCTTCGTCCTTCGAGAACCACTTCTCCGGTCCGGCTTCACGCCAGAAGGCAAGGACTTCATCGGCGGTGGCGAGGCGTTGCATACGTCTTGTCCTTGTGACGAGGGAATTGCTGGGATCCAATCTAGAGCATGGGAGATCTATTTGGACTCTCCAGGCTCGGACCGTTTGTGGGGAAGGTAAAGGCGTCGTTTCAGGCGGCTTGGGCACTTTTCCTACAAACTTCGACTTGTCAGCGCAGTTTTGTTCGCTAAAAGCGGCGCTAGGCAAAACAATAGTTGCGCAAGGGTCTCGGCCCGACCGCAATACAACGAAGACCGGGGCGGGGAGCCCCTAAGCACAAGGACTAGAGCACCATGCGCGTGTATTACGATCGCGACGCCGATATCAATCTGATCAAGGGCAAGAAGGTCGCCATCGTCGGCTATGGCAGCCAGGGCCATGCCCATACGCTGAACCTGCGCGATTCCGGCGTGAAGGATATCGTCGTGGCGCTGCGCAAGGGCTCGCCTTCCGCAGCCAAGGCCGAGAAGGCTGGCATCAAGGTCATGGAAGTGGCCGAGGCCGCCAAGTGGGCCGACGTGGTCATGATGCTCACCCCGGACGAGCTTCAGGCCGACATCTACCGCAATGACCTGCACGACAACATGAAGCAGGGCGCGGCTCTCCTGTTCGCCCACGGCCTGAACGTGCATTTCAACCTCATCGAGCCCCGCAAGGACCTCGACGTGCTCATGGTCGCCCCCAAGGGCCCCGGCCACACGGTGCGCTCCGAGTATCAGCGCGGCGGCGGCGTGCCGACCCTCATCGCGATCCATCAGGACGCTACGGGCAACGCCCATGACATCGCGCTCTCCTACGCTTCCGCCAATGGCGGCGGCCGCGCCGGCATCATCGAGACGACCTTCAAGGAAGAGTGCGAGACCGACCTCTTCGGCGAGCAGGCAGTGCTCTGCGGCGGTCTGGTCGAGCTCATCAAGGCCGGCTTCGAGACGCTGACCGAGGCTGGCTACGCTCCGGAGATGGCCTATTTCGAGTGCTTGCACGAAGTGAAGCTGATCGTCGACCTCATCTACGAGGGCGGCATCGCCAACATGAACTACTCGATCTCGAACACCGCCGAGTACGGTGAGTACGTGACGGGTCCGCGCATCATTACGCCTGAGACGAAGGCCGAGATGAAGCGCGTTCTGGAGGACATTCAGTCCGGCAAGTTCACCCGCGACTGGATGCTTGAGAACAAGGTCAACCAGACCTCCTTCAAGGCGACCCGCGCCCGCAACGCCGCTCACCCCATCGAGGACGTGGGCGCCCGCCTGCGCGACATGATGCCGTGGATCAAGGAAAAGGCTCTGGTCGACAAGACCAAGAACTGATCTCCTGCCAAAGAGCAGAAACGAAAAAAATGGGGCGGAATTTTCCGCCCCTTCTTTTTTGTCCGGTCAGGATGATCAGAGCGTGTGCCCGATCAGGGCCGTAATCGCGATCAGCGCGCACAGGTGAAAGCCGAAGCTCGGGCGGCGGCGAAACCAGATATGGCCGAGACCGACGCAGAGAATGAGCACGACAAACAGGAGCCAGACGCTCTGGGCGATATGGTTGAGGCTCGACAGGCCGGTCAGCAAAGCACCTGAAGTCCAGGTTTCAAGCAGCCCAAGAGCGGCAACGAGAAAAGCCGCGGCCTTCCATTCGTAATGGCGCCAGCTTTCTGGCAGGCCAGCCATTCCGAGATCGGTCGGGCCCTGTTCTTCGAGTGAATCGTCGTCGTGCCAAGCGTAAGAGCGCTTCGGGTTCTGTCCCATGACAATGCTTCCGTAATGTTATAGCTTGGCATTAACATTACGGAAGGCATCTGCCACCTCTGGAGATGGAGGGGCTTTTTATCCGAGGAGCAGAAAATTCACCGGCATTTACTGCCGGTTGCTCTTCGTATTCTGCGCCTTGTTGTTGTCCTGCTTGGTCGAGTCGTTGCGGTTTTTCATGGTGCCGCCGGAGCCCCGGACATGGTCGCCGGGATGTTTCTTGCTCTCGCCCGAATTGTCGCCGCTCATTTTACCTTTGCCCATGGGAAACCTCCGTTTGGTACGGGGGGTAATGAGCCCTTGAGGGTCAGGTTCCGTGAAAAAACCTACCAAATCAGGGAATGCGCCAGCACGCTGCCGGGCGCGAGCAAGGCAAAGGACCAGACGCTGGCCGAGGCCATGTTGGCGGCCTGGAAGAGCGCCCGCGGCATCATGAAAATGCCAGCGATGAGCGGGAGAACCGCGCGGGTCGGGCCGAAGAAGCGCCCGAGGAACATGGCCCAGGGGCCGAAGCGGAGGAAGAACTTTTCCCCTTTTTCGATCAGGTCGGGCCTGCGCGACAGGGGCCAGACCCCATAGGCCCGCTTCTTTACCTTGTGGCCGATTTCATAGGAGATCCAGGCGCTCAGGAAGGCTCCGGTCGCGGCGCCCAGCCACACAGGCCAGAAAGCCACGTCCGCCGCCGCCAGGGCGAAGCCCACGGCGACCAGAATCGTGATCATCGGCAGGATGAGGGAGATGAAGGCAAAGGATTCCCCGAAGGTCATGAGACCGACGATCAGGGGCGCATAGGCCTGATGGGCGCGGATGAACTCGATGATGGTGTTAGTGATGATCTCAAGATTCACGCGGGGCGTCTCCTCAATGGCCTTCTTGTAGCGAACGTGCGGGCCGTGCGCCACGATCCGGCGTCTCGTGATGAAAAAGATCACATCACGTCATTTGAAGCCGGGCGGGCAATGCGCTACCGAAAGAGAGAAGGGGGCTATAGCCATGAATGTTCTCTCGATCCAATCCCATGTCGCCTATGGTCATGTAGGCAATGCATCCGCCGTCTTTCCGATGCAGCGCCTTGGGGTCGAGGTTTGGCCCATTCATACGGTGCAGTTCTCCAACCATACGGGCTATGGCTCCTGGAAGGGCCGGGTCTTCGACGGGCCTGCCATCGAGGAGCTTGTCGAGGGCATTGCCGAGCGGGGCGTGCTCGACCGCTGCGACGGAGTGCTGTCGGGCTATATGGGCTCCGCCGATATCGGCAACGCGATCCTCTCCGCCGTGGCGCGGGTACGGGCGCTGAACCCCAACGCACTCTATTGCTGCGATCCGGTGATCGGCGATGTGGGGCGTGGCGTCTTCGTGCGCCCCGGCATTCCGGAATTCATGCGCGATCAGGCGGTGCCTGCCGCCGATATCATCACGCCGAACCAGTTCGAGCTGGACTATCTTTCAGGCCGGACGACTCAAAGCCTGAGCGATGTGAAGCAGGCGATTTCGGACGTGCAGAAGCTCGGCCCCAAGGCGGTGCTCGTGACATCGGTCGAGGCGAATGAGACGCCTTCCGATGCCATCGATCTCATCGCAGGCGAGGGCGGGCGCTTCTGGCGCGTGCGTACGCCGAAGCTTTCCTTGAGCGTGAACGGGGCGGGGGATGCCATCGCGGCTCTCTTCTTCGTGCATTATGCCCGTTCCCGCTCCGCTGCGACGGCCCTTGCCGAAGCCTCCGCCTCTGTCTACGGCTTGCTGAAGCGGACGGAGGAAGCGGGATCGCGCGAGATCCTCACCATCGCCGCGCAGGACGAGTTCGTTTCGCCCACTCACCGTTTCGACCCGGAAGAGGTTTGATCCGCATGACCCGCCGCTTCTTCACCCTCGACGTTTTCACGTCGGAACGCCTCGCCGGAAATCCCCTGGCCGTCGTGCTGGATGCGGAAGGGCTCGACGATGCGCGCATGCAGGCCATTGCGAAGGAGTTCAACCTCTCCGAGACGGTCTTCGTGTTCTCGCCCGAGGATTCGCATCAGCGCGCCGATATCCGCATCTTCACCGTCGCGCGCGAGCTGCCCTTCGCGGGCCATCCGACCGTCGGGACGGCGGTGCTGCTCGCGCTTCTGGACCAGAACGGCGAGCCGGGCGCGGTTGCCTTCGGATTAAAGGAGAAGGTCGGCATCGTGCCCTGCGCGGTCGAGGTGAAGGACGAGCTGAGCGGCATCGCGCGCTTCCGCCTTCCCCGTCTGCCATTCTCCTGGGGCGAAGGCAAGGAAAGCGCCGATTGCGCATGGGCCCTCGGCCTCGACCCGAAGGAGATCGGCTTCGACCGGCACGTGCCGAGCCGTCACTCGGCGGGCGTCGCCTACGATCTCGTGCCCGTGGCCTCCCTCGATGCGCTGGCGCGGGCCTATCCCAAGGGCGAGGCTTTCGACAAGGCCTTCTCCGATAGCGATCATCCGGCAGCCTATGTCTATACACGCATGCCGCAGGCCGATGGGTTGCGGTTCCGCGCCCGCATGTTCGGTCCCGGAATGGGCGTTCCGGAAGATCCGGCAACCGGCTCCGCCGCTGCCGCGTTCGCGGGTGCTCTCATGCAGTGCGAACCCTTGGGTGATGGCGAGCACAACATCGTCATCGAGCAGGGCGTCGAGATGGGGCGCCCGAGCGAGATCCGCCTTCAGATGACGATCAAGAGCGGAGCGCTCGTTTCCGCCGAGATCGGCGGCGGGGCCGTCATGGTCTCGCGCGGCGAGATCCTCGTGTGATGACGGAGGTTCTCATTAAGCGCGTGTCGCGCGTCGAGGCGACATGCGTTCCCATGGAATGGCCCTGGGCCGAACAGAATCGCTCCCTCATCGAGGCAAACTGGGCACGCCGCATCGCGAATACGCCGAAAATGTTCAACGGCCGCGTTCTCCTGCTCCACGACCTGACGTTCGAGCAGGACCTCTGCCGCAACACCTATTTCGAAACCGATTACGCCGATTTCCTGGCCTGGATCGACAGCGGCTATCCCGACAGGAGCATTGCCAATGGTTTCGCCATGGGAGCTTTGCGGGGTTCGGACGGCGCCTTCATCTGCGGCGTCATGTCTACGCATACGGCGAATGCGGGCCGGGTCTATTTTCCCGCCGGAACGCCCGATCTTGACGATCTTAGACCTGATGGCAGCGTTGATCTTGCGGCGAGCCTGACCCGCGAGCTGATCGAGGAAACTGGCCTTCAGGAAGGCCAGTTCCACGTGGACGATGAGTGGATCATCGTCCAGCGATGGCCGACCATTGCGCTTCTGCGCATGGTCACGCTGCCGATGATTGCGGAGGAAGGCGCGGCCTTGATCCGCGCCAACATCGCCAGGGAAGCTGAGCCCGAACTGCAGGATGTACGGATCGTCCGCAGCGCGGAGGATATCGATACCGAGATGATGCCTCTCTTCCTGCAATCCTTCTTCGCTTCAGTCTTCACTCACACATAGCCGTGGCGGGCCTTCGTGGCCCGGATCATGCGCTGGGCCTCCGCATCGCGCCCGGCGGCGCAGGCGGTCTCGGCCTGGCCGATCTCCCGGTCGACCTGTTTGTAGACAGACTGGCCCACATGGCCCATGGCGAGGTCGTTGCTCATCACGGCCCGATAACGGGCTATCTCGCCCTGGCAGCCGGAACCTTCGGGCATACGGAAGCCGGAGGGGGTGACGCTCGCGCTGGCAGGCGCGGGAGCGGGCCCGGAGGCTGTCTGATTGCAGGCGGCAAGGGACAGGGACACGAGCCCGGTGAGACACAGGCCGCGGATCGCATTCTTCATCGAGGGCACCTCATGGTGGGGTTGGCGTCAGGCTGAATAAAAGCCAAGCTCGGTCTGATCTAGGGCATTTCGGCATTCGGCCAGAGTTCGAGTTCAAAGGAACTTTCCTATACAATCGTCCGGCTTGGGCTTTTCGTTTGTTTCAACCGCTTGCCATTCGAAAGCTCTCCCGTTACAACCGTGCCCGTTGTTCGCGGGCTGAGCCGCGGCTTTTGGAGGAATGGGCAGCGATGACAATCGGCTCCCACAGCGCTGGCAGGAACGGTACCGCATCCGCGGCCGACCGCGCGCTTCTCCTTGGCCTCCTTCTCCTTAGCCGCCCCTGAGGGTCGTCTGGGCATTGCTGCCTGGGCTCTCAGGGGAACTGAAGTTTTCAAGAACAACCTCTGAGCGCATGGCAAAACGACCGAGATGGCGCTCCTTCCGAGAAGGACTGATACGATGACCGCCTCCAAAGACCGCGTATTGATTTTCGACACCACCCTGCGCGACGGCGAGCAATGCCCCGGCGCGACCATGACGCTGGAAGAAAAGCTCGAGGTTGCCGCCCTGCTCGACGCCATGGGCGTCGATGTCATCGAAGCGGGCTTCCCCATAGCCTCCAACGGCGATTTCGAGGCTGTGTCGCTGATCGCGCAGCAGGTGAAGAACGCGACCGTCGCCGGTCTCGCACGCGCCATCTCTGCCGACATCGCCCGCGCCGGCGAGGCCGTGCGTCATGCCAAGAAGCCGCGCATTCACACCTTCGTCTCGACCTCGCCGATCCACTTGCAGCACCAGATGCGCAAGTCGGAGGAAGAGGTGCTGGAGATCATCACCACCACGGTGACGCAGGCGCGCAACCTGATCGAAGACATAGAGTGGTCGGCCATGGACGCCACGCGCACGCCCATCGATTATCTGTGCCGCTGCGTGGAAGCCGCCATCAAGGCCGGCGCCACCACCATCAACCTGCCGGATACGGTGGGCTATGCGACGCCCGATGAATACCGCGCCATGTTCCGTGCTGTGCGCGAGCGCGTGCCGAATGCGGACAAGGCGATCTTCTCCGCGCATTGCCACAACGATCTGGGTCTTGCCGTCGCCAACTCTCTCGCAGCCTTGGAAGGCGGCGCGCGCCAGATCGAATGCACGCTCAACGGCATTGGCGAGCGCGCAGGCAACGCGGCGTTGGAAGAGATCGTGATGGCGATCAAGACGCGCGGCGACGTGCTGCCCTACGAGACCGGCATCGAAGCCACCATGCTGACGCGCGCCTCGAAGCTCGCCTCCGCCGCCACCTCGTTCCCGGTGCAGTACAACAAGGCCATCGTGGGCCGGAACGCTTTCGCGCATGAGAGCGGCATCCACCAGGACGGCATGCTGAAGAACGCGCAGACCTACGAGATCATGACGCCGGAAAGCGTCGGCGTGTCCAAGACCTCGCTGGTGATGGGCAAGCATTCGGGCCGCGCCGCCTTCCGCAACAAGCTGGAAGAGCTGGGCTATCAATTGTCCGACAATCAGTTCCAGGATGCGTTCGAGCGCTTCAAGGATCTCGCCGACCGCAAGAAGCACGTCTACGACGAGGATATCGAGGCGCTGGTCGATCAGAACATCGCCACCGCGCATGACCGCATCAAGCTGGTCTCGCTCTCCATCGTCGCCGGCACGCGCGGCCCGCAGCGCGCCACCATGCGCCTGCAGGTCGACGGCAACACGGTGATCGAGGAGCAGGAGGGCAACGGTCCGGTGGACGCCACCTTCAACGCCATCAAGGCGCTGGTGCCGCACGAGGCCGTGCTGGAGCTCTATCAGGTGCATGCGGTGACGGAAGGCACGGACGCGCAGGCCGAAGTGTCGGTGCGCCTCTCCGCCGACGGTCGCAGCGTGACCTCGCGCGCCGCCGATCCGGATACGCTGGTGGCTTCCGCGCAGGCCTATCTCGGCGCGCTCAACAAGCTCATGAGCCGAGGCGCACGTTTGCACGCACAGCACGCGGCGGAGTAATAACCAAAGAAGGGCCCGCTGAGCGGGCCCTTTTCATTTGGGGTCCTTGTTGTCGATACGGGCGTCGGGTGGAGAGATGTTATCGGAGCGCCTGGGAGTAAGCCGATCGACAAGCCACCCGATCATGTAGAACTCGGCAATCCAGCCTCCTAGCAGTAACAGCTTTCCAAAAGCGCCCTTCAGGAATTGCCACAGCGTGATCCTGGGAAAGCGCTTCTCGTTGTCTTCATCGAACATGGCGCGATGTCTTTCGCTTTCGTCCGCCGTATCGTGCATTGCTTCTGTATCTTGTTTCAAGGCTCCGGCACCGGAACCGGACTTTGCGGCTTGATCGTCGAGAGCACGAAACTGGAGCGCACGTCGGCGACGCCGGGGAGGGTGAGGAGGCGGTTCATGGTGAACTCGCCGAAGCTCTCGATGTCCCGCGCCACTGCATGGACGATGATGTCCACCTCGCCGGCGAGCGCATGGCAGGCGATGACCTCCTCATAGCCTTTCAGCCGGTCCACGAGCCGTGTGCGCCAGCCGGGCTCGGATTGCTCCAGCTTGATGAACACGAAGGCCTCTACCTCGAACCCTAAGGCCTTCCGGTTCACGAGCGCCCGGTAGCCCTCGATGACGCCGTCCTCCTCCAGAGCCTTGAGGCGTCTCAGGCAGGGGGAGGCGGCGAGGCCGACCTTTTCGGCAAGAGCCGAATTGGGGATGCGCCCATCCCCCTGGATGGCGCGCAGGATGCGGCGGTCGGAGGGTGAGAGGTGGCGCTTCATGAGAACCTCAAGGATTGCGGCCTTGAAGTCATTTTATGACCGGGCCGGTCATTATCCAGGTCACATCCGGCGGAAAATGACCTGATGTGGGTGCTATCCTAACGTCACAATAATTGACGGAGGAAACGCCATGAACACCGCCACCGGCAGCGACGATCCGCGCGATTACATGCGCGATCAGGGTTTCGAGAACTACACGGAAACCGACCACGAGACCTGGAGGACGCTCGCCAAGCGCCAGCGGGAGATCCTCAAGGGCCGTGTCGCCGATCAGTTTCTGGAAGGTCTCGACCGCCTTGGGATCGGCGAGGAAGGCATCCCCGATTTCCGGGTCATGAACCAGCGCCTCAAGGCCGCGACCGGCTGGGAGGTGGTGGCGGTGCCGGGGCTCATCCCGGACCTCGCCTTCTTCCGCATGCTGGCGAACCGCCAGTTCCCGGCAGGCTTCTGGGTCCGCAAGCCCGAGCAGCTCGACTATATCGAGGAGCCGGACATCTTCCACGACGTATTTGGCCATGTGCCTCTGATCATGCAGCCGATCTACGCGGATTATCTCGAATCCTACGGCAAGGCCGGGCTTGTCGCCGCCGAGCACGGGGCGCTGAAGTACCTGGCGCGGCTCTATTGGTACACGGTGGAGTTCAGCCTCGCCCAGACGCCGGAAGGGCTGCGCATCGTCGGCGCGGGCATCGCCTCCTCGCCCGGCGAGACGATCTTCGCGCTCGAGAGCCCGTCGCCCAACCGGGTCGCCTTCGATCTCGGCCGCGTCATGCGCACCATCTACCGGATCGACGATTATCAGGAGACCTATTTCGTGCTCGATGGCGTGGAGGCTTGGCCGAGTCTCGATATCGATCGGCTGATTCCTTTGTGGAAGGAGTTGGAGGGGCAGGGGGAAATCGAGCCCGGCGCGATCCAGCCGGAGGACCGGGTTTTGACACAAGGTGACGGCAGCTATCACCGCGCGAAATCGAAATCCGCAGCTTAAGGAAAAAACCTCTCCAAATGGGCTAGACAGGGGCCGTACGGTTTGTTACACGCACGGCCTCTTCAGCGGAAACCGCGCCGCTGAATTCGCTTCGGCGACGGGTGTGTAGCTCAGTTGGTAGAGCAGCTGACTCTTAATCAGCGGGTCCAAGGTTCGAATCCTTGCACACCCACCAAATCTTCCGCTAAAAAATCAAGAAGTTGATCTCAGGCCGAGCGGCTCCGCCGCATGACGGCCTGTGCCGTTTTACACCTGATTTTACAGGCTTCGTTAGAGTCCGCCATTGCCCGGCACGATCATCGGCAGGTCGCGTCCGAGCTGCTGGACATGCTCGCCGAAGTTTTCCCGTGTTCTCGGATCGACGATGGCGAATGGGGCGGAAACGGCGACACCCGCGGCCTGACCGATCGAGGAGGCGGCGCCTGTGGCGGCTCCGACGATGACGTCACCGACACCCACCCGCGAATCCGTGAGAACCTGACCTCCGGCAAGCTGTCTGCCGATGATCTGAACGACCTCGGGACTTTCTGCGAATTTGCTGTGATTCAGATCGTCGCCTGACCGAAGCTGAGTGAGATTGATGACTGAAATATTGGCTCGAGCCAGATCGGTCCGATACGGCTCCTGATCCGGATTGATAGCGCCCAACCTGACGGCATCGCCCCAGACGCGTCTCGATAACGCCAGAGCGCGATCATCCTGTGAAACAAACAATGTGAGGCTCGGGCGATTGGGGCCCATCGTTGCGACGGCCTCGCGGGCGATGTCGACATCGACATCAGGCGCGGCGAGAAGGACGTTGCGGATCTTGGGAGCGACCCGCCCATCGCGGATAGCCATCTGGCGCAACGCTTCGAGCGCCACGACATTGCCCATCGAGTGGGCGAGGATGGAGATCTCTCCAACAGCGGGATCGCGGGCCAAGGAGCGCAGCATGTCTTCCAATGCATTGCGCGACCATGTGCTGCTTTCTCGGTCGTAGCCGTAACTCAGGATGCTGCCGCGAGAGGGCCATGTGAACAGCACCGGCACGACAGGCGCATGCGAGTCGTGAACGATCTGAGCAAAGCGGAAAACCGCATCCTCAAAGCGGTTGTTGAAGCCATGGATGAAGACGAGAACGCGCCGCTTGGGCGTTTCCTTCGCCGAGCGGTTGAGCCAGCGGAGAGCCTGCTCCCGGCTGATGATGTCAGCCTTCAGGGTTACGAAGTCGGTTTGCGGATTCCCTGGGATGCTTCGCGGCCACTGGATCTCTCCGACTTTCCGGACATGTTCCGGCGGAATTGAAACCGTGATATTGGCGAGCGAAATGGACGTGCCCCGGTCGCCGGAAAACATTTCCGCCGGATCCGTAGGCTGGCGCGTCGTTGCAACAAGCATATCGACCCGGCTCGTGCCCGGAGCGGGCGTCTCCACGGGAGCGAGAACGCCCTGGAGCGTCGAGCACGCAGTCAGGCCAAGGGTGACGGCAATGATGCCGAGCCAGCGGATGCTATGGGCTCTTCCGTGCACCGGGTTCTCTCCACAAGACATGCAACGTTGCAGGGCTGTAAGGCATGCGCCAGCCGTAATGCATTACGTGCAGGACACAGGCCATAGCGTCAAGTTCCGGAGGTTGAACTGACTGCGGAGCTTGCAAGCGGGAAGCGTTGCTTTGTGATGAAGTTAACTGCTGCTCACGGTGGCTTCCCACCGAAGACCGAGAGGCATTCTCCCGCAGCCAGTTGCTGTTGCAGCCAAGGTTGGATGACCGGCAGATTGTGGTCAATGGCGAAGATCGAGACTGCTTGGCTAGTACGGGTTGGAGACTCGTGCCTCCAACCCTGCGGCGCCGATTGGGCGAGGACCTTTATGGGGTGCCGATCTGCACTTCCAGAGTTCCAAGCTTGTCGATCGTGCCCACGAGCTTATTTCCCGGCAGGACGGCTCCGACGCCCGCGGGCGTTCCTGTCAGGATGACGTCGCCGGGCTGCAGCATGAAGTATCTGGAGAGGTTCGCGATAATTTCGGGCACCTTCCAGATCATCAGGCCAAGGTCCGAGTCCTGCTTTATCTCGCCATCGACCGTGAGCCGGATGGAGCCTTCCGAGATGTGGCCGACCTGCTCGACCGGATGGATGGGCCCGCAAGGGCATGAATTGTCAAAAGCCTTGCCGGCCTCCCAGGGCAGGCCGCTCTTGCCGAGGTCCATCTGGAGGTCGCGGCGCGTCATGTCGAGGCCGATGCCATAGCCGTAGATATGGTCGAGCGCATCGGCGACCGGAATGTCTCGACCGCCTTTTTTGATCGCGACGACCAATTCCAGCTCGTAGTGGTAGTTGCTCGTCATGGGCGGGTAGGGGATCATCTCCCCGCTCTGAACGATGCTGTCGGCCGGCTTCTGGAAGAAGATCGGAGGATCCCGGGATTCGTCGCCGCCCATTTCGCGGACATGCGCGACGTAATTCCGGCCGACGCAGTAGATCCTCCGGACAGGGAATGTCTGGCCTGTTCCCGAGACGGGCAAAAAAGCGCGGGCAGGCGGCGCTATCACAAAAGAACTTCCGTCCATCACGATCCTCCTAAAGCGCACCTGCATGCGAGGTGCTTATGACGTCACCGATTTTCCGGCTGAGGGCTATAAAATGTATATTTTGAGCCGTAAGCGAGTTGTTCTTTCGTATAGTAATGTCACTAGGTTGCTGGCGATAGTCAGTCTTTTTACTGCGGTGCACAATCGTTTTGTATAGGATTATTGGAATGAAATTGTGCTATGCAAAATAAATGTGATGTATACGCGCTCATTTATTTATAGAAATGGATCATACATTTTTTGACATTCCCAACCTCTGCATACATCATCGTCTTGCCGCACGGAAAAAGCGGAGCGCCAAAGAGCGCAGAATGCAGGAGAGGAAACGTCGATGAAGATGAGCAAGACTCTTGGATTAGCGATCACGCTTGCCCTGGCTCCCTGGGCCATGAGCGTTGCCGGAGCGCAGACCGCGCCCACGAAGATAACCGTGGTTCTCCCAAATCCGTCGGCCGTGAACAACTTCCCGCTTTATGTGGCGCTTGGCGAGAAGATGTTCGAGAAGGAAGGGCTCGATGTGAAGGTCGAGGCCGTGGACGGCTCTTCGCAGGTCCTTCAGGCCATGTCCGCCGGTCAGGCGCAGATCGGGCAGCCGGGTCCGGCTCCGGTTCTGGCAGCGCGCGCCCGCGGCGTCGATGTGGTCTTCATCTACAACCACTTTGCAAAGTCGGTCTTCGGCGTCGTTGCTCCCGAAAAGTCCGCAATCAAATCGCCGGCTGATCTCAAGGGCACTGTCATCGGCGTCGGCACGGCCGATGGCGCCGAGGTCGGCTTCACGCGCGCCATTCTGAACGATCTGAAGATGCAGGAGGGCAAGGACTTCACGTTCTTGCCGGTGGGCGACGGCGGCCTTGCCGCAGCAGCATTCCTGCGCGGTGACATCAAGGCTTATGCCGCAGCCGTCAGCGACGCGGCCATCATGCAGACGCGAGGGATCGCGCTGCGGGAAATCACGCCGGAGCAATATCTGAGCTACTTCGGCAACGGCTACGCGGCGATGAAGTCCTTCATCGATCAGAATCCGCAGGCCGTCGAAAAGTTCGGCCGTGTTCTCGTGCAGGCGACGGAATTCGGGCTGAAGCCTGAGAACAAGGAAAAGGTGCTGCAGCATACGAAGGCCGGAAATCCGCAGGAGGGTGAGGACACCAAACTGTCGGCCGCCTTGTTCGAGCAGGTGAAAGAGCGGATCACGCCGTTCGACATGTCGAAGGGCTGGGGCTACCAGCCGCCGGAGCATTGGGAACTCTGGCACAAGAGCGCCGTGGAATCGGGCGTTATCAAATCTCCGCTTCCGGATCTGAAAGCAGCCTACACCAACCAGTTCGTCGAGGCTTGGAACAAGGGCGCGAAGTGATGGCGGTTGTTTCGATGACAGGACAGAATGTAGCTCCGGTCGGCCTCATGGGCCGACCGGTGTATGAACTGCAAGGCGTGAGCAAGACTTTCGCCAGACGCAATGTGCAGGCTCTCGACAAGGTCGATTTGGTGCTGCGGCAAGGCACCTTCTCATCAATCATCGGACCGAGCGGGTGCGGGAAATCCACTCTGCTCAAGATCATGGCGGGCTTGCAGCCGCCGTCATCGGGAAGCGTCGTTCTCGAAGGCAAGCCGGTGATGGGGCCGCGCCGGGATATCGGCATGATGTTTCAGCAGGCCACCCTGTTTCCCTGGCGTACGACTCTCGAGAATATCGTGCTCCCCATCGAGATCCGCGACGGCAAGGCGGCGGCCCGGGCCAAGTACGATCAGGCGCTTCAGCTTCTTGATCTCGTCGGCCTCAAAGGCTTCGAGAATGTGTATCCGAGCGAGTTGTCCGGCGGCATGGCGCAGCGCGCGGCGATCTGCCGAATGCTGATTACGGAGCCCGCGGTCCTGCTGCTCGACGAGCCGTTCAGCGCGCTCGACGAGTTGAGCCGCGACTTCATGAACATGGAGTTGCAGCGGATCTGCCTGGAGCGCAACGCGACATCCTTCCTTGTCACCCACTCGATCCCCGAAGCCGTGATTCTCTCCGACGTGGTGTATGTCATGTCGCCGCGGCCGGGGCGTTTCGTCGAAGCCATCACGGTCGACCTGCCCAGGCCCAGAACCCTGGACATGATGACCGATCCGCGCTTCGGGGCGCTTGTCCACCGCATCCGCAGTCATCTCGACAAAGGAGCGTTTCAATGACCCAAGCACAAGTTCTCGCTTCCGGCGTTCCCGAACAGACCGTTTGGACGGAACACGTCTCCTGGATCGACAAGGTCCCGCGTTGGGTGTCGATGCTGGCCCTGATGCTCGGCTTCCTGCTCGTGTGGCAGATTGTCTATCTCATCGAGCTGATTTCCCCGATCATTCTTCCGTCGCCGCTTGAGACCATCGAGGATCTGTTCGTCGTGGGCAAAAATCTGCTGACGGGCGATTACATGCTCATGGCTCTGTGGATCACGACGCAGGAGGTGCTCCTTGGCTTCGTCATCGCCGTCGTGCTCGGGTTCGGACTCGGTGTTCTGGTCGGTGAAACCGCTTTCGGCGAAAAGGCCGTCATGCCTTATCTGGTGGCCATCAATACGATGCCGAAGGTGGCGTTTGCGCCTCTCTTCGTCTCCTGGCTGGGCTTTGGCATTGCATCGAAGGTGGCGCTCGCGGCCTTCATCGCGTTCTTCCCGGTCATCGTCGGAACGGCGGCGGGACTGCATGCCGCCGACCACAATGCGCGCATGCTGTTCAAGACGATGGGAGCAAGCCGCTGGCAGACGCTGGTGCAACTGAAGCTTCCCATCGGCATGCCTCACTTCTTCTCGGGTCTGAAGAACGCTGCGGTGCTGGTGGTCGTCGGCGCTGTGGTGGGCGAGTTCCTGGGCGGCGGCAAGGGCTTCGGCGAACTGATCCGCGTGGCGGCGGCCCAACTCAATACGCCGCGCGTGTTCTCGCTGATCATCTATCTAAGCCTCCTTGGGCTCGCGACATTCTGGGTCGTGGCCTGGGTCCAGCGCCGGTTCGTGTTCTGGCACAAGGAGAGCGTTACAGAGGAGACACTTGCGCAATAAGGCGGCTCCCATGTCCCGGCGCTTGACCTTCGTCCTCCGCCGGGACATTGCGCTCCGAACCAAAACTGCGCGGGTTGCGTCATGAACAAGATTGAAAAAATAACTGCGGCAACCTCGGTCTACGAGAGGCTTCGTCAGGACATTTTGAACGGCGAATTGCGGCCGGGGCAGAAGCTCCTGATCGACTTCGTTTCCGATCGCTACGGAGCCGGCCTCAATCCGGTGCGAGAAGCTCTCAACCGTCTTTCGTCCGAAGGCTTGGTCGAACGGAAGGACCAGCGCGGCTTCTTCGTGCCGCCGGTCAGCATCGAGGGCTGGCGCGAACTGGTGAAGACCCGGTGCTGGCTCGAGGGCAAGGCTCTCGAGGAATCCATCAAGAACGGCGATCAGGCCTGGGAGGAGGGCATCGTCGTATGCTTCCATCATTTCTCGCGCACGCCATGGAAACTCTCCGAGGATGATGCGAGCACCAACCCTGCATGGGAGGAACGCCACCGCGCATTCCATCTTGCACTGATCGCATCCTGCGGCTCCTCGATTCTGATCGGGATCTGCAAGGACCTGATGGATCAGGCGCAGAGATACCGCTTCATTTCCGTGGCTTCATCGAAGCGCTATCGGAACACGCTGGAAGAGCACCGGGGCCTTATGGAAGCCGTGCTCGATCGCAAGGTGGATCTGGCCGTCGCGCGGCTTGTCGAGCATTACCAGATGACGCTCAAGCACATCGAAGATCAGATCCATCCCTCGCCCAAGGTCAGCCTCGACCGATCGCCGCTCGGTTGACGGAAGCGTTCAGTAACATCCGCGCTCGATCCATGGTTCGAGGCGCTTTTCATTCTCAACACAAACTCAAAGGAACAAGGACATCCCATGAAGCTGCTACGCTACGGCCCGCCCGGTCAGGAAAAGCCCGGTCTTCTCGATCAGAACGGCGACATCCGCGATCTCTCCACCATCGTTCCGGATCTCGCCGGCGAGGCCCTGTCACCCTCGGGACTTGAGCGGCTGCGCAGCATCGATCCGTCCACGCTGCCGCGCGTCGAAGGCAATCCCCGCATCGGTCCCTGCGTCGGGCAGGTCGGCAAGTTCATCTGCATCGGCCTGAACTATTCCGATCACGCGGCCGAGTCCGGCATGGCCGTGCCGCCTGAGCCCATCATGTTCATGAAGGCGACCAGCTCCATCTGCGGTCCGAACGACGATATCGAAATTCCGCGCGGATCCGAAAAGACGGATTGGGAGGTCGAACTCGGCATCGTGATCGGCAAGACCGCGAAATACGTGGACGAAGCCCAGGCGCTCGAACATGTGGCGGGCTATTGCGTCATCAACGACGTGTCGGAGCGCGCTTTTCAGATCGAACGCTCGGGCCAGTGGACGAAGGGTAAGAGCGCCGACACCTTCGGGCCTATCGGTCCTTGGCTCGTCACGCGGGATGAAGTTCCCAATCCTCAGAGCCTGCACATGTGGTTGGAGGTTGACGGCAACCGCTACCAGAACGGCAGCACGGAGACGATGGTCTACGGGGCTGCATTCCTGGTGAGCTACCTGAGTCAATTCATGAGCCTTCAACCCGGCGACGTGATCGCGACCGGAACGCCGCCCGGCGTCGGCATGGGAATGAAGCCGCCTGTCTATTTGCGCCCCGGCAACCGCGTCCGCCTGGGCATCGAGGGACTTGGGCAGCAGGATCAACTCGTCAGAAGCTGGAACGGCCAGGCCTAGGCTTTCCTGAACATGAATGCGGGGAGGCGGCACATATCGATGCGCCGCCCCTCGAAGGAGAGACCTTCAACAGCAAGACGCGAATATCGGGAGACGGCGATGAAGATCGGGATCATCGGACTTGGTCGTATGGGCTCTGCCCTCGCAACGCGGTTGCAGGGTTGCGGGCACGAACTCGTGGTCTGGAACCGCACGCCCGACAAGGCCAAGAGCCTTGTCGAAGCGGGCGCGATGCTCGGACGGTCTCCAGCCGAAGTCGTGGAACAGGCCGAGGCGATCATCACCTGCGTTCTGGACGCGGATGCCTTGGAGAACGTGTTCAATGGCGATCAAGGGATCCTGAGCGCGGATCTGAATGGCAAGCTCTTCATTGAGACGAGCACCGTTCAGCCCAAGACGCAGCGTGCTCTTGCCGAGAAGGTTGAAGCGAAAGGCGGAGCCTATGTGGAATGTCCGGTGAGCGGCTCCACGGGGCCTGCCCGGGAGGGACGTTTGATCGGCCTTGTCGGAGGAACGCCGGAGAACGTCGCCCGCGCACGTCCGATCATCGAGCAGTTCTGCCGGCGCATCGAGCATGCCGGGCCGGTCGGCTCCGGAGCAAGCCTGAAGCTCGCGGTGAATCTGCCCCTTGTCGTCTTTTACCAGGCGCTTGGTGAGGCCTATTCGCTCTGCCGCCACCTTGGAATCGAACCGGACCGAATTGTCGACTTGTTCTCCGATACGTCGGGCGGCGCCAATATTCTCAAGGCGCGCGGCGCCATGATCGCGACGGGAATGCGCGGAGACGACCCGCAGCCCGTAACCTTCGATGTCGATTCATTCCGGAAGGACCTGCGAACGATGATCGCGGAGGGAAGCGAACTTGGTCTCTCGCTGCCGGTCGTCGAACGCACGCTCTCCGTCTACGATGAGGCGAGCCGGCAGGGCTGGGGTTCCCGCGATGCAACCAGTCTGACGGGTTATTGGTCTCGTCGGACGTAAGACGGAACGAAGAGCCCCGCAGCTCAGCGGAACACGGCCGGTGTGGCGTCCTGAGCCAAGGTTGCCAGCAACCGCTCGGCATGCGCCTCGAAGAGGGTGGCGGCCGCTGTAAAGTCCTTGCGGATGACGGCGGCATGCGCTTTTTCGTACGCGCCCAAATAAAGCGGCCAGTTCTCGACCGTCAGTTCGAGCGCCATCGAGCGGTGGTAGTGATACACATGCAGCGCCTCGAGAAGATAAGTCATATAACGATTGCCTGAGAGATCGATGATGGCGCTGTGATAGTGGGCGATCTCCCGGATGAGCGCAGGGTAGGAGCGTGCCGCCTGCGCCAGCCGCATCTCGTCGATGATCGGATCGAGCACTTCCTTCAGTTGCGCTGAATCATTCTTCCGCAATGCCTGGAAGAGCGCTCCGGCATTGAGGCTCGCCAAGGTTTGGACCATGTCGGCGAGGTCCTTGCGGTCGAGCTTGCGCACCCAGGCGCCGCGGTTCGGGATCAGTTCGAGCACGCCCTGGCCAGCGAGGATGCGCAGTCCCTCGCGCACGGGGCCGCGCTTGAGGTCCAAGGTCGTGCATAGGTCGATCTCGACCAGTTTCTGCCCAGGGGAAAGCCGCCCCTGAGCAATGCTCTCCCGGACATGCTCCATCACCCGTTCCACCTCCGCCGAGGATCCCCGAGGGCGGAGGATGGATGGTTCTGCTGCGGTGCCTGAGGGCACGGGGACCTTCTCTCTATTCATGAGCTTCGCAATAAAACAATGTTACCAATAGTTCTGGTTGAATTGTTAACAAAAATGATGGCAATACATGGGTGCCTATTCTGGGCCGGATTCGCTTCAATCAGAATCAAGCGGCCATAACGTGAAAATACCGTTCTCAGGATTTCCGTCGAAATCAATATCGCGGAGCCGACTCGGAAAGAGATTGTCTTCATTGACACAGAAGTGGCGGATTACGGAACATTGGCAAGTAGCGTTCGCTCAGAAGTTGAGGTCGTTCTCATCGATGGCGCGACGGACGGCCTGACGCTCGGATCAGCCCGGATCACTTCGGACAACCCGCTTCATAGGATTGAGATCCATAATCCGGGATCGCTCAGCGTCAGAATGATGAGGTGTGACTTCAACGGAGACGGCCTCCCGGACATTGCTGCCAGGAAGGCCGGCGGTGCCGGCTCCGAGATACGGCGTAATTAACGGCGAGGCCACCTCCACGCAGATCACCGGCTTCGACTATCCCTTCGCAAGCTAAGACGTGCTGTTGTCATCACGGGGTCGGGTGGGAAATGTCACGCCCGGCCTTCCACGACATCCTTCGCCGCGGTGCGGCCTGCGATCCTCCCGCTGAAGCAGGAGCAGCCGACCATCATTCCCTCGAGGGGCTTCGGTCCTGCAATATGGCCGCCCCCCATGCCCGATAGCTCGCCGGCAGCATAGAGGCCCGGAACGATGCCGCCCTTGGAGCCGAGGACGCGGCAGGCCAAGTCCGTTTGAACTCCGCCCATCGATTTCCTGGCGATGGGAAACAGTTGCGCGGCATAGAACGGCGGCTTCGCAAGCGGCCTCAGGCCGCAAAGGCGGCGCCCCGTCAGCGGGTCGAAAGAAGTCTCGTCCTCAAGCTGCCGGTTCCATGCGCCGAGCGTGGACAATCCTTCCTCGACCGCGATGCCGATCTTCTCGAAGAGTTCTCTCGGATCATTCGCCGTCCAGACATGGGGAGAATGTTCAAGGTGACGAAGCGCTGCCTGATGGGCCGTTTCCGATCCCACCGGAACATAGTGATCGTCGATGATGACGTCATGAACCGCGTCGGCGTCGAAAATCGCCCAGGCCGTGGAGCCGTCCTGATCGAGCAGGCGCGGCACCGCCCAGTTGCCGCTGATGGTGCGGCTCTCGTCATGAAAACGCTCGCCACGGCGGTTGAGCCAGATCCATCCCGACGTGGCGCGGATGACGACACCCCTGGTCCCTGTCGGATCGTTGTAATCCGGCAATCCGGACGCATAGCAGTAAAGATCTTCGAGATGCCGGATGAGAGCGCCGCTCTCCTGGAGAAGGGCGATGCCTTCTCCCTTCGCGCCCGGTCCACCTCCGGTCAGGAGCCGAGGCACGGTCCGAAGGGCGGGAACCCATCCGCGGATCCGATCAAGGTTCGCGGCGAAACCGCCGACGGCCATGATCACGGCCTTGGCATGGAATTCCTCGACGCCGTTGTCACCGGTGCAACGGACGCCTCGCACTTGACTGTCGTCCATGATCAATGAGGTCACGCGCCGTCCGAAGAACCAACTGTCCTGCAATCCGAATTGCAGACCGTGATCCCAAAGCCTGGCCATGATTTCCGCTCCGCCGTTGCGGGGCCTGTGGAAGCGCGGCACGCTGTCGCTTTCGAAGTGACGAAGGTAGGCGAAATCGACACCGATCGAACGGAGCCACTCGAAGACGTCTTCATTCGCACGCGAGAAATAGGTCTCTGCCCAGGCCCGGTCGAAGACATTGCCGTTCGCGGAGAGATCCGCGAGGGCAAGCTCGACGGAGTCCGAAATGCCCTGGCTGCGCTGCATCTCCGATCCAGGTACGCAGATTCCGCCGCCCGCCAGCCGCGCGGTTCCGCCAAAGGCAGGCGCGGCGTCGATGCCGATGACCGAGCATCCGAGAGAGGCGGCCTCGATTGCTGCCGATGCGCCGGATGCGCCTGAACCCACAACGATAATGTCCGCGGATGCGTGCTTCATTGATGAGTAAGCCTCTTGGAGAGATGATGATCTGCCTGGAAGATGAGGTCGGATGTGATCTCTGCGACCGAGCGGATTCCGGCGAGAGCCATGGTCCTGTCGAATTCCTCGTGGAGCAGAGTGAGGACGCGTTCAGCGCCCGCGCGGCCATAAGCGCCGATGCCATAGAGCAGCGGCCTGCCGGAAAGCACCGCATCGGCGCCCAGCGCAAGGGCCTTCAGGATATCGCTGCCTCGCCGAATGCCGCTGTCCATGAGAATGGTGCCCCGCGATCCGATGGCGGATGCGATGTGGGGAAGGACATCGATAGGACTGACGGCGCTATCGAGGTTGCGGCCTCCATGATTGGAGACAACGACACCGTCACATCCGATCTGGATTGCCTTTTCCGCATCTTCAGGACGCAGGATTCCTTTCAGCAGCAGATTGCCGTACCAGTTCTCGCGGAGCTGCGAGATTTCCGCCCAGGTCATGTTCTGGCCGAGCGCCGTTCGCGCAGCCCATCCGTCAGCGGGCTCGTGCGTTGGCCGGGAAAGGTTGATCACTTGAGGCCATTGGCCTCGTATCCAGTATCGAAAAGGTACGGATGCCGCCCATCTCGGATGGCGAAGCACATCGGCGATGGAACGTACCGAAGGGCGAAACGGCGTGCCGAAACCGTTCCGTGCAAGATATTCACGCTGTCCCACCATCGGCGTGTCAATCGTCACCATCAGAGTGCGCACGCCGATATTCCTCGCTCTCGTCAGGACTGCGTCAGAGAGGGTTCGATCCTGCCAGAGATACAACTGGCACCACAGGTCGACGCCCGTCGCAGCGATCTCTTCGATCGGTGTCGTGGCGTATGAAGAGATGGTGAAAGGAACTCCGGCGGATTTCGCAGCCCGGGCGAGCTCGATTTCACCCTGATACCAGAACAAGCCGGCAGGGCCCGCCGGAGAAACGGCGAACGGGAACCGAAAGCGTGATCCGAGCAGCCTCGCGGAAGTGTCCCGCTGAGACACATCCACCATCGCCCGAGGAAGGAGCCGTAAATTCGACAAGGCTTCCCGGTTACGCCGCAGGGCAACGTCGTCCTCCGTCGCCCTGTCTATGAACTCGAACAACCCATTGGGCAGGCGGCGGCGGGCCGCCTGCCTCATATCCTCGACATTCAGTGCCGTTTTGGGGCTCACGACGGTCGTCCTAGCGTGACATTGCAGTCTCTTGCCGGGTCATGAATTCCAGAAGGGCCGGGACACCTTCTCGCGTCTTGGCGATGCCGCGGCGGATTGCGGCTGAAATCTCACTGGGACTGCTGATGCGCTCTCCATATCCGCCGAAGGCAACGGCCATGTCCGCGTAGTTGCCCGTTATGTCGGTCGCCCGGTAACGTTCGATGGCATTGGGAACGTTGTTCAATTCCGTCGCCATTCCCTGGTTGTTCAGGAGGATCGAAAGAATCGGAATTCTCTCACGGGCGGCAGTCTCGAAATCCATCCCGGTAAAGCCGATGGCGGCATCGCCCCACACATTGATGCAGAGCTTTTCGGGACAAGCGAGTTTCGCCCCCATCGCCAGGCCAAGGCCGTATCCGAGCTGGGTGGTCTTGCCCCAACCGATGAAGCTCTGCGGCTCCCGTGAAATCCAGAAAGGGGTCAGTTGATCGCGGGGCCTGCCGGCATCATGCGTTATGATGTTGTCGATGGTCTCCGTCGCCTTCATCAACTCCCATATCACGCGATAAGGAGAAAGCGGCGCCGCATCGTCGGTGAGATACGGCATCCACTCGGCGAGCCATTCTTCGTGCACGGCAGCAATCTCAGCGGCGGTTCCAGCCCAGTCGATCTGCTGCTGCCCGCGGGAACGCAGCTCGGCCAAAATGGCATCGAGCGCCAGCCCGGCGTCTCCGACAAGGCCCACATCGGCTCTGACATCCTTGTTGAGGTGCGACGGATCGAGCGTGATATGGATGATCTTCGGAGTTTTCGGCATCGGAACCGCAAAGACGGTTTCCGTGAAGCTGCAGCCGACGCCGATGACGACATCGGCCTGATCGAGATATTGCTTGACGGCTCGCGGATAGGTGAGGCCCCCGGATCCAAGGGACAGGGGATGATCTTCCGGAAATGAACTCTTTCCCGGAAGCGTTGTGGCCACAGGAATACCCATCAACTCCGCGAGTTCCTTGAGCTGCTTCCAGGCCCTGGAATAATGAACGCCCTGTCCCGCATAGAGCACGGGAGACCGCGCGGATTTGAGCAGGTCGACGGCAGCCGATACATCGGCTGGGTCCGGCCCGAAGCGGCTGCTGCGCGGCGGATGATAGGTGCTCTGGGGGGCGCTCTCCGCGTTCCACATGTCATTAGGAATTTCGACGAGGACCGGGCCGCCGCGTCCGTTGCGCACTTCGCTGAAAGCACGGCGCATGAGGTTCGACGCTTCGCCGGGGACACTCAAGGCTTCGGCGAACTTCGTGATGTCCCGCATGCTGGTGGCTGCGCTGAAATTGGGACGAATGCCTGCAAGGCGCTGCGGATAGCCCTGCGGGATCACCATGATGGGAACCGAGTCCGCGAATGCCTGCGCGACTGCGCCGTAAGAATTCTCGATGCCCGGGCCGTGCTGCATGGCAAATACGCCGACCTTGCGCCCCGAGCTCAAACGGGAATACGCGTCCGCCATATGGACGCCGGTTCGCTCCTGGCGAACCACGATGGGCCGTATCCCGAGCTTCGCGGATTCGTCGATCAGCCGGTTGGTGGGATAGCAGAAGAGGATCTCCACTCCCTCAGCCTGCAAGATGCGAGCGACTTCTTCACCGACATTCATCTTAGATCTCCAGCTTCATTCATGGTCTGTCGTGGCAGGCCCTATGGGCCGATATGCTGATCACGTCCGGCATTCTCACTTCGAGCTGCCATGGAAATGCGATAGGAAGGCGCGCAATTCCGGCGCAGTCGGGTTGTTGACGATCTCGGAGGGGCGGCCTTCCTCGACGATCCGGCCATTGGCCATGAACACCATTCTGTCGGCGACATCCCGCGCGAAGGGGATCTCGTGAGTGACCAGAACCATCGTCATTCCCTCAGTGGCGAGTTGGCGAACGACAGTCAGCACTTCCCCGACCAGTTCCGGGTCCAGGGCGGACGTCGCCTCGTCGAAAAGCATCGCTTCCGGTTTCATGGCCAATGCACGGGCAATGGCCACGCGCTGCTTCTGTCCTCCCGATAGCTGATCCGGATAGACATCCGCCTTGTCGCTCAATCCAACTTTTGCAAGAAGTTCGAGGGCCATCTCGCGCGCCTGCGCCATGGGCATGCGCTTGACGATCCTCGGCCCTTCCATCACGTTGCCGAGAGCCGTCATGTGCGGGAACAGATTGAAGTTCTGAAAGACCATTCCGGTCCGCGCACGAAACTCTGCGAGCTGCCTGTCGCCCGGCCGGCGGTTGGATGTCGAGAAATCCAGCCTGCTTCCGTTGGCCATGATTGAGCCGCCATCCGGGAACTCAAGAAGATTGAGGCAGCGGAGGAAGGTCGATTTGCCGGAGCCGCTCGGCCCGATCAGGGAAACGACCTCGCCGCGGGGGACACGCAGCGTGATCCCTTTCAGCACTTCCAGCTTGCCGAAGGACTTGCGGATGTCGCTGGCATCCAACACGTACCGATCTTCTGTGTTCGATCCGATCATGATTGCCATCCCTCCGATTACGCCCGGCCCGCACGAAGCTCGAGGAGCTCGGCGATCCGCGTGAGGGGGAAGAGGATTGCGAAGTAGATCAGCGCGATCACCGTATATGTTTCGAGCGGGCGATAGGTGGCCGAAGTGATCGCCTGTCCTTGATAGAGGAGATCCGGAACGGCCAGAACGGAGACGAGCGACGTGTTCTTGAGCTGAAGGATCGTCTGTCCGACCAGGGGCGGGACCATGCGGCGGACCGATTGAGGCAGGATCACGCGACGGAGGATCTGTATCTGGCGCATGCCGATTGCGCGCCCGGCATCCCACTGGCCCCGCTCAATCGAGATCATGCCGCCGCGAATGATCTCCGCGTAGAAGGAGCCGCCATAGAGCGAGAGGGCCATGATCGCCGCGGCCGAAGGCGACAATTCGATGCCGACGAGAATGGGAAAAGCGTAATAGAACCAGATCAGCTGAACGAGAACGGGCGTGCAGCGGAAGATCTCGGTTATTCCGATGAGGGGCAGGGCGATGAATGTTCGGCCTGAAACGCGAAGAAGCGCGATCAGGAGACCGATGATGAGGCCGAGGATCGCCGTTATGCACGTGAAGCCAATCGTATAGTAGGTTCCGTTGATGATCAAAGGAACGTATTTGGCCAGGAAGCTGAAATCCCACTGGTACATGCTTACGCTTCAGACTTCTTATGCGTGGCCACGGACGAAGCCACAGGACGGGAACGAAACGCGACAACGAATTGGGCAGACTCTTTGAAGAATCTGCCCGCTGCGCGGGGCGAGGTCAGAAGGTGACGTTGGAAGGGATGTCTTCAGGCATCACGCCTGCAAGCTTGAGGCCGTTGACGAACCATTCGCGCGACTGGCCTGTCGTGCGTACATACGCGATCCACGTATTGAGGAAGTCGCGGAAGCGGGAACTGTCCTCGATCCGAATTCCCAAATTCGCTTCCATCTTGATGGGGGGATCGATAACGACGAGCGATCCGAGAGCCGGGTTTTTCTTGACCGACGTCAGGGCGAGGATCGTGAAGGCAAGGTTGCAGTCCGCTCTTCCTGACCCAAGCGCGAGGAGCGCTTCGTCACGGGTCTTGAAGCCCAGGATATTCGCGTTCGGCGCGTTCCGCCGCGCAAGCGTCTCGTGCGATGATCCGAGATCGACAGCGATGCGGACGTCCGGCTTGTTCAGGTCGGCCCAGGTCTTCGGGGTAGGGAAGCCTTTGCGGACGATTGCCATGAAGGTGGGCTCGAGGATCGGGCGGGTGAAATTCATCACGAGCCCGCGTTCGGGTGTCGGATTCACCATCGTGCAGAAGTCGATCTTGTCTGCCTGCAGATCGAGGATCTGATTGCCCCATGTCGTCTCCACGATCTGGAGTTCGACCTGAAGACTTTGCGCGAGGTTCTTCGCCATCTCGTAACAGGCGCCGGACCATGCGCCGGTCGCCAGGTCCTTATGGAAGTAAGGCTCCTGTCCTGCGACGGCCGGAGCGCGCAGCACCTTCCGCTTGAGAATGGCATCCATGGTTGACCCTGAAGCGGTACTGGATTGCGCGCTGGCCTGGCTTGCAAGGGCAGCTGATATTCCGGCTCCAGCAAGAACTGCGCCCGTAAGGGCCTTCCTGCGGCTGATTGCAGAGTCTGACACGTTGGATCTCCTCGGTTGTTTTAAGTCGGACGGCTCGGTTCCGTTCTGGCGTTATATCTCTTGGTCGTATTGCATAGAGATACGACGTATTCCATGGTGATGCGGCTTATTTCATCTGTCAAGATGGCCTTCCCTTGCGGAAAGTTTGACGAAAGACCATTCAGCATGAACAAGAAACGGCAACAGGCAGGCGGCCAAAGCCCGCTCATGGTAAAGTCCGTCGAGAAAGCGTTTTCAGTTCTCGGCGCATTCGACGGCGACCGGACATGTCTGACTTTGTCGGAGCTCGCGCGGATCCTGGGCATCGACAAAAGTACGGCGCAGAGATTCACCTTCACGCTCGAACAGCTCGGCTACCTGGAAAAGGATGCCGTTCACAAAGCCTATTCCTTGACGTCGAAGAACCTGAATTCAGCCCATGCCTATATGAAGGGAAACAGGATCATCTCGGCGGCGATACCATTCCTTCAGCACATCCACCGGGAGACGGGCGAGACGGTGAACATGTCCGTGCTGGAAGGGACGGAGGTGCGATTTGTCATGCGCCTTCTCGGCAATCACATTCTGTCCACGGATGTCGTCATAGGAAGCAGGCTTCCGGCCTATTGCACGGCATCGGGCCTGACCATGCTTTCGTTCCTGAACGACGAGGTCGCGCGGTCGATACTCTCGGCCAGCGATCTCCGGAAATATACTTCGGACACACTGACCGATCTCAACGACATCATGGCCGAACGCGCCATTGTGCGCCAGCGCGGCTATGCATTGAATTATTCGGGCTATTTCAGCGATGACATATCGGTCGCAGCGCCCATACTGCGCATGGATGGATATCCGATCGCCGCCATATCCATCGGCGTATCCAGCACGCGCTTTTCGCTTGATAGCGCAGAGGCGAGCTTCGCCCCGTATCTTCAGGCTGCAACGAGAGCCATCTCGATCAGCTGAGAAGTGGCAGTCTCTGGCAACGGGCGATGGCAGAAACTTCCGGCTATCTTCCATGGCGATGTCGGCTTGAATGAACTGGCTAGGGAATTGCCCATCCGGCAGGGGCGAGCGCGCCGTTGTCGGGACAGCTGCGCCGCCCGCAATAAGCCGGCGGACGATGGCTTCGTCTATGGCTTTGATGCCGCCTGTCACCGAAGCGCGCTTGCCAGCGAATTCCTGAGGATCAATACGGTGTATCCTTTTTGAGCCGCCTCCATAACTCTCCACAGGGTAAAAAATATCATTTGGAGAAAACTTTCTTCCTTGCCACTATCCCTAAGCAACAGCTCCAAGGCGGTGCTCACTGGCGAAAGAAAATTACTGCAGACGTAGGTGAGGCTGCATCCACCAGGAGCGGCAGGGAAGGGGCATCGGGTTATGGCACGGCGGGTTCTTGTCGCGGAATTCATGCACGAGACGAACACCTTCAGCGTTCAGTTCACGGACGAGCAGGCCTTCAGGAATTCCTACTATCATGAGAACGATGAGATCCCTCCGGCTTTTAGAGGGACACGCACATCGATGGGAGCTGCTTTCGAGGCGGCTGAAAAATTTGCCTGGGATGTCGTTCATCCGGTCGTAACAGGCGCAAATCCGTCGGGCCGCGTGACCGATGAATGCTTCGAAGCTGTTGCAAAGCGCATTCTCGGTGCCTGCGATGGAGTTGATGGGGTCCTCCTTCACCTTCATGGTTCCATGTCCACCCAGAGCCATGATGACGGGGAGGGCGAGCTTCTTTCCCTTATGCGGGAACGCATAGGCGATGACATTCCGATTGTCGCCGTTCTGGATCTGCATGCCACAGTGACCCAGAAGATGGCCGACAACGCCAATGCCCTGATCTCCTACCGGACCTATCCTCACGTCGACCAATACGAGCGGACGTGGCAGGGAGCGGAATTGCTCGAGAGGGCGATGAACCGTGAGATAACGCCTCGGGTGGCGCTTGCCCGCCGTCCGATCCTGTATTCCCTCGACGGTGGCCGCACCACATCGCCGCCGATGATGGAGCTTCTGCGGCGCGGCGACCGGATCGAGGCGGATGGCAAGGCCCTCGTGGTGAGTGTGCAGGCCGGGTTCTCCTCGGCCGATGTTCATGACATCGGACCTTCCATCGCCGTGACAGGCAATGATCGGGCCGCTGCCCAGGCCATTGCCGAAGAGCTCATGGATTATGCGTGGGAGCAGCGGACATTCTCCTCCATTCACTTCACGCCCCTCGACGAGGCCATCGCCCGGGCGAAGGCGGGAGAGGCGAATGCCGCCAAGCCGCTGATCATTGCCGATTATTCCGACAATCCCGGTTCCGGTGCTTATGGAGATGCCACCAACCTTCTAAGAGCGGTGCTTGATGCGGATCTCCAGAATGTAGGCTTCCATGCAATCTGCGATCCCGAAGCAGTGCTCGAAGCTCAGAAGGCTGGCATCGGCAACAAGGTCACCCTCCGGCTAGGCGGAAAGGTGGACCCCACCATGGGCGGCGGCCCCCTCGAAGTCACAGGCCATGTCGCCGCGATTACTGACGGTTCGTTCATAGCATACGGCCCGATGGGGGGCGGAGCTCGGCGAAACTATGGCTTGAGCCTTCTCTTGCGCGTCGGCGGCGTGGAAGTCATCGTAATCAGCTACAACGGACAGGCGACCGATCTCGGGCAGTTTACTTCTCTCGGTGTCGATCCGACACGGAAATCCACGCTCATCGTCAAATCCATGCAGCATTTCCGAGCTGCCTTCGAACCGATTGCGCGTGAGGTGCTCGAAGTCGATACGGGCGCCTTGTCGACGCGCAACTTCAAGGAGCGTCCCTACAAGAAGATCAGGCGTCCCATTTGGCCTCTGGATGCCATCTGAACTTTGTGGTTCGATCACGTGAGAAACGAGTTCCCGTCGGCCTGATGCCGCCCGGGATACAACGGATAGCCAGGGACCGGAAATGAACATTGCTGCCAATCGCTTGAACGCAACCGTCTCGAAGGGGAAAGGCGGGGCGTGGCCCGTGGCCGATATGGTCCTGAAGAACGGTCTCATCTGGTGCGGCCGAGAGGAGGGCATGGTCGAGGCTGTGGCCATTTGGCAGGACCGCATTCTGGCGACAGGAAGCGAGGCCGATATCGCTCCATTCATCAGCGATTCCACACGAATCGTCGATCTCGGCAGGCGGTTTGCGACACCTGGTCTCAACGACTCGCATCTACATCTGGTTTCGCTGGGAATGATGATGGATTGGGTCGATGCCAAGCCGTCATCAGCTCCGACACTTGATGCACTGGTGACAGCTGTCGGCGAAAGGGTCGCCAGTGCGAAACCGGGGGAATGGATCCTGGCGCGGGGCTACGATCAGACAAAGCTCGACGTGAAGCGGCATCCCCATCGCGATGAACTTGATCGTGTCGCACCGAACAATCCCGTGATGCTCGTGCGGACCTGCGGGCACATCTCCATCTGTAATTCCCGCGCTCTGGAGCTGGCCGGGATCGACGAGGCCTCTCCGACCCCGCCCGGTGGCCTCATCGAGCAGCAAGACGGGCGTCTCACCGGACTTCTGGCCGAGAATGCCCGCGCCCCGGTCTGGGCGGTCATTCCGCCGCCCAGTGAGGACGATCTCGTCAACGCCATCGAGCGCGGCGGTCGTTATCTGCTTTCTTACGGCATCACCAGTTGCATGGACGCTGCCGTGGGGCAGCGAGGCGGCTTCGGCGAGATATCGGCCTACCACCGGGCGAAGCGGGAGGGGCGTCTTCCGGTCCGAACCTGGCTGGCTCTTCTGGGCGATCCGGATAAATCCGTTGTATCTCAGTGCTATGAGGCCGGGCTGATTTCCGGCACGGGCGACGATATGCTGATGATCGGCGGCATCAAGTATTTCCTCGACGGTTCGGCAGGCGGCCGTACGGCGTGGATGAAGGAGCCTTATCTCGGGGAGGACCGTACGACCGGCGTGCAGATGATGCCGGATGAAGAGTTGAACGATCTCGTCATGGATGCCCATGCCAAGGGCTATCAATTGATCTGCCACGCCATCGGTGATGCAGCCATCGAGCAGTTGATCACGGCCTATGAACGTGCGCTCGCGGCCATTCCTGATCCGGATCGCAGGCACCGGATCGAGCATTGCGGCTTCTCGACGCCCGCCCAACACGAGCGGATGCTGAAGGCCGGCATCTATCCTTGTCCACAGCAGGTGTTCATCTACGATTTCGGCGACGCCTATGTTTCCGTTCTGGGAGAAGAGCGCGGTCTCAAAAGCTATCCGTTCAAGACCTGGTTCGATCTTGGCTTCAAGCCTGCAACGGGAAGTGACGCACCCGTTTGCGATCCCAACCCGTTCCCGAATTTCTATGCCATGCTGACGCGCCGGACTTGGAAAGGTACGGTCATGGATGCCAGTGAGAGCATATCCATCGAAGAGGCGCTTCAGGCTTATACGGAGTTTGGCGCGTTTTCACAGAAAATGGAAAACGTGAAAGGCCGCATCGTGCCTGGGCAACTTGCAGATATTGCGGTTTTCTCCCGAAATCTTCTGAGCGCAACGCCGGAGGATATTCTTGACAAGACCCAATGTGATCTTACGATCCGTGGAGGTTCGATCGTTCACGACCGTCTTGGCGTTCTATAAAACCACAAGGGAACACGCGCCCGGGCACTGAACTGCATCGACTAAGAGTTCGCAATTCGCGGGCCGGTACACAGCCGGCGCGTCCGCAACTGTCACCGCTTGGAGGATCAGCCGTGCTCAAAACGTTCGTTATCACCACCGCGCTTGCACTGACCATGAGTGCAACCGCTTATGCGCAAACCCCGCGACAGGGCGGCACGTTCCGCTTTACCGCGCCTTATGGGTCGAGCTTCGCGAACCTCGATATTCACACGTCGAACCGGGCCCAGGACGAGATCTGGGCAAAGGCGATCCATAAGGCGCTCTACAATTGGGATTCGAACGCCAACAAGCCGGTTCTTGAACTTGCAAAAGAGGTGACAACCTCCAGCGACGGCCTTGTGCATACATTCAAGCTGCGCGACGACGCCTATTTCCATCACGGCCGCAAGATGACGGCCGATGACGTGATCTGGACATTCACGCGCCTCATGGACGGAGCAAAGGCTTATCCCGGTGCTCGCTATGTCCGCATCATCAAGGGGGCCGTCGAGGTCGAGAAGGGGCAAGCAAAGGAAATCTCCGGTCTGAAGAAGATCGACGATTCCACGATTGAGATGACCCTGACCGAGAAGGTCGATCCCGGCTTCAACTTCTATCAGGCGATGACCTCGATCTATCCCGCTGACGAGGCGTCGAAGGATACGTTCTTGACGAAGCCTATCGGGCTCGGCCCCTTCAAGTTCGTCGAATACGTTCCGGGCTCACGCTTAGTGGCCGAGCGCTGGGAGAAGTTCTATAAGCCCGGCAAGCCTCACGCCGATCGTGTCACGATCTCGATCATGGGCGAAGCCTCGGCACGCGATGTCGCCTTCCGCAACAAGGAAGTCGATGCATCCATTCTCGGCCCGACGCAATACGTCGCCTACAAGGCCGATCCAGAGTTGTCGAAAGGCCTGCTCGAAGTTGCCGAGGTTTATACACGCAACATGGGAATGAACCCGAGCTTCAAGCCCTTCTCGGACAAGCGCGTGCGCCAGGCCATCAACTACGCCATCGATTCCGATCTCATCATCAAGCGGCTCGTGAAGGACAAGGCCTATCGCGCCACGAGCTGGCTTCCGACTTCGTCCCCTGCGTACGATAAGGATATGAAGCCTTATCCTTACGATCCAGAGAAGGCAAAGAAGCTTCTCGCTGAAGCCGGCTATGCGGAAGGCTTCGAGTTCGAGTGGACGGCAACCTCCAATGAGAGCTGGGGCATTCCGATCGTCGAGGCAGTCATCCCGATGCTTGAGAAGGTAGGCGTCAAGGTCAAGATCAAGCCGGTTGAAGGTACGGTTCTGTCCGAGGTTACCAGCAAGGGCGAGTATCAGGCCTATATCTGGTCGAATACTTCGGGACCGGATCCGCTGACCGCTCTCAAGTGCTTCCACTCGGCCACGCCGCGGTCAGCCTGTAACTACACCCAGTTCAAGAACGCGGAGTTCGACAAGCTGCTCGACGAGGCCGCCGCGACGGACGATCAGGCCAAGAGACTCGATAATCTGAAAAAGGCAAACGCGATCCTGCGTGAGGAAGCACCCATGTGGTGGTTCAACTACAACAAGGCCGTGATGGCTTATCAGCCCTGGATCAAGGGGCTGCAGCCTAACGCGACTGAGTTGGCGATCCAAAACTACGAGGACATCTGGGTCGACGCCTCTTCGCCTGCCGCCAAGTAAGTCACGATCGAGCAAGAGCTCACCATTGAACTGCAAACCCTGACGCACCCGAAAATCGTTCGGGGCGTCAGGTGGAGTTTGGGATGCTTTCATTCATCGTGCGGCGTCTGCTGCAGACATTGCCGATCATACTGGCTGTCGCTGCTCTGATCTTCCTGATGTTCAGCGTGATTCCAGGCACATTTGCATCCAGCATGAGCGACGATGGGCGCAACGTGCTGGACGCAGAAGTCGCGGCTCGCATGAACAAGGAACTCGGCCTGGACGATCCGGTTCATGTGCGTTTCGGCAAATACATCGTTCAGTTGGCGACCCTGGATCTCGGGACCTCGTTTCGCTCACGTCAGCCTGTTGCTCATGTCATTGGGGAGCGTCTCTGGCCGACGGCGCAACTTGCCTTCGCGTCCATGCTGTTCGCGATTGCCGTCGGAGTGCCGCTCGGGTTCATCGCCGCACTGAAACCGGGGAGCTGGGTCGATACCGTTTCCATGATCGGCGCGGTATCCGGGTTGTCTTTGCCCAAGTTCTGGCTTGGCTTGATGCTGATGTACCTGTTCGCTCTGGTGCTCGGCTGGCTTCCGAGCTTCGGTTATGGAGGCGGGAGCCTGCGTTACCTCATTCTGCCATCCATCGCTCTCGGCGTCGCGCCACTGGCTCTGCTCGCCCGAACGACAAGGGCAGCCGTGCTGGAAATCATGAACGCGGATTTCGTGCGCACGGCACGCTCGAAAGGCATGAGCGAAAGCAAGGTCGTGCGCTGGCACCTCACTCGTAACGCTTTCGTCATCATCCTGACCACCATCGGCCTTCAGTTTGGAACCGTCATCGGTCAGGCCGTGGTTGTGGAGAAGCTGTTCTCCTGGCCCGGGCTCGGGTCTCTTCTGGTCGACAGCGTGACATTGCGCGACATTCCCGTGGTGCAGGGCTCGATCCTGGTGATCGTTCTCCTGTTCCTTCTCATCAACATGCTTGTCGATGTGCTGTGTGCGATCATCGATCCGCGCATCAAGTATACCTGAGGCGGTACATGAAGTTCAGAGCCAATCTCGTGATTGGAGGCGTGCTTTTCGCCGGTGTGGTCATTGCCGGCATCTTCGCTCCCTGGCTGGCGCATACGGACCCGGTCATGGACGCCAATCTGATGTATGCGGAGGAGCCGCCGGGGAGTGAGTTCTGGTTCGGAACCGACGCTCAGGGCCGCGACATCTACAGCCGCGTTCTTTACGGGGCCAGAATTTCGCTTACGGTCGGCATCGTATCGCAGCTGATCAACACGGTCATCGGCGTGGCCCTGGGCCTCTCCGCCGGCTATTGGGGCGGCTGGTGGGACGATTTCGTCAACGGCCTCACCAATATGATGCTGGCGATCCCGTCCCTGATCTTCGCGCTGGCCATCATGGCGATCCTCAATCCGGGGCTGACCAGCCTCCTGATCGCTCTGGGCCTCACCAACTGGTCGTTTACATGCCGTCTCGCACGAGCCTCCGCTCTTTCCTTGAAGAGCCAAGGCTATGTGCAAGCGGCCAAAGTGCTCGGCTACGGCGATATCCGGATCATGCTGACGCAGCTCCTGCCCAACATGCTGGGTCCGATCATCGTCATCGGCACGCTGGGCATGGGCGGCGCCGTTCTCGCCGAGGCGGCCCTGTCGTTCCTCGGGCTCGGCATACGCCCGCCTTTCCCGAGCTGGGGCAGCATGTTGTCCGATGCTCGCGATCAGATCACGACGGCTCCTTGGATCTCCATCTTTCCCGGCCTTGCCATTTTCATGACGGTATTGGGACTGAACCTGCTTGGCGATGGATTGCGGGACATTCTTGATCCCCAGGCGAGGACAAGGCGGGCATGAGCGGACAGCCTCTTCTCGAGGTCGAGAACCTCCGGATCGATCTCAATGTCGGCGGCAGGCGCTTTGCCGCCGTGGAGGACGTGTCCTTCACGATCAACCGAGGCGAGACCCTGGGCTTGGTCGGCGAATCCGGCTGCGGCAAGAGCATCACTTCGCTGGCGCTCATCGGGCTGTTGCGGCACCCGCTCGCGATTGGCGGCGGCAAGATCCGCTTCGACGGGCGCGAGATCCAGAATATTTCCACCTCGGAGATGCGCAAGCTGCGCGGCAATCGCATCTCCATGATTTTCCAGGAGCCTATGACGGCTCTCAATCCGCTCTCGCCGGTCGGCAGGCAGATCGCAGAGATGTTCGTTCTGCACAAGGGCATGAGCTGGAGGGATGCAGAGAGGGCGGCCGTAGACGCGCTCGCGAGTGTCCGTGTCCCGGCACCCGAGCGCAGGGTCAAGGATTATCCGCATCAGCTCTCGGGCGGCATGCGTCAGCGCGTCATGATCGCGATCGCTCTATCTTGCAGCCCGGATCTGCTCCTCGCGGATGAGCCCACTACGGCCCTCGATGTGACCGTGCAGGCTGAGATTCTCGACCTTATCGGGGAGCTGTCGGCTGCAAAGGGAACCGCGGTGCTGATGATCAGCCATGATCTCGGGCTCATTGCGAATATGTGCCGGCGGGTGGGAGTCATGTATGCGGGCAAGCTCATCGAGGAGCGCGCGGCGGAGGACGTATTCCGTTCGCCGAGCCACCCTTATACGAACGGCCTCGTCGCCTCTCTGCCGCTGTTAGGCGCCCGTGCCCGCCACGGTCGCCAGCGCCTCAAGGAGATATCCGGCGTCGTGCCTCCTGTCTCGGCCTTCCCGGCGGGATGCCGTTTCAACCCACGATGCCATGCCTCCACGGAACTCTGCAGGGCCGAAGATCCGGCTGTGACGCCGCTCGCCAATGGAGGCTTTGTACGGTGCCACTATCATGAATAATTCTGCCGATACGATCCTGAAGGTGGAAGATCTCGCCGTGCATTTCCCCGTTGGGGGAGGTTTCTTCGGCGGACCGCGCCGTTACCTTCACGCGGTGGATGGCGTCGATCTCGAGTTGAAGCGCGGCGAGTGTCTCGGCCTTGTCGGGGAATCCGGCTGCGGAAAGTCGACCCTTGCACTCACCATCCTGGGTTTGCAGGCGCCGACACGAGGGCGGATCGTGCTCGATGGCTACGAGATCGACAGCCGGGGCGCAGACCGCAAGACACGAGCGCGCATCGCTCAGATGGTCTTTCAAGACCCGTATTCATCTCTCAACCCGCGTCAGACGGTTCGCAAGACCCTGGAGGCGCCGCTGCGCCTTCATGGGGTGACGGCACAGAGCGAGATCGACGGACGCATTGCCGAGATGCTTGGGCGTGTCGGCCTGCGGCCCGATCACGCCGAGCGCTACCCGCATGAGTTCTCCGGTGGGCAGCGCCAGAGGATCGGCATCGCGCGTGCGCTCATCCTCGATCCCAAGATCGTCATTCTGGATGAGCCGGTTTCTGCGCTCGACGTCTCCATCCGTGCACAGATCATCAATTTGCTGCTGGAGCTCAAGGACACTCTCGGCCTCTCCTATATCATGATCAGTCACGACCTAGGCGTCGTAGAGCATATGAGCGACCGGGTCGCCGTCATGTATCTTGGCCGCATCGTCGAGACCGGTAGATGGGAGCCGATCTTCACGAATCCACGCCATCCCTACACCCGCGCCCTCATCTCGGCGATCCCTGACCCGTTCAAGCGCAGCCGGGGCGAGAAAATCACAGGCGAGATTCCAAATCCGCTCAATGTGCCGACGGGATGCGGCTTCAATCCGCGTTGCCCTGAAGCACGCGATATCTGTCGCCAGCCTCCCGTGCCGGTCTTGGAAGACGTCGGAGGGGCTCACCTCGTGCGATGCCGACGGGTGCATGAGATCGCCGCACAAAACGAGGCCTTGGCCCCTGTGGGCTGACCGGCGGCATGGATTGATTTTGCCGAACTCTCAACAACTCCTTCGAAAGTGCCTGCAATGACTTGTGCCCCAAAGATACTCGTTCGTGTCCCGCGTGGGGGCGGGGCTTCCCATCTGGGTACGCTTACGGTGGGAGATTGGTCCGTTCCATGCACAATCGGCGCAGGAGGGTTGATCCAGGCGTCGCTGAAGCGAGAAGGCGACAAGCGAACGCCCATTGGCGTTTTTCCCCTGCGCTACGGTTTCTATGATCGGCTCAGTCTTCCGGATTTTCCACGCGATCTGACATTCCCATTCGTGCCTCTCGCAGACGACATGATTTGGGAGGAGGAGGGGCCCGACTACAACAGGCTTGTTTTTGCCGATCCGAGTGAGCGTCCTGACGAGCGCTTGACACGACGTCGCGCAGAAGGTCTCTTCGATATCATCGTTCCCATTGGGTTCAACGATGCGGTTGCGGAACTCGGGCGCGGCAGTGCCATCTTCATTCATGCAGCTCGTGACGACATGAGCGGAACGGCCGGATGCATCGGCGTGTCGAGAAAGGATATGCCCGATCTGATCCGCCGCCTAAGGCCCGGCATGCTGATCGACATCGGATATGTTGAGACCGATGACAGGGAGAGGCTCGATCCTGAAACGCCGCTCGAAGCCATCCGCTTCATAGGCCTTACGCCCGGCCCCAAGCTGATCGTTGTGGGGGCGGTGCATGGCAATGAAACCTGCGGGCCGCAGGCTATCCTGCGAGCCATCGAGGATTGCCGGACAGGCCATCTGGCTATTCGCCGAGGCGAAGTGACATTCCTGCCGGTCGCCAACATGAAAGCCTTCCGCCTCGGAACCCGAGAGGGAGACCGGAATCTGAATCGGGATCTGCGCGAGAAGACAATTCCGGAGGATTACGAAGATCGGATCGGCAATCACCTTTGCCGTCTGCTCCGCGAGCATGATGTGCTGCTCGATATCCATTCATTCCGGGGAGAAGGGGAGCCCTTCGTCTTCGCCGGCCCTCCCGACAATACAGGCCCGGTCGAGCCGTTCCGTCACGCCAAGGCAGAAGGGGAATTCGCGGCGAGGCTTGGCACCTCCATGGTCATTCACGGTTGGCTCGGCATCTACGGTCCCTTCCTCAAGATGCGCGAGAAGCTCGGTTACTCCAACAAGTCGAGTTCGGAAGGCGTCGGCACGACAGAGTACATGCGCTTCTCTGGCGGCTATGGGGTTACGCTTGAATGCGGCTCGCATGATGATCCACATTCGGCGGAAGTCGGTTATGCGGCGATCGTCCGCGCCCTTGCGCATCTTGGAATGATCGACGCCTCTCAGCCGGACGTCACGGCAGAGACCGTCATCAAGGTCGTGACGGTGCTTGTCTGCGAGGCGGAGGGAGACACGCTGGCGGAGACGTGGAAGACGGGGGACAGGGTGAGCGCCGGACAGGCCCTTGTTCGCCGGGCTGACGGGACGGTCTTGGAGGCTGCCGAGGACGGGTTCATCATCTTCCCGAATTATTCGGCAAAGCCTGGCGACGGACTTTGCTATTTCGGCATCCCCAGCACCCGGATCTTGGCCCAATAGAAGGTTGTCGGGTGCTATCGCTAAACTCATTGACATTTCCGTGGATCGGTTGCTTCAGGTCTTGCAAATGACGACACGGGTGCGCGGGAAAGTAGAATGAGAGTTTTCATCAGTGCGGATATCGAGGGCTGCGCAGCGATCACGGCCTGGGACGAAGTTCATAAGGGGCGCGCCGGATATCAGGAATTCCGCGAGCAAATGACGGCGGAGGTCGTTGCCGCCTGCGAAGGGGCACGCGCTGCCGGCGCGACCGATATTCTGATCAAGGACGCTCATGAGAGCGGATGTAACCTGATCGTCTCTCGTCTGCCGGAATATGCCCGGATCATCCGCGCCTGGAGCGGGCATCCTTATGTGATGATGTTCGGGCTCGATTCCAGCTTCGACGCAGCCCTTTTCATTGGCTACCACGATGCGGCGGGTTCTGACAGCAACCCGCTGGCGCATACGATGAACGACAGGATTGCGCGGCTCTCCATTAACGGCGATCTCGCATCGGAATTCACGGTGAACGCCTATACAGCGGCGTTAAATCGCGTGCCGCCTGTTTTTCTGTCGGGAGATCGGGGTATCTGCGCTGCGGCCGAGCGGCTCGTACCGGGAATGAAGACGGTCGCTGTCAGCGAAGGGTTCGGGCGGGCCTCCCTGTCTGTAGCGCCTACAAAGGCCCTTCACATGATCCGCGAAGGTGTCGAAGAGGCGCTGACCGGAGACCTCTCCCGTTGTTCTCTCAGTCTTCCTGATCGTTTCGAAGTCGTTCTCGAGTTCAATAACGCCAGCGATGCCTATCGTTCAAGCTTCTACCCTGGCGTGGAGCATCCGAAACCCTGCACCCTGCGCTTCACCTCGAATGATTATTTCGAGGTCCTGAGGGCAATTCGCTTCATCACGGTGTAAGGCGAAGGCTCAGCGCATCCGCGGCCTTCCAGAGCTCGTCTACGATGGGGCGGCTTCTCTGGGAATGCCGGTAAAGGCGGATCTCGATCGTAAGCGACCAAGCCGGATCTTTGCTGGCCGGAACGAGCGTGCCGTCGGCCAGTTCCTCTCGGATCAGGCTCAGCGGGAGCCATGCGACTCCCCAGCCTGCCATCGCCATCGCTTTGTGCCCGATGGAGATGGTGTTCTCATGCACCACGCGCCGCTCCAGGGAGGGGCGGTTGGCAAAGAGCTTGTTGAGAGCAACGCCGAAGAAGGAGAAGTCGCCATAGCTGAGGAACGGCATAACGGTCCGGTTGGCGATGGCTTGATCGAGCTCAGGCCCGTCCGGATGAGGGCGTGAGACCGGCAGAACTTCTTCGATGCCCAGCACAAGATAGGGAAACCGTGTCTGGTCGAGCTGGAACGGCACGGAGGCATGGGCGTAGGTGAGGAGGAAATCGCAGTTCCCATCTATGAGGGAAGCAATGTTGTCCTCGATCCCGCCCTTGTCCGGACTGAGATGGGAGCTGAATGGTGGGAGAGCGTTCCTGAGCGACTGCAGCCAATCAGGAAAGAATGTGACTGTCAGCGTATGCAGGGCCGAGAATGTCAGGCGGTGTTGCTCTGTGGCGGGGGCTGGACGTAAAGCGACACGATGCTCGCACCACTCACGCACTGCTTGTTCTGCGATCGGCAGGAAGCGCTTGCCCTCGTGTGTAAGCTCCGACGGGAAAATTGCACGGTTGATGAGTGTCACTCCCAACCATTCTTCCAGCTGCCGAATTCTTCTGCTGAAGGCAGGTTGAGAAACTCCGCGCAGAGACGCCGCTTTGGAAAAGCTTAAATGCTCGGCAAGGCAGCAAAAATCCTCCAGCCATTTGAGTTCCATCGCGTCGTCACCCTTGCCGCAGGAAGGCTCCGTGGAGGAAACTTCCTATCATTATGCTTTTTTTGCATCACTCTCAGAGAAACACGGCATTAGCAATGAAATGCCGATCTTACTAGCGTCTGCGGCATGACTCATCCTCCAAGGGGAAGTGCGTTGCCGAGAACCGTCTATATCAATGGAAGCTATGTGCCGGAGCCGGAGGCGCAGATCTCGATCTTTGATCGGGGCTTCTTGTTCGGTGACGGCATCTACGAAGTAAGCGCCGTCATCGGTGGGCATCTCATCGACAACGATCTTCACTTGGACAGGCTCGAACGCTCATTGCGCGAGCTCGATATTCCCATGCCCGTGTCTCGAAGCGAGATCGTCGTCATGCAGAAGACGCTCATCGAGCGTAATGAGCTCAGCGAGGGCGTCGTCTATCTGCAGGTCACGCGCGGCAGTGAGGATCGCAATTTCGATTACAGCGAAGCGCTGAAGCCGAACCTCGTAGCATTCACTCAGGCGAAAAAGCTTCAAAATACCGCCGCGCACAGGGACGGTATCAAGGTTGGCTTGGTCGAAGACATCCGCTGGGCTCGGCGGGACATCAAGACCACGATGCTGCTGGCTCAGGTGCAGGCGAAGCGCCAAGTCAAGGTGGACGGCTGTGCCGAGGCATGGATGGTGCAGGACGGCTTCATCACCGAGGGCGCATCTTCTACGGCCTTCATTATCACGCAGGCCGGAAAAATCGTGACCCGGCCGAACTCGAAGGCCACGCTGCCGGGATGCACCCGACTTGCGGTGCTGCAGGCCGCTGCAGCCCATGGCTTGCAGGTCGAAGAACGCCTGTTTACCGCAGATGAAGCATACCTCGCTAATGAGGCCTTTCTCACGAGCGCTTCGAGCTTCGTCACTCCGGTTGTCGAGGTCGCCGGTCATCGGATCGGGGAGGGGAAGCCCGGTCCGATCACCCGTCATATTCAACAGATCTATCTGGATCTCGCTCTCAAGCAGGGCGCGGCCTAGTAGGTAACACTGCCAGAAAACCAAAGGGGACTAATTCAATGAGCTTCAAAATTCTCAAGACAGCATTGCTCGCCTCTGCGCTCACATTCATTGGAGCCGGCATCGCTTCCGCTGAGACCGTCGGATACGGCCAGTGCGAATTGACCGGAAAGAAGGGTTCGCATTCGATCAATCCTGCGGTGCCGGGCCAGTTCACCGTCATCATCAACCTGCCGGCCGTTGGACAGTTCAATGGCGACACGCCTGAAACGATCCGTGACGGATACGAATTCTGCATGGCGGTCAACATTGCCCACCGTCTGGGCCTGGATAAGGTCAAGCTCGTCAACGCTTCCTTCGATTCCATCGTCGCGGGTCAGAACAAGGATTTCGACATCGCTCTCGCTCTGATTTCGGTCACCGAGCCGCGCAAGAAGGTCGTGGATTTCTCGACGGTCTACATGGAGTCGAGCTACGGCGTCGCGACGAAGGCTGATGCGAACGTGACCGAAGCCACCATGAAGTCCGGCCGTGTGGGCGTGCAGGCTGGTACCACGCTGGTGCCGTTCGCGCAGGAAACGCTGAAGGCTTCCAAAGTCGACGTGTATGATGACACGGCCTCCATGTTCACGGCGGCAGCTGCCGGCAAGGTCGATGCCGTCATGACCGATCTCAGCATCGTCCTGGGGCAGGTTGCAAACTCCAAAGGGCGTTTGAAGGTCGTGGGTCAGTATTCGAGCGGCGGCCAGACGGCCGGCATCTACCCGAAGGGCTACGCCGGCAAGCCGGTGATCGACAAGATCATTCAGGAGCTGAAGGAAGACGGCACTCTGAAGAAGCTCGAAGCCGCTTATCTTCTCCCGTCCTGGGGCGGTGTCTCGCCTGACAGCATTCCCACCTGGAAGCACTGAGACAGGTATCGTTTTTGATGAACACGACGGCTGTTATGGCCAATGTCGAGCGCGCCAACCAATGGCGCGCTCGTAGCAAGGTCCGCGCTTATGGCGCTCTGACCTGGGCCGCTCTCTCCATCACCGCGATCACATTCGGGGCTGTCGCAGCCACGGTGATTTCGATCGCTCAATTCATGATTCGAGAAGGATGGAGCGCAGGACCTGTCTGGATTTCAGGCCTCATCCCTGCGGCGCTGTCCCTTCTCGTCGTCGGCCGTGCGGCGCAGGCTGTTCGATTGTCGGCGAGGGCCAGGTCCTCGGCCGAAATCTATGAGGCCCGGGCCTTGGGCGCCAAGGCATCCGAAACGTCCTGGAAAACCATATCGTACTCCGCCGCCTTCCTGATCCTATGCGCGCTCGCTTGGTTCATGGTGGTGAACGATGCCGCCGTGAGCCGCACGTTCTTCGATATGGATCTGATTATCCGCTCCGCAACGACCGTTCTCAAGGCGTTTGGAACCAATGTGTTCATCTTTGCGGTCTCTGCGGTTCTTATTCTCGTCTGGGCGCTCGTGATCGCCATCGCCCGCACTTTGCCGGGCGAAGCAGGACGCCCGATCCGCACGATTGCGATCATCTATAGCGACCTCTTCCGCGGCCTTCCTGCCATCATCACCATCTATCTGATCGGCTTCGGGCTGCCCCTCACGAATCTGCCGATCCTGAAGGACCTCTCTTCCAACGCTTATGCGATCATCGCGCTGACGCTCACCTATGGCGCCTACACCTCCGAGGTTTACCGCGCGGGAATCGAGAGCGTCCATCCGAGCCAGATCGCAGCTGCGCGCTCGTTGGGGCTCTCCTATGCCAGGACCATGCGCTACGTGATCGTTCCCCAGGCGGTTCGCGGCATCATTCCGCCGCTCATGAACAACTGCATCAGCCTTCAGAAGGACACGGCGCTCGTGGCCATCATCGGTACGATCGATGCCTTCAACCAATCGAAGATCATAGCCAGCAACAACTTCAATCTGTCGGCGGTGACCACGGTCGCGATCATCTTCATTCTGATCACGATCCCGCAGGCCCGCTTCGTGGACAGGCTGATTGAGCGCGACCGCAGCAAGCGTCGATCCGGGTAACGGACACATGAAGATGAAAACCCACATGCGGAAGAGGCGCGACCATGGCACTCGTTGAGATCGACAAGGCCTACAAGCATTACGGCAGCGTGACCGTGCTGAACGGCCTCTCCCTGGATATCGAAGAGCATCAGGTCGTCTGCCTCATCGGTCCTTCCGGCTGCGGCAAGTCCACCTTGCTTCGCTGCATCAACCGGCTTGAGACCATCCAGAAGGGCGAAATCCGCCTGCACGGCGACCGCATCACAGGGCCGGGAGTGGACCTGGATGTGCTTCGCCGGGAGATCGGCATCGTCTTTCAGGGCTATAACCTGTTCCCGCACATGAGCGTGATCGAGAACATCACGCTCGGCCCGCTCAAAGTACTCGGAATGGATAAGGCCGAGGCCCGGGACAAAGGCATGGCGCTTCTGTCGCGCATCGGCTTGGCCCACAAGGCGGACGAGTTCCCGGACCGCCTTTCGGGCGGGCAGCAGCAGCGTGTCGCCATCGTCCGGGCTCTGATGATGGACCCCGCGCTCCTTCTCCTCGATGAAATCACGTCGGCTCTCGATCCGGAACTCGTCTCGGAAGTTCTCGATATCGTCCGTGATCTTGCCGCCAAGGGTATGACAATGGTACTCGCCACTCATGAAATGGGCTTTGCCCGTGAGGTGGCGGATAAAGTGTGTTTCCTTCAGGAAGGCATAGTCTACGAAGAGGGGCCCCCTTCGCAGATTTTCGGCAACCCACAGGGTGATAGAACCAAAGCGTTTCTCAAGAGAATCATCGACGCCGGGCGCCTCTGACGCCCGAAGTCGCAACTCGGAGCAGATGATGATCCGCACAGTCAACGATTTCGACCTGGTCTGCGGTATCCTTCCGCAGGGGGCGAAGAATGCGATCACGGACGTGCCTGGAGTGCGTGTCGGGCATTGCACCTTGCGCGATGGCGACATCAACACCGGCGTTACGGCGATCCTGCCCCATTCCGGCAACTTGTTCCGCCGCAAGGTGGTTGCGGCGTCGCATGTGATCAACGGTTTCGGGAAGTCCGCGGGCCTCGTGCAGATCGACGAACTCGGAACCATCGAGACGCCCATCCTTCTCACGAATACGCTCTCCGTCGGTACCTGCGCGACCGCGCTGATCCGTGAGGCAATCGCACAAAACCCCGATATCGGGCGCACCACATCGACGGTGAACCCCGTGGTCGGGGAATGCAACGACGGCCCGTTGAATGATATTCAGGCCCTGGCTGTCACGGAGGAGCATGCGAGGGCTGCCTTGCAGGCTGCGCAGGACGGGCCTGTCGAGCAGGGCAGTGTCGGCGCCGGCACTGGAATGACCTGCTTCGGTTTCAAGGGCGGGATCGGATCGTCGTCACGCCGGGTCGAAATCGATGGAGCTGCCTGCCACTTGGGCGCGCTCGTTCTCACCAATTTCGGCAACGCCGGAGACCTCGTCCTTCCCGATGGGCGCCGGCCGTCTCCGGCTATGGTGGAGAACCTGGACAAGGCACAGGAAAAAGGCTCGATCATTATCGTCCTCGCGACCGATGTGCCCCTTGATCATCGCCAGCTCAATCGCGTGGCGAAGCGCGCGGGGGCGGGGTTAGCGCGTCTCGGCTCCTTCTGGGGGCACGGCAGCGGCGATATCGTCATCGCATTCACGACAGGAAACACGGTCGATCATGATAGCGATGCTGATGTGACGGATATGCGCTGTCTGAACGAGAACAAGATCGACCAGCTATTCCGTGCGGCGGCTGAAGCCACGCAGGAAGCTGTGCTGAATTCGATGCTCTCCACTGATCGCTTTACCGGGCGGAGCGGGGCTGTGAGGCATTCTCTGGCGGATGCTTTGCGACACGCCAAGAGCGAAATCTAACACCTACGATCTGCCGTGAGCCGCCTCTTAAGGGGCTGCCCGACCGCTTAACAAGGCATCGCAGTTATGGCCCAAACATCGTCAAAGCCTGTCGTTGGAATTCTCGGCAATCGAATCCAAGATGGGTTGCTTCCGGCCCAATCGGTGGACGAGAAGTACCTTTGGGCCGTCATCGAGCTGGCGAAAGTCGACGTCATTATCCTTCCGGCTCTCGATAATTTCTCCGGCCTCGAAAACCTGCTTGATCTCGTGGACGGCGTTCTTCTGACAGGAGCTGCCACGAACGTCCATCCTCGTTATTTCGAGCCAGGGGCAGAGGAAGAAAAGTACAAGCCGTTCGATACGGGACGAGACGCTGCAGCTCTCAAACTGATCCGCTCAGCCTACGACCGCGATCTGCCGATGCTGGCCATCTGCCGCGGCATTCAGGAGCTGAACGTTGCTTTTGGAGGGAGCCTCCACGCCAACATTGCGACGGACGACGCGCATCACTGTCATACTACCTGGGTCTCTGGAGCGCCGCTCGAGCAGCTCTATGGACCGGCTCATGAGCTGGTCGTGATGTCCGGAGGGCGCATAGAGAGACTGACTCGAGGAATGCCCGTCATGGTGAACTCACTGCATGTTCAGGCGATTGACAAAGTGGGGAGGGGGCTTTCGATAGAGGCGCGCGCGCCAGATGGGACGATCGAGGCTGTCAGCGTCGAAGGCCGTTCGTTCGGTGTCGGAGTTCAATGGCATCCGGAGTTCAATGCATCCGAGAATGAACTCTCGCTCAAGCTCTTCGAAGCATTTGGAGATGTGGTACGCGGATTTCATTTCAAGCGAAAAGGGCGCTAGCCTTCAGCGATAACACAAGGAATGGAGTGAATGGGAGGAGTGCCGCAAGTTGCGGGCATCCGTGCTTCCAATTCCATGCCGAAGAGTTCGCCTGTCGAAATCGCTGCGCTTAGCGAAGGGGCAGTACAGGCTGCGGGAATCCACCGACGTGACGGCAGGTTTCGGCTGCCGTATCGCGCCCGAGTTCCAGGCAGGTTTGCAGATCGGCTCCACGCGCATGCGCGGAGATGAAGCCTGCAATGAAGCTGTCGCCAGCCCCAGTCGTGTCCACAACGTCGACCGGACGAATCCCTACGGTTCTCACCTGAGTGCCATCCGAGGCCATGCTGCCGCGAGAGCCGCATGTGACGACAGCGAGCTTTGCACCGCCTGCGAGGAGAGTGCGCAGCAGGTGCTCTGCCCCGTCGCGATCTTCTCCGGCTGAAGCGAACACGCAATCAAGGCCGTCGATGCCGAGGTGTTGTGCATCCGCATTGACGGAGATGTCCTGCGAGACGCTGATCCCTGCTGCCGTCAACCTGCGCCGAAGGGCTCCTTCATCGTCGAGCCATCCGATATGCACGTGCCGCATCTTCTTCAGGGCTTGCAAGTCATATTCGTTCGGATGGTAGCCCCTGCAGACGCCGAACTCTTCGAAGGCGAGTGTTCGCTCTCCCGTGGAGTCCACGTCGATATTGGTATAGGCGGTCACTCCCGGCCGAACCTGAACATGATCGATGCAAAGGCAGTTGTCCTTGAAGCAGGCCAGCATGCGGTGGCCGTCTTCGTCCGGTCCAATCGCGCCGAAATAAGCTGTTTCGAGGCCAAGCCTGCGGAGCTGCACGGCAACATTGACGGCATTGCCCCCGATCAACGAAAGATTGATCGGGGGCATGAAGCGGTCGATGCAATTGTCGCCGACAGCCGCAAACTCAAAGAAGCTCATTCCGTTTCCTCTCGTTGCGGCGCCGTACGTGTCGATCTCAATAAGCTACACGTTTGTAGTAGCGTCGCGTCGTCAGCGGATGATTGCGCTTCACTTCCAGATGAGCGCTGATCCGCTCAAAGATCGTTGCAAGGATCACAGGCGAGATCAAGGCGCGGACCTTGTCGGATATGCCGGGAAGCTCGAACTGCGCCGTGTCGAAAACGTGCACTTTGTCGGTGAAGGAAGGCAGGAAACGCTCGACGCGCTCGACAAGGGGACGAGAGGAATCCTCTCCCTTGAACAGAAGAACGCTGACGCCTTTTTCTACGAGTTCCAGCGTGCCGTGAAAGAAATCCGATGAATGAACAGGGCGTGTGCGGACCCATTGCATCTCTTCGAGAATGCACATGCCGTAGTAGAAGGCTTCAGGCCAGGTGGAGCCGGCGCCGGTTACGATGTGATAGGGCTCATTCTTGATCGTCTCCGCAATGCGTTCCGCCTGCTCTTCATAGGTTTTCTTGGTACCCAGAAGTACATGGGGCAGGCGTACCAATTCCTGCACGGTCGCGTCGAACTCAGTGTACTCGCCGCGCAGGTTCATGATCGCAAGAGCGATGATGAGCGATTGCAGATAGAAGGATTCGCAGGAGGTGTCGTCCGCGGCGAAATTCACGAACGCGTAATCCGCGCCCTTGGCGAGAGGGGTTTCCGCATGTCCTATGAGGCTGATGACCTTCGCTCCCTTGCCCTTGCAGTACTCCATCACTGCAACGCTCTCCTTGGTGGTGCCGGAGAGGGAGGGAATGACCACGATCGATTTAGGGCCAAGAGCCTGATGCCCGGTCAGAACGATCTCTGCCGACATGTCCAGGAATGTGGGAAAGAAGGACTGACGCTGAAGCAGCTGCGCGGCAGGCATCATCAGGATCGAAGCGCCGCCGGTTCCCAGAAAGAAGAGGTTCTCCGCGCCTTGTGCCAGGCACTCTTGGATGGCGCGCTGGATACCACCCGCGTGGGAGACGGCACCGGTCTGGATGCGCAGGAAACGCTTTTCATCAAAATTCAGCATGGAGGTTCTCGAACAGATTGCGAAGGGTCAAAGGACAGTCGTCTGACAACTTGTTTGACGTAGGAGGAGGTGTCAAGATGGATCTCTCCGCATCAACTTCCTTTTCAATGACGGAAATGTAGGCAATGACAGGGATTCAGAGGATTTAAGCCATGCGTCCTGCCGCGAAGCTTGCACTTAAGTCTAGGATGGTCCAATCCTGTGGACTGACAACCGGCTTTGAGAAGGGGTTGATTAAATCATGTCACTGGTTACGCCGCTCCGCGACGAACGAACCCTGGTACTCAAGTTGCGCGATGCGATCAGTATCTTGATCGAGGAGCAGGGCCTGAAGCCCGGCGATCAGCTTCCGACCGAGGCTGAACTGACGCGGAAATTTCAGATCTCCCGGCCGGCATTGCGAGAGGCTCTGAAGCTGCTGGAGCAGGATGGCGCGATCTTTGTAAGACATGGCAAGGGCCGTTTCGTATCGGCCGCAGCCGCGTTGCAGGTGGAGCGTCCGATCACTTGCTTCGAGAGCGTTACCGACATGCTGCACAAGTCGGGTTATCACCCGACCAACAGGGTACTCTCGATCTCCGAGGAGGCCGCCTCGGATGAAGTGATGGAAGCCCTGCGCCTCGACAAGGGAGCCCGTGTCATTCGCCTGGAACGCTTGCGAATGCAGGGCGATGAGGTCCTCGTCTATTGTCTGGACTATCTCCCCCGGTCCATCATTTCGGATCGCCTCTATGACATCGATTGGAGCGGCTCCGTGCTCGATCTGTTGGAGCGTCACGGCATGCGCCCGCGCATGTCAACGGCAGTTGCAACGTCTACCATGTTGCCGGAGGATGTCAGCGAGCGAAACGACCTGCATGATTTCGGTCCTGCCTTCCTGATTACGGAAACCGCCTTTACGCCAACGGGAGTTCCGGTTCTCTTCGCGAATGATTATCATCGCGGCAGCCGCTTCTCGTTCAGCTTCGTTCGCAAGTAGCGTCCGGCCTTCTTGGGGCCATCCTGCAAGCAACCGGGCAGGGGATCGTCTCACTCGATCCGGTTGAAAATCTCTTTCCCTTGCGACATGCTTCTTGACAGCTCAGAAGATTAGTCGTCTGCTGTCAGACAACATAAATCGGCAAAAAGCCGAAAGGGAGAGGCCGAATGGCTAAGGTGCTGAATATAAAGAATAATTGTTGCGCTGATTTCTAAGCCTTTCTGGCTGTCTTGGAGAGCATGCGCGTGAATGACAGGCCAATGCCTGGGCTTAAATCCCAGGTGCAGAGAGTTCTTGTTACGCCGTGGAGAGTGCCTCTGAAGCAAAACTCCAGGCTTGGACTCGATTTGCTGAAATCCGCCGCCGTTCTTCATGCTGTCCGCCTCTATCAAAATGTTTTCTGCGGTCTTGCTCGTTCGATGCGGCAAAGGCCTTCAACGCTCCGCATGATCGGGCGTGAGCTACGGCTCCAAGAAATAGGGTCAACCTATCGCCTAGATATCCAACCACAAGCAGAGGGAAGATGAAGGATGCGCAAGCTCTTTCTTGGTACAATGACGGCACTGGGATTCGTCTCGGTCATGACTGCTGCGGCTGTGGCGGGTCCGACGATGGACCGCGTCATGAAGGCTGGCGAGATGAAGGTCGCCACCAATAGCGGGTGGCCTCCGCAGAGCTATCTCGACGACAACAACAAGCTCGTCGGCTTCGACGTGGATGTGGCCAACGAGATCGCCAAGCGCCTTGGCGTCAAGGTGACCTTCGAGACGCCTGAGTGGAACGTGATGACCGGCGGCCGCTGGCACGGCCGCTTCGATGTCGCCGTCGGTTCGATCACGCCTACCAAGGCACGCTCGCAGGTGATCGATTTCGCGGGCATCTACTACTACAGCCCCTACGTCTTCGCCGTTCACAAAGACAGCAAGGCTGCGACCCGTGAAGACCTGAACGGGAAGAAGATCGGTGTCGAAACGGGCACGACCTCCGAGGATTACATCAATCGCCGTCTCGAGATCGATGCTCCCGGCCAGCCGCCGATCCAGTACACGCTGACTCCGGGCGAGGTGAAGACCTATGCCGATTCCATGCTGCCCTTCGACGATCTGCGTCTGGGCGACGGCACGCGCATCCATGCGGTGATCGCGCCGGAGCAGACGGCTCAGAACGCCATCAAGAACCGCTACCCGGTCAAGATCCTGCCGGGTGAGGCCGCCTTCAAGGAGCCGCTCGTCGTGGTGACCGACAAGGGCGATCCGGAATGGACCGCCAAGCTCGGCAGCATCATCCAGGCCATGAAGGATGACGGCACCCTCAGCAAGCTGACCACCAAATGGTACGGCAACGATTACAGCAAGTGATCGCGCCGTTTTCCTGAAACCATTCCATCTGCAACACGACACGATCATCATGTCCTACATCGAAACTTACTATCGCCGGGCGCTGGGTCCGAATGCTGTCCAGAGGCCGGCCCTTGAAGGGGTCATCAAGGTCGATGTCTGTGTTGTGGGTGGGGGCTTGGCCGGCCTGACGACCGCACTCGAACTGGCTCGCAAGGGCCGCACCGTCTGCGTGCTGGAGGCCAACCGGGTCGCCTGGGGTGCTTCCGGGCGCAACGGTGGTTTCGTGAGCCCCGGCTGGGCCGCCCGCTACAAGAACATCCAACGCATGGCAGGCGTGGATCAGGCGAAGGAGTTGCATCGCCTGTCCATTGAAGGCGCGGATATCGTCCGGAACAACGTTCAAGCCCTTGCCGCAGAGGCGAAGCCGACGCCCGGCATCCTCGGCGCTGTGCGCTATGAGGCGACGGATGGCCTCAGGGCGCATCGCGATTGGCTTGAAAAGGAATTCGATTACAAGGTCGAGTTCAAGAGCCGGGAGGAGGTGCAGAAAATGCTCGTCTCTCCACGGTATTATCAGGCCCTGCTCGATCCCAACGCTTTTCATTTCAACCCTCTGATCTACGCCCGTGCGCTGGCCTCCGAAGTCGAGCGGCTGGGCGGGCGCATCTATGAGGGGGCGGCTGTCACTGCAATCGACATGGGCGGCGCGACCAAGATCGCCAGGACGGCGCATGGTTCCGTTGCCGCTGAGCATATCGTGATCGCTTCGGGCGGCTATACGGGCAATCTGGTGCCGCAGCTCAAGCACAGCTATCTGCCTATCGCCACTTACGTGATGTTGACCAAGCCCAATCGGGATCTGATCGCGAGCGCCATCCGCACCACGGCGGCTATCGGCGACGACCGCCGTGCCGGTGACTATTATCGCGTCGTCGATGGCGGCGAACGCATTCTCTGGGGCGGCAAGATCACCACGAAGACCACCGAGCCGCGCCTTCTCGGACGCCTGCTACACAAGACCATGGTGTCCACCTATCCGCAATTGAAGGATCTCGACGTGGAGATCGTGTGGTCTGGGCTGATGTCCTATGCCCGGCACATGATGCCTCAGATCGGGCGATTGCAGCCTGGTATCTGGTACTGCACGGCGTTCGGGGGGCATGGCCTCAACACCACGGCCATCGGCGGGCGCGTGATCGCCGAAGCCGTTCTGGGCGAGAGCGATCGCTACAAGCTCTTCGCGCCCTTTGGTCTTGCCTGGAACGGATGGATCGCGGGGCGCGCAGCCGCTCAGCTCACCTATTGGGCCTATCAGGCCGCCGATCTCTACCGGGAACGGAAATCGGCTTAGAAGTGACGATGGATTGAAACGGCGCGAGAGAGGGTAAGCCATATGCATTATGCCGATAACGTCGATTACCCGAGATTGTTGTCGCGGCCATCCGTCTACATTCCTGGGCTTGGGCTTCTCTTCGGCGTTCTTGTCTATGCTCAGGCCGGAACGTCATCGATCGGCAAGGCGCTGACAGGGTTGTTCGGCCTCGCGGAGGATCCGGGGTTTGCCGCGAACCTGCTTGTCGCCTTTCTCATAACCGCCGTCGTCGCGCTCAATGTCGCCGTGGTGATGAAGCTCAGCATCAGGCAGCAGATGTACGTGGTCTGGGCGGAGCTGGCGCTGACCGTCCTGCTGTTCTTCTACTCCTTCGATCTCAGCTTCGAGTTCATCCGGCGCAAGATCGGCTTTCTGTTGACCCAAGGCCTAATGACGACCCTCTACGTCTCGGCCATCTCGATCCTCATCGCATCCATCCTGGCGATGATCGGAGCCATCGCCAAACTGTCGTCCAACGGCATCGCTCTCGGCATCGCGAATTTCTATACCTCGCTGTTCCGCGGGCTCCCGCTGCTCATGCAGATCTACATGATCTATCTGGGCCTGCCGCAGCTCGGATATGTCATCAACGCCGTGCCGGCGGGCATCCTGGCCTTGTCGCTGTGCTACGGCGCATACATGACGGAGATTTTCCGCGCGGGCATCGAGAGCATTCCGAAGGGCCAGTGGGAGGCATCCCGCGCCCTCGGATTGAAGCCTCGGGACACGATGACCCGCATCATCCTTCCTCAATCCATGCGCATCATCATCCCGCCGACCGGCAATCAGTTCATCGCCATGCTCAAGGACAGCTCGCTCGTCTCGGTCGTTGGCGTGTGGGAACTCATGTATCTTGCCAGGACGCAGGGGCAGACCGAGTTCCGCCACGTGGAGATGATGATCACCGCTTCCATGATCTACTGGATTCTGTCCATCGTCCTGGAGCTGATCCAGGCCCGGATCGAGCGGCGCTTCAACAGGGCTCAGACGCGATGACGAGAAGCACCATCAACGCCGGCTCCATGCGAGAGGAGATGCAGTCGTGATCCAGAAGAAGCTCACTCTCGTCGAAACGGCTCCTGCGGCGGCTTCTCCCCCCGCTGTTCAGATCACGAACCTGTCGAAGTGGTACGGCACTTTCCAGGCCCTGAAGAATGTGGATCTGACCATCTCGCGTGGAGAGAAGCTTGTGATCTGCGGCCCGTCAGGCTCCGGGAAGTCCACGCTCATTCGCACCATCAACGCGCTTGAAAGCTTTCAGGAAGGGCAGATCGTCGTCGACGGCATTCAGCTGACGCGCAAGCCCGAAGCGGTCGAGGCCGTGCGCATGCGGGTCGGCATGGTGTTCCAGCAGTTCAATCTGTTCCCACACCTCACGGTTCTGGAAAACTGCACCCTGGCCCTGCGACTCGTGCGCGGCGTCTCGCAGAAGGAAGCCGATGAAAAGGCTCTGCACTACCTGGGAAAGGTCCGCATTCCTGATCAGGCCCACAAATACGCCTCGCAGCTCTCCGGCGGCCAGCAGCAGCGCGTCGCCATTGCCCGCGCCTTGTCCATGCAGCCCGACATTATGCTCTTCGACGAGCCGACTTCGGCGCTCGATCCCGAGATGGTCAAGGAAGTTTTGGATACCATGACGCAGCTGGCCACCGAGGGCATGACCATGGCCGTCGTGACTCATGAGATGGGTTTTGCCCGTCAGGTCGCGGACCGCGTGGTGTTCATGGACCGCGGCGAGATCGTGGAACAGGCGACGCCCTCCGAGTTCTTCTCAAATCCAAAGGAGCTGCGCGCCAAAGCCTTCTTGAGTCAGATCCTTCACTGATCTAGCTTCCGGGTCATAAAGAAAAACCTGACAGGGGAAAATGGTGGCCAGGGATTGTGATGTCGTTATTATCGGAGCGGGGCATAACGGACTTGTCTGCGCCTTTTATCTCGCAACGGCGGGATACAAGGTAAAAGTCTTCGAGCAGCGCTCCGTCGTCGGCGGCGCTGCCGTGACGGAGGAGTTTCATCCCGGCTTCCGCAATTCTGTGGCGTCCTACACGGTCAGCCTTCTCAATCCGAAGATCATCCGCGACCTGGATCTGCCTCGCCATGGGCTGAAAGTCGTCGAACGCCGTCTCTCGAACTTCCTTCCGCTTCCGAACGACCAGTACCTGAAGGTCGGCGAGGGCGTGACCCGCTCCGAGATCGCGCGTTTCAGCGCCAAGGACGCGGAACGCTATGACGCCTATTCCAATGAGATAGACGCCATTGCCGATGTCTTGCGCGATCTCGTGCTGCGGCAGCCTCCGAACCTCGTCGAAGGCGGATGGCGCGCCGCCTTGTCGGAAGGCTGGCGTGCGTTGATGACCGGCAATCGGCTGCGCGGTCTGTCCATGGCGAACCGGCGCGCTCTTCTCGACCTCTTCGCGAAATCCGCGGGCGATTATCTCGATGGCTGGTTCGAGACGGATTGCGTGAAAGCCGTCTTCGGATTCGATGCCGTCGTCGGTAACTTTGCAAGCCCCTATACGCCGAACACCGCCTATGTGCTGCTTCATCACGTCTTCGGTGAGGTGAACGGCAAGAAGGGGGCCTGGGGACATGCCATCGGCGGGATGGGGGCGATCACGCAGGCGATGGCGAAAGCCGCCCGTGAGCGTGGCGTCGAGATTGAAACCGATGCGCCGGTGCGCGAGGTGATCGTCGAAAAGGGCAGGGCGGCTGGAATCGTCCTGAAGGACGGGCGCACCGTCCGCGCCCGCGCGGTCGCTGGAAACGTGCATCCGAAACTGCTCTTCGACCGGTTGGTGCCGGAAGGGGCGCTGCCCGCCGAATTCCTAGGCCGCATGCGGCGCTGGAAATCTGGCTCGGGCACGTTCCGCATGAATGTCGCTCTTAATTCTCTGCCGAGCTTCACGGCGCTTCCCGGACGGGAGGTGGCCGATCATCATACGGCGGGCATCATCATTGCGCCGTCGCTTGCCTATATGGACCGGGCCTACGATGATGCGAAGCAGTTCGGCTGGAGCCGTGAGCCGATTGTCGAGATGCTGATCCCCTCGACCCTCGACGACAGCCTTGCGCCGAAGGGGGCGCATGTGGCGAGCCTGTTCTGCCAGCATGTACAGCCGACGCTCTCCGATGGGCGCTCGTGGGACGACCACCGCGAGGAAGTGGCCGATCTGATGATCGCCACGGTCGACCGCCATGCCCCAGGCTTCAAGGACAGCGTCGTCGGACGGCAGATCATGAGCCCTCTCGATCTCGAGCGCACCTTCGGCCTCATCGGCGGCGATATCTTCCACGGCGCTCTCACCCTCGACCAGATCTTCAGCGCCCGGCCGATGCTGGGGCACGCCGATTACCGCGCACCGATCACGGGGCTTTACATGTGCGGAGCGGGCACGCATCCGGGCGGCGGCGTCACGGGGGCTCCAGGTCACAACGCGGCGCGTGCGGTCATGGCCGACATGAGGCGTCTGGTCTGACCCTGCTGAAATGTCGCAGGCTCCCCGCTGATCGTTCAAACTGTGCTACATCCTGAGCCGGATCTGACGGACGGAGACCAGGATGACCGGGCGCGCGGCAAAACAATCCAGCAGGCTTCTCGGGATGGTCGGTCCGGGTGCCGAGAAGCCGGTCTGCCTCGCGCTTCAGGGTGGTGGGGCGCACGGAGCTTTCACCTGGGGCGTTCTGGATTATCTGCTTGAGGATGGCAGGCTGGCCATCGAGGCCATCACGGGCGCGAGCGCTGGCGCCATGAACGCCGTTGTCATGGTCGAAGGCTGGCTGGAGGGCGGCCGGGACGGCGCCCGCGAGCAGCTTCGCAGGTTCTGGAAACGGGTGAGCCTCGACGGCGGCCTGTCGCCGATCCAACGCTCTCTCTTCGATCAGTTCCTGAGCTATTGGAGCGGCGCGCACTCGACGACCAACCTCTGGAGCGGGGCATTTTCCCAGGTGGCCAGTCCCTACGATCTGAACCCGCTCGACATCAATCCACTCAGGGACGCCTTGAGCGAGATGATCGACTTCGACCGGGTCAGAGCCTGCAAGGACACGAAACTTTTCGTCTCGGCCACCAATGTGTGGACAGGCAAGATCCGTGTCTTCTCCGCTCCCGAACTGACCGTGGACCATGTTCTCGCATCCGCATGTCTGCCGAGCGTCTTCAAGGCCGTGGAGATCGATGGAGAGCCCTATTGGGATGGAGGCTATACGGGAAACCCGGCCCTCTTTCCCTTGTTCTATCAGGCGCGGACGGATGACATCCTTCTTGTCCAAATCAATCCTGTCGAGCGCCGGTCGACTCCGCGAACCGCCGAGGAGATCCGCAGCAGGCTGACCGAGGTGACCTTCAACGCCAACCTCCTTTACGAGCTAAGGGCAATCGGTTTCGTCCGGCGCCTGATCGACGAGGGAAAGCTCTCGACGGATGAATACAAGCGTGTGTTGATGCATCGTATTCACGGCGGAGCGGAGCTCGACGCCTACGCTGCCTCGTCACGGTTCGACGCGCGATGGGATTTCTTCAAGACGCTGAAGGATCTCGGGCGATCCGAAGCGCGCATGTGGCTGGCCGAGAACTATGAATCGCTGGGAAGAGAGAGCACGCTCGATCTATCCAATGCCTGATCTCAGCCGATCCCGCCGCAGCCGCTCGCAACAATTCTCGAAAGCTATTCCCCATGGCAAGAAAAGCAGGAAGCGCCGATCTTCCGCTTCATAGCGGGCATGTGCCGAAATGGCTTGCCGACCGTATGACGCGTCTTGGAGCCGTGATCGGCGAGGCCATCGTGCATCATTACGGGCCCGATGAGCTGCTGCGGCGCTTGGCTCATCCATTCTGGTTTCAGTCGTTCGGAGCCGTCATGGGAATGGACTGGCATTCCTCGGGGATTACCACCAGCGTGATCGGTGCTCTCAAGCGCGGCCTGACGCCGCTCTCGAAAGAGCTCGGCATTCATGTCTGCGGCGGGCGGGGGCGGCATTCGCGACAGACCCCGCAGGAGCTGATCTCCATCGGCGAACGTGTCGGCTTTGACGGAGCGGCTCTCGCGCAAGCCAGCCGTCTTGTTGCCAAGGTCGACAGCGCCGCGGTTCAGGACGGATTCGATCTCTACCTGCATGGTTTCATCGTCACCGACAGCGGCAAATGGACAATCGTCCAGCAGGGGATGAATGACGCGCGCCGGCAAGCGCGCCGCTATCATTGGCTTTCCGAAGACCTCAAGAGCTTCGTCGATGAGCCTCATACGGGCATCGACGGGATTGATCAGGGGATGATCGTCAATCTTACGGACCGCCGCGCGGAAGCCTCGCGCCGGGCGCAGATCGAGCTTCTGGATACGCTGGGGCCCGATGGGGTTGCCCGGAAGTTTCTGGCGCTGTTGGAGCGGGAGCGTGAACCCGCGGCGTCTCCGCAGCCCCTCCTGCCGCATCTCGTGATGCCGGAGCACCATGACGTCCGCTCCAAGGACGTGGTGCTGCGGCGCCTTCATGGGACACTGGCAGCCGCGGCGGATCGCGGGCCCGAGGACTTTCCGGACTTGCTGCTCACTCCCGGCGTGGGGCCGAGGACGGTGCAGGCGCTTGCCATGGTGGCTGAGGTCGTTCACGGAACGCCTTGCCGCTTCAGCGACCCGGCGCGCTTTTCCTTCGCCCATGGCGGTAAGGACAGGCATCCGTTCCCCGTGCCGCTGCGCGTGTATGATCAAACGATCCGGGTTCTGAAATCGGCTGTCCAGAAGGCGAAGCTGGGCCAGCAGGAGGAACTGTTTGCCCTGAAGCGACTGGATGAGCAGGCCCGGACCCTAGAGCGTATGGCCACAGGTCAAGGATTTGACGGACTTGTGGCAGAGGAGCGCAAGAAATCGCATTCCTATGGCGGACGTTCCGTGTTTGGGGATGAGCCTGCGCAGGATATCTAGATCGGGCTTCTTTCGGCGCCTGGGAGGCTGTCCCGATATTCATTGTTTCAAAATGACTGCCCATATGATGATGGCGAGAATGGCGCCCGCACTGCTCGCAAGAGCATCGGCGATATTGGGCGTGCGCCCTGGAACCAGGAATTGGAGAGTTTCGAGGATTGCGCTGTAGAGGACGAGCCCCCCAGCAATTTTCCAGCTCTTCCCCCGATAGCCCAGCATGAACATCGTAGCGGTGCCGAAATAGGCAATGGCATGTTCTATGCCCCCTGGCATGCCCGAGCGCACTTGTACGTCACCAGGGATGAGGGAAAGGATTGCGAGCAAAAGCACGCAGAGCCATGCGGCGCCTCTCAGGGCTCGCGTATAGTGAAGGATCAACGCCTTCTCCTTCAATCTGAAACCGGCAAGCCTAACGCGCAGCCTTCTTCCAGACCGGAGACGCATTTCCACGCATCCAGTCGAGGAAGCCGAATGCAACGCCGACATTCATGCTGACGAGGAAATAGCAGATGCGGGTCAGGCGTTGCAGGATGCCCTTGCGGTTCTGGTGATACATCCCAAAGAGCGCGGCCCCGAACAGAAGGCCATGAGCGGACACGAGAGTCAGATAGCCCAAACGTTCTGGCTGAAGCGCGACAAGAGCGATGCTGGAGAGCGACGAGAGAAGCAGCGCGAAAGGCATCATCAGGCGCAGGAACTTGTGGGAGAGGAATGCCGCGACCACAAATGGCCTGCGAAGCGGCAGGAGGTTCATGTATCGCACCTGCAGCCATCTCCCCGCTGCGATCCGGCGGCGGCGCACGTATTCATCGCTTTCCTTGATCGACGCGAATTCTTCCGCGACGGCGTTGGGGGCGAAGCGAACATCGAGCCCCTGCGAAAGTATCACCAATGTGAGATAGGCGTCATCGTTGATGACAGCGGCCGGGAACGGACGGAAGGCATCCCGGCGTACCGCAACGATCTCTCCAACCGCAGCGACGGTCGTGCCGAGTTTTGATTCCGCGCGCCTGATAGCGTTCTCGTATTTCCAATAAAACCCTTCAGAGCGGCCGAAGCCATGATCGCCCTGATTGCGGGCGCGGACGACCTTGACGCCGCTCACAGCGCCGACGCTTTCGTCGGAGAACTGCTCGATGAGAGCCTTGATGGAATGAGGCCTGTACATTGCGTTGGCGTCGGAGAAGACGATGATCTCGCCCGTTGCCTGCGCCGCAGCCCTGTTCAGCGCGGCGGCTTTCCCGCGTCGCTCAGGCGAGAAGATGACATTCACTCCACGATCCGCATAAGACGCAGCGATGTCCTGCGTCCGGTCCGACGACCCGTCGGCGGCGACCAGAATTTCCAGGTTTGGATAATCGAGCGCAAAGCTGTTTTCCAGTTTCTCGCGGATGACCTTCTCTTCATTGAAGGCTGCGATCACGAGCGAGACGCGAGGGAGATGTTCACTGGTCCTCTTGTTTGAGGGAACCATTTTCGCGGCGATCAGAACAATCAGAGGGTATGCCGCGTAATGGTAAAGCATCAGAGCAATGCTGCAGAAAGCCACCGCTTCCACCACTTGTAAAACCATGCGCGCTGCTTCCTTGCTGGATCGTGAGTGCTGCGACTTACAACTAGCTTTAAATGCTGTGTCTATGAACCAGCGTTCGCTCAATGCTTCAAGGAAGAGGTAGTACTCGCAGCAACTACAAAGGGGTAACAACTATTCGCACAGTTTAGAGCGATGTTGCTTTTGACACTTCGGCCGGCGGATTACTAAAGTTATAACCCTAAGCCGGTGGTAAGTTGCAGGATTATCCGGCCCCGGGGGCAATAAAAGCTGAACAATCTATGTTCTTCAATGAACAAGCGGCAACAGCTGCGGATCAACTGTGTGGATGAGGCTCGGGGATGTCCGATTTAGATCTCTATACGAATGCCGACACTTACGATCGTGACGTATCTCGTTCGGGTTATCCAAGGTTAGCGCGCCGATACGCCAGACAATCTCTCGATATCTGCTTGGCCGTTGTGATGCTGATCGCTGTCGCGCCTATCCTGATTGCAGCCATCGTCGCCATAAAGCTGCATGACCGCCGCTCGCCTGCCTTTTTCAAGCAAACCCGCTACGGGCTCAACGGAAGGCCTTTTACGATTATCAAGTTGCGTACAATGATTCCGAATGCGGAGCAGATGAAAGGAACGCTCTCGGAGCTCAGCGAGGACAAGGGGCCAGGATTCAAAATCCAGAAGGACCCCAGAGTGACGCCTGTCGGATCGGTGTTGCGCAAGTACTATATCGACGAGCTTCCGCAGCTCTACAATGTCGTTCGCGGAGAAATGGCTCTGGTCGGGCCCAGGGCGAATTCCTACGACCCCTCGACCTATGCTCCATGGCAAAGGCGGCGGCTTTTAGTGAAGCCAGGCATTACCGGCACATGGCAGATAGCGCGCAACAAGCCGACTGACTTCGATCAGCGGTGCCAGATGGACATCGAATACATTCAGCAACAATCCCTGCGGAAGGACATTGCGATTCTGGTGTCCACCGTCGTCATGCTCGTCATGCGCCCGTCAGGATATTGAGGCGTGCAGGGACAATTCGAAAGCTCTTCTGCTCCTCGACAAATGACTGATCTGATACCGCCATCCTTCAATGCGAAGATGGTGCTGTCGGGAGCATCATTCACATTGTTTTCATATGTGGTGATGCGCCTTCTGAACCTGATGATCACGGTTCTGCTGGCGCGCGCCGTTTCTCCTGAAGGCATGGGCGTTCTGGCCGGCGCATTGCTTGCAATCGAGCTTGTCGATTCCGTTCGTGATTTCGGCATGCGGGATGCGGTGATCTACCACCGCGCCAGCAACGCGCTGCATACGACCGCCTTTGCCATGGTGATGGGAATATCCGTCCTGCAATGTGCGGGTCTCCTGGTCTTCTGCTGGCTTCAATGGGGCATTACCAGCGAGATCGCCGCCATTCTTCCTTACCTGGCTTTGCTGTTTCCGTTGAATGCGCTCGGCACCGTGCAGGAGGCTCTGGTTCAGAAGAGGCTGCAGCTCTTTCGGCGAGGCTTCTCCGATATCATCAACGGAGCCTCCAAATTGCTCGTGACCGGACTGCTCCTCGCGGCAGGATATGGAGTATGGAGCCTCGTATATGGGCTTCTTTTTGCGGCGTTCGCCCGCACGGCTTACCTCTCCTATGTCGCCCGCTGGCAATTGAGTTGGCCTAACTTCAAGGATGTCGCCCGGCTGACGAAATACGGTCAGCATATCGCTCTGATGGATGTGTTGGTTCCTGTCCGCAACAGAATAGACCAGCTCGCCATCGCCTTCTTCCTTGGAGCAACGGCGCTCGGGCCCTATTACATTGCCGCGCGAATTCCAGAGATCGCGGTGACCGGCATCAACACGGTGCTGACCCGCCTCCTATTCCCGTCATTCGTTCTCGTGGCCAATGACAGGGAGCGGCTGAAACATGCCTATCTCATCGGTCTGAGATACTCCAGCTCAGCAATGCTGCCTGTCTCGATCGGCATTGCGCTGACGGCTGATCTCTCCGTGGTGACGTTGTTTGGAGAGGAGTGGACCAGTTCGGTCGGGGTGCTTCAGATTCTGGCGCTCAGCGGGATTCCTCTCACGCTCGGATGGGCGGTCGGCGATGTGCTGAAGGCCAACGGGCGCCCACACGTGCTGACCCTCATCACGGTCCTGGAGGCTGTCGCTGCCATTGCTCTCGTGATTGGGGCCGTCACCTTGAGCGGAAGCGTGGAGATGGTCGCCATCGCGATGTTCGCGTCCGAGTGCATCGGGACCTTCGCGAGAACAATCGTCGTTCAGAAGGATCTCTCGGTCAGTTTCTTCCAGCTGGCTCGAAGCGTCTTTCCGTCGCTTGCTGCATGCGGCGGAATGAGCGCCGCCGTCATTCTCTTCCGGTCGGTTTCTCATCTCAACCCGGTTATCGAGTTTGCCGGATCGGCTCTCATCGGCTGCGCCGTCTATTGCGCTCTCCTTCTCGCTCTCGACCGCTCTTTCCGAAGCGATCTGGCCGATATCCGAAAGGGGGTACTCCGATGAGGGAGTTACATAAAAACTTCCTTAACGATAGATTAAAGACTTCGTTATGCGCGCAGTATCGATGCCGCAGAAGGTACAGCGCAGGATGAGCACCATGGGGCAAGACAACTCTCAAGCATATAACCAACCCGTATCCTTGGCAGTTGTCGCAGCAGTTGCCGTGCTGATCAGCGGCGCGGCGATCTTTGCACTGTTTCTCAGCGGGCTTCCTGCATACACGCTGTTGTTTCCGTTCGCGCTTATCACGGCCATCGTTATCGTGCGCGATGCCGGCTTCGCCATCATAGCCTTCACCATCCTCATCTTCCTGAATGCCTCCGCCGTGCTCGCAGACAGCCACGGGATCAGAATCCTCGGTGACATGCTTGCGCTGATGACGTTAGCCGCCGCGTTCTGCCATTATCTGTCGGGAAAGAGGATCGATCAGATCCTTGTTCCATCTCTTGTATGTGCCGTCTATTTGGTCTCTCTGGCCGCAACGGCTCTCTACGCACGCGACCCAGGCGCCGTGCTTGGCAAGTCCCTGGACAGTGCAAAAATTTGCCTGATCACAATACTGCTGATCTCGCTGGTCGACTCGATGAGGCAGTTCCATAGAATGTGCCTGGCAATCGTCATGGCGGCGATCTTCACATCGACGCTGACGATCGTTCAGTATGTGTATACTGGATACTCCCAGGACTTCGGCGGGTTCGCCATCGCGACAGTTCAGCATGTTGCGGGAAAGCTCGATGGATGGCGGCCATCGGGACCGCTGACGGATCCCAATTTTTATGCACAGATTCTGGTCATTGCATTGCCTCTGGCCTTGCAGATCATGATTTCGGGAGCCAATCGGCTCTATGCCTTCTTCGGCATGATAGCCAGCGCGCTCATCGTGGCCGCGTTGCTGATGACCTTCTCGCGTGGAGGATTGCTCGGCGCCGCTGCGAGCCTTCTGGTTCTCCTCTTCATCAACCGCCATCGCATCAGCAAAAGGCATATGCTGGTTGCAGTGATTGCCGGGGGCGTCGGTGTGTTTGCGATGCCGTCGCATTACATGGACCGGTTCAATGCGGGCTTGAGCAGCATAAAGCAGGTTTATACGGGCGGCGTCGGCAAGGATGCCGCGATCTCCGGACGTGCGAACGAGCTGATAGCAGCGACTTATGTGATTGAAAGAAACCCGCTGCTCGGCGTCGGATACGGCGAATTCAAGAGCTATTACCAGGAAGTCTCAGTCGCTCAGGGACTGATGGCGAGAGGCTCCGATCGGGAAACGCATAACCTGTATCTTGAGGTACTCTCCGAGCGTGGTCTCGTCGGTCTCGCATTCTTTACGACATTGATGGTGCTAACGATCGCATCCATTCTCAAGACGCTCTCATACCTTCAAAGGCAACGACGCGTCGCTGCGGCCAATGCGGTCGGAGCTTGGGGCGCAGCTTTAGCCGGATACTTGGCGACATCGATCTTCCTTCATGAAGGTTACAGCCAGTATCCGTGGCTTCTCATATTAACGGCATTGGCTCTTCCGGCACTGGCTTGGGATCCAAATTTTGAACGCAAACTTCGGGGAAGGGTGAGGGCTTGACATGGGAACGATGACATTTGCCGATCTGCGGCGATCTCTTTGGAGATACAAGTACGTGCTGTTCATAACCGTTGTTCTGTTCAGTGCAGCAGCGGTGGGAGGTGCGATGCTGCGGCCGCCGGAATATGAGGTCCGCTCCTCGGTGCTCATGCGTTTCGACAGTAACTACTATGTGAAGAATCCTGTCTCGGAAGGCTGGGAGGGTGATCCTGTCCGCGTGGAGCTGGCCAACGCGGTCAGCACAGAACTTTCGCTGCTTGGCAGTAAATCGGTCTTGCGTGCGACGCTCCGCTCCATCGGCGGGAAAGAGGCATGGAATAATTCTGAACCGGCCAACGAATATCGGGATTGGCTTGCCGGCCACGTCGCTCCGCTCCTTGCTAGTCTCAAGGACTTTCTGCCACAATCGGTCGTCGCGCAGCTTAATCAGCCGAAGGAAGAGACAGAGGATCAGGTTCTCGCTCAGATCCGGGAGCGGGTCAGCATCAAGATGGCCGAGGGCACAAGTGTCGCTTCCGTCGAAATGCACCACAGCAACAGGGAGTTCGCCATTCGCTTCGTGAACACCCTCTTGACTGAGTATCTCGCCTTCCGCTCGACATTGTTCCCGGACGTTCCAGTCGCCAAGTTGGCGGAGCGGGCCGCTGATGCAAACAACCGGTTGCTGGCAGCTGAAATGGAACTCGCCGAGATGAAGAACAAGCTTGGTATCGTCGATCCGGATGCTGAGCGGAGCGCGCTGCTGAGCGGAAAGGCGAGGCTCCAGATGCCGGAGCCGGAGAGGACGACGAACCGCGTCGAGCTGCGGCAGGTGCAAAGCCAGCGTAATCTTCAGCTCAAACTGATCGAGAAGAGACTGGCGGAGCTGAGCCAGGCAGATGCGGCTATCATGCCGCTGAAGCTCGCCGTGGAACAGGCGAAGGGAGATGCGGATCGGGCAAACCGTGCCTATCACAGAGTGCGCCTGTCGGCGGACGCGAACATCGATCAAACCATCCGTGTCGTCGATCCTGCGACTTCCACGGACAAGCCTGTCGGGTTGAGCATTGCCGCATCCGCCTTGCTGGGAGGTCTCGCGGGCCTTGCCTTCTCCATCGGACTTGCCGCGCTCGATGCTTTCCGCCGGGCCAGCCGACGCAGGCAGGAGCAGTCTTACGGCAGCATCTCGGAATATGCCTGGTTCAGGCCGACAACCGTGCTGGCCTTGCCTCAATTCCTCGAGCCAAGCGCTCGGGGCATGCAGTCCGAGACCGATCGAGCCACATCCTAGGGCGTCATATCTGACCTGGGTGAAAAGAAGCCGTACTTATGAGTGCTGATCATGCAGAACGGAAGAGTCGCCCTTGTCATCGACGGTCTCGGGGCCGGGGGCGCGGAGAAGACGACGTCGGATATCGCCGCCGCTCTTACGGCGACCGGGGTGGACGCCACCGTGGTCTATCTTCAGGGGAGGGCCAGCAGCGCTGCCTTGGAGGCTTGTAACCGGCATAACGTCCCGACACTGCATGTGCAGATTACCCGGCTTTGGAAGTTGCGTCAGTGGATGGCATTCATTCTGTCGATCAGACGGCTGAAGCCGGATGCCATCCACGCGCACCTCCACTATGCGACGATTACCTCGATCGTCGTCGGAGCTCTGCTACGCATCCGCACGGTCGTCACGCTCCATACTCTCGACGAGCCCAATCAATGGAGCAAGGAGGGCTTGCGGCTGCGGCTGATGTTCGCCTTGATCAGGTACCTGCCTTGCGAACTGGTCTGCCTGACGCATCAGGCGCGAGCCATAGCGCTGAAATATGCGCCGACAAAGGTGAGCAATGTTCATGTCATTCCGAATGGGTTGAACCTTTCCGAATGGAGTGCTGAGCATAAAAGAGACGAGGGAAAAGGGAACGAGACGCCTGTCATCATGCTGACCGTGGCCGTGCTCCGGAAGATGAAGGGGATCCACCATCTGATCCGTGCGCATGCGATCCTGTCCCGGCGCATCCCCAATCTTCATCTCTGGATCGTCGGGGACGGCCCCGAAAGAGAAAATCTGGAGCGCGAGGCGGAACTCGCCGGCAGTCGCGACAAGGTCTTCTTCGCAGGCCATCGATCGGACATCCGGGATCTCATGCAATCGGCGGACCTGTTCGTTCTTCCGACCCTATTCGATGCGCTCCCGACGGTGATCATCGAGGCTATGGCCGCAGGGCTTCCGATTGTCGCCTCCCGCACCGGGGGAATTCCCGAGATGATTGCCGACGAGGAGACCGGATTCCTGGTCGAGCCGGGGAATGAGGATGATCTGGTCGCGGCCTGCGAAAGAATAATTCAGAATCCTGAACTGGCCGACAGGCTGGGCCATGCCGCTCGCGAAAGCGTCGAGCGTCATTTCGATCTTAAAAAGCAAGTGGAGCGCCTGATCGCGCTGTATGGGCTGAAGGGCATTGCATCGTGAAGATTCTCATTGTCGAAACGGATGATTGTGGAGGTCTTCTCCATTTCACCTTCCAGTTTGCCTCGTCGCTTCAGGAGGCAGGGGCCGACGTTACGGTCCTGGCGAACCGGAATTATGAGCTCGCAGGAACGGCGCATTCCTTTGCCGTCGATGCTTCGCTGCGCTTCTGGTCGCGGGTCGCCTCGCCCGAGAAGCGGTCGAAGGGGCGCTTCTTGAGAAAGATCGTGCGCGCCGGCATCACGATGCGCGAATGGGCTCGCATCATTCGGATCGTTCATCGGGAGAAGCCGGATTATACGATATTCGGGCTGTTGAGAAATCCTATCGAAGTCGCTGCTGTCTCTTACCTTCACTGGTGCGGCTACCGCCTGATCGACATCTGTCACGAATTCGTCCTGAGAGAAAAGCGCGGCCGCCTGTCCGAGTTTGTCAACATGAAGTTGATGAAATTCCTCTATACCCGGTTCGTCGGCGTCATATTTCTATCAGAGAAGGTCATGCTCGAATTCAGGCGCTCAATCGTTTCCAATGTGAGCACCTACTGGATCCCTCATGGACCGGAGAATATTTTCGCCGAGGATGAGCGAGAGCGAGAAAGCCTGCTTCGAAAGTATGGCCTTCAGGAAGGCGAGCCGGTCATCCTCTTCTTCGGCGGCTTGCGCCCCAGCAAGGGGCTGGACATCCTGGTCAAGGCCTTCTCTCGCCTCCCCAGAGGCAAGGCGCGATTGCTCATTGTCGGATATCCATGTCAGGAGTTCAATGTCGCGGAACTGCGCGAGCAGATCGAGAATCTCGGCATCGAGCAAGAAACGGTCCTGGACCCCCGGTATGTGCCGATGAACGAGGTGGGCTCTCTCGTTGCGCTGTCCTCATTTGTCGTCTTCCCATACAAGTCCGCGACAGCAAGTGGAGCTCTCGCGCTCGCCCAGTCTCAGGCCCGCGCGGCGATTGCGTCCGACGTGGGAGGACTCGGAGAGGCGATCCAGCATGGTGTCAATGGATGGCTCGTTCCGCCCAATGATGCGGAAGCTCTCAGCGATGCGATGGTCCACCTGCTGGAAAGCCCCGATACGCGCGTGTCGCTTGGCGCCGCTGCCAAAGAGAAGATCGATACGGAACGGTCGTGGAAAGTCGCAGCCGACCGCGTTGTCAGAATCCTGCAGGGCAACGTGGCGGCTTAATCGCGCCTCCCAGAAGCGCAGGAACAAACGTCACTTGGGTGTTTCAGGCGGGTTGAGAACCGTGTTGGGAGTGATCACGCTGTCGATCAGGCCTGACCCTCTCTGGTAGGTGCCGTATGTGACATCCCCGACGCCGATCAGCACGTTGTGGCGTACGGTTATGCCGCTCGACGGCAATTCGATGCCCGTATACTCGTTTGCGATCTGGATGCCCCGGGCAGGTTTCCCATAGCGATAGAAATTCGAATCGTAAGTGTGGTAGACCCTGTTGCTCTGTACGATCGTACCAGGGGCGTTATCGAGATAGACATTGACGCTGAAGCTGTCGGACACGATGTTCCCGATGATCTTCACGCCTTGCGTCGATTGTATCCCAATGCCTTCGCAATAATTGCGATAAACGCGGTTGCCCTGGATGATGCTTCCGTCCGAAGCATGAAGTCCGATCGCTTGAGGCCATCCGCTGCCCCATGTCCTCGACCTGTTCTCTTGGCAATTGTCCCACACCTCATTGCGCGCGATGAGATTGTCGTAGGACTGACCCGGCTCCGAGTGGCCCATCCAGATCCCTGCGCGTGTGTTTCCATAGACCTTGTTGTTCGTGATGTTGACATGGTGAGTTCCCCACGCCGCGATGCCGCTGCGCTTGGCGTTGCGAACTGTGAAGCCCCGGAAGTTGATGTAACTCGCGTTGATCTGGACGAGGGATGTGTTGGATGGGGAATCCGAGCCGTCGAGGATGACCTGTTCCCCGGGCGCCGGCTCGATGGTGATCGGGTTTCCGGGAGAACCGCCGACGGGTATCTGAACGACCTCCTTATAGGTGCCGCCCATCACGACGATCTTCGTGCCCGGCACCGCGCTCTGTGCCGCCTGAGAAATCGTGCGAAACGGCTGGCTGCGCGTTCCGGGGTCCGCGTCGTTGCCGGTCGTGGATACATACAGCGTCGCTGCATCGGCATCGGTGGCTGCAACCTGGAAAAGAGCAGCTGCGACAACGATGGGAAAGCGAAGTCTTGCATGGATCATAATGGCTACTCCCGACTACCCATGTTTAGCAGTTTTCCGGAAATGAGGGGAGGGCGTATAAGTAGCAGTCAAGTGAAGCGTGCTTGCAAGCCAAACTTGATGGCCTCTGACAAAAGAAAACGCTTGGTTGATCGCACTCCCACCTTTCGAGGTCCTTGCTCTCATGATGACAGAGAAGAAACGCATTCTGATCGTGGACCTGTCGAGGCGCCATGGCGGCGTAGATACGCGTGTCGTCGATATGGCGGTTGGCGTGAAGGAGCAATGCGAGGTCATGGTCGCCGTTCTGAGGGGCAGTCAGGTTGCCAAGTTGCTTCAGCGATACGGAGTGCCGATTCATGGCATTGCAAGGCGCAGGCATGATCCTCGTATTGTGCTCGATATCATGCGAATTGCTCGCGAGTTTCGGCCCGACGTCATAGACGCTCACAATCCGCAGTCTCAGTTATGGGGTGCGATTGCAGCGAAACTATCGCGGATTCAAACGCAAGTCGCCACTGTGCATTCGGTTTACGGTGTCGCGCACAGGGGCTTTCTCAGGCGGCGTACCCACGAGGGTGTACTCCATCTTTGCCGTCTGATGGGTCTCAGGTTCATCGCAGTCTCGAAGTCCATCCAGGATTATCTGATCTCGCTGGGAGTGGCCCCGAGCCGGATCACACTCAGCTACAATGGTGTGCCGACGCCTTTTTGCAACTCGCGTGAGATGGGGATCAGGAAGACGCTCGGAATATCCGAGACTCAGTTTCTCATAGGCTTCATCGGCCGCATACAGAAAGTCAAAGGATACGACATCCTGGTCTCGGCCATTGCACGGTTGAGAGACAAAGGGTGCTTCGTGCAGGCCGTCATCGTGGGAGAAGGCACGGAGGAGAACGATCTCAGGAGATTGATCGACGAAGCGGATCTCCGTTCCCAGATCCATCTTCTCGGCTTCAGGCAGGATATCGCTGCGGTAATGTCCGAGTTGGATGTTCTCTGCATGCCGAGCCGATCGGAAGGGCTGCCTTATACGGCTTTGGAGGCCGCCAGAATGGGGCTGCCTATCCTCGCCACCAAAGTCGGAGGAATTCCTGAGATCTTCGTGGATCGCGAAACGGCTCTGCTGGTGGCGCCGAACGATCCGAACGCAATCGCGAGTGGGCTCGAGGAATTGTCTGCCGATGGAACACTCAGGTTGCGGTTGGGTGAGGCAGCGAGAGACCTGGTCATCTCGAGGCTCACCGTCGAGCAGATGGTTTCAGATACGCTCGCGGCCTACAGCCTGAAGCCATGAACCGGGCCGACGGCCTTCAGCCGAGTGGATCGCGACGTGAGGACGTGATGGTGGTCAATGCGATTGATCTCGATGGCAAGCGATTGCTGCGATATGGAATTATTTGCTCCGGAACAGTTCTTCCTTCATGGCAAGCACGCTGCATAGAAAGCATTCAGGAAAAAGGTGAGGCTGTCGCCGTTCTTCTGATCGTTGAGGATGCTCAAGAAAGGCTGCCCCCACAAAAGGCATCTACGCTGTGGAGCCTTTACGATAAAGCTCTTGTCGCGCGGTCCTCCAAAGCTGCGACGCCCGTGGATATGACTTCATCGCTCGGGCGCTTGCCGGCGATCCGGTTCTCCACCGGACAGGCCGGAACAGAGCTGAACCGGTTCAATGCCGGTGATCTGGATGAGATCCGTCGGCATGATCTGGATTTCGTGCTGCAATTCACGCCGAACCGCTTGCAGGGTGAGATCCTGAATATCCCGCGCCATGGCGTCTGGTCGTTCCGCTTCGGAGATCCTGAGAAATATGGGGGAGCTCCCATCGGCTTCTGGGAAATCTTCAATCAGGATCCCGTGACCGGCGCTGTCCTCCAACGTGAGGTCGACGGATCGGAGACAGGCGTCATCCTTCGTCGTGGTTACTTCAAAACCTTCGCCCGATCCTACGCCCGAAGCCGCGACAATGTCCTCTTCGGCAGCTCGGACTGGCCGCAACAGGTTTGCCGAGAGATACAGAGAGGAAAGACAGGATATCTCGATGGCGCACCATTGGCGGCGAGAGCACTCACCGCCCGCCTTCCGAGCGATGTCGAGATGTTGCGCTTCGGCTGGGTATCCGCAAGAGCTTGGCTGAAGAACACGGTCGAGTGGCTTTCCCATCAACAGCAATGGAATGTCGGCATCATCGATGCTCCGATTCACGAGGTGCTGAATCTGGGTCAGAACCGTCGATCCGGAATCGTATCCGGTGTGATGCCGCAGGCCGTGCGCTGGCTGCCTGAGACGAAGGGTGTGTTCCTTGCCGATCCGTTTGCCATGGCCCACGCCGACGGGTCCGGCGGCATGACGATTGTGGCCGAGGAATATCCCTGGAAGCAGGAGAGGGGGCGCATCTCTATCGTCGAGAGTCCGGATGGAAGGACGTTTGGAGACCTGCGCCCGGTCATCGAGCTTCCCTGTCACATGTCCTACCCGTTCCTGTTCGAACACGAAGGACATATCTATTGCATTCCTGAGACATTCGAGGCCAGGGAGGTCTCGCTCTTCCGCGCGGGAGCATCCCTGCGGGAATGGACCAAGGTTGCGACCTTGATCAATGACTTCCCGGCAGTGGACTCGACGGTGTTTCGCCACGATGGCCGTTGGTGGCTGCTCTGCACGAGCCAGGATGCGGGATCCAACAGCACTCTGTTTGCTTGGTACGCGGATGAGCTAAGTGGGCCTTGGACGCCTCACGATGCGAATCCGCTGAAGACGGATATCCGCTCCAGCCGCCCTGCCGGCACACCGTTCGTGCATGAAGGCGAACTCTATCGACCGGCGCAGGATTGCTCCACCGGATATGGAGCGGCCGTTGTCATAAACCGGGTCTTGACGCTCACCCCATCGGATTTTGCCGAGGAAGCGACGGCCGTCTTGAAGCCCGATCCCCACGGTCCTTATCCGAACGGACTGCATACAATCTGCGTCCTGCCGGAATGCACCATCATCGACGGCGCGAGGCGCACTTTCGTCCCACAGGTCTTCGCAGGCTTGATCGGACGGAAGATGCGTCGGCTCCTGCGGAAAATGGGAATCCGTACCTGAGGTCGGAAGATCCGCCGGACATGCATTTGCGGCATTTCTCATCGAGGGCTGCGCTTCCTATTTTCGCCAAACTCGCAATCATATCTTTTCGAGCGTCGGCTTCACCCATTCCGAAGGCTGCTGTTTTGCCTGGAAGCGAGGGTTCCAAGTCGGCATCAGAGGTTTTACCTGAGATGAAGCGCCTGTTGCGAATTGGATATTGTTGCAGATGGGTCGGCGCGCGTGATAGGGTATCGAAGACTTGAGTTAACCTATTTTTATGCCTCGTCTAGCATCCTGGGCTATCTGAGGCCGCTATGTGGCGCTCTCCGAAGGAGCATTCTTTATGCCGGTTGCATTGCTTGCCGTCGTAGGTGCGTTGGTTACATTTTTCGTGCTCTGGCCTTTGTGGGGTGGGCTGGTTGCGCTCGCTGCCGCACCCTTTGGAGGCAGCCTTCTGGCTGTCCTTGTGATTGCCTCCACCGCTCTGCGCTCGTCCCTTCGGCGCAACCTCGAACGCTATCGGAGTGAACGGAGCGCGAGGGAAAGCCAATCCGTAACGTCCAAGGCATCGAGATAACCGTTCCGCCTCTTCCAGCTTGAGACATCCGGCGGCAGGCTGCCGGAAGCAGATCGCATTCTTCGCCGGTTGGGCGAGCCAGGCCGCCTTGCTCCCCCTTTCTCAAAAAGCAACACGGCCCCGGTTTTGCCGGGGCCGTGTCATCATTCATGCATGTGAGCGATCGTCAGATGATGTAGAAGTCGTATGCATGCAGTTTGACATGGTTCTCGATGACGGCGAACTTGACCGCCTTCGTGGAACCCGTGCCGTCCGCATCGTAGAACAGATCACCCGTTTTATTGTTGTAGATGATCCGGTCAGACGAATCCAAGGCCTTCTCGCCAATGACGAATGCGCTTGCCGAGAGCTTGCCCGGCTTGAGCTTGGTGAACACCGAGTCATTCAGGTCGATGATATCCTGACCCGACTTGAAGTCGACGATCACATCCACGTTGTTGCTGCCCAGCTTCGTGTCGAACGTGAACGTGTCCTTGCCGGCGCCGCCGATCAGAATGTCGTTTCCGCCCTTTCCATTGAGCGTGTCGTTGCCGCCTTTGCCGTCGATCTTGTCCTTTCCGGAAGTGCCGGTCAGCTTGTTGGCATTGCTCGTGCCATTGATGGCCTTCACAGGCGTCGGCGCCGGAGTGCTGGGTTGGGCGGGAGTGCTGGGCTGCGCGGGCGTCTCAGCGACATCGGCCACGGTGAGGGTGACAGTTCCTTTATCGGTGTCGCCATCGGCGTCCTTCACGGTGTAGGTGAAGCTGTCCGAACCGAAGAAGTTTGCCTTCGGGGTGTAGACGAAGGAGCCGTCAGCGCTGAGCTTCACGCTGCCGCCCTTCGTCGTCGCAAAGGTGCCGGCAACGGCGGCCTTCCCGCCATCGGGAGCGGTGTCATTGGCGAGAACGCCCTTGGACGCGCTCACGGACAGGACCGTATCCTCGGTTGCCGCGTAGCGATCATCGACAGCGGTAACCGGATGATCCGTGGGCGGCAGGGGAGAGGGCGTGGCTGGCGTGGTCGGCGTGCCGCCGTTCCCGAGATTGGGAATCTGCGTGTAGCTCGAGTAGAACGTGTTGTTCTCGATCCTGGGATTGATCAGGCCCGTGTTCGCCTCATAGGCGCCGTAGCCGATCTCCCCCGACCCGGCGAGGACATTGTTGGTGATCACGATGTCCTTGGACGGCAGCGGACGGTCCACGTGCTCGTTGGCAACGCGGATGCCCCAGGCAGCCTTGCCATTGCGGTAATACGTGGTGTCGTTGGTGGTGTAGACCGTGTTGCCCTGAACCGTCGCGGCTTGCGCGTTGTCCAGATAGATGTTGACGCTGAAGTTGTCGTGCGTGGTGTTGTTCAGGATCTTGGCGTTCATGCTCGACTGAATGCCGATACCCTCGCCCCAATTGTCGTAGGACTTGTTGTTGCGGACGGTGAGGTTATCCGAAGCATAGGCGCCGATAGCCTGCGCCCAACCGCTCGACGAGTTCTTCGAGGTGTTTTCCTTGACGTTGTTCCAGACCTCGTTGCCCTCGATGACGTTGTTGTACGACGTCCCGGCGCCGCTTGCGCCGGAGAAGATGCCGGCGCGCACGCTGTCGTGCACCTTGTTGTTCAGCACCTTGACGTCGTGCGATTCCCACAGGCTGATGCCGGTGCGCTGCGCGTTCTGAACTTCGAAGCCCTGGAACACAACATAATTGCCGCTGATCGTCACGAGCGAGGAATTGGCGGGGGTGCCGGCTCCGTCGATGATCACCTTGGCGCCGTCGGCGGCCTTGTAGGTGATCGGCGCAGAGGCGGAGCCGCTGGAGTTGATGTTCACCAGGCCCTTATAGGTGCCGGCGCCGACCACAACGGTATCGCCTGCCTTAGCAATCTGGGAGGCTTTGTTGATGGATTTGACAGGGCTGCCGGAAGCACCGGAATTCGAGTCGCTGCCGGTCGTCGAGACATAAATCGTCGCCATAATATTCTCTCTTAAAAATCAAAGAAATCTTGATGGAAATGCAGGTCACGCCGAATGGAAAATCGTGCAAAATGATAATCCGCAAATCAGGATGACTTGCTGGGCGTTATTTCTGATTCAAGATGGGAGATGAAGTGGAGTGGTAAGAAGTGAAACCTTTGCGATGATTATAAAAACGTCAGAAAATGAGAATGCTACTTAATAAATCCCTCGAAAAATAAAATGGTGAGGGCTTGTACTTCAAAACACTACAGGTGGGCTTTTGATATCCGAATGGGGCGAAAGCGTGACAAGGCTCTAATTTTTATGCGGTGTTGAGCGAAGAATATCCGGCAGGTGCGATGGTGAAAACTCTGGATTCAGAGAGGGGATCAGAAAATATTTTTCAGAACATTTCTCTATCACAATGAGAAAGCCATGAATTTGATCGGCCTCCTCAGGGCATATCGCAGAATTTTTCCGTGCGGCCATTTTCTGTAGCCTCAGAACGTTCGGTGATCTGTCCATTTCAACTGGAAATTCTTGAAATCTTCAACTGACAGCATCTACCGGTCATTTGCCTCTTCGGACTGCGCAAGACTCGCTCGGCGCCCCGCTGTGGTGCGGCGTCGCATTCCTCCTGCATTCCCTTGTCGCGAAAGATGAATTCCGCCATCCTCCCAGAGCAGCAGCTCTGAAAAAGATAAAATCCGGCTGCGATGGGGCTTACTGCAATGGATAGGCAAATAACGGTTCTCCACCTCCTGAGAAGGGCTCGCGATCTCGTCCAGGCAGGTCAGCAACCTGGCATCATCGAAGCGATCAGCGCTCTCAAGAGCGAAGCCAGCGGCCCGAAGCGGGATCTGGCTTACTTCGCGCTTCTGGAAACTGCGAGCGAGAGCAGGGGAGAGGCAGACCTGTCTGCGCTGTCGCAGGCGAGCAGAGATGCAGCCATGGCCCTTCTCGATGCCACCATCAAACGGATGACGTCAAAGCTGCATTGAGGATGGAAAGGCTCACGTTGCATCGAGCCTTTCCATGATGGATTCCGCTTAAGCGAGAGCCGAGCTGAGATCCTGAATGAGGTCATCGGCATCCTCGATGCCGACGGACAGGCGGACCAGCCCGTCATCGATGCCGAGTTCTGCGCGTACATGCGGCGGCACAGAGGCATGTGTCATGATGGCAGGGTGCTCGATGAGGCTTTCAACGCCGCCAAGGCTCTCGGCCAATGTGAAAAGCTGGCAGCGCTCCAGGAAGCGTGTCGCGCCATCGAGGCCGCCCTTGATGCGGACGGTGATGATGCCGCCGAAACCGCGCATCTGGCGCTTGGCCAATTCATGCTGAGGATGCGAGGGGAGCCCAGGATAGATGACGCCGTCAACCTGAGGATGAGCCTCAAGGAATTCCGCTATCTTCAGAGCCGACGTGCAATGCCGCTCCATGCGCAGCGAGAGGGTCTTGAGGCCCCGTAGAGCCAAGAAGCTGTCGAAGGGGCCGGAAATCGCACCGACGGCATTCTGAAGGTAAGCGATTTTCTCGCGAACTTCCTGGTTCTGACCCACGATCACGACACCGCCAACCATGTCGGAGTGCCCGTTGAGATATTTGGTCGTCGAGTGAACGACGATGTCGAAGCCAAATTCCAGCGGACGCTGTACCCACGGACTTGCAAATGTGTTGTCGGCGACCAGAAGGGTTCCATGTCCCCGCGTTGCCTGTGCAATCGCTTCAAGATCAGCGATCTTCAAGAGAGGGTTGGTGGGTGTCTCCACCCAGACGAGACGTGTGTTGGGGCGCAAGGCCGCTTTTACGGCATTCGGATTTCCGAGGTCGACATAGGTAATGTCAAGATTGGCGGATTGCTTGCGCACCTTTTCGAAAAGGCGTCGCGTGCCGCCGTAAAGGTCGTCGGATGCTATGATATGAGAGCCGTGCTCCAGCATGTCGAGCACCGTTGCGCTCGCGGCAAGCCCCGAGGAAAAGGCGAAGGCCGCCGTGCCGCCTTCAAGATCGGCGATGCAACGCTCGAAGGCCATGCGGGTCGGGTTCTGCGAGCGTGCGTATTCGAATCCTTTGTGAACGCCGGGACTTTCCTGCGCAAAGGTGGACGTCGCGTAGATGGGCATCATCACCGCGCCAGTGGTGGGGTCGGGTGTTTGGCCCGCATGGATGCAGCGGGTCGAGAAGGCAAGTTGGTTGCGAGCGGTCATCAGGCTTGAATCCGGAAGAAGTTGATAAGGTCGATGCGTGTGGCGAGGCCGACGAAGGTGTCGCCGTCCATGATGACCGGCACGAGGCCGGCTGCAAAGAGGGGCAGGAGATCCTTTACAGGCGCCTGTGCAGGAATCGTCTGCAGGCGCGTGACCATAATCTCACGTACCGGCTTGTTGAAGACGCTCTGGGGAGCGCTTTCATGCGCGACAAGGGCATCGAGAATGTCGCTCTCGTCAATGAGGCCGACGACGCGTCCATCCTCGATAACAGGGAGTTGCGAAATGTCGGAAGAGCGCATGCGCGCAAAAGCGGAGCGGATCGTCTCATTGGGAGCCACGAAGATTGTCGCGCCTTCGCCGAAGGGATTGATCACCACATCGCGTACCGTGCCGGTGGGGGCGCGGTCGAGCCATCCCTCCTGCGCGATGAAGGCATCGTTGAACACCTTCGACAGATACTTGGCGCCTGTGTCGCAAACGAGCGTCACGACGCGTTTAGGCTCAGTCTGCTCGCGGCAGTAGCGAAGAGCAGCAGCCAGCAACGTGCCGGAGGATGAGCCTGCGAGGATGCCTTCCTTGCGCAGGAGCTCGCGGGCAGCGGAGAAACTTTCCTTGTCGGTGATGGAATAGGCCTTCTTCACCAAAGAGAGATCGCAGTTAGGCGGCACGAAGTCCTCGCCGATGCCTTCGACAGCCCAGGATCCGGCTTCCGTCATCTCTCCTGTCTCTACAAGCGGCGCAAGGATCGAGCCTGCGGGATCAGCGAGCACCATTACCGTATTGGGCGACGCTTTCTTGAGATAGCGCCCGATACCCGTCAGCGTGCCGCCAGAGCCGACTCCGACCACGACGGCATCCACATTGCCCTCCATCCCTTCCAGGATCTCCGGGCCGGTGCTTGCCTCATGCGCTGCAGGATTGGCCGGGTTCTCGAACTGATTGATATAGACGGCTCCGGGAGTCGCATCCGTAATCTTCTGCGCGAGGTCCTGATAGTAGTCGGGATGTCCTTTGCCCACATCCGAACGTGTGATGATCACCTCGGCGCCAAGCGCTTTCGCATGCAGCACCTTTTCGCGGGACATCTTGTCCGGGACAACGAGCAGGGTGCGATAGCCTTTGCTAGCCCCCACCAAAGCGAGGCCTACTCCCGTGTTGCCGGCCGTCGCCTCGACGATGGTCCCGCCCGGCTTTAAGCTGCCGTTCTTTTCCGCAGCCTCGATCATGGCTCGGGCTGGGCGGTCTTTGATGGAGCCGCTCGGGTTGGAGCTTTCAAGTTTCAGAAACAGCTGGCATGGACCAGTATCCAGAGAGGTCACCTCGACCAGAGGTGTCCGACCAATGAGATCCAAGGCTCCACGAGCTGTCATTTCACATTATCCTTGTGTGGAAATTGATATTGTTTCTATATAGATGTGAAATTTGATCCTGCCTATAGGCTCTCTCAGGAATCTGAAAATTAGGGTGTTAAATTTCCAATGCTGGGAGCTAGCCAGGAGTTCTGTGAAGCAGCCGACTATTCAGCGTTCATCAGCCTTTCGACTCCTTTGCAACTGGGCCGCTCATGCAAGCGTGCGTCCTTACTTATCTCACCTTTCTAGTTGATAATCTGTAGTATCTGGATAAAATTTCATCCTCTTGGAGTGAGGTTCATGCTTGACCGGGTCACGGGGATGCAGATTTTCGTGCGGGTTGTTGCCCTCGGCAGCCTGTCGGCCGCTGCGCGCTCGCTTGGAATCTCTCAGACGATGGCGACTAAGCATGTCGGCGCCATTGAGGAGCGGCTGGGTGTAAAGCTCCTGCACCGGACGACCCGCCGTCTTACATTGACCGAAGCTGGTCGGCGCTATCTTGAAAGTGCTGAACGCATCCTCACAGAAGTCGAGGAGGCTGAAGCGGCGGCATCGGCTGATCGGGTGGATGTACGGGGAGTTTTGCGCGTGAACGCCCCATTATCATTTGGCTTTCGGGAACTCGCGCCTCGAATGGCCGAGTTCTCGCGACTTTATCCTGAGGTGACGGTCGATCTCGGCCTAAATGACCGTTTCGTAGATCTGATTGAAGAGGGATGGGATATAGCCGTGCGCATCGGCCGCCTGCGGGATTCGACGATGATTGCCCGCAGGATCGCTCCATGTCGCCTCGCACTCTGCGGCTCTCCTGATTATCTCGCCGAAAAGGGAGTGCCGAAGACAGTGGCAGAACTCGCCGAGCATAATTGCCTTGGCTACACCCTGTCCCACGCTCTGGGGCCGGATGAGTGGGCGTTTGGTGCAGAAGGAAAGATCAAGGTTCGTATCAAGGGCAACCTTCGTGTCAACAACGGGGATGCCCTAGTCGCCGCCGCTGTTGCAGGGCAGGGCCTCATCTACGAGCCCACCTTCGTCGTGAGCGAGGAATTGAAGGCAGGCCGTCTTATCGCGCTAATGCTCGATCAACCTATGCTCGAACTCCCGGGTGTCTTTGCCGTCTATCCCTCAAACCGTCATCCCCCCGCAAAGGTAAGGGCGTTTGTGGATTTTCTGGCTGAGCGCTTCGGCGCTAATCCGCCTTGGGACGTGGGGCTAAAGATCCACCACTGACTTGTTTGCTGCGAGACGGCTAATGCTCTGATGTTTCGTTTTTCGTGACAGCCCCATCTTACTCTAGCGTCCCCTAAAACAGCCACGCTTACCATTGGAACTTTTCCGCTGGGCCTACGTTATGGATGGTCGGCTTCCGTCCAGAGGCAGTGAAAACGCCCGTCGGGATGTCTGTACAGCAAGGGGTGCCGGGCCGTTTGCCCGGATGGTGTTACGGGGGGCTTCATGCCACAAGTTGAATCTGCCACATCGCAGCTTGATCCCAGGCTGCTGCTCAAAGTGTTGCGCGCTTTCCGAAAGGGCGATTTTACGGCTCGCTTGCCATCGGACATGACGGGGATCGAGGGCGAGATCGCCGAGGCTTTCAACGACATTGCTGACCTGAACCAGGGGCTCGCCAGCGAGCTTGAGCGGGTTGCAAAGGTCGTAGGCAAGGAGGGGCGTATCAGCGAGCGTGGGCGTCTGGATGGAGCGACCGGCTGCTGGAGCGAGTGCATCAATTCCGTGAACTCCATGATCGGCGATATCGTTCAGCCGACTGTCGAAGTGGCACGCGTGATCGGCGCTGTGGCGAAGGGCGATCTAAGCCAGACTATCGAACTCGAAACCGAGGGCCGCCCTTTGCGCGGCGAGTTCCTGCGCATCGGCAAAGTGGTCAATACCATGGTGGGCCAGCTCGGAAGCTTCGCCTCCGAAGTGACGCGCGTAGCTCGCGAGGTGGGTTCGGAAGGAAAGCTCGGCGGACAGGCGAAGGTGAAGGGTGTCGCCGGAACCTGGAAGGACCTGACGGATAATGTGAACCTCATGGCCGCTAATCTGACCGGTCAGGTTCGCAACATCGCCGAGGTCACCACCGCCGTCGCCATGGGCGACCTGTCCAAGAAAATCACAGTCGATGTGAAGGGCGAGATTTTGGAGTTGAAGAACACCATCAACACGATGGTGGATCAGCTCAATTCCTTCGCGGGCGAGGTGACCCGTGTGGCCCGCGAAGTGGGCACCGAAGGCAAGCTCGGCGGTCAGGCCCAAGTGCGCGGCGTCG
>JAEXGT010000076.1 GCA_023450615.1 Pseudomonadota bacterium | reverse complement strand
CCCCTCGCCTTCCTGCGCCATGAACTTGATGAGCGCCGCATTGTCCCCTGCGCCAACCTCAGGCAGATTCGGGATGGGCAAAGGATTACGGTGACCGGTCTGATACTGGTGCGCCAGAAACCGGGCTCAGCCAAGGGCGTCACCTTCATGACCATCGAGGATGAGACCGACGTTGCCAACCTCGTGATCTGGTCGGCCCTGTTCGAGAAGCAGAGACGGCTGATCCTGTCCTCCAGCCTCATCGGATGCCGCGGCCGTCTTCAGCGGGAGGGTGAGGTCCTTCACCTGATAGCCGAGCATTTCATAGACCTGTCCAACCTTCTGCGGTCGATTGGGAACAGGAACGATCCCTTGCCCATGGGCAATGGGCATCGTGACGACCCTAACGGGGCAACCTGTGATAGCCTCAGGACTAGGTCCAAGGACATGTTTGATCGGCCCCTCGACCAAGCCCTGGATGAACAGCAAGAGCCAAGTATCAGTGTGACCGCCCGAAACTTCCGTTAGGACATACGCAAATCAGAAACCGGTTCGCGATCATCTGGAGCCCATCCGCCAGCCTTCACGGTCCATCAACCAAAAGTTCCTACCACAAGAACAGATTGACCATGCCGCCCCAATCGGTATGGCCTAGCGGCAGAATGGATAGAGGGCATCATGCTGGTTGGTGAGATTCGAAGCCAGATCAAGTCGATCTGGGATGACTTCTGGGCCGGGGGCCTGTCGAACCCGCTCGCGGTCATGGAGCAGATCACGTATCTGCTCTTCATCAAGCGGCTGGACGAGTTGCACACCCTGGAGGAGCGCAAGGCCGCCACCCTGAAGATCCCCATGGAGCGCCGCATCTTTCCGGAAGGGAAGGACGGCCGTGGCGAGGATGGCGGGCGGCCTTATGACGACCTGCGCTGGTCCCGGTTCAAGACCTTCGAGCCGCGCGAAATGTTCAAGGTGGTCGACGAGCATGTCTTCCCCTTCATCCGCGATCTGAACGGGCGGGACTCGGCGGTCGGTAAGCACATGAAAGATGCCCGTTTCGGCATCCCCTCCCCCGGTCTCCTCGCCAAAGTAGTGGAGAAGCTCGACGCAGTGAAGATGGACGACCGCGACACCAAGGGCGACATCTACGAATACATGCTCGGCATGATCGCGAGCGCCGGTCAGAACGGCCAGTTCCGCACGCCGCGCCACATCATCAAGCTCATGGTGGAGTTGACCGAGCCGAAGCCGACGGACACGATCTGCGATCCCGCTGCCGGAACCTGCGGCTTCCTCGTGGCTGCGGGCGAATACCTGCGCGGGCATCACCCGGAAATCTTCCGCGATCCTGCCTTGCGCAAGCATTTCCACGAGGACGCCTTCCACGGCTTCGACTTCGACCCGACCATGCTGCGCATCGGTTCGATGAACATGATCCTGCACGGGATCGAGAACCCCGCCATCGTGGCGCGGGATTCGCTGGCCGAAGACAATGCCGGTGAAGCGGGCCGCTACAGCCTCATCCTCGCCAATCCGCCCTTCGCGGGCGCTCTCGACTATGAGTCTAGCGCAAAAGACCTGCATCGGATCGTCAAGACCAAGAAGACCGAACTTCTCTTCCTCGCGCTTTTCCTGCGCCTCATGAAGACCGGCGGACGCGCGGCGGTGATCGTGCCGGACGGCGTCCTCTTCGGCTCCTCCACGGCCCACAAGGCCCTGCGCAAGATGCTGGTGGAGGAGCACAAGCTCGATGCCGTCATCAAGCTGCCCTCCGGCGTCTTCCGCCCCTATGCGGGCGTCTCTACCGCGATCCTCCTCTTCACCAAGACAGGCGTCGGCGGCACGGATCACGTGTGGTTCTACGATGTGGAAGCCGACGGCTGGTCCCTCGATGACAAGCGCCAGCCGCTTCTGCCGGAGGAGAAGCTCGGCCCAACGCCGGACACACCGCTGACGGATGGCGAGCACACCCGGAACAACCTCCCGGACGTGGCGATGCGCTGGGAGGAGCGCGACGGCGCGGAACGCGAACGCCCGCGCACGGCTCAGAGCTTCTGCGTGCCGAAGGCCGACATTGCGAAGGACGGCGCCTACGACCTATCGCTCAACCGCTACAAGGAGGTGGAGCACGAGGAAGTGCATCACGAAGCACCTGCGGACATCATCCGCGAGCTGAAGCGGCTCGAGGCGGAGATCGCCGAAGGGCTGGCGAAGCTGGAGGAGATGGTGGGATGAGTTGGCCTAATGCCACGCTTGGAGACCACATAGATGTACTCTCAGGCTTTGCCTTCAAATCAGATCGGTTCAATACCGAAAGCCGTGGCCTTCCGCTTATACGTATTCGGGATGTACTGCCAGGAAGGACCGAAACGTTCTACGACGGCGACTTTGAGGAACATTTCCTCATCAAAGATGGAGACATCCTCATCGGCATGGATGGCGAGTTCAATTGCTCGCGTTGGGTTGGAGGAAAGGCGCTACTGAACCAACGTGTCTGCCGTGTAAAATCCAGTAACGGCAAGCTCTTGGATGGTTACCTGTTCCGCTTTTTGCCCGCAGCACTCAAAAAAATTGAGGACAAGACGCCGTATGTCACCGTGAAGCACTTATCTGCCAAAGAAATTCGAAACATTGAGATCCCGCTTCCGCCACTTGAGGAACAGCGGCGGATTGCGGCGATCCTCGATCTAGCCGATGCGCTGCGACGCAAACGGCGAGAAGCCTTAGACAATGTAGAAAAACTGATAGCTTCTAATTTCCTCTCGATGTTTGGAGACCCCGCAACAAACCTGCATGGTTTCCCTACACTTTCGCTTGGACAGGCAAGCGTTGTGTTCTCAGACGGCCCCTTCGGTTCCAATCTAAAATCTGAACACTATGTTGAACGGGGGATACGCGTTATTCGTCTCCAGAATATCGGGACTGGAAAGTTCATAGACGGCGACAAAGCCTATATCTCTGAGGAGCACTTCTTCCGTCTGAAGAAGCATACCTGCCTGCCAGGAGATGTTCTCATCGGAACACTTGGGGACCCTAATCTACGGGCTTGCATTCAGCCGTCTTATATCCCTGTTGCTCTCAACAAAGCAGACTGTGTCCAGATGCGGGTTAATCCGGAAGTCTGCACCCCTGAATTTGTTGCGGCACTACTAAACATCCCTTCCGTCGAGCGGATGGCACAAAGTAAGATCCTCGGGCAAACGCGCCTCCGCATTAGCATGGGTAGGCTCCGGGAGTTGAAACTGCCTTTCCCGCCAATTGCGCTTCAGCAGCAGTTTGCGGCACGGGTCTCTCAAATCAGCCAGTTGAGGGGCCAATATTTAGAACACTATGCCCAACTCGACGCTCTCTTCGCCTCCCTCCAACACCGCGCCTTTCGCGGCGAGCTTTGAGCATGTCGGCGTCAACGCATATCCTCACCCTCCCCAGCCCCATGCTGAAGCGCGGGTTCTGGCTCTATGTCTGGCGCGTGGAAACGCCGAAGGGAGAGATGCTTTACATCGGACGCACCGGCGACAATTCGAGCCCACATGCCAGCGCCGCCTACACGCGCATGGGGCAGCATCTGGGTTCCGCCAAAACCCAAAACGCCCTTCGCCAGCATCTACGCAAGGAGGGCCTTGAGCCGGAGGAATGCGCGGCCTGCCATCTCGTGGCCCATGGGCCGATCTATCCGGAGGTCGAGCATGCGCCCGGGCTAGATCGCACCGCGTTGATGGCGGCGCATAAGCCACTGCGCGATCTCGTCGGTGCCATGGAGAAGGCACCCGCCGAGGAACTGAAGCAGGCAGGCTACCGGGTTCTCAACACGGTGAAGTGGAAGCACCCGCACGATCCCGCCATTTGGGAAACGGTGCGGGCTGCCTTTGCTGCGCATTTTCCAAATCTTGCTTGAATATATGCTTTAGGCGACCTCGACAGGCCACGGGTTGGGAAATAGCATCACACTACCTTCCGATACAGCGACCTCCCCGGCAATATGAGCCATGCAGCAGCAAAACATCCCGATCAGCACGCTCGTTGATATGTACAAGCGCGGCGAGTTGCGCCTGCCCGAGATCCAGCGTCATTACGTATGGCGGGCGACGCGAGTGCGCGATCTCTTCGATTCGCTCTATCGCGGCTATCCCAGCGGCTCCATTCTCATGTGGGAGACGGATGAGCCGGTGCCGACACGCGACTTCGCGATTGCCCAGGACACGACCGCCTTTGCCGGGCGCAAGCTGCTGCTCGATGGGCAGCAGCGCCTCACCTCCCTGACAGCGGTGTTGAGCGGCGAACCTGTCTCGGTGCGCGGGCGCAAGCGGCCCATCGAGATCCTGTTTAATCTGGATCATCCAGATGGACCACCGACGGACAACCTGGAAATCGACAGCGACGAGGATACGCCGCTTATCGCAGACGATGAGTTGGCGGATGAGGAAGCCGAGGATCAGGACGAGGCCGACAGCGCCTCGGCGCTTGCCGAACGCTTCCGCCGCCGCACCTTCGTGGTCGCCAGCAAGCAGTTGCAGGCCCTTCCCAACTGGGTATCCGTGAGCGATGTTTTCAGGACGCCCGACAACTCGAAGTTCCTCGCCAAGGCCGGCATTACCCTCATCACCGACCCTCGGGCGCAGCGCTATACAGAGCGGCTCAACAAGCTGCGGGATATTGCGAAGTACTCGTATGTCGTCCATGTCCTCGAACGCTCCATGAGCTATGAGGAGGTGACCGAGATTTTCGTGCGCGTGAACTCGCTTGGTGCGAAGCTACGCTCGTCCGATCTGGCCCTCGCGCAGATGACGTCCCGCTGGCCGAACCTGCTCAAGGAGCTTGAGCAATTTCAAGAGGAGTGCGAACAAGGCGGCTTCACAATCGATCTTGGCCAGCTTGTGCGTGCCATTGTCGTCTTCGCCACCCAGCAATGCCTCTTTCGTGCAGTCTCGAACACGAAGATCGAGGATCTTAAAAAAGGATGGGCCGAGGCCAAGGAGGGCTTGCGCTTCGCCATCAACTTCTTGCGCGCCAATGTGGGCATCGAAGATGAGTCCCTCCTCTCCTCCCCCATGTTCGTGCACCCGCTGGCCGCCATCAGCCGCGTCAAGCAGAATAAGATCAGCAAGGAGGAGCAGCAGATTCTTCTGCGCTGGCTTCTCGTGGCCAATGCCCGTGGACGCTACTCGCGCGGCGCGACGGAGAGCGTGCTGAATGAGGATCTTGCCATCATCTTCCGCAAAGGGAATCTGTCGGAGCTCCTGGTCCTCCTCAAGCGCCAGTTCGGACGTCTTCATGTCGAAGCAGGAGACCTCACAGGGCGCGGCGCGAGCAGCCCGCTGTTCTCGCTGGCCTATCTCGCCCTCAAGGACGCCGGTGCCAAGGACTGGTTCAGCGGCCTTGGGCTCTCGCTCACTCATCAGGGTCGCCTCCACTTCATCCAATGGCATCACATCTTCCCCAAAGCCCTCCTCAAGGAGCATGGTTACGAAACGGGCGAGATCAACGAGATCGCCAATATGGCCTTCATTACCGGTCAGACCAACCGGCGGCTGGGACGTCGCGATCCGGCGGATTACCTGAAAGAAGTGTTGGAAAAGCAAGGTGCAGCAGCCCTTGAAGCTCAGCGTGTGCCGACGAACCTCGACAAGCTACAAGTTGCGCAATATCGTGACTTTCTAGCCGAACGCCGCGAGGCGCTTGCGGCCAGCATGAACGCGCTCATCGAGAAAAAGGCCGGGGCAGACAATGAGTTCGCAATTCAGCTTTCTGTCGCCTGAATTTGCGGAGGTCTACGAGCACGCGGCGCGTGCCGAGAGCCTGGCCCATGCGGATCCACGAGCCGCCTGCTTCTATGCCCGCTTCTCCCTCGAAGTGCTGGTCAAGTGGCTCTACCGCCATGAGGCGAACTTAAGGGACCCGTTCGAGCATACGCTATCCGCGTATATCCACGAGGCCAGCTTCAAGAACCTCGTGGGCGAGAAGCTCGTCGCCAAGGCGCGGATCATCAAGGACCTCGGCAACAACGCTGTCCATGACAGTCAGGCCGTATCCTTCACGAAAGCCGCCACGGCCCTGCGCGAGCTGTTTCATATCTCCTACTGGCTCGTGCGCACCTATGCCAAAGGCGCGAAGCCGGATCCTGCCATCACCTTCTCACCGGATGCGCTGCCCAAGACCTCCGCCGTCGAAGCCCGGACGCTCGGCCAGCTCCAGGAGATCGCCCGTCGCTTTGCCGAGACGGTGAAGGCCCGCGACGAAGCGGAAGCCAAGCGCCTCGCCAGCGAAACAGAACGAGCCAAGCTCGAGGACGAGATCGCGGCGCTGCGCGCCCAGATCGCGCAGGTCAAAGCCGCGAACAGCCATCGGGCTGATACCCACGATTACGACGAGGCAGCAACCCGCGACACCTTCATCGATCTTCTCCTGAACGAGGCCGGATGGCCACTCGACAAGCTGCAGGACCGCGAATACCGCGTCACCGGTATGCCGAACGAGAAAGGTGAAGGGTTCGTCGATTACGTGCTGTGGGGCGACGATGGCAAGCCGCTGGGCCTTGTGGAGGCCAAGCGCACCAAGCGCGACCCGCGCGTGGGACAGCAACAGGCGAAGCTCTACGCCGATTGCCTTGAGACGCAGTTCGGCCAGCGCCCCGTGATCTTCTATACCAATGGATACGAGCATTGGATCTGGGACGACACACGCTATCCCCCGCGGCCGATCCAGGGCTTTCTAACCAAAGATGAGCTGGAACTCGCCATCCGCCGCCGCGAGACCCTGAAGCCTCTCGGCTCCGTCGAGATCGACCGCGCCATTGTCGAGCGTTATTACCAGACCCGCGCCATCCGCCGCGTGGCGGATACCTTCGAGAACGACCGCCAGCGCAAGGCTCTTCTGGTGATGGCAACCGGCTCGGGCAAGACCCGTACGGTGATTGCTCTGGCCGACCTACTCATGAAGGCGAACTGGGCCCGCCGCATCCTCTTCCTGGCTGATCGCGTGGCGCTCGTGAACCAGTCTGTGAACGCCTTCAAGACCTTCCTGCCTGCAGCCTCGCCTGTGAACCTCGTCACCGACAAGGAGGCGACGGGCCGCGTCTATGTCTCGACCTATCCCACCATGATGGGCCTGATCGACGAGGCGCGGGACGGCAAGCGCCGCTTCGGCCCGGGCCATTTCGACCTGATCGTGATCGATGAGGCTCATCGCTCCGTCTATCGAAAGTATGGGGCGATCTTCGATTACTTCGACAGCCTTCTTGTTGGCCTTACCGCAACTCCAAAAGACGAGATCGACCGCGATACCTATCGCCTGTTCAACCTGCAGCGCGGCGTTCCGACAGATGCCTACAGCCTCGAAGAGGCCGTAAAGGACACATATCTCGTGCCACCGAAGGCCGTCTCGGTGCCGCTCAAGTTCCAGCGCGAAGGTATTTCCTATGAAGACCTCTCCGACGAGGAGAAGGAGGCATGGGATGCGATTGAATGGGACGAGGAAGGCACGGTTCCGGACCGCATCGAGTCCACAGCCGTCAATAAGTGGCTGTTCAACAAGGATACGGTCGACAAGGTGCTCGAGCACCTCATGACCCATGGCCTCAAGGTGGCCAATGGCGACCGCATCGGCAAAACCATTATCTTTGCCAAGAACCATGATCACGCGCAGTTCATCGCCTCCAGGTTTGATGAGAACTATCCGCACATGAAAGGTTCATTCGCCCGGGTTATCGACTTCAAGACCGAGTACGCCCAGTCCCTGATTGATGACTTCAGCCAGCCGGAGAAGGCTCCCCATATCGCCATTTCGGTGGACATGCTCGATACTGGCATCGACGTGCCAGAGGTAGTGAACCTCGTCTTCTTCAAGATCGTGCGCTCGAAAACGAAGTTCTGGCAGATGATCGGGCGCGGCACGCGCCTGTGCCAGGACCTCTTCGGACCAGGACAGCACAAGGAGTTCTTCGCCGTCTTCGACTTCTGCCAGAACTTCGAGTTCTTCAACCAGAACCCGGATCTGGCCGAAGGGTCTCTCGGCGATTCCCTATCGAAGCGGCTGTTCGCGTCGCGCGTTGAACTCATTGCCGAGCTTGATCGCATGCTCGGCCGGGATGCGCCCCCAGCGTCATCCGACGACTACAGCCAGCCTCCAACACCGATCAGCTCTGTGGGCGAGCCGGGGTCCAAGGCCGACTTGGAGGCACAATATGGGATACTTCGCGACGATCTGGCAAAACGCCTGCGGGATGAAATAAACGGCATGAGCGTCGACAACTTTCTTGTCCGCCCCAAACGCCGTCTGGTCGAAAAGTATGCCGCCGATAATGCCTGGACCAGACTCGGCCTGGACGAGCAAACAGAGCTTGTCGACAACGTCGCCGGACTTCCTTCGAGCTTCGTCGACGATGATCTTCCCGCCAAGCAATTTGATTTGCTCATCTTCAGGACGCAGTTGGCAGGCCTGCGGCAGGAGAAAGCCTTTGAGGGCTTTCGCAAAAAGGTATCCCTGATTGCGAGCTTGCTCCAGGACCTCGCGAATGTACCGATGGTGGCCAAGGAGCTTGAGCTGATCATCGACCTCCAGTCAGACGAGTTCTGGCAGGACATCACGATCCCAATGCTGGAAACTGTACGGCGCCGTCTGCGTGAACTGGTCAAGCTGATCGAGGTGAAGCAGCGACCCATTGTCGTGACAGACTTCGAGGACGAGATCGGTCCCGGCATTACGGTCGAGCTAAAAGGCATTAGTGCCGGAACCGACATGGACCGCTTCCGGCTCAAGGTCCGGCATTTCGTACGGGCCCACGAAAACCACATTGCGATCCTGAAGCTCCGCAGGAATGAGCCCTTAACACCGACCGACCTTTCCGAGCTGGAGAACATGTTCCTGGATGCCGGCATTGCAGCGCCGACCGATATCGAGCAGGTTCAGGCTGAGGGCGGCCTTGGTCTTTTTGTGCGCTCGCTCGTCGGGCTGGAACGAGATGCGGCCAAGCGGGCTTTCGACACCTTCCTGTCTGGCCGGAACTTATCCGCTGACCAGATTGAATTTCTCAACATGGTCATCGACCATCTGACCGAGCGCGGCGCGATGGACCCGCGCCTCCTCTACGAGAGCCCGTTCACGGATTTGAATGATCTCGGCATCGCTGGTGTTTTCGCCGACGGCGACGTCGCGCAGGTGATCTCAATCCTAGAGGATGTGCGCCGCCGCGCCGCGGCCTAAGAACCGAAGTCTTCCCGCCCCATATCAGTCGAAATATCATTTCGAAACTGGCGGCATATCCAAACTTGGATCAACCCGGCCCTTTAAGCACGTCGCCAATCTGACCACGATCTGGTGCTTACTATGTGATTACCAGAAGAAGAATGCGTGGCCTGCCGGCTGGCCACACGGGAGCTAACCTCTTGAGAGATATGGTGAGCGCGCTGGGACTCGAACCCAGGACCCTCTGATTAAAAGTCAGATGCTCTACCGGCTGAGCTACGCGCTCCTGAGAGGTGAGCCCGAAATAGGGGCTCTTCAGCGGTGGGTCAATCGAAAAGCCCCGGTTTGGGACCGAAATTCTCAACTCCTTGAGCCAAACGCCCTGTTTTCCACGGGCAAAGGGAAAATCCCCTCAGCCCTCGGCCGGGATGGCGATGTTGTCGGCATGGTGGCCGATTTCGGCCTTGCTGTCCTTCTCGCCCCTGGCCCAACCCTCTTTGATCTCGCCGATATGGTCCTCGAGCCGACCTTCGCTGATGGCCTTGCGCAGCCCGGCCATCAACTCCTGGTAATAGGCCAGATTGTTCCAGGTCAGCAGCATCATGCCAAGAATCTCGTTCGAGCGGACGAGATGATGGAGATAGGCGCGGCTATAGGTATTCGAGGCCGTGCATTTGGAGCTTTCGTCCAGGGGACGCATGTCTTCGGCGAAGCGCGCATTGCGCAGATTCATGCGGCCATGCTTGGTGAAGACTTGGCCATGGCGTCCCGCCCGGGTGGGCATGACGCAGTCAAACATGTCCATGCCCCGGCGTACGGCCTCCACGATATCGTCCGGTGTGCCCACGCCCATGAGGTAGCGGGGCTTTTCCTTCGGCATATGCGGCTCGACCGTCTCGATCATGCGCAGCATGACCTCCTGCGGCTCGCCCACGGCCAAGCCGCCGATGGCGTAGCCCTTGAGGTCCATGGCGGCGAGCTCGCGCGCGCTCTCGATGCGCAGCCGCTCCACGGCGCCGCCCTGGACGATGCCGAACATGGCCTTGCCCGGCTGGTCTCCAAAGGCGATGCGGCAGCGCTCCGCCCAGCGCAAGGACAGTTGCATGGCGCGCTCGGCCTCGTCGTCGGGGCATGGCAGGCGTACGCACTCATCGAGCTGCATCTGGATGTCGGAGCCGAGCAGCCCCTGAATCTCGATGGACCGCTCCGGCGACATGAAGTGCTTCGAGCCGTCGATATGCGACTGGAAGGTCACGCCGGTCTCATCGACCTTTCGCAAGGCTGCGAGCGACATGACCTGGAACCCGCCGGAATCGGTGAGGATCGGATAGGGCCAGTTCATGAACTTGTGCAGTCCGCCGAGCCGCGCCATGCGCTCCGCTCCGGGGCGCAGCATGAGATGATAGGTATTGCCGAGCACCACATCCGCCCCGAGCGCTTTCACCTGATCGGGATACATGGCCTTCACGGTGGCCGCCGTGCCCACAGGCATGAAGGCTGGCGTACGGATGACACCGCGGGGCATCCGGATTTCGCCGGTGCGCGCCGCGCCATCTGTCTTGTTGACGGTGAAGGTGAACTGGTCGGTGGTCATTCGGTCCTCATCGGATCGGCTTCAGCCCCTGCGGGCACGAAGAGCTGAAATGGAGCATCAACGCCGGAAGAGCAAACTCGCATCGCCGTAGGAATAGAAGCGATAGCCGGTTTCAATGGCGTGAGCATAGGCCGCGCGCATGCAATCCAGCCCAGCAAAGGCCGAAACGAGCATGAACAAAGTCGAGCGCGGCAGGTGAAAATTGGTCATCAGCACATCCACCGCCTTGAAGCGGTAGCCGGGCGTGATGAAGATCGCCGTATCGCTGGAGAACGGCGCGATGGTGCCATCGTCGCGAGCGGCGCTCTCGAGCAGGCGCAGCGATGTGGTGCCGACGGCCACAATCCGCCCTCCCCGCGCCCGCGCTTCGTTCAGCGCCTTCGCGGTTGCCTCGGTAATGGAGCCCCATTCCGCATGCATGCGGTGCTCGTCCGTATCGTCCGCCTTCACCGGCAGGAATGTCCCAGCTCCCACGTGAAGGGTGACGAACTGGCGTGAGATGCCGCGCTCGTCGAGACGCCGGAACAGCTCGTCGGTGAAATGGAGGCCGGCTGTCGGCGCGGCCACTGCGCCCTCGTCCTTTGCATAGACGGTCTGGTAGTCGGCCTTGTCCTTCTCGTCCGTGGCACGCTTGCCCGCGATGTAAGGCGGCAACGGCAGCTCGCCGAGGCGTGCAATGGCCTCATCAAGGAAGGGTCCTGAGAAGGAGAAGCGGAGAGCCACATCGCCGCCTTCGCCTTTTTCGATGACTTCCGCATCGAGGCGAACGAGCTCGCAGGCAGTGCTCTCGGATTCCTCTCCGAAGCGGATGCGGTCACCGACGTTCAGCTTCTTGGCAGGACGCGCGAATGCGCGCCAGCGGTCGGCGCCCTCTCGCTTGTGAAGCATGATCTCGACACGCGCCGCCGTCTCTTCGCGTACGCGCAGGCCATAGAGCCGGGACGGAATGACCTTGGTGTCATTGAGCACCAATACGTCACCGGGCTGCAGGAGGTCCGGCAAATCGCGGACGGACCTGTCGTCTAAGTGACCCTCGGGCCGCACGACGAGCATGCGCGCAGCATCGCGCGGCTCCACAGGGCGGAGCGCGATGTTCTGCTCGGGTAGATCGAAATCGAAAAGGTCGACGCGCATGAAGGTTTCTAGCCGTCATCCCGAACGGCAGCAGCAATCCGGGATGACGAATTGTTAGCTGTCTTAAGCAGCGTCAGCCGCGACCTTCATGGAGATGATGCGGTCGGGATCCTTCACGGGCTCGCCGCGCTTGATCTTGTCCACGTTCTCCATGCCCTCGGTCACCTTGCCCCAAACGGTATATTGCTTGTCGAGGAAGCGAGCGTCGTCGAAGCAGATGAAGAACTGCGAATTGGCGGAATGCGGGAAGTTCGTACGCGCCATCGAGACGGTGCCGCGCACATGCGGCTCGGCATTGAATTCGGCCTTCAGGTCCGGCAGGTCGGAGCCGCCCGTTCCCGTGCCCTGGGGGCAGCCGGTCTGGGCCATGAAGCCGTCGATCACCCGGTGGAAGACGATGCCGTCATAGAAGCCCTTGCGGGCGAGGGTCTTGATGCGCTCCACATGGCCAGGGGCCAGATCGGGGCGCAGCTCGATGACCACGCGGCCCTTAGTGGTTTCCAGGATGAGGGTGTTTTCCGGATCTGCCATCTGTGTCTCCTTGATATGGCGTGTATGTAGGATGTCCGACGGCGGACCGCTATATGGCTCGTGGCTTCTGCGGTGCTGGCGCGTCGATGAAACGGAAGGTGAATGGGCGTCCGGCCACTGCCGCGCCCAGCTTGTCGGTAAACGGCATCGGCGAGCAGCGCACGAGGGCTTCGCGCACGGCTTGGGTGAAAGCCTGGCGATTCTCGGCATCTGGCTCGCCAGCCCGGTAATGAGTGATCATCGGCTTGCCCAGCACCTCGCCGTTCCGCCTGAAGCTCAATCTTACGGTCACTTCCTGGCCTGTGTTGCGTACGCCGGCAGGCTGCCAGCAGGCCTGCATGGCCCGTCCGATATCGTTCAGGGTGTCGATCTCCCGAGGCGCCTCTGCATCCGCCCGGGGATAGATCAATCCGTTGAACCGATTGTCCTGGGCGACAGCCGGCAGCCCCATGGCGAGGCAGATCAGGAGCGCGGCGGCCCGCGCTCCATATGCTTGCGCGCCTCGGATCACTTCGCGTCGGCGGCGAGTTGCATCTTCACGATCTTGTCGGGGTTCGTGACCATGCCGTTGGCGGCCGCGTTCCCCTTCTTGATCTTGTCGGCCACATCCATGCCGGAGACGACCTCACCGAAGAGCGTGTATTGGCCGGTCAGCGGCCCGCAGCCCTCGTAGCAGATGAAGAACTGGCTGTTGGCGGAGTTCGGGCTCTGGGAGCGGGCCATGCCGACAGAGCCGCGCTTGTACTGGGTCTGGGTGAACTCGGCCGGGATGTTCGGCAGGTCCGACTTGCCCGTGCCGGTACCCGTGGGATCGCCGGTTTGAGCCATGAAGCCATCGATGACCCGGTGGAATACGACGCCGTTATAGAACCCCTGTTTCGTCAGCGTCTTGATCTGCTCCACGTGCTTGGGAGCCAAGTCCGGGCGCAGGCGGATGGTGATGCGGCCATCCTTGGTGTCGAGGAAGATCGTGTTCTGGGGATCATTGGCCGGCTGGGCGAAAGCCGGAGCGAGACCGGCGAGCACAAGCACAGAGGCTGCGAGCAAACGCTTCATGGGTTTGGTTCTCCTGAAGATGAAACTTTATGGCCGCTTGAATTTGGCCTGGAGGCGCTCCGCGACAAGGCCCGGCACGAAAGGCGAGACGTCGCCCCCCATGGCAGCGATCTGCCGGACAAGCGTGGCGGTAATCGGGCGGACCGGAGGCGAGGCCGCAAAGAAGACGGTCTGGACATCGCCCGCCATAGCGGCATTCATGGATGCCATCTGGATCTCATAGTCGAAATCCGTGCCGTCGCGCAGGCCCCGGACGATGAGGCTCGCTCCATGGCGATGGGCAGCCTCCACCGCGAGATCGTTGAACGTCACGACCTCTAGTGCGACGCCCCTCTCCTGCAGAATGGGCCCGCAGGAGGCGCGCAGCATTTCGGCCCTCTCCTCGGCGGAGAAGATCGGGGCTTTGGAGGAATGGACGCCGATGGCCACGACGATCCTGTCCGCCACGGCGCAGGCCTGACGCAGGACATCCAGGTGGCCGTTGGTGACGGGGTCGAAGCTGCCGGTATAGAGCGCGGTGCGTGTCATGGGCTCAAGGGGTAGCGGGATAATAGTCCGGGGGCAAGCCGTGCGTTGGCGCACGACGAAATCCGGAAGGGCGCCCTATAACCATCTTAACGAAAGGTTAAGGAGCCCTCCCATGATGGTTCGCCTCATTGTCGTCATCGCCACTGCGATTGCCATTCTGGCCCCTGCCGCCGTCTCGAGCAGCTACGTGGTTCTGGGCTAAATCCAACAAAAAGGGGACCGGTCGGCCCGATCCCCTTCGATGCCAGATTGGCAGGCGCTTACTCGCTTGCGGTATCGCCTTCGCCGCCCTCGATTCCGGCGGCATCCTCGCCCTCATCGTCGTCGCCTTCCTCACCCTCGATGTGCTCCACCGAGACGACCTTCTCCTTGTCGCGCGTGGAGAAGACGGTGACGCCCTGCGAGTTGCGGCCGACGACCCGAATGCCGTCCACCGGCACGCGGATCAGCTGGCCGCCATCGGTGACGAGCATGATCTGATCGGCGTTTTCGACCGGGAACGATGCCACGAGCTTGCCGTTGCGGTTGTTGACCGCCATGGCCGTGATGCCTTTGCCGCCGCGTCCGGTGATGCGGTACTCGTAGGAGAGCGTGCGCTTGCCGTAGCCCTTTTCGGAGAGCGTCAGGATGCACTGCTCCTGGGCGCTCATCTCGGCATAGCGCTCCTGCGAAAGCGAGAAGTTGCCGTTCTCGACTTCTTCCGCATCATCGCCACCCGCAGCATCGGCATCGCCGTTCGACTGCTCGCCCATGACGGCGCGGCGCATCTTGAGGTAGGCGGCGCGCTCTTCGCCCGTCGCCTCCACGTGGCGCAGGATCGCCATGGAGATGATGTCGTCGCCCTCGGCAAGGTTGATGCCGCGCACGCCCATGGAATCGCGCCCCTTGAACACGCGCACATCCGTCACGGGGAAGCGGATGCACTGGCCCTTCGCCGTGGTGAGCAGCACGTCGTCATGCTCGGAACAGATCTGCACGTCGATGATGCTGTCGCCCTCATCGAGCTTCATGGCGATCTTGCCGCCGCGATTGACCTGCACGAAGTCCGAGAGCTTGTTGCGGCGGACCGTGCCGCGCGAGGTCGCGAACATCACGTCCAGCTTGTCCCAGGACGCTTCGTCCTCCGGCAACGGCATGATGGCGTTGATGCGCTCGCCCTGCTTGAGCGGCAGCATGTTCACCAGCGCCTTGCCCTTGGAGTTCGGGGCAGCGAGCGGCAGGCGCCACACCTTTTCCTTGTAGGCCTGACCTTCGGACGAGAAGAAGATGACCGGCGTATGGGTGTTCGCCACGAAGAGACGGGTGACGAAATCCTCGTCCCTCGTCGTCATGGCGGAACGGCCCTTGCCGCCGCGGCGCTGCGCCCGGTAGGTCGAGAGCGGCACGCGCTTGATATAGCCGGCATGCGACACGGTCACGACCATGTCCTCGCGGGCAATCAGGTCCTCGTCGTCCAGGTCCGAATCCCAATCCACGATCTGCGTCTTGCGCGGCGTGGCGTATGAATTGCGGATCTCGACGAGCTCGTCCTTGATGATGGTCATGATGCGCGCGCGGGAGCGCAGGATGTCGAGGTAATCCGAGATCTCGGCTGCGAGCTTCGACAACTCGTCGCCGATTTCGTCGCGGCCGAGAGCGGTCAGGCGCTGCAGGCGCAGGTCGAGGATCGCGCGGGCCTGCGTCTCGGAGAGACGATAGGTGCCGTCGTCGTTGATCTTGTGGCGCGGGTCGTCCACCAGCGCGATCAGCGGCGCGATGTCGTGAGCCGGCCAGTCGCGGCCCATGAGGGCCTCGCGGGCGGTGTTCGGATCGGGCGACGTGCGGATGAGGCGGATGACCTCGTCGATGTTCGCAACCGCAATCGCAAGGCCGCACAACACGTGAGCGCGCTCGCGCGCCTTGTTGAGCAGGAACTTGGTGCGGCGGGACACGACCTCCTCACGGAAGTCGACGAAGGCGGCGATCAGGTCCCGGAGCGTCATCTGCTCAGGACGGCCGCCGTTCAGCGCCACCATGTTGGCGCCGAAGCTCGTCTGCAGCGGCGTGTAACGGTAGAGTTGGTTGAGCACCACGTCCGCCATGGCGTCGCGCTTGATCTCGACCACGATGCGCATGCCGTCGCGGTCGGATTCGTCGCGCAGGTCGGAGATGCCCTCGATCTTCTTCTCGCGAACGAGTTCGGCGATCTTCTCGATCAGCGACGCCTTGTTCACCTGATACGGGATCTCGGTGAAGATCAGCGCCTCGCGGTCCTTGCGGACCTCCTCGACCTCGGACTTGGCGCGCATGATGATGGAGCCGCGGCCCGTGGTGTAGGCGGACTTCGCGCCCGCGCGGCCAAGGATCAGCGCGCCGGTCGGGAAATCCGGACCGGGGATGATCTCGATCAGCTCCTCGGCGGAAATGCCGGGATTGTCGATATAGGCCAGGCAGCCGTCGATGACCTCGCCCAGGTTGTGCGGAGGCATGTTGGTGGCCATGCCGACAGCGATGCCGCCCGCGCCGTTGACGAGGAGGTTCGGGAAGCGCGCGGGCAGAACCGACGGCTCGTCCTTCGACTCGTCGTAGTTGGGCGTGAAATCGACCGTGTCCTTGTCGATGTCGTCGAGCAGCGGCATCGCCGCCTTGGCGAGGCGGGACTCGGTGTAGCGCATGGCCGCCGGAGGATCGCCGTCCACGGAGCCGAAATTGCCCTGCCCGTCCACGAGCATGAGGCGCAGGGAGAAGTCCTGCGCCATACGCACCAAGGCGTCGTAGATCGCGCTGTCGCCGTGCGGATGGTATTGACCCATCACGTCACCGACGATGCGGGCGGACTTCACGTATTTCTTGTCCGGCGTATAGCCGTTCTCGTGCATCGAGTAGAGGATGCGCCGGTGTACGGGCTTGAGGCCGTCGCGGGCATCGGGGAGAGCGCGGCTCACGATCACGCTCATGGCGTAATCGAGATACGAGCGCTTCATCTCATCGACGATGGAAATCGGCTTGATGTCGCTGGCCGGCTGGTCCCCGCCGGGGCCGCCAGAGCGGATATCGTTCGGATCGGTCAAGGTTGGTCTTTCTTAAAACGGTCTGCCCCTTCGCGAGAGGCGGCTCTTGATGCCGCTTCGTCAAGCCCCTTGGGCAGCCTCGCGAATCCAATTGAAATTCAAGTCTTTAGATGGGGGATAACGGCACGTTTTTCAAGTTTTTTGAGCGGTTATCCAGAGCGAAGAAAAGGCGGAAAATTACTATGTTTTCCAAATACTTATGGAGGACGATCGGCACCATCCGAAATCCGCCCGTGCCGCGGCACTTTTTCCTTCGCCGAAGCGAGACTGAGGGCGGGATTCAGACAATGCGGATAAGGGCCTGATTTTACTGGCTTATCAGTGATGCCGCCTGCGCCGCCCCCCAAAGATCATGCGGGAATAACCTCGCGAGCGTTTGGCTCCGAGGGGATGGGGTCGAGGGAGGCGCGAGGAGGCGTCCGGCTCGGCTGTGGGAGTGTGTGAAGAACCAAACGGCTCCTCGCGCACGGCTTTTTTAGGCGGACACCGCATCATTCCTCAAAGGATGTGCGGGCG
>JAEXGT010000047.1 GCA_023450615.1 Pseudomonadota bacterium | reverse complement strand
CGATGTCCCGGATGAGCTCAGGGCTGCAAACCGCAGTGAAATGATTAGGGAAGACAAAATGCGCCTCTAACCCCGGCCATTCTCCATTGCCACTACGGATTCCCAGGTCGAACTCGCCCTGTCCCAGCTCCACCAATTGCTGGGCAACCGAAATCTGGACGGCGATATTGGGAAAGAGTTGCTGAAAGCGTCCCAGACGCGGAATGAGCCAGTTCGAGGCGAAGGTGCTGAGCGTGGTGATGGACAGCACCGACTGCACCATCTCCTCCACGCCGGCAAAAGCCGCCCTCAGAGCATCGAAGGCCTCGGTCACGCTGGGTGCTAGCTGTTGCCCTCGCGCCGTCAGCATCACCTGCCGTGGCATGCGCACGAACAACGGTGCGCCCACCCGGTCCTCCAGCATCTTGATCTGATAGCTGACTGCCGCCTGGGTCATGCCGAGTTCCTCCGCCGCACGGGTAAAGCTCTGATGGCGTGCGGCGGCTTCGAAGACGCGCACGGCGCTCATGGGAGGAAGTTTGGACGGTGTTTTCGGCATCGGCAATCCATAAGGCTACCTTATGCCAGCCCCCTGGCTTTCATTTTGTCAAGGGCCCGCAATAGGCCCATCTTACCTGCATTAGGAAAGCGCCTTGGCGCTCCGAAGCACATCAATGGTGATCGTCATGAGGTATGAAGATGCCCGCCGCCTGCGCGGCGTGGAGAGCGTTTGGCTGCGCCTAAAGCTATGGCTCAAGCCGGCTCATTTGCTGAGCCGTACTTCCACAGCGGATCCGAGCCACCTTTCAGACCACGAGAGGCGTGATATCGGTCTGTGCGAGACAATCCGCTACATGGATGGGGAGCCTGTCCATTCCCTGAAATGGTGCAGTTTCAGGGAAGAAGAGCGCTTTTGAGCGTCAGGACGTAAGGCGGCTGGGTTTAAGCTCGCCGCTCTGCTCAAGAAGGGAATGGCCCGTTGCGGCGATATGGGCCTCAATCCGCTTCAGGTCGCGCACAATGTCGAGCTGCAATGCGCTGGTATCGCCCATCGCACGCCCGGACCGGATCTGCTCCAGTTGCTTCTGGGTGACCGCGCGTTCGAGATCCCGGAAGCGCTCCTTCTCAGAGACAAGGCGGCGGGCCGAGCCGATATCCTGGAACATGAGCACGGAGGCTGCAAGCTGCAGGTGCTCCAGCAGCTTGTTGTACATGCTGGTGATGTCGTCGAGGCTTTCCTTGGGCAGGCGCAAATGGTTCTTGATGCGCTTGGCTGCAAGCTCCATCAGGTTCTTGTCGATGATATCGCCGACGTGCTCCAGATTGATGGCGAAGGCGAGGATGTCGGAAAGGCGCCTCGCCTCGCTCTCGCTCAAAGCCTCATGGTTGATGGAGCTGAGATAGCGGCGGACCGCACTGTAGAGACGGTCAACGATATCGTCCGTGCGGCTCACCTCCGCCACGCGACCGATGTCGTCCTCACGGAAAAGATCCTGCGAACTCCGCAGCATGATCTCCACAGTATCGGCCATGCGCAGCACCTCGCGGGCCGCATTGGACAAGGCGACGGAAGGCGTATCGAGAGCATCCTTGTCGAGGTATTGCGGCGTGCCGGGATCGGACGTCCGCACCTTCTCCGGAAATGCTTTCGTGAGCAGCTTCGCAATCCATGGCAGCGGCAGGATGAAGACGGCGGCGACCGCTACATTGAAAAGCGTATGGAAGTTGGCTGCCAGCCGCGCCGGGTTCGGATCGAGCATCGTCATATAGCCCATGACCACATCGATCAGCGGCAGAGCGGCCACGCATCCGATTACGCGCATGGCGAGGTTGCCGAATGGCACGCGGAATTTTGCGGGATCGCCACCCAACCCCTCCAGCATGGGATTGACCGAGCTTCCCAAATTCGCGCCGAGCACCATGACCAAAGCGGCATGCGTATCGATGACTCCTGCGCTGGCAAGCGACATGATGAAGAGCATGGCGGCGACGCTGGAATGGGCTATCCAGGCGAAGAGCCCGGACAGGAACACCAGGATCAGCGGATCGGGCGCAATGACCGCGAGCACGTTCTTGAGGACCTCGGAGGATTCAATCGGATGGATCGTCTCGGTCAGGAGGTGCAGCGACAACAGCATCAGCCCGAGGCCGATGGCGACGCGCCCAAGATCCCTGATGCGGCTCGAGGCTCCCCGCTTGTAGGCCATGAAGCCGAAGAAGATCAGCAGCGGGAAGATCAGCGTGACATCGAAGGACAGCACCTGCACGATCAACGTCGTGCCCACATTGGCGCCCAGCATCACAGCAAGCGCCGGAACGATATCGACCGCACCGCCAGCCGTAAATGAAGCCACCATGAGCGCCGTGGCGGTGCTGCTCTGCAGAACGGTCGTTACGCCGACTCCCGCCAGAAAGGCGCGCAGGCGGGTTCGCAAACCGATGCCGAGGATCCATCGCAGATCGCTGCCGAACGCTCGCTGGACCCCGCTATTGACCATATTTATGCCCCAGAGCAGGAGGGCGACCTCACCCAGCAAGTGAATCAGAATGGCGGTAGCGGACATATATTCCTCGGAACTCGGCAGGCACGCGGTAGAGCCACTGCTTAATCTCGTCGGTTTAGGACGACAATAAGGTTGCCGGCTAATAATAGTGTGCCTGCAAAAAATTCCAGAGTATTAGGAGAAAAACATCGCCTCGGGATGGCTGGCAATTTGCCGGAAAAGGACTCGACGAAAAGGATTGCTTTAAGCGAAGCCCCGCGCGTTTCAGCAGTTGAAACATCTGAAGCACCCGGCACGGACCCGCCGTCCTTGATCATCCCACGAACCGCACATAGAAAAACTCGGGCAGACTCAGGAGCATTTCGTGTCCGAGTTTTCCGAAACACCACTTCAACAAAACCACTTTCCTAGAAGGGCTCTCACTCATACGTGGTGTTCAGGGCTACTCATATTGGAGAAGTCGAACATGATGCTGACATATTCATGCCGCGATCCGTCCACCCCCATTGTCACTTTATGGACGCATTGAGGCCATTATGATTACTGCATTCGCCTGAATGCGGCACATGCTGCGATTGCCTTTCAATACAGGTTTCTGAGTGCGGCGCTCGACGCGCAATCCATATAAGCCAGAGCATTCCTAATCATATTTCACAATCGCCCTTTCCGTATGCTCGTTGCGCGCGAAAACCCATGGCTTATTCGAATTTTTCGCGAAGGATGAAGGTTTTACACATTTCATCCGCCGGATAGGCCTGCTTGCCATATGCTCGCCACACGAGCCGATTTGGCTACTCCCAACGCATGCCTTGTATCGCCTTAAGGAACTCTGCTCTTTTCCAGGAGCAAAAGATACGGATGGGAACATATAATGCCAAGCTCAGGAATGAATACAGTGTTGGCAGGCAGCACATCACCTCTTGGGATGCGGGGAAATGAGATGGGTTGGGACGATCCATTTCCAATCGAGAAGTGCTCGGGCCGCGTGCGGGGCGCGGTTCTCGCAGAATTTCAGGGGCGATGTCCCACGATCCGGGAGGTTGCCAGCATCTCCGACGCGCAATGGCTGACAGTTCCCAATATCGGCCCTACAACCTTGGAGGAGATCCGTCGCTTTATCAACGAAGCCCCAGCCGAGCCGCGCCTTCCCAACCTCCCGAATATGGAAGATGGCGAGCTGCTCTCCCGCCTCAATCGGATCCAGCGCGAATTGAACCAGATTGCCAGCGCCATCCGGACCAGGCTCTCGTCCGCGTCCTACAAGCGGGAGCGAGAGGAATAACAGGCAGCCGCGCACGGCTTCATATACGCACCTCTGAACAGCCCGTATATGCAACCCTGTAAGTCTCAAGACCCAACTTATAAGCCTCATAAATCCACGTCAGCGCCAATGCGGCCTTGCGTAGGAAGTCAGGCCTGAATGCCTCGCATCAAATGGAGAATGATAGAAGCGCCCTCGTCCCGGCGTAATATGGGTCGAACTCGATAGCCGATTGCAGGTTCGATGCCATGGCGCGCACGATCTTCGTCCCAAGGCCGCTGCCCTGAACCTGACCAGTTCCCTTCCATCCGCTTCCGTCGTCCTCGACGGACAGATGCACCTGCTCTCCAGCGCTCGTCAGAATGACGCGGATGTCTCCGCTGGCGCCCTCGGGATAGGCATATTTAAACGCGTTGGTGACCAATTCCGTCACGATGACGCCGACCGATACAGCCTTGTCGGTCGGGATCGGGATAGGCTCAGCACGCAGAGAGATCGTGTGCTCCCGGCCTGCAGCCCGCATGGCGCCTTCCAGTTCCTCTACCAGACCTTCCAGATAGGTATCCATTTCAACGAAGCGGACATCATTGGAGGTGTAGAGACGCCGGTGGATCTGCGCGATGGCGGTGATGCGGCTCTGGGTTTCCGCGAGAGTATCCCGCGCCATCGTATCGCCTGCAACCGCCCGCTGCTGCATCGCGACAAGGGAGGCGACGAGCTGCAAGGAGTTGGCGACGCGGTGGTTCACCTCCTGCAGAAGCATCTCGGCCCGCTCGCGGGCTTCGCGCATCTCACGCTCGGCCGCAGCCTTTTCTCGGCGCAGCCGCGCTGCTTCAAGTGCCTGCTCGGCCGCGGAGCGGAGCAGATCCATGAAGACCCCGCCCACGTCCTTGATCACATAGTCGGATGCACCGGCCTTAAGCGCCGCCACGGCGATACGTCCTTCATCCGCCCCGGTCACATAGACGACGGGTGGCGGGTCGGAAAGCGTTTGGATTTCGGCCAGAACGTCGAGGCCCTCCCTGCCCGGCATGAAGTGATCGAGAGCGATCACATCGTAGGACGTGGAAGCGAGATGCCGCAGCCCTTCGTCCCCATTCAAAGCATGGGTGACTTTGAAGCCATGGCGCGTCAGCGAGCGCTCGACTAGGCGTCCGAGGCCCGGATCGTCATCGATATAGAGAAGGCGGATAGGCTGGACTTCGCTCACTGCGTTTCAGGAACCTGAATGACGGAAAGAAAGAGGCCGAGCTGGCGGATGGCCTGGGAGAACGACTCGTACTCGACCGGCTTGGTGATATAGACGTTGGCGCCCAAGTCGTAGCAGCGTTGGACCTCGCGCTGATCGTCCGTGGTCGTCAGCACCACCACGGGAGCGCGTCTAAGGCTCTCGTCGTTTTTCAGCTTCGCCAGAATATCGACCCCGTTCATGTCCGGGAGATTGAGGTCGAGGAGGACGAGGAATGGGCCGTCATTGCGCACTCCATCGCTGAAAAGATGCGCGAGTGCATCCGTCCCGTTCGCAAAGGTGCGGATCTCGTTGCAGACCCCGGCGCGCCTGATGTTCTTTTCGATCAGACGGGCATGCCCCTCGTCGTCCTCGATCATGATGATGGTGACAGGATTCTGCTGGGGCATGTTACGCGGCCTCCGAACTCATGCTGATATATTTGGGCAGAGTGACGGTGAAGGTCGTGCCCACACCCAATCTCGACTTGACCGAGATGCTGCCCCCAAGCCTTCGCACAAGGGCCCTCACGTGTGCAAGTCCAATTCCCTCGCCCTGCTGGTCCTGGATTCCCGAGCGGCGGAAGAGATCGAAGATCCGCTCGTAATCCTTCTCATCGATGCCTCGGCCGTTATCCTCGATCTCGTAGCGGACGCCCATGCCGAGATCGTGGCCTCGGACAACGATCCGGCCAGATCTGCCCGGCTCCAGATACTTCACCGCATTGTCCATCAGGTTGCCGAAGACCTGCTCAATGGCCAGACGGTCACTGACGATGCTGGGAACGTCTTCGATGATCAACTCCGCTCCACGCTCATGAAGCTGATGCGCCAGGCTATGGTGCTGTGCCTCCAACAACTGGCTCATATTGACCGGCTCCGGTGTCAGGACCCTGCGGCCTTCGCGAGACAACCGGAGGATGGCATTGATCAGCTTGTCCATCTTGATGGTGGAGGACCTAATGAAGCCGATGGCTTCGGCAAGGTCCCCTTCGATAGCGGCACTGGCGCTCTGCGTGACCAGATCCGGCTGCGCCTGTGAGACCGTTCTGTAGAATTTTTCGATCTCTTCCTGAGCGTTTTCGAGTTCACTCGTGAAACCCATGATGTTAACGAGCGGCGCGCGCAAGTCGTGGCTGACGATATAGGCGAAGCGCTGAATTTCCTCGTTTGCGGCATCGAGTTCGGCCACCCGCTCTGTGAGTATCGAAGCCAGGCGCCGCGTCTCCTCCTCGGATCGGACGGCTTTCTCCTGGCTTGCCCGCAACTCGTCTTGGGCCTGCTTGAAATCGTGAATATCTGTGCAGGTGCCATACCAACGCGTGATCTGCCCCTGCTCGTTGAACACGGGCTGCGCACGCCCCAGGACCCAGCGGTACTGGCCGGAATTGTGACGCAGCCGGTATTCGATGTGGTAGGGCTCGCCCGTTTCAAGAGAATGACGCCAAACTTTCCAGGCATGTTCCTGGTCGTCAGGATGGAACATGCCGTTCCAGGCAGCCCCATCCGTAGAGCCTTCCGGCACGCCCGTATATTCGTACCAACGCTGATTGTAATAATCGTGAAAACCGTCCGGCCGCGTCGCCCAGATGAGCTGATCGATAGAGTCCGCGATCGCACGAAAACGCTGCTCGCTCTCACGCAGCGCCTCCTCGGCCCGTCGATGATCCGTGACGTCATGCCCCTGGACAAAGATGCCTGAGACGGCCCCATCGCGATTGAAGATGGGCTGATACACGAAATCGAGAAAGTGTTCCTCTGCGACGTCCTCTTGACCCTGGTTCAGGAGAACGCGCACGCCGCGTCCGACGAAAGGCTCGCCGGTCTGATAGACGCGGTTCAGAAGATCGACGAAGCCTTGCCCAACCACTTCCGGCAATGCCTCGACCACGGACTTTCCGATCAGATCGGAGCGGCCGACCATATGGCGATAAGCCGCGTTGGCCATGGTGAACACATGATCTGGACCGCTCAGAGAGGCAATGAAGCCAGGAGCCTGCTCGAAAAGATCCTGCAGATGCTGGCGTTCCTTCGAGAGGGTCTGGTTCACCGCCTGAACGGCTTGGGCGCGGCGGAACATATCCGTCTCGATCAGGGCCGAGGGGCCGGACAGGAAGGCCGAAGTTCGGGCCAAGGTCCGAAGCTGATGAAGCTCCGTCACGTCGACAGTGTGCTGGAGAATGGCGACAACCTCTCCAGCCTCGCTGAACATGGGCGTGTGGGTCGCGCTCCAGAACCGCTCCTCGAAACCCTGGCCGTCGGGCAATGCGATGGCGTACGCGATCAGCGGCAGATGGTCTGTAACCTTATCGCGAATGACCCGTTCGAATGAGGCGTATAGCTGCTTGAAGCTGTCGGAATCCGGGTCGCTGGGGAAAGCCTCGAACATGGGCCTTCCGACAAGATCCTCGCGCTTGCGCATCGTGACGCGGAGATACGCCTCATTCATCCCCATGATGACCAGGGAAGGATTGAGCAGCACATAAGGATTCGGCGACGCGTTGAAGAGCGCCTCAAAATTGATAAGTTTCAATGACTTGCGCTGGACGGCAACCCAGCTCCCCCTTGATATTGCCCCTTCGAACCCTGCCTTACTTAGGACACTCCCGGTCAGTTGCCAGTTCGCGAAAGCCCGTCTGCGCTCATCAGCAACCAAACTTGGCCAGAAGCGTTCGGTCTCATGACGAGCCCTAAGAGCTAGCTGGATACAGGCTTAGGGAAGCAAAGGGGATTTGTTTGGAAACGGAATACGCCTCCCTGACGACGACCGTTGCCGCAGGCACCTCTCCCGCGACCGATTTCCAAGCGCTCCAGGCGCGGCTCGCCAGGGCCTTCGAGGCTTTCTCCAAGCACGATGCACCGAGGACTGTATTGATCGTGCCCAGCCTGAGCATGGATCAGGAGGTGCTGGCGTCGATCTCCGGTGCCCACCATTATGAAGAGCGGATGCTATGCTACCTCATGCTGCTCCGGATGCCGCGTACCCGCGTGATCTATGTTTCCAGCTATCCCATTCCGGAATCCATCATCGATTACTACCTGCACCTCCTGCCCGGCATCCCCGCGCAGCATGCCCGTAGCCGCCTGACGCTGTTCTCATGTCATGACGGCTCACCCGTGGGGCTGACGGAAAAGCTCCTGGCGCGCCCTCGCCTGCTCGAACGCATCCGCGCATCAATACCAGATCCTGACACCGCCTATATGATCTGCTTCAACGTCACCGAGCAGGAACGCAGTCTCGCCATGCGCCTGAACCTGCCGATCTATGGGTGTGATCCTGATCTGCTGCATTGGGGATCGAAGAGTGGCTCCCGCAAGATCTTTCGGGAGGCCGGCATCGACATGCCGGAAGGGTTCGAGGACCTGCGTGGCGCGGACGAGATTGTCGGCGCGCTTGTGGAATTGAGGGCCAGACGGCCCGGTATCAGGCGGGCGGTGGTGAAGCTCGACGAGGGCTTCTCCGGCGAGGGCAATGCGATCTTTTCCTATGACGGCGCGCCGGAAGGTGCGCCCCTGAATGCCTGGATCGAAAGCCGCCTGCCCGACCTCGCTTTCGAGGCCAAGGACATGACCTGGGAGCTGTTCTCCGAGAAGCTCACGAGCATGGGCGGTATCGTCGAGGAATTCATCGAGGGAGATGTGAAACGCTCGCCATCGGCACAGTTTCGCGTCGACCCGCTTGGGCGGCTGGAGGCCATCTCGACGCATGATCAGGTCCTCGGCGGCGAAAGCGGACAAGTATTCCTCGGCTGCCTCTTTCCTGCCGACGAGTCTTACCGCCTCGAGATCCAGGAGAGCGGCCGGAAAGCCGCCTGCGTTCTTGCAGAGAAAGGCGTTCTCGGCCGCTTCGCCATCGATTTCCTGTCGGTGAAGGAAGGCGATGGATGGCGACACTACGCCATCGAGATCAACCTGCGCCGTGGTGGCACGACGCATCCATTCATCATGCTCGAATTCCTAACCGAGGGGCAATATGATCCTGACACCGGGACCTTCCTTACACCCTCGGGGCAATCGCGGTGCTATTACGCGTCCGACAACGTGGAGTCAGATGCCTATCGCGGGCTTCTGCCTGCCGACCTTATCGACATCGCCGCCCTCAATTGCCTTCATTTCGACGGCGCGAGGCAGCAAGGTGTGATGTTTCACCTGATCGGAGCCCTGTCGGAATTCGGCAAGCTCGGAGTGCTCTGCATTGCTCCGACACACGAGGAGGCTGAAGCCTTCTACCGCCTCACGACCGATGTTCTCGACCGGGAATGCCGCGCCGCCTGACGGCGCTTATTCCTTGTACTCGATCCTGATCCGTGCAGCAGCCTGACGCGCTCGTTCACGGGCCTCCTCGACATTGGAGCCGGAAGCCAAGGCCACGCCCATACGCCGGTAAGGCCGCGTCGTAGGTTTGCCGAAGATGCGTACCTCGACATCATTCCCATCGGCGGCGAGAGCCAGCGCATCCTTCAAACCTTCGATGGAAAAGCGCTCAGAATCCCGATCAGCGAGGATCACGGCGGATGCTGTAGGACCGTTCAGGCGGATATGAGGGATCGGCAGGCCAAGGACCGCGCGGGCGTGCAGATCGAATTCAGAGAGGTTCTGGGAGAGAAGCGTCACCAGTCCGGTATCGTGCGGCCTCGGCGAGAGTTCGGAGAAGATCACCTCATCCTTGGTGACGAAGAATTCGACGCCAAAGATGCCGTAGCCTCCCAGATTGTCGACCACCTTGCGCGCCATCTCCCGCGCATCGGCTAAGAGCTTGTCGGTCATTGGAGTGGGCTGCCAGGATTCCTGGTAGTCCCCCCGCTCCTGCCGGTGCCCGATGGGCTCACAATAGGACACGCCTTCGCGGGACCGGATCGTGAGCAGGGTAATCTCGTACTCGAACGCGACGAACTCCTCGACGATCACCTTTTTGCGGTCGCCACGCATGTTGGCGACTGCGTAATTCCAGGCCCGTTCGAGTTCCTCCGAGGTGCGGATCGTGCTCTGCCCCTTCCCGGAGGAAGACATGACCGGCTTGATCACGCAGGGCAAACCCGTGTGCTCCACAGCGGCTATCACCTCATCGAGGCTCTCCGCATAGCGATACTTGGATGTGCGCAGCCCAAGTTCGTTGGCTGCAACGTCCCTGATACGATCCCGGTTCATGGTGAGCGATGCCGCGCGGGCGGAGGGCACCACCGTGAAACCCTTGTCCTCGAATTCCTGAAGAACCTCTGTGCGGATTGCTTCGACCTCCGGCACGATGAAATCCGGCTTGTGCTTTTCGATGGCCGCGCGCAGCGCATCCGCATCCAGCATCGAGAATACCTCGAATGCATCTGCGACCTGCATGGCGGGCGCATTAGAATAGGAATCGCAGGCGACCACCTGACAGCCATACCGCTTGGCCGAAATCACGAATTCTTTGCCGAGCTCGCCCGATCCGAGAAGGAGGATTTTGGCTGTGAACACCGTCGTGACCTTTCATTTGGATTTGAGCGAAACACTGACCGCCTGAATGCGTTCTGTGGAAGCACGATTCACGATCTCTTTCCAGCCCGGCGGCTCCTCCAGGCGGAAAGTCTGCGCCGGATGCATCCCTGCTGCCACGCATGCGCATTGTGCAAAATCCGGGTCCATACGTTAAGGGGGAGCGCAGGAGAAGCGGAATGCTAGAAAAGAAAAAGCCACAGGGTCGCTATGGTCAGCGTGTCACTCGGGTCGAGCCTCCGTCACTGGAGGAAGCCATCGCCGCCGCACAGGGCCTGACGGACGACATCGACGGCCAGGTCGAGATTGCGTCGCAGCTCATGGGCCTTCCTGAAGACGAAGTGCGGCCTGTCGTGCTCACGCTTTCCACGCCGCCCCGCCAGCCTCAACGCATTGCCGTCGCGGACCGGATTTTGGATCGTGGCGAGGGCGCTAAGGTGATCGTCGTGGAACGCCGCCGCTCCCGCTTGGCAACCCGCTAGATTTTTCATAACAGTACATTGTGCGCCGGACATTCTCTGGCGATGAATTTCCCAATGTAAAGCTGCATCCCCATGGCCAAAGGCATCGTTCTTGCATTCCTTGCCTTTGCCGTCTTCGCCTGGGGCGATGCCATCGTGAAGGCGATCGGTCACGATCTCGATCCCTTCGAGGTGACCTTCTTCGGCTATCTCATTCCGCTGCTGCTCTCGCCCACCTTCATGAAGTCCGGCGACAGGCTGAGTGACATCGTGCACTGGAAAAGCCCTTGGCTCATGGCGCTGCGGGTCTTCTTCATTTCCGTCACGACGCCTTTGAGCGTCATGGCCTTCACGAGCCTTCCTTTTGCGGAAGCGTTCGCCCTTCTGTTCCTCATGCCGAGCCTCGTGACGGTGCTGTCCGTTCTCGTTCTGAAAGAGACAGTGCGGTGGCGGCGGGGGCTTGCCGTCTGCGCGGCGTTCATCGGAGTGCTGATCATCGTGCGCCCCGGTTTCAGGGAGATCCTGCCCGGCCATTTGTTCGCCATCGCGGGCGCTCTCTGCGCAGCAGGCGGCGTGATCATGGGGCGCATGATCGGCACCACCGAGACGCGTTATACCCTCATCGGCAGCGTGTTTCTTGGAACCACCGCCATTGCCGGGATTCTGATGATCCCCGGCTTCACGTGGCCGACATCAACCCAATGGTGGCAGCTGCTCGCCTTTGCGGCCACGGCTTTCGTCGCGCAGGCATTCTTCGTCATCGCGACCACTTATGCACCGGCCGACAGGCTCGGAGCCACGCAATACAGCCAGATCCTCTGGGCCCTGCTCATCGGGGCGCTCTTCTTCGATGAATGGCCGGACGCAGTCGCGCTTTTCGGAATTGCTGTCGTCGTCGGGGCGGGATTGTTCATCTTCGCCCGCGAGCGCACCCTGAAGAAGCCCCCGTCCCCGGCAAGCCCATCGGCACCGCCGGAGCAGCTCGGAGCGCTGAACTCGCCGTCGCAGCACCTCTAAGCGCAGCTAACCACGCTTCTCGATAAACGCCTAGCGTGCACCAAAGCACTGCCTGCTTCCACGAAGCCTCGACAGCTTTCTAAGCTCTGCAGACATCCTAACGCTGGGATCGTTATTTACGGCGATCCGGAACTAATTCCCATCGGATCGCCCCGTTCGCTATCGGACATATGGCAATGGCGACCCCTGCAGGGCTCGAACCTGCGACCTACTGCTTAGAAGGCAGTTGCTCTATCCAGCTGAGCTAAGGGGCCATCGAGCCGGCCTGGGCCTCAATGAGTCCAGGGGCCGACGCGATTGAACTTGAAATTGTCCGAATAGGATATGGCCCGCCGCTTGATTTCCTGCGGCTCCTCGACCCGGTAGGCAATACCTTCGCGCTCGGCATAGGCGATGGCCTCTTCCTTGGTATCGAACCCCAGACGAAGCTGCTGGCGGGTATCGCCCGAACTGGTCCATCCCATGAGAGGCTCGATCTCACGGGGCTTGTCCTGCTCAAAAACGAGAAGCCATTGCTTCGTCCGGGCCATGCCGGACTGCATTGCGGATTTGGCGGGCTTAAAAATCCGAGCGGGCATTGGTCTTTCGCACTCTCTCCAAGACACTCGCCGGTGAAAAATGGTCGGGGCGGCAGGATTTGAACCCGCGACCCTCTGCTCCCAAAGCAGATGCGCTACCAGACTGCGCTACACCCCGCCTTTCAGCACCGGTTAGGCTGTTCGCTATCACGATCAGCGTAGATTCAGCAAGCGTCTGAACGTCACCGTTTGAAAATAGGATGCTCGATCCTGTCGCCGGGCTTGATTCCGAGCTTGGCGGCTGTGCCGGCATTCAGTTCCAGAACGGCGAGAACAGGCTCGCCCGAGGGAATGGTACGGGTGGACAAAGGTTCCGTATTGGCCGCGATGCGGGCGATGGTGCCGTCCGGGCGGACGAAGAGCATGTCCAGGGAGAGATAGGTGTTCTGCATCCACATGGAGACCGGCTCGACCCTGCCGAAGTCGAACAGCATGCCCCGGTCGGGCGCCATGGAGCGGCGGAACATCAGACCTTGGCTCCGGTCGGCGTCATTCCTCGCAACCTCGACCTGGAAACTCTGCCTCTGACCGCCCTGGGTCACGATGGACAAAGCCTCCAATGCCTGGGCATAGGCCGCGCCGGTCAGAGCGACCGCAAAGCCGAGAGCCGGAAGAACCGGTCGAAGACGCTGGAGCACGACGCAGCCTGTCAGTGGGAGTGAGGCAGTGCCATGTCGGCGAGGCGAACCTCGGCGGCCATGAGTCCCTTCGACCCGTCGCCGAAGCGCACGAAGACGCGTTCACCGGGCTTCAGCTCGGCAATGCCGTAGCGCCGCAGGGTTTCCATATGGACGAAAATGTCCGGCTTGCCCTCCCCTTGGGTCAGGAAACCGAAGCCGCGCAGGCGGTTGAACCATTTCACGACGGCCGGCTCCAACCCGCTGGTGGGCACCACCTGAACATGTGTGCGCGGCAGCGGCAGTTCGGAGGGGTGCAGCGCCGTCGATTCATCCAGCGAGACGATCCGGAAGGCCTGCAAACCGCGGGGGCGTTGAACCGCCTCGACCACGATGCGGGCGCCCTCGTTGGCGGCCTGATACCCGTCCCGGCGCAGGCAGGTCACGTGCAGGAGAACATCGGGCATGCCGTTATCGGGCACGATGAAGCCGAAGCCCTTGGCGACGTCGAACCACTTGATCCGGCCGCTCACCTGGATGAGTTCGAGGGAGTTTTCCTCAGCAGGCGCCGGGGCGACCTCGCGGCGGCCTTGATCGAAAGAGGAGTTTTCCTCTCGAAGATTGAAGGAGTTAGAGCCGAAATCGCTAGTCATGAATATACCCGAACTCGAATCAAAAACCCGATTCTTAAAAAGAGGATAACATCGTCCTGAATCAGGGGAAGCCGGTAAGAACCCTTAAATTGCGATGAATTTTTCGCCATTCGGCGAGATCATTGAAATCATGAGATAAATGCGGACAGGACATTTCCGATTTCTGCATGAATGACCAGATCTGCCACTTCATCGAGCGGCGTCGGCTCCCGATTGACGATCACCAGCCGCGCCCCGTTCTCCTTGGCGAAGGCTGGGAAAGCGGCTGCCGGGTAGACCACCAGGGACGATCCCGCCACGAGACAGAGATCGCAGGCGGCCATGAGCGTCTGGGCTCGGCGCATGGGGCCTTCCGGCATCGACTGGCCAAAGGAGATGGTCGCGGATTTCAGGATTCCGCCGCAATTCACGCATTCGGGCGGGTCGCCAACAGCCTCGAAATGCCCCCTGATCCAATCGAGTTCATGCCGTTGCTCGCAGGAGAGGCACTTGGCGTAAGTGCCGTTGCCGTGCAATTCGACGACCTGCTCCTCAGAGAGACCTGACGCCTGGTGAAGCCCGTCAATATTCTGCGTGATCACCGCCGGCATGCGCCCGGAGGCAATGAGCGAAGCGACCCCGAGATGCCCATGACTGGGCTTTGCATCCCGGTAGAGGTCGTCCATGACGAACTTGCGCCGCCACGCCTCCCGCCGCGCTTCCGCACTAAGGACGAATTGCTCGAAGGGGATCGGCTTGTTGCGCATCCAAGGGCTGTTGGGAGACCGGAAATCGGGTACGCCGCTTTCCGTCGAAATGCCCGCACCCGTGAAACCGACGACGGTCCGCGCCTCTTGAATCATTTCCTGCAATGTGGCGATTGACGCAGCAAGGTTCTCGGTCATGTCACTCATATAGAACGCGCCCATGCGATAGAAACAGCAGGATCAGCATCCGTGAACGATGAGGCCGCCCATATCAGGGCCGATTTCAAGCACGAGCAAGACACCCTCCGGCCTCGGTCCATGGCCTCTCAACGCTGGGACGCCATCGACGTCGCCCGCGGGCTCGCGATCACGGCTATGGTCGTCTATCACTTCAGCTGGGACCTGAGCTTTCTGAAGCTGATCGAAACGAACATCCTCCAGGTTCCCGCATGGCGCTGGTTCGCACGCGGCATCGCAGGGTCGTTTCTGTTTCTGGCCGGTATCGGCCTGGTCCTTGCCCATGCGCAAGGATTTCGCCGCCTCGCTTTTCTGAAGCGCCTCATGAAAGTGGGGGGCGCCGCTCTCGCCGTGACCCTCGTCACCTTCTTTGCGTTTCCGGAGAGCTACATCTTCTTCGGGATACTCCACTGCATCGCTGTTTCTAGCGTGCTGGCGCTGCCATTTGTGCGCATGCACCCTGCCCTGTCCCTGGCCACAGCAATCTTCTTCCTCATCGGTCCCGCGCTCTTCACGAGCCCCACCTTCGATGCTCCGTATCTCGATTGGCTGGGCCTCGGCGCCACGGACCCGATGACAAATGATTACGTTCCCCTCTTCCCCTGGTTCGGGATGGTGCTGCTCGGAGTCTTTACGGGCAGGCTTCTGCTGGCCCGCGCCAGCACCATGAGGCTAGCCCATTGGCAGGCGCATGATCCTCTGTCCCGACTTCTGGTCTGGTCCGGAAGAAAGAGCCTCCCGATCTATCTCGCTCATCAGGTCGTGCTGCTCGGCATTCTCTATGGCGTCCTGCAGATTACCGGCCCCAATCCGAGGGCCGAGGCGCAGCCCTTCATGAATGAATGCGTTTCGACCTGCCTGATGAACGCTCAGCCGGAAACATGCATCGCCCTCTGCTCCTGTACGGTCGATACCCTGCGCCAGAGCGATCTATGGCAAAAGGTGCTGCGGGGGACCACGACCGCCGATGAGCAGGTGCAAATATCGCGAGCCGCCCAGCAATGCCTGCGCCGACCACCTTCGTGACTATTCCTGCGTCGGCCCTACCCATGGATCTAGCGAATAGGGAAAGGGTAAAGCTCGTGCAGTTGGCGAAGGAAAGGCTTTCGTCAGCTGTGAACTAAACGAGGCAGGGCGCAAAAGCCGCTGGAGAATTCCGGGGGTTTTCGCGTTAAACTTCGGATAATGAAGCAATCGATTTTTCAAGAGGTGCTGTCTTGCTGTCGGGTTATTTGAGCGATCTTCCCTTGATCGCGATCCTTCGCGGATTGCGCCCCGATGATGCCGAAGCCGTGGGCTTTGCTCTCGTCGAGGCAGGATTCCGGATCATCGAGGTTCCGCTGAACTCGCCGGAACCGTTTCGCAGCATCGAGATCTTGGCCAGGACCATGCCTGGCGAAGTTCTCGTAGGCGGAGGAACCGTCCTCGATCCCGAGCAGGTCGACGGTATCAGGGATGTCGGGGGCAAGCTCATCGTCATGCCCCACGGAGATCTTGATGTGATCCGCCGCGCCAAGGAACACCGCATGATCTGTACGCCGGGCGTGGCAACGCCGACAGAGGCCTTCGCCGCGCTGAAGGCCGGCGCTGACGCGATCAAGATCTTTCCGGCAGAAGGCATCCCCCCACATGTCGTGAAAGCATGGCGGGCCGTTCTACCCAAGGATGCCCTTGTGCTGCCCGTTGGCGGCATCAAGCCCGACAATATGAAGCCCTATGTGGATGCAGGTGCCAACGGCTTCGGTCTCGGCTCGGCGCTCTTCACACCCACTATGTCTGTGGAGGAAATTGCCAGCAACGCCCGTGCATTCGCGGGGGCGTGGAAGGATCTGCGTACGAAATGAAACTCCCTCGCCTAGCCAGGAACCGCTCTGTACGGCGAGCGTTCTCACGGCAAAGGCTTTCACAGAGGAGTTTTCGAATATGAAAAAGCTTGCTTTCGTCCTGGCCACTTCGGTCTTGAGCACAGCGGCCTTCGCTCAGGACACCACGACGACAATCAAGAAGGAGGAAGGCCTCCTCGGCAGTACGACGACTATCGAGCAAAAGCGTGAGCCGAGCACCACATCCTCCACGACGGTCACGACCGGCTCGTCGGAACTTGGCTGCACCACCGAGACCAAGCAGAAGACTGACGAGTTCGGCGATACCACCACGAAGAAGACGACCGAGTGCTAAGCCACCGGTGTCGAAGCGCAAAGCCCGGCCTAAGGCCGGGCTTGTTCGTAGGCGCTTTGGTGAGAGGATGTCAGCGGCGTTTGCCGCCCCGCCCGCCTCGGAAGAACGGCACGGTCAAGAGGCGTCGGCCCGTTTCATCAACGATCTCGAGCTCGATGTTCCCGGCATCCGCAAGCTCTTCCCGAAGCTCCTCGACCGTTGCGAGAGCCTCCGCCTTGGCTGCATCGAGATCGGGAAGCTCGATACCCTCATCGTCTTCATCGACGTCGTAACCATCTCGGATGTTGAAGAAAAAGCGGGGCATGACTGAACGCTCGGCAAGAGGGAGTTCGCGATAAAACGCCATTGAATGCGGCAAGTTCACTGTAGCTCCGGCCATGCCCCTTGCACATCCGATTCTCCATGTGAGCGCCCGGTTATGCAGCACAACCTGCACCGTTTGACCCCATGGAGCTTTTTTGAAACCACATGCGTTGATGGAAACGCCAAGGGTTATGCGGGCAAACCGCTCTAGGACGTGCCATGTTTCACCGCCCGCTTGCCTTGCTGCCGATCCTTGGCAGTGCCCTTCTCGTCGGACCATCTGGAGCTTATGCCCAGGCCTCGTGCGGCCCTCGCGAACAGCTCGTGGAACTCCTTGCCAATCAGTACAAGGAAGATCCGGTCGGAATCGGCCTCGCACAGCCGGGCCAAGTCCTCGAGGTTTTCGCCTCGCAGGGCAGCTCATGGTCGATGGTCATAACCATGCCGGACGGCAAAGCCTGCCTGATCGCAGTCGGTGACAACTGGGAGATGGTGACGAAGATTAAAGGCAGCTCAATCTGAGCATTTCCATCAGGCCTACCGTTTATATACAAAAATGCAGATCACATCAGACCAGCACCCCCAATAGAAAGGCGAGGACCTAGGAGCATTTTGCACTTTGTATCATTTCATATAGGCCATCTTAAATATATTTCGAAACCCATTCGCTAAAGTGCTGCTCTTGTGTTACATCCCCGACGCAGGCATGACGGGCACAATAAGCAACATGGCAATAATATCAAACTTCTTTAAAGAAGATATTTCACGAAACGCTCTATTATTAATATATTCAGCAAAGAAATGTCTATCGACAATACTCTATGCCAAGAGTCATGAAGTTAAGCCATGCCCAACTCAGGAGCCTTTTAACGCGACGCTGATCGTTATCTCCTTCTTTATTATCAGCCGTGTCTTCATGTACGTCATTGTTGGCACTTTAGGGAACAACTTCAGCCCTAATGCCGTCTCAGCAAACCTCTGCCAATGGGATTGTGGCTGGTATAAGGGCTTGATCGCCCGAGGGTATCCGTCGATGCCCCTCCCGACAAACGGGGAAGCCGCTTGGGCTTTCTTTCCTTTATACCCTCTCATTACAGCAGCGCTTCAATCCTTCCTTTCTCTTTCTCCCGACACGGCGCTTATGATCGTCTCTAATGTTGCCGCCTTGGCAGCGGGCTTCCTTGCAGCCAAGATCCTGCGCAACAGAGATGCTCTGATAGCTTTTTGCGTGATCTTATACTCGGGGCCTTTTTCATTTTATTTTGCAACAGGTTATACAGAAGCCCTATTCCTAGCGCTGACATTGGCCTGCTTCCTGTTTCTCTCCAAACGCCAGTACGTGATTGTGGGCATCCTGGCCGCCCTGCTTTCTGCAACGCGGACAGTAGGCGTGATGATGACGATAGCCATTTTGGTTGCAGCACTTCAGGACCATCTCAGACAGGGACGCTCTATCCGCTCTTTTCCAGTCGCCGCCCTACAGAACCCGCAGCTTGTTCTAGGCCTCGCCCTGGCCCCGCTCGGTCTATTTCTCTACATGAGCTACCTTCACTATCTTGTCGGTGATGCGTTGGCATTCTCTCACGTCCAGCGGGCATGGGGGCGAGAGATGGGAAATCCTCTGGTCATCCTCGTCTCTGCTCTCAAGACAAAGGACTTAGCGCAGTTCTTTCAGGCTGGGGAATTCTCGGAGCGCTGGTGCGCTTTATGGACGGTGATTGGCCTAGCGTTGACTGGCTATCTTGTTTGGCTGCGTAGGCTTCCGGAAGCGGTATTTGCGCTTCTTGCAATCCTTATCCCACTCTCAACGCATGTCGTCTCCATGCCTCGCTATGTCATAGGTCTGGCGCCGCTGCTTATTGTGGCGTCTCAACTTATCGCTGCGCGCAAGATCTCGATGATAATCTCTTTGCCGCTTCTAGTCCTCTCGAACATACCTCTTCTTGTTCTCTGGAATTCAAGCGCGTCAGGTTTGATATAGGCAGATGAAAGCGGAAACCTCATACCTGTCCAAAGGCGGGATCATTCTCTACGCCTTGGCCTTTACACTGATAGCGTTCGAGCTGTTTGTTCTCGCCCTGACCCGCTTCCCTACTGTGAGCGAAGATTACAAAGCATATTATATTGCGCGAGTAGCACCCTGCCCTCCTCTTGGCAAAGGCCGCAAATACAAACTCGGCACAAAAATTTCTCTGACCTCAGATTCCCCCCGCGCTGATCGCAATTACCTCGCATGTATGTGGTCGCGAAGCGGCCCTGAGGGCACAATGACAGGGGGAACTCACAGCAAGCTCTTTATGAGCATCAGCCCTTCCACGGGAGACTTGGTCTTGAAGCTAGGTGCGAGCGGGTTTGCCGGAGGGAAGGACAATCAGGAAGTCGAAGTATCGGTAAATGACACGATCCTTACGACCTGGACCCTGCCTTCGGGGCAATCGAGCGAAGTGGCTGTCACAATTCCTTATGAAGCAACTCAAGATGGGGATCTGCGGGTTCAGTTTCGAATCCTTCACCCTTCAGGGGGGCCTGGACACAGTCCTTCAGGATCGGCGAACCCGGTCGGGATGCTGGCGAAATGGTTTGTTATCGAGCAAGCGAAAACATAAGCAGCTTGATCCAAGCAAGTTCAGTGCTTGTAGCTGAACACAAACAACTTGTTCGCTAAAAAACCGAATGCGAACGTCGATAGGATGGAGATGCCTTTTGCCGGGACCGGCAGAAGGTCCATCTGCAGACCACCCATAAAATGCCTTGCGACAAACCAAGGCCCATCGCAGTAATGATGGCAAACAGCAGGAAAGTAGCGGCAATCTTGGCCGGGTATTCTCCTGCAGGAACGTGAACCGTTAATTCAGAATGTAGCTGTTCACGCCGCCCACCGAGAAACTGATCGCATTCGCGAGCAACGGCATCATAACGGCATCATCCCGAGACAAACGAGCAGGATGAATAGCCCGGAATCAACTGCGGTGTTGATGATGCCAACGATGACAAAGGCTATCGGCTCGCGAAGATGGCGACGCACAAGCCGGAGAAATGACGAAAGCATTTCCATTCCGCGCCCGTACTTATGAGCGCATTCTCAGATTCCTGCCATGCGCGTTCGGAGACGAAACCGGCACGATCTGATTCAGCACTGCCTTCTCCTGCTCAGGCCGAAGACGGGAGAACTCTATGGGGAGATCAAATACCTGGCCTTGTGCATTGATCTTGCCGATCATGAAGAGAGGACGCCCCTTCAATTCCTCGACGGCGCGCCCGAGATACTCTCCGATGATGCCGAGAACGAGCAATTGCGTTCCCGCAAAGAGGGAGTTCGAGGCAAGTTCGCTTGCCCATCCAGGCACTTTTGCCCCTGTGAGCCACTGAAACAAGACATAAAAGAGAGTGAGGAACGCAACCGCCGATACGCAAACTCCCAACCATGCCGCCAGCCTGAGCGGAACGATTGAGAAGCTCGTAATGGCATCCGTCGCGAAGCGAATCATCTTTCGAAGCGGGTACTTGGTCGTTCCGGCGAATCGCGACTGGCGCTCATAGGGAAGCGCGACCTGCTTGCCGCCTATCCAACTCACCATGCCACGGAGGAAACGATGGTGCTCCGGCATCATGTTTAGTGCGTCGACGACCCTTCTGTTCATAAGGCGAAAATCGCCTGTATCGCGAGGAATCGGCGTCGGTGAGATTTTCTCGATTAATCGATAGAAGAGCGATGCCGTCAAAAGCTTGAACCAACCCTCACCCTCGCGGGAAACGCGTTGGCAGTAAACAACATCCGCGCCTTGATCCATGAGGCTCATCATCTCCGGCAAAAGCTCCGGAGGGTCCTGCAGGTCCGCATCGATCGGCATGACCCGCTCACCACGCGTTACGGACAAGCCTGCCGTGGCTGCGAGTTGATGGCCATGGTTACGGAAAAGGCGAACACCGAGAATGTTGGGGTTTGTCGCCGACAGGTCTTCGATAATCGGCCAAGTCCTATCCCGAGACCCATCATCGACCAGAACGATTTCGAAGGAAGAACCAACCTGAGCCCGACAAGCATCAGAGACGCGCTGGCAAAACTGCCTAAGGCTCTCTTCTTCGTTATAACACGGCGCAACTACGGAAAGTAAAAGCCCCTGCTGCGTTTGCACCATGTTCAGGTCCCTCATGGAGGGGGCCGGCAGTCGACCAAGATGTAAATGGCGCGCCCTAGGGGAATCGAACCCCTCTTTCCTGCGTGAAAGGCAGATGTCCTAACCGATAGACGAAGGGCGCGCTGGCTTCGAGGCGTTGCCGTCGAAGTGGGCGGACGTATAGACGGGATCGTGACGCACCGCAAGCGTCTGATGTGAATTATTCAGGCCTTGCTGCATCCATAATGCGAAGCTCGGCTTTTTCCTGCCCGCCCCACCGGTCAATGGAGAGCGTTCCGGCAACGTGGAGGGGGCTACCGATGGCGTCAGACAGCGCATTTCCGAGCGGTTGGCCCGCAGCGCGGAAGGCGATTCCCCCAATCGTGCTGCCGTCTCCTCCACGGAGCTTCACGCGCATATGTCCGCCGCTTCCGACCTCCCGCGCTTCGATGAGACGGTGCTGCGGAAAGACGAAGACCGGCTCCGGTTGGCCCGATCCATACGGCCCTGCCCGCTCCAGCGCCGTCACCAGCCCTGGCTGCGCACCTGCCGCCGTCAAGGTCGCGTCGATGGCGAACTGGTCGTTCAGGCGCATGGTACTGACTGGCTCGTTCAGCTTGTCGGTGACGAAGGCAAGAAAACGGTCAAGCTCCGTTGCTCTGATCGTTACACCCGCCGCCATGGTATGCCCGCCGCCCTTGATGGCGATCCCCGCATCGACTGCCGCGCGAACGGCCGCGCCGAGATCGACACCGGGCACGGAGCGGCCTGAGCCGGTCGCGGTGCCGTCGGGATTGAGGGTGAACGCAAAGGCCGGACGGCGGAAACGCTCTTTCGTGCGCGCGGAGATAAGACCCACAACGCCAGGGTGCCATTCGGCGGAAGCCGTCACTAGTACGGCTTGATCAGGCATTCGCTCCAGCGCCATCATGGCCTGCGCCTCAGCCTCCTGAACCGCAACAACCTCGATGGCCTGCCGCTCTCGGTTCAAGCGGTCGAGCTCGGCGGCGATCTGGCCCGCCTGGACAGGATCCTCCGTCAGCAGAAGGCGGGAGCCCAGCGCCGCATCGCCGATGCGGCCACCCGCATTGATACGCGGGCCGACGAGATAGCCCAGATGCCAGCATTCAGGCGCGCCGGCGAGGCCTGCAGTATCGAGAAGCGCCGCCAAGCCGATTCTGCGGCGGCTGCGCATGATGGCAAGCCCCTGGCGCACGAAGGCACGGTTCAAGCCCACCAGGGGCACCACATCGGCGACCGTCGCGAGCGCCACGATATCGAGGCTCCCCATGAGGTCCGGCTCGGCTCGGTTGCCGAAAAAGCCGCGAGCCCTCAGGACCCGGTTGAGGGCGACGAGGAACAGAAAGACCACGCCCGCCGCGCAGAGATGACCGAGGCCGGAAAGATCGTCCTGCCGGTTTGGGTTCACGATGGCGAGCGCCTCCGGCAACTGCTCCGGCGCCTGATGGTGATCGAGGACGACCGGGTCCAGGCCCAAGCGCTTAGCCTCAGCCAGAGGTTCGATGCTGGCCGTGCCGCAATCCACCGTGACCAGAATGTCCGCCCCCTGCTCTTTCAGGGCGCGGATGGCATCGACATTCGGACCGTAGCCTTCCGTAATCCGATCAGGGATGTGAATGGCATAGGCAATGCCGCAGGCGCGCAAATACTCGGCCAAGAGGGCAGCGCTGCAGGCGCCGTCCACGTCGTAATCGCCGAAGATCGCGACCTTCTCAGAACGAACCACCGCATCCGCCAGACGATTGGCGGCTGCTTCCATTTCGGTGAGCACATGCGGATCGGGCATGAGGTCCCGCAGGCGCGGGTTGAGAAAGCCCTCCGTCTCATGAATGCCGACACCGCGCCCCGCGAGCACACGGGCCAGAATGTCTGGAATTCCATGGGTCTGCGCGATGGCAAGCGCAATTGCACTCTGGGCAGCGCTGCAACGCTCGATCCAAGTACGGCCCAGGGCCGACTGGGTTACGCCGAGGAAGGGCTTCGGCAGGGAAATTGGCGATGATTCGGTCACGGCAACAATATTAACTGGGAAATGTGGTCAAAACAGCCTGCGGTATTGGATGAAGCCGCTACGGGAAGCAACCTTGTCGTAAAGTGCCTGAGCATCCGTATTCGTCTCATGGGTTAGCCAATAGACCCTTGTGGCTCCATCGGCCTTCGCTCGCTCATAAACCGCTTCGATCAAAGCCCGCCCGATCCCGCGCCCGCGAGCCCCCTCGTCCGTGAAGAGATCCTGCAGGTAGCAATAGCTTCCGGTCGTCCAGGTAGAGCGGTGATAGAGGTAGTGCGCAATCCCGACGATCTTGCCCTCGATAAGAGCTGCCAGACCGTGCATCGGCTCGGCTGGATCGTTGAAGCGTTGCCAAGTCGCATTCGTCACTTCAGGCGGCAGGGTCGACTGGTAGAAGGTCAGGTAGCCCTGCCACAGCGGCTCCCAGGCCTCGCGGTCCTCAAGTCTGAAGGGGCGAATGTCGATGACCATATACCGATCCTGCCAATAGCGCCCCACCCTTATGACGCAGCCTGCGCCCTTAAGGATGTGGCTTGGGCCTGAAACGAAGATGGCCGGGACGAGCCCGGCCATGACGATGAGTAAAATATGACCTGCTGGAGAATCTTAGTCCAGGTGGAACTTCGACAGCTCGCGGTGTTCGCCGTAGATGCGGCGCACGGTGCCGGTGGCGGAGCGGTAGACCACCGTTTCGGTGGTGATCACGTCCTTGCCGAAATGGACGCCCTTCAGGAGCCCGCCGTCCGTCACGCCAGTTGCGGCCACGATCACGTCGCCGCGGGCGAGATCCGTCACGTCGTACTTCTTGTTGGGGTCGGTCACGCCCATCTGGAGCGCGCGGGAACGCTTCTCTTCCGTGTCGAGGATGAGGCGGCCCTGCATCTGGCCGCCGATGCAGCGCAGCGCGCCGGCGGCGAGAACGCCCTCGGGGGCGGCGCCGATGCCGAGATAAAGGTCAATGCCCGTGTCGGCGGGTTTCGTCGTGAAGATCACACCGGCCACGTCGCCATCGGTGATGAGGCGAACGCCCGCGCCCGTCTTGCGGATCGCGGCAATGAGCTCCGCATGCCGCGGACGGTCGAGGACGAGGCAGTTGATCTCGTTCGGCTTCACGCCCTTCGCCTTGGCCAGCGCGTGAATGTTGTCCTCGGGAGAAGCGTCGAGATCGACCACGCCGGTGGGATAGCCCGGGCCGACGGCGATCTTGTGCATGTAGACGTCGGGGGCGGCCAGCAGCGTTCCGGCCTCGGCCATGGCCATCACGGCGATGGAGCCCGGCATGTCTTTCGCGCAGAGGGTGGTGCCCTCCAGCGGATCGACGGCGATATCGACCTTCGGCCCCTGCTTGTTGCCCACCTTTTCACCGATGAAAAGCATGGGCGCCTCATCGCGCTCGCCCTCGCCGATCACCACCGTTCCGTCGATCGGAAGCTTGTTGAGCTCGCGGCGCATGGCGTCCACGGCCGCTTGGTCGGCTGCCTTCTCGTTGCCGCGCCCTCGCAGTCTGGCGGAAGCCACAGCCGCGCGCTCAGTAACGCGGACGAGCTCCAAGGTCAGAATGCGCTCGATGATTTGCCCCGGTTGGACGGTAATGCCTTGCGACATGGACGTGTCGTCTCCCTCTTAAGGTGATCGGCGGGCGTTTGCCGCCCGCCAGATGATTAATCGCGTTCGATGCGGATGACTTGGGGCGGCTCGGCAATAAGACCATCCCTCGAGATCTTTTCGACCGCCGAACGGATGGATGCCTCGGTCGCCGCATAAGTAATGAGAACGAGGGAGACAGGCGCCCCCGAGCGGCCGTGCGGATCTTGCGTCGCGGCGACTTCGGAACGCTTCTGCAGGATGCTCTCCAGCGAAATGTCTTCTTCCGCCATGCGCGTCGCGACACCGGCAGCGACGCCGGGACGGTCGTGAACCGTCAAGCGGATGTAATAGCCGCCCTCGTGACGCTGCATGGGCGCGCGCGGCGCCTTTTCCAGCTGATCGACAGGCTTGCCGAAGAGAGGTTGGGCGACGCCAGCAGCCACGTCGGCAATATCCGCCACCACGGCCGAGGCGGTTGCGTCCCCTCCGGCCCCGGGGCCGATGAGGGTCAGCTCCCGCACCGCATCGGCATCGATGGTCACCGCGTTCGTTACGCCCATGACCTGAGCGATGGACGAGGTGCGCGGCACCATGGTCGGATGCACGCGCTGCTCGATGCCGGTTTCCGTGCGCTCAGCGACTCCGAGCAGCTTGATCCGGAAGCCCAGCTCCTTCGCCATGGCGAGGTCTAGCGGCGTAATGGAGGAGATGCCCTCCACATAGATCGCTTCGGCATCGATCTGCGTGCCGAAAGCAAGGCTCGTGAGGATCGCGAGCTTATGGGCCGTGTCGAAGCCCTCTACGTCGAAGGTCGGGTCGGCCTCCGCGTAGCCGAGGCGCTGAGCGTCCTTCAGACATTCCTGGAAGGTCAGCCCTTCCAGCTCCATGCGGGACAGGATGTAATTGCAGGTACCGTTGAGGATGCCGTAGAGGCGGGACACCTCGTTACCGGGCAGAGCCTCGCGCAGGGTCTTGATGATCGGGATGCCGCCGGCGACGGAGGCCTCGAAGGAGATCGACACGCCCTTGGATTCCGCGAGCTTCGCCAGCGCCAATCCGTGCTTCGCAAGCAGCGCCTTGTTGGCGGTAACCACATGCCTGCCCTGGGACAGAGCGGCCTGAACCACCTCGAGCGCGGCACCGTCGGCGCCGCCCACCAGCTCGACCACGCATTCCACATCCGCCGAGCGAGCAAGCTCCACCGGATTGTCGAACCACGTGAAGCGGGAAAGATCGACGCCCCGGTCCTTCGCCTTATCGCGGGCAGACACGGCCACGACCTCGACAGGCCGCCCGCCCCTCTGGGTCACAGTCTCGTTCCGGCGTTCGAGGATCCGAATAACCGAAGCGCCAACAGTACCGAGGCCGGCGATGCCCACCTTGAGAGGACGTGTCACGGACAAAAGCTCCCTGTAAAACCGGGTTGCTCTTTACGACTGCCAAGCTCTCATGTCCATGCGGACAGGGGAACTTGGGCCAAATACCGGTCGCCCGTCTGCCGGAACTCAGCCCCGGCGCGCCAGCGGCACCACGTTGTGGAGGGTCTGGTCGGCGGTATCGAAGAATTTGCGGATGTTGCGGGCAGCCTGACGGATGCGCTGCTCGTTTTCCACAAGGGCGATACGGACATAATCGTCGCCGTGCTCGCCGAAGCCGATGCCGGGAGCGACCGCAACGTCAGCCTTCTCCACGAGCAGCTTGGAGAATTCCAAGCTGCCCATGCTCCTGAATTTCTCAGGAATCTGGACCCAGGCGAACATGGATGCGCTGGGGGCCGGAATGGACCAGCCCGCTTTCGCGAAGGCATCCACCATCACGTCGCGCCGCTTCTTATAGGTCGCCCGCATCTCGCGGATGCAATCGTCAGGACCGTTGAGGGCGGCGGTCGCGGCCACCTGGACCGGCGTGAAGGCGCCATAATCGAGATAGGATTTCACCCGGGCGAGCGCCGCGAGCAGGCGTTCGTTGCCCACGGCAAAGCCGATACGCCAGCCCGCCATGGAGAATGTCTTAGACATGGAGGTGAACTCTACCGCTACATCGATGGCGCCGGGCACCTGAAGGATCGAGGGCGGCGGGTTTCTCTCGTCGAAATACACCTCCGAATAGGCGAGATCCGACAGCAGGATGAGCTCATGCTTCTTAGCGAAGGCGACGAGATCCCGGTAAAAGTCGAGGGAAGCCACATAGGCCGTGGGGTTCGACGGGTAGCAGACCACGAGAGCCACGGGCTTCGGGATCGAGTGCATGACCGCCCTCTCAGCCGCGACGAAGAAATCCGGTGTCGGCTCGGCAGGGACCGAGCGGATCACGCCGCCCGCCATCAGGAAGCCGAAGGCGTGGATCGGGTAGCTGGGGTTCGGCACAAGAATCACGTCGCCCGGCTCGGTGATGGCCTGCGCCATGTTGGCGAAGCCTTCCTTGGAGCCGAGTGTCGCCACCACCTGCGTATCGGGATTGAGCTTCACGCCGAAACGGCGCTCGTAATAGCCAGCCTGGGCGCGGCGCAGGCCACCGATGCCTTTGGAGGCCGAGTAGCGGTCCGTGCGCGGCTTTCCCACCGTCTCCACGAGCTTGTCGATTACGTGCTGCGGAGCCTGCAGGTCCGGATTGCCCATGCCGAGATCGATGATATCCGCCCCATTGGCTCGCGCGGCGGCTTTGATGCGGTTGACCTGCTCGAAGACATAAGGCGGAAGGCGCTTGATGCGGTAAAAATTAGACATGGTTCTGTCCTCGAGCGGATGCGAATCCATCCGGTATAGTTTCTAGCGATTGCTATTGGAATTCGTCTTCTTGCGTGTCCTCTGCGGCGTGTTGACCGGCAGCTTGATCGGCTCCGGCGGCGGCGTTCCGCCCAGACGCGCAGCTGCTGCTCCGGCGGACTCGTTGCGGGCCCGCAGAGCGTCGAGCTCGGATTCGGCAGCCTTGATCTCGTCAGGGCTCCGCGCCGGGGTAGGACGTTCCTCGACAGGCGTTCCGATGGGCATGTATTCCAGCTTCTGTGGGCGTGAGCTGGCAACAAAGTCCGGTGTCGGAGCGACCTGGGGCCCCGCCCCGACCGCAGTCGCAATATCGCGGACGGGATTGGAACCACCTGCGCACGCTGTGACGTTAGCAGCAACCAGCACGGCTAGAACCAAAGCCGGTGCGCGGGAAGCCGTTGGAAACTGAATACGCATTGTCGCTAACCTAAGAGAATAAGTGCACAGATCGGGGATCGAACGCTAAGATGCTCGAAATGCGCACCCTGAGCAATGCCGCGAGATAGAGGGAGATCGCCTTATGGACAAGCCATACGGTGAAGAGAAGACCCAGTCTTCAGCTCCGGACTTCGAGGAGCTCTCCCGCAACATGGCCCGCTTCATCGAGGGAGCAACCAAGGCGACGGCCGCCTATCTCAAGCCTATGGAAGAGCGCGGCTCGCCTCCGGAGATGGCAAACGATGCCTCGGACGCCATCAGGACGCTGGGCCGCGTGGTGGAAACCTGGCTGAGCGACCCTCAGAGGTCTCTCGAAGCGCAGACCCGCCTCGGCTCCCAGTTCCTCAATCTCTGGGCTTCGACCCTCAAGAAGGCTCAGGGCGAGCCTGTCGAGCCCGTCGCGGAGCCCGAGCCCAAGGACAGCCGCTTCAATGACCCGGAATGGTCCGCTAATCCGGTCTTCGATTTCGTAAAGCAGGCCTACCTGATTTCCTCCCGCTGGGCGGAAGACATGGTGGAGGAAGCCGATGGCCTCGATGAGCGGACTCGGCACAAGGCGCAGTTCTACATCAAGCAGATTTCCAGCGCCCTCTCACCGTCGAACTTCCTCCTGACCAATCCTGAGCTGATCCGCGAGACCATCAAGGAGAACGGCGCGAATCTGGCTCGCGGCATGGCGATGCTGGCGGAGGATATTCAGGCGGGACGCGGCGAACTCAAGATCCGCCAGACCGATCCCAGTAACTTCAAGGTCGGCGTGAACATCGCAACGACGCCGGGCAAGGTCATTTTCCGCAACGACCTGATCGAACTGATCCAGTACGCTCCCTCTACCGATAAGGTCCTCAAGCGCCCCTTGCTGATCGTGCCGCCGTGGATCAACAAGTACTACATTCTCGACCTGAATCCCGAGAAGAGCTTCATTCGCTGGGCTGTCGCCCAGGGCCTCACGGTGTTCTGCATCTCCTGGGTCAATCCGGCGGAACAGCACGCGGAGAAGGGTTTCGAGCATTACATGCGCGAGGGCGTCTTCGCGGCGCTCGACGCCATTGAGCAGGCGACGGGCGAGAAGAAGGTGACGGCCATCGGCTATTGCGTCGGCGGCACGCTGCTCGCCATCACCATGGCCTACATGGCGGCAAAGCGGGACAAGCGTATCGACAGCGCGACCTTCTTCACCGCGCAGGTGGATTTCACCCATGCGGGCGACCTGAAGGTGTTCGCGGACGAGGAGCAGATCCGCACCGTCGAGGCGGAGATGAAGAAGCGCGGCTACCTCGACGGCTCGCGCATGGCCAATGCCTTCAACATGCTCCGGCCGACCGATCTGATCTGGTCGAACGTCGTGAATGTCTACATGAAGGGCCGCGCACCTACAGCCTTCGACCTGCTCTACTGGAACTCCGATTCCACGCGCATGCCAGCGGCGAACCATGCCTTCTATCTGCGCAACTGCTATCTGGAGAACAAGCTCGCCAAGGGCGAGATGGAGCTTGCGGGCGTGAAGCTCGACCTGAAGAAGATCAAGGCGCCGATCTTCAATCTCGCGACCAAGGAAGACCATATCGCCCCTGCCCGCTCCGTCTTCGTCGGCTCACGGATGTTCGGAGGGCCGGTCGATTTCGTGCTTGCAGGCTCGGGCCATATCGCGGGTGTCGTCAATTCGGCGGCCAAACCGAAATATCAGTTCTGGACGGGCGGCCCCGCCGAGGGCGAGCTAGAGGATTGGATGGCCGGGGCCACGGAGACGGCGGGGTCATGGTGGCCATATTGGTTCTCGTGGATCGAGAAGCAGGCGCCGAAAAAGGTGCCCGCACGCGAGCCCGGCGGCGGCAAGCTCGAACCACTCTGCGATGCGCCAGGCACCTACGTGCTGGCGAAGGCTTGAGCCGAGAACTCACGGGCGCCAATAAAAAAGGCCGGCTTCACTGCCGGCCTTTCTGCTTCGAACTTCTCGACTCTCAGTACTTGCGAACGACCGGAGCTGCCGGAATGGCTACCTTCGGGTCGTCCCAGCGATAGCGCAGGCCAACCGAGACGATATCGACGCTCGCATCGACATCGGCCACGAAAGGAAGCCCTGCGTAATCCTGATGACCGGGCACGATGCGGATGTCCGTTTCGTTAGCGAAGATGTGCGTATAGGAGAGGTCGAACGAGAGCTTGTCGTTCCACTGATACCCGACGCCGAGCGAGGCCCAGATACGGTCGTTGTCAGGCAGACGGGTGGAACGGATCTCCGTATCGATCGGCGACTGCTCGTACGCCAGACCGGCGCGCACGGTCCACTGGTTGTTCAGCTTGTAATCCATACCCAGCGAATAGAAGAAACCATCCTCGTAATTCAGCGGAAGATCCTGGACGAGGGCCCCCGTATTCGCGTTGGTGACGAGCGGGGTCTTGAGCACGCTCCAGTTCGTCCACTCGAAGCCGAGATGGACGGTCATGGCAGGCGAGATCACTTGCGAGAGGCCGACCGTGACCTGATCCGGGGTCCGCAGGGATGCTTCGATCGGCGTGCGGATCCCAATGGGAGCAACCGCGCCCGGAGGCAGCGTGAAAGAGCCCTCGAGGCTGTGCGAGATTGCCGAGCGATAGCCGATACCGATCGTCGTTCCGGCGACTGGCGTAAGGGTCAGACCCGCCGTGAAGCCGAAACCGACATCGTCGCCTTCGAGAATGCCGTTCGGCTGGCCGGGACGCACCACCGTGGCGGGCACCGTAAGAGGCGTCGGCGCAGCGGCCTTCAAGCGAATGTCGAAGTACTGGAGCGACGGGCCGGCGGCGACCGACAGCCACTCGTTCACCTTGAAACCGATGACCGGATTGACGTTCAGCGAGAAGATCCTTGACGAGCGCGAATACGCCTGACCGGCCCAATCCTGGCGGGGATCGGTCACGAGACCGTAGGGAGAAGAGCTGGACAGACCGACCCAGATCTTGTCGTTGATCTGGTAGGAACCGTAGCCGGCAGGCAGGATTGCGTCCTGTCCGATGTCACCCGAGGCGCCGAAGATCGCGGTCGGGGTCAGAAACGGATTCGGGTTGATATCGACGCGCGGAATGATCAGCGAGAGATGCGTTTCAGTCATCCAGCCCGGCATCATCGTGATGACGGCGGGGTTCCAGTACATCGAGGAAAGGTAGCCCGAGCCGGATGCCGCACCGGCGAAGGAGTATCCCTGCGCAGTGGCGCTCTGCTCACGAAGCGCGAAACCGCCCGCCTGCGCGCCGCTCTGGGCAGCAATGAGAGCCGCGAAGGAAACCGCAGCGAGGGACAAAGAACGGTGAAGATGGCTCATGGAAGCTTCCTGCCCATTTTAATTTGTTGCGGGGAATCCCGCATTAGCGACACTGTGCCAATGCTTTATTTTCACCGCAATCTCCTTAATTAGCCCGCATTTACCCCCAAGTAGCACCGAATACTTTGCACATTTACTTAACTAATCACAAAATTTCGCAAGACAAAATCAACAATTACGCTCAATACGCATCGTTCATATGTAAACCAATGTATTGATGGAGCCAAAACGAAACTTTGCTGCATCTTGTCGCTTGGGGGAAATCTCGTGCTTTCTCTGCCCTCGTGGCAAAACAGCAACATATTCGTCCCTGGAACATGCATTGTAGGCTAGCGCGACTACGCCACATAGAGATTTGCCGTTACGCAAGGAGCATTTAATGAAGCTGGTGAGATTTGGGGAAACCGGTCGGGAGAAGGCGGGAATTATTGATGCGCAAGGACAGCTCCGCGACCTGTCCGGCGTGATCCCGGATATTACAGGCGCGACCTTGTCGCCGGAGAGCCTTTCCCGCATCCGCAATCTCGATTCCGGTACCCTTCCCCTCGTCTCTTCAGAGACGCGCCTTGGCGCCTGCGTGGGGCACGTCCGCAATTTTATCGCCATCGGCCTGAATTATGCTGATCATGCCGCCGAAACCGGGGCGCCGATCCCGGCAGAGCCCATCGTCTTCAATAAGGCTCCCTCCTGCATCGTGGGCCCGAACGACGATGTCATCATTCCGCGCGGCTCTCATAAGACCGACTGGGAGGTCGAACTGGCCATCGTGATCGGCTCACGAGCTTCCTATGTGGGAGCCAATCAGGCCCTCGAATTCGTCGCCGGCTACTGCGTCTGCAACGACGTCTCGGAGCGCGAATTTCAGCTGGAGCGCGGCGGCACCTGGAGCAAGGGCAAAGGCTGCCCGACCTTCGGTCCGCTCGGCCCCTGGCTCGTCACCAAGGACGAGATCCCCGATCCGCAGAACCTTTCCATGTGGCTCGACGTGAATGGCGAGCGCATGCAGACGGGCTCCACAAAGACCATGATCTTCAACGTGGCTCAGATCGTGTCTTATGTCTCGCACTTCATGATCCTGGAGCCCGGTGATGTGATCACCACCGGCACGCCTCCCGGCGTCGGCATGGGCATGAAGCCGCCGCGGTATTTGAAGGCCGGCGATGTGATGAGCCTCGGCATCGAAGGCCTGGGCGAACAACGTCAGCACCTCATCGCCTTCGAGGACAACCCGCCGGATACGAGCAAGGGCCGCCGCGGTCTCGAATAAAGCTGAAGACACATTCGTCATGCCCGCACTTGTTGCGGGCACCCATGTCTTGAATCGCTTGCTAGACATGAATGGCCGGGACAAGCCCGGCCACGACGCGGCGCTTTTCAGATAAGTCCCAGCATAAGCTGGATGTTCTGCACTGCCGCGCCCGATGCACCCTTGCCGAGATTGTCGAGGCGGGCCACCAGCACGGCATGGTTATAGCTGTCGTGCTGGAACACGAAGAGCTCAAGGCGATCGGTGTCATTCAACGCCTCGGGCTCAATGCGCTCGATCTTTTTGCCTTCGGATATGGTGGGCACGACGCTCACCAGACCGCCGCCCTGATACCGCTCGATCAGCGCCCTCTCCAGATCAGCCGTTTTCGGCTTGCCGGGCAGCAGGTCGAGATGGAGCGGGATGCTCACCAGCATTCCCTGCCGGAAATTGCCGACGGAGGGAATGAAGATCGGGCGGCGCGTCAGGCCGGTGTACTTCTGCAATTCGGGCACATGCTTGTGCTCGAAGCCGAGACCATAGAGTTCAAAGGCGGGAGCCGTGCCGGCCTCATAGGCCTCGATCATGGATCGCCCGCCGCCGCTATATCCGCTGACCGCGTTCACGCTGATTGGATAATCGGCGGGAATGAGCCCAACATCCACGAGCGGGCGCAGAAGCGCGATAGCGCCTGTCGGGTAGCAGCCGGGATTAGCGACCCGCTCGGCGGAAGCCACAGCCTGCTTCTGGGATAAAGACAGCTCCGAGAATCCGTATTCCCAGCCCGGCGCAACGCGGTGGGCGGTGCTGGCATCGAGGATTTTCGGCTTCCTGCCGGACAAGCTATCGACGAGAGAAACCGTCTCGCGCGCAGCATCATCGTGCAGGCAGAGCACGACGAGATCCACATCCGCCAAAATCTCGCGCTTGGCTTCCGGGTCCTTGCGGCGCGCGGGATCGATGCTGCGGATGGCAACGCCCGCCACATCCTTCAAGCGTTCACGGATGCCGAGGCCGGTGGTCCCCGCCTCGCCGTCGATGAAGACGGTTTTCGTCTGCTGGCCGAGAGCCGAGGAGTTCTGGGTCATGGTTGTCATGGTCGATCCGTTCACCTGGGGCGCCGAAGGTTGCAAGCGGCATAACGCCAATATAGTCCGCAGAAAACAAAAAAGGGCGGCCCGGGAGCCGCCCTTTTCGAAAACAAGTCCGGAAGCGATTAGCGCTTCGAGAACTGGAAGCTGCGGCGGGCCTTGGCCTTGCCGTACTTCTTACGCTCGACGACGCGCGAATCGCGGGTCAGGAAGCCTTCCTTCTTGAGCGGGCCGCGAAGCTCCGGCTCGTAGTAGGTCAGCGCCTTGGCGAGGCCGTGGCGAACCGCACCGGCTTGGCCCGAGAGGCCGCCGCCGTTGACGTTCACGACGATGTCGTACTGGCCTTCGCGCTGAACGATCTGCAGCGGCTGCGACAGGATCAGGCGGAGAACCGGACGAGCGAAGTAAACTTCGACAGCACGGTCGTTGATGATGATCTTGCCGGAGCCGGGCTTAATCCACACGCGAGCGACAGCGTCCTTACGCTTGCCGGTGGCGTAAGCGCGACCCAGGGAGTCGAGCTTCTGGACATGCTTCGGAGCTTCCGGAGCGGCGTTCTGGGTGTTGGTGCCCAGATCGGCGAGAGACTGAAGGGTCGCCATGGATTAGGCCCTCACGTTCTTGGCATTGAGGGAACCGACGTCCAGGACTTCCGGCTGCTGAGCGGTATGCGGATGCTCAGCGCCGCCGTAGACGCGCAGGTTGCCCATGATCTGGCGGAAAAGCGGACCGCGGGGGAGCATACGCTCCACGGCCTTCTCGACGACGCGCTCAGGGAAGCGACCCTCGAGGATGAAGCGCGCGGTGCGCTCCTTGATACCGCCCGGATAGCCGGTGTGGTGATAGTACACCTTCTGCTCGCGCTTGCGGCCGGTGAACACCACCTTATCGGCGTTGATGACGATGACGTTGTCGCCGCAGTCGACGTGGGGCGTGTAGCTTGCCTTGTGCTTACCGCGCAGGCGCATCGCAACGACCGAAGCAAGGCGGCCTACCACGAGGCCCGTTGCGTCGATCACAACCCACTTCTTCTCGACCTCGGCGGGCTTCAGCGAAGTCGTAGTCTTCATTGCGCTGGTTCCCGTTGAGAGCCCTATCGGGCTCAGGTTCTGAAAAACGACAAACCGCCGCGAGATGCGGCGGCGAGTGAGAGGGTGTTTAGTGATTTTCAGACCACAAGTCAACGCCCCTTATGCCACGACACCAAACCAGCAATCCATTATAAATCAACGACTTAATCTACTAAGGTATTTAAATACCGCTAATGTGGTTTAATAATACCACATACATTTGCAGAACCTCAGTATGAAAGTCAGCGTTAGTCACCGCCCGACTCTCTTTCTCTCAGGAAATGCCGATGGCCGAAGATCTCATCTTCTACACCAATCCTATGTCGCGGGGGCGGATCGTCCGCTGGATGCTCGAAGAGGTTGGCCAGCCTTACAGGACCGAGATCCTGGAATTCGGCACCACCATGAAAAGCCCGGATTACAAGGCTTTCAACCCCATGGGAAAGGTTCCGACCATCATCCATAAAGGTACAGTCGTCAGCGAAGCCGCCGCTATCTGCGCCTATCTGGCGGACGCTTTTCCGGAGGCAGGGCTTGCGCCGCCCCAGGGCGATGCCCGCCGTGGTCCGTATTACCGCTGGATGTTCTTCGCTGCCGGTCCGGTGGAGGCTGCCCTCAGCAACACGGCCCTCGGCTTCACTGTGCCGGACGAACGGCGCCGGATGGTCGGCTACGGCTCCGTCGAGGATGTCGTGAGCGCGCTCGAATACGCCGTCACCCAATCCGACTATATCGCCGGCGACAGCTTCAGCGCGGCGGATGTCTATGTCGGCTCGCAGATCGGCTGGGGCATGATGTTCGGTACGCTCGAAAAACGCCCCACCTTCGAAGCCTATTGGCAACGCATCGCCTCACGCCCGGCGGCTATCCGCGCGCGGGAGATCGATGATGCGCTAGTGGCTGAGCAAAAGGATAAGGTAGGCTCATAAGCCGCCCTTTTGGCAAGCGGAGAGCAACTTTTCGATGAGCGTTTCCCCACCACGGCCAGTTATTTGGTAGCGGTTACCCGAATGAGCTATCTCTAAGCTCTTTCCAGAGCGGAGCTGTGCGAGGAAAGGACTCTTGGGCGACAGCATGACAACGAAGTTTATGCCGTTTCCAGCTTCTCCCATATGGCCGCGAACATAGCGCTTCAAACTTCCGGCTCTCAGGGAAACGGTAACTTCCCGACCATCAGAAAACTCCCAGTTACTGCCAGGAATAGGCCCCCACAACACAACCCTCCCGGCTGCAGTACACTCTAACCCTAGGAGACGGTTGTCTGTTTCAGGAACTCCATATTCAATTCTGTCCTGCCGCCATTCGACAGCATGCCAGTTGTAGTCTGCGGCAATGGCACCTGCCATAGGCAAAGCGTGCAAGGTCATCAAGGCAAGCAGAAGAGGCTTCATTCCTAATCCTTTGTACGGCCCGGAATGGAATAAGTCCCGGTCGCATGGCAGACCATATCCGGGTTGCCATCTGAGAAGATCGAGACCTCGCCCACGGCGAGGCGCTTGCCGAGCTTGAATAGCCTGCACTCTCCGATCAGATCGCGCGGCTCGGGCTTGCGCAGAAAATTGAAATTGAGGCTCGAGGTGACGGCAAGCGCCACCGGGCCGATATGGGCGAGGATCGCCGCATAAAGCGCGAGATCAGCAAGGGCCATCATCGATGGCCCCGAGATGGTGCCGCCCGGACGAAGGTGCCGCTCGTGATAAGTCATGCGCATCCGCGCAGAGAGCGGCCCAACCTCTTCAATGAAGTATGTCTGCCCGCCGATATGCATTTGAGGAAACTCCCGGTCCAGAAAGACCGCCAAGTCATCCTTCGTCATGATCGGATGATGCATTGCCATGCGCGAAATGCCCGTTGAACTACCCTGCCCTATCCCATACGTTGCCGCCATGGATCACAGCAATTACCCGAACGATTACATCCGCGGCATTCTCAACGGCACGAAGACCATTGCACTGGTGGGCGCTTCGGCCAATCCGGCCCGTCCGAGTTGGATCGTCACCAAGTACCTGCTGGAGCGCGGCTACGACGTGATTCCCGTCAATCCAGGCCTCGCAGGCGGCGAACTGCTGGGCAAGAGGGTTTATGGCTCGCTCGCTGAGGTGCCCGGCCCCATCGACATGGTCGAGATCTTCCGCAATTCGGAGGCAGCGGGTCCGATTACGGATGAGGCTCTGGCGCTGGATCCCCTGCCCAAAGTGATCTGGATGCAGCTCTCCGTGCGCAACGATGAAGCCGCAGCCAAAGCCGAAGCCAAGGGAATCAAGGTGGTGATGGATCGTTGCCCCAAGATCGAGTTCGGCCGTCTCTCCGGCGAGATTTCCTGGCAGGGCGTGAACTCGCGCATGCTGAGTTCCAAGAAGCCGGTTCTCTCTGGAAAGGGCTTTCAGAAGCTCGGTCTCAATCGCCCATAAGTCTTAAAGCGAAGCTCCTTCCCCTCCTTGACCTAACGAACATTTCGTTCTTTAAAGAGAACACACCGTTACGTCCAAAAGGAAAAGGGCTCCCGCCATGTCTGATCGTTTGCCAGGCTTCAACACGCTTGCCATTCACGCGGGGGCTGCCCCCGATGCCGCGACGGGCGCCCGAGCGACGCCGATCTATCAGACCACGTCCTTCGTGTTCGACGACGTGGATCATGCGGCCTCGCTTTTCGGTCTCCAGGCCTTCGGCAACATCTATTCGCGCATCGGCAACCCGACCTGCGCCGTTCTGGAAGAGCGCGTAGCAGCCCTCGAGGGCGGCACGGCAGCACTCGCGGTCGCTTCGGGCCATGCCGCGGAGTTCCTGACCTTCCATACCTTGCTTCAGCCAGGAGACGAGTTCATCGCGGCCCGCAAGCTCTATGGGGGCTCGATCAATCAGTTCAATCACGCTTACAAGAACTTCGGCTGGAACGTGATTTGGGCAGATTCCGATGATCCCTCGACCTTCGAGGCTGCCATCACCCCGCGCACTAAGGCGATCTTCGTCGAATCCATCGCTAATCCCGGCGGCGTGATCGTGGATCTTCAAGCGATTGCGGCCATCGCCAAGAAGCACCGTATTCCGTTCATCGTCGACAACACAATGGCCTCGCCTTACCTGATCCGCCCGTTTGAGCATGGCGCCGACATCGTCGTGCATTCGGCCACCAAGTTCCTTGGCGGCCACGGCAATTCCGTCGGCGGTCTGATCGTGGATGGCGGCACGTTCAATTTCGCCGGTGACGACCGCTATCCCATGCTCTCCAAGCCGCGTCCGGAATATGGCGGCATGGTGCTGGGTGAAACCTTCGGCAATTTCGGCTTCGCCATTGCCTGCCGCGTGCTCGGCCTGCGCGATCTCGGCCCGGCGCTCTCCCCGTTCAACGCCTTCCTGATCCTCAATGGCATCGAGACCCTACCGCTGCGCATGCAACGCCACTCTGACAACGCCTTGGCGGTGGCAGAGCACTTGTCCAATCACAGCAAGGTGTCGTGGGTCAGCTATCCCGGTCTCCGCTCGGACCGGTACCACAACCTCGCCAAGCAATATTGCCCGAAGGGCGCAGGCGCCGTGTTCACCTTCGGCCTGAAGGACGGCTACGAGGCAGGCGTAAAGCTGGTATCGAATCTCAAGCTGTTCTCTCACTTGGCCAATATCGGCGACACACGCTCGCTTGTGATCCACCCGGCCTCGACCACCCACCGGCAGCTTACGGACGAACAGAAGACCCAGGCAGGCGCGGGCCCCGAAGTGGTGCGCCTGTCCATCGGCCTGGAAGATACGGAAGACCTGATCGAAGATCTCAACCAGGCGCTGGATGCGGCTTAAGCCCCTAGAGCGATTGACCACGTCATCACCGGCCTTGTGCCGGTGATCTCGCTTTCTAAAGGCGCAGCACTCGCCTTCCTCATCACGCCAGGATGAACCGGTCTGCGATAAGGGCTTAGGATCGGACAACAAAAAAGGCGGCTATGAAGCCGCCTTTTCCTTGAGAAGAACCAACCTGTCCGTCACGCGGCGCGCGAGGAATTGCCGGCCTTCTTATAGGTGTTGTGAATGGCATTGAGCGAACGCTCGAGAGCCGTCCAAAGACGTCCGATTTCCTCGGCACCCTGCGAGTTCGGCTTGTACTCCCGGGCGCCTTCGCCCGTCGCGAGAGACAGGGTCAGCTCGGGGCGATGGGTGATCTGGCCAGCCCAGACGGGAACCTGAAGCGCGTTCAGCGCGCCGCGCGCATCGGCCACCACCGGGTCTTCCTTGTCGCCATGCTTGGCCGGAGCGGCGTTGATCACCGCAGCATAGGGCTTGCGCATCTCACGAGCGAGCTGAACCGTGTCCTGAAGAGCCGCAATGTCGAACAGGCTCGCACGTGCTGGAATGATGACGAGCGTCGCGTGCTTGATCGCCTCGGCGACGATCGGCGACTTGTTCGGCGGGGTATCGATGAGAACCCATTCGTAACCGTCGCGCTTGGCGTCCCGCAGCGCATCGCCCAGATTCCGCACATTATGCTTCAGGCCGAGAAACTCCTGATCGCGGATCTTGTGCCAAAGAGACAAGGATCCCTGCGGGTCGTTGTCGATCAGCAGCGTCTTGCGGGACGGATTGGCAATATAGCTCGCGAGATGTGCAGCGAGCGTGCTCTTACCCGAGCCGCCTTTCCGCGAAGCAAAGACCAGCACATTCATGCCTGACTCCTCATAAGCCGTTTCCCAAAGCCCGCCGCCCTTCCGTTAATGCGAGCTTAATATCGTTCATGTGTAGCAGAACAGGACCTGATTTCCTAACTCCACCTTCGATCACTCTGTGCATATCCCCAAGCAGTACGTGCATTTTTGCGCCAAAACAATTTCCCTAGCGGCAGGCGACCTACCGATAACGCTTAGACTTTCTTTCGCCCTGTGCATCGAAAAGTAGAGAGCAAGCAAAGGAGTAAATCATGGATGCATCGCCCCACAATTTAATGATCGACATCAGGTTTTAGATCCCACCATCAGGCCAGAACCAGGACTATTTCCTTTAAAACCCCATGTTTTGAAACCGAATATCAATATCGGAACCAGCCTCAAACCTAGTCGTTAAGCTCCCGACTTCACTAGTTATGGAGAGCTGACAATGTCGAAGAAGATCCTGTTTGCAGGTGCCGTTCTCGCGGCTCTGACCCCGGCTGTTGCTTTTGCTCAGGACCCGGCTGCCGGTGGCGCAGCCGCGGGCGCCGCAACGGGCGCCGTCGGCGGCGCGATCGTAGGCGGCCCGATCGGCGCGGCTGTCGGCGGCGTGACGGGCGCGATTGTAGGTGGTCTCGCGGGCGAAGCTCAGCCCCGCTTCCGTCAGTATGTGGTGACCCAGGGCGTCCCGTCCTACCGCTACACGGAAGAAGTTCGCGTGGGAGCAACCCTCCCGGCTTCCGGCGTCGAGTATTATGAGGTCCCCGCTGAGTATGGCGTGACCAACTACCGTTACACCGTGGTCAACGATACCCCGGTTCTGGTCGATCCCGGCTCCCGCCGTATCGTCCAGGTCATCCGCTAATCTCTCGGTAGCGTGATGCAGTGAGGGCGGCCATGCGGCCGCCCTTTTCTATTAAGCTTGGCTGATGCGGGCGTGAACTGCCGCCATGGCAAGCACGGCCATGGCCAAAACCTGATGAGCCAGCCCTGCCCAGAGGGGCACGACGAGCAGCAACGTCACGATGCCGAGCGCCATCTGTGCGAAGGCAAGGCCAGCGATGCCCGCAGCCCGGCGAGCAGCCCCGGAACCCGGCGCGTTACGGCGTATATGCCACGCATGCCAAAGGGCAAAGGCGACCAGGGCGTAGGCCAGGATGCGGTGGTTGAACTGCACCAGAAGAACGTTGTCGACAAAGTTCTCGATCCAGGGCTTCACCACGAACAGAGCCTGCGCTGGTGGGAACAGATCGCCATCCATCAGCGGCCACGTATTGTAGGTGTATCCGGCTTTAGAGCCCGCAACGAGGCCGCCCAGGGCGATCTGCGCCAGGATCAGCCCCATCAGGATGCGAGGCGCATACCCCGTGCGGGGCTCGGCAGGAGAATCGCTGCGATCTTTCAATCCCGCCGCGACCCACACCAAGCAGAGCAGAATCACGCTGGCGACCGTCAGATGCAGGGTGAGCTTGATTGGGGCGACAGCCGTCATCCCGGGCTCAAGGCCCGATGCCACCATGATCCAGCCGATAGCCCCCTGCAGCCCTCCGAGGGCGCCAATGCCCAGAAGCGTAAGAGCTAGGCGGCCCTTGATGACGCCTCGTACCCAGAACCAGACAAGCGGCAGGAAAAAGACGAGACCGATAAGACGGCCGAGCTGGCGATGGCCCCACTCCCACCCGTAGATGAACTTGAACTCGGAGAGGGTCATGCCCTTGTTCACGAGTTCATATTGCGAGATTTGCCGATACTTTTCGAACTCGGCCAGCCAAGCCTGTTCCGTGAGGGGTGGAATGGCGCCGGTAACCGGCTTCCATTCCGTGATCGACAGGCCCGACCCCGTCAAGCGGGTGGCCCCACCGACCGCGATCATCAGAACGACCAGAGCGGCGAGACTATAAATCCAGATTCTCACCAGAGTGGTGGAGCGCGATTGAGCTTCGGGCAGGCGCGCCAGCGGCACGCTCTCACTTGAGGCTGCGACAGCCATTCTCTTTCACCGATGATTTAAGACTTGAACCCAGGACACGGGCTGTCACATAGAGGCTCTGCCTCAAGGAGGCAATCAATGCCAGTGACGCACCGCCCTGCATGCGGTGAGGTTGAGAAGGGTTTGAGCATGGGCACGCGGGCGCGCAAGCTGGTCGGAACGGTGGCGATGCTGATTTTCATCTTCGCCTACGCGCTGTTCGCCATGGTCGTGGCCGAGGGCCGGATCACCGAGGCTCCAAAGCTTGTCCAGACCGTAGCCTATATTCTGCTTGGGCTGATCTGGATCGTCCCGCTCATGCCTCTCATCCGCTGGATGGCGAAGCCGGACAAGCAGCCTTAAGCTCCGCCGATACCCTCGATGATCGTGCCTGTACCGCCGCAATTCGGACAGGACGTCACGCCGATGCGTCCGCTCCCCTTGCACTCTGGGCAAATATTCTCGCCCGCGCCGGGCGTTCCGGGCTCGGCCTGATCGCCAGGATTGAGCTTTGGCTGGTCGGCGGCTTGGTTGCGCGGTGTATCGCTCATGACAGCTCTCGCATGATGGCTCCCCCGTCAACGCGGCACCGGAATCGGAGTTTCTCCAGATTCCGGAAAAGAAAAGGCCCGCTCGAAGGCGGGCCTGTTCCAATCCGAAGACGATGCAATCAGTCACAAACCTGGCGGGAGCGGTATTCCCATCCCCAGCCGGGAACCCATTCACGATACCGCTCGGTGGTGCAGCGTTCCACGTAAACGCGGCGCGGACGATGGTGGTATACGACCGGAGCCGGCTCCTCCACGTAGATGCGGGCTGGCGGGGGCGGAGGCGGCGCTACATAAACCGGTGCGGGAGCGGCATATGCCGGCTGCTGAGCAACCGTTGCACCGACGATGGTACCGACGGCAAGGCCGCCAAGGACGCCGACGGCCGCGGCTGCACCGGGAGACATTCCGCGATCACGGGCGGCGGCAGGTTCAGCGGCGGCAAGACCGGCGACCAAGGCCAGAGCAGCGGCAGTGCCGGAAAAGACTTTGAAGATCTTCATGGATCGTCACCTACGAGCAGGGAGATCCGCTCTCCCTTTCTTGACTATGACGATAGCGCCCGAAACCTCACTGGAAGCTGAACGGATTGTGGCAAAGACTGGTCTGAACCTTGTTCCAGGACCGATGGTAAGCAGAGCCTTAACAGGCCACTTCGCTTACCATTCAACTCAGTCCCCCGTCGTGCGCAGCGGAACCGAAAGAAGCACGCGCACCAGATCCGCCTGACGGTTCGTTTCCGTTTTCCGGAAAAGGTTCTTCAGATGGAAGACAACCGTGGTCTGCGCAACCTCGAGCTCCTCGGCGATCTGATCGAGGCGCTTGCCGTCGATGAGCATCAACGCCACGCGCGTTTCCGAAGGAGTCAGGTTGTATAGCCGCACAAGAGTATCGCCGGATACCTTGGTGCGCTGTTCGGTATCGATGACGAGAAGAACCACCGCATCGGGGCGCTCATCCACGGAGAAGCGCTGCCCCGGCACGAGAACCAGATAAGGCCGGCCGCCCGAATTGCGCGGAAAGGATACGATCTCGTCAAGCTCTTCTTCCTCGAAAGCCCTTTCGATCGATTGATGCAGCTTCGTGTTCTGCTTCGACACCGCGCCTTTCAACATGCCACCGGCGACGCCGAGGCCGTCGTTTTCACCGACAATGCGCTCGGCCTCTTTGTTCATGAGCCGGACGGAGCCCTTATCGTCGACGATCACGACGCCCACGAGGAAGCGGTCGAAGGCGAAGGTTGCCTTATAAAGAGCCTCGACAGTCCGCCCGCGTGATGACTTGAGGATTTCCTGCCAAGCCTCTTCCGCGCGGCTCACGGCACTCGACCGGACGCGCGCAACCTGTTTGAGGCGGGAATCGATGGTGGCAAGCAGAATCTCATAGTCAATCGGCTTGACGAGATAATCATCGGCGCCGGCCTGCTTGCCGACGAGCACATCGTTCCGTTCGGCCAAAGCCGTGAGGAAGATGAAGGGAACGTCTGCCTTGTCACCCTGATCGCGGATAGATTTAAGCACGTCATAACCGCCGAGGCCCGGCATGGTGATGTCGCAGAGCACGAGATCGGGGTGCTCGCTTTCGAGCAGGCGAAGAGCCTCACCGCCGTTCGAGGCCTGGAGCACGCGGTAATTGGCGGCCTCCAGTTCCTCGGCAAGGTCGGTCCTCAAATCATCTTCGTCTTCAACGCAAAGAATCGTTTTCTGAGCATTCATCGGTTTTGGTCACTCATGCAGCCTGCTGCGCCTGATCGGCATTCGATAACGGCAAGTCGAACGTAAACAAGGATCCCCCGGCCTCATAGCTTTCCACTTGGATCTCCCCCCCATGCAAGTGCATGATTTTTTGAGCAAAATTCAGACCGATGCCGGTTCCAGCGATCCCAGAAGATGTTCGCGCACGATAGAACCTATCAAAGATCTTAGGCAACTCATCCGCAGGAATGCCGATGCCCCAGTCGCGCACAGAGCAGAAGGCGCGCGCGCCCTCCATCCAAACCTTGATCTCAACGACCGGGTTCTCGCCGGAATACTTGACTGCATTCGAGAGGAGATTGATGACGACCTGCTCGATGAGCATGGCGTCGCAATGGACCTGGACAGGCAGATCCGGCACATCGAAGCGAATATCGGCGTGCGAATTCAACTCGTTCTGGCGCTCGCAGATATCCATGACGAGGTGAACCAGATCGCAGGGCTCGGGGTTGAGTTCGATCCGTCCGGCATCGAGCCTCGCCGCGTTCAGCACACTTTCCACGAGGCGCGTCAGGCGAGTGCCGGCGCTTCGGATCTTTTGGATACGGGTCGAGAGCTCTTCCGCCGTGAGGTTCGGCCCGCGCCTGAGAATGCGCTGAGCGCTGGAATCGAGGATCGCCAGCGGAGTACGGAACTGGTGAGACACCATGGAGACGAAGTTACGGTAAGCATCAGTCGTCTCGCGCTCACGATCCAAGGCCGATTGCAGCGCGTTCGCCACCTGCTTGTAGCCTGAAATGTCCGTGAGACGTACGAAGATCGTCGCCCCGTCCGCCTTCGTCACGGACAGGCGGGCCCACACGTCCTTCTTGATGAGAACGTCGATCTCGATTTCCTCGAAAGGAGGCTGGGCCACAAGAAGCCGCTGATCCGCTCCTTCGCACATGGCAAAGCAGCGCAGAAAGATCGGCAGGCTCATCTCCTCCCGGCACCAGAGCGCAACGGGCGCCGCAGCCCAGATCTGTTCGTTGGCAAACAGGAGCTTGCCGGTCCAGTCGAAGGCCGCAAAACCTTCTGAAGCTGATTCAATAGCAGCGATTAGACGCCGCTCCGCCTGGCGCAGGGCAGCGGTCCGCTGGAGAACCTTGATCTCAAGGTCGAAGTTCTGTCGTTCCGCCTGCTTGCGGGCAAGCCATTGCTCGGTCACGTCTCGCACGAAGGCGATGCCGAGCTTGCGCTGGGCCATGGAGACGGGGAAGCAGTTGATCTCAAGGCAGCGCTGCCCCTGCTCTCCCTCCGTCTCATCCTCGAAAACGGAACTCGTCCCCTCGATGGCAAGGTTCAGGGACTGGATGACGTCATCCTTGGAGAAAAGCGGGTCCAGATCCCGCATGAGCCGCCCGATGGCCATATCCGGTTTGACGTTCAACACGCCTTCCATGCCCGGATTCCAGAGCAGGCATTCCAGGTTCTCGTCGAACATGACGATACCCTGGTTGCTCACGTTGTTGATGACGAGGTCGGAAAGCTCCTGCTCCTGTTGCAGCAACTGCTTGGCCCGGCTCGCCTCCTGAACGCCCCTGAAAAGACGAAGCAACAGAAAGGCCGCGCTGAGCACAATGCCGGTCAGGAAAGCGAAGCTCTCCAGAACGACCTGCATATACATGGCTCTCTTGGACGATGCTTCGGTCCTATTGAGCAGCATGACCTCATTGGCAGCATTCTGCAGGGTATAGCTCAGCTCATGAACCTGTGTCCGAAGCTGTCGAGCCTCTTCCACGGTCATCTTTCTCTCGACCATGGGTTCGGCGAGAGTGAGCTGAAGATACGCCGCCTTGACCTCTCCGAGCAGACCGATCTTATCGACAATTACAGCCTGCGGGCCTTCCAACAGGATACCCAACCGGCTGATCAGAATAGCGAGGCGGAACTCTGGCGTCTCCTCAGGCTTGGCGATCATCTCGCCTCCCGCATAGCGGGCCAAGCTCTCGCTCATGAGCGCGGCTTCGAACTGAGACTGGGAGATCATCCAGAGGTTGGTGTGTGTATCCTCGCTGCGGAGGTCACGCTCAATATCGAACAACCGCACGACGGCGAAGCTCAGGCAAATGGCGAGAACCGCCATGGCCAGAAGCGTCACAAGTCCCGCTTTGTGGTTCGTGATATTGAACTTCATGGTCATTCGACGTGCAGCTTGCTCAACTGCCAGATCCAGCGGGAGTCATAGAGCTGGGACTGCAACACCGCATGGGCATCGCGGGGGTAAACGATCCACAAGGGCCCCTTGTCGCGCAGCTTCAATACCTGCCCATCGACCCGCATCGCGATGATGGGGTCGTATTGAAGGTCGCTTACCGGGATCTCGATCTTATAGCTGTTGAGGGCCACGGCCAGCATGGACTTTCCCTTGACCCCTACCCGCTCGAGAACCGCCCGGAGCGGCACTCCCTCATATAGCTGCTTCTTGTCAGTCAGCACCGACCCCGTCGTGAACGAGTCCTTTCCCAAAGCCTCGAGCATTTCCCGATCGAAATGCGCTTCATCGCCGACATTCGTTTGCTCGATCTTACCCGAGATTGTCAGCAGCACAGGCCCCTGCGGGCGCGGCAAGGGCTCTGCGGCCTGGGCCATGGCGGGCCCAGCCAACAATATCGCCAGCATTCCCAGCAGCATGCCGTAGCGCATAGAAGCCCCATCCGATGGATTACGTTAGAACATATGCCTTTTGAATGATTTCGTGACAAAAATCCAGGGGTATCAGGAAGCCTTGCTGGAGTTCATGCTTCATCCGACAACTTACGCGCGAACATCCAAAGAGAAATGGCAAGCTGCAACATGCAGATATTTGATACTATGTATCATATGCCTGAATTTTTACTGTCCCTTTGCATCGGGTGGCGCTCGGGCCTGGAAGGAGCGGCCAGCCCAAAAAGTACCGGTCAAGTTGCAAGCTAGACAGAATGCGGTGTAGCTTTACCGCCTGATCGCAACTTTGATGCTGCCCGTTTGCAATCCTGGAGTCCTTATAATGCGCAAACTTACCGCAAAGCTCGCTGGCACAGGCCTGATCGCGGCCACGCTTCTTGCTTCGACCTTGACGGTCCAGGCAGAGGTGCTTGCCAAGCCAGCCGTTCCTAATATCGAGCGGGCTTATCCGAACGAGAGCTATACCCAGTATCGGCGCGGCTACGGCCCTCGTTACCATCACCGCCACTATCGCCGTTACGATGGAGGCTCCGCCCTGGCTGCGGGCGCCGTCGGCTTGGCGGCAGGCGCGCTGATCGGCAGCGCAATCGCCAGCAGCCAGGCTCAAGCCGCCCCTCCTCCGCCTCCCGGCACGGTGGACCCGCAGCTTGCCGCCTATTGCGCCCGCAAGTATCGCTCATACGATCCGGCAACAGGTACGTTCCTGTCCACCAACGGCATGCGCTACGTCTGCACCTACTAAGCGAAGACGCATTTGGAATATCAACCCACCGCTCTGCGGTGGGTTTTTTGTCTCTAGCGCTCCATCAGGCATAGCGGCCAAGACTTTACGTTCCGGGCCTGCGCGTTAGAACTGGCAGCAAGTTTCATTCAAACGAAGGATATGCTCATGGCTCTTCCTCCCGACAGCAGCGGCACCATCATTCCTCCTATGGAGGCAGCCATTGTGACCGCCAGCAACATGACGGAGCTGGAGCTGGTGCTGCCGGATATGGGCGATGAGGATCTGCCCGAAATCGCGATCTTCCTGGTTGCCTGCGCCATGCGCTTTCACAGCGACCCCAAATTCGTGCAGGAGCAGCTCGAGTGGCTCGTCAAGATGCACGACACCGAGGTTGACGAGGGCATGAAGCCCGATCAGCTGAATTCCGCCAACGACGATTGAGGCCGGGAATCCGGCCTTAATCGAGAAAGACGACCGGCGTTCCCTTCTTGACTATTCCCGCCAGCTCTTCCACGTCCCAATTCGTCATTCGCACGCAGCCGTTGGAATAGGCCTTGCCGACCTTTTCCGGCTCGGGCGTGCCGTGAATGCCGAAAGTCTCGGCGGACAGGCGGTTTCATTCCTCAACTCCACCATTCCCGCTTCCAGATGAGGCTGGAGAACATGACAAAGGCGAAACCCGCCGCCTGTTCCCTGCACTCATTGGCAGACGCGGTAATCACCTTTGCGCGCGCGCATATCGAGGTGAAGGTGATCGCTATGGTCTGCGTCCGCGCCGGGCCCGAGGACAGTGGAGAAGATGGTGCAGGCTTCTTTCTGAATAGCGGACTGGAAAGCAGCCTCCACCGACCCTTCGGCTTGGAACTTGATCGTCACCGGCCCGCGCCCCTCGAATTCGATGCCCATCACGTCGACCCCGTTGCCGAAAGCGTGCTCGCTGAGCTTGGTGCCGGAGCGCTGATCCCGGCATTGATATGACGTGCCGATCAGGATCTTTTTCGGCGCAGCCTTCAAATGCTCCCCGGCCTTGGAGATGACGACATCTTTGACCCAGCGGGCCAAACTCTCCGCGTAACGGCATTCCATCAACGAGGCTGGAGATATCTCCACGCCATCCGCCAATGCTGAAAGGGATACCGGGTTGTCGATCTTGCAGGCATTTTCCCGCACAGGCGAACGTTTCTCGAAGCGCAACCCGAGCTTATCGAGATTGCCGATGCAGGCCTTGTCGGCCTCGCTCGGCTGAGAAGCGGATTGCCCATCCCCTGCACCAGATGGCGTTTGCGGCTCGTCCATAGGCGGCGCGGGTCGGTCAGGACGTGGCGGCGGCAAGGGAGGCGAGGACGGAAGCGCAAAGCCATGGCCTGGAAAGACGAGAGCACCTGCAAGGATCAAAGCACGGGCACATTGCTTTAGGCGCCCCCGAGCGGGTCGTCCGCACCATTCCGCAAATGTGTTCGCGAGCTTTGCCACGCCTAATCAACCGGGCTTGGCAGTCCCGCGTTCCATTCATCCTTTTGGGTGGCTTGTTGCCCGCCCGCGATGCACCACTTTTTTACCGCAATCTCCGCGACCTCCGTTGCCGCGGGCGCATTGTCTGTTTTTGAGGCGAAAGGACGCGGGATGGGTCTGATTTCGTTACAGTCGATCGGACACAGCGAGGCCTCAGCGTCAGGCCTGACCTTGCAGGGGCCTCAGGAAAGCCAATGCACGAAACGGACCGCGGAGCTCCGGGCGAAGGTGGAGCGGCTTCGGGCCTTGCTTCAGGAGGCCGAAGAGCGGTTGCATTATGAGCAGCGCCGCTCTCCCGAGATCGGGGAGTTCGTCCGCTGTCCGCTCACGGGCTTCTTCGGCCAGGTAACGAATGTCAGGCAACGCCCCCAGGGACGTCCCTGGGTCGAGGTCCTGCTCTATCTCGGCAAGGATATGCCGGGGCATACCACCATCGATCTCTACGAAAATTGGGAGCTGATGGACGCGCCTGAACAGGATATTCCGTTCGACGATTGAATGTGACAGGCAGAACCCGGATGGCCGAGACCGCAGATGAGCGGCCTCGGTTCGATCTGCTGGACGGGATGCAGCCTCAGTGCGTCGCGACGGAACGGATGTCCTCGGCAATGGACGGGCTGGCAAGCGACGGCTCGGCCAAGGATTGCGAGGGACGGACGACCTGGGTGGGCTCGAAAGCCTGCGTCATGAAACGGGGGCGGTTGCGCAGATCCATGAGCGCGCGCAGCTCCGTCGCCGGCAGATCCATCGGCTTGGCATCGCGCCAGCGCCTGCGGAGCTTCGGCTGCCGCGAGAAGAGCCCCCACGCGCTCTTCACTTCTTCCTCGACCTGCAAAATGATGCGTCCGGAAAATGATTTCCGGAGATTAAAACGCCCCGTCAAAGCCATTGTCTTATTCCTGATTATTGGGATTTCTTCGACCCGCTTCGAGGCTAGCGGATCGAAGTCGCCAAAGGCTTAAGACATAAGGTAAACGACAGGAAATAACGCTCCAAAAGAGCTCAGGGAGCTGGCTTCAAAGGCTTGTATGCAATGGCCTCTATCTCGACCTTGATGTCCACCATCAGGCGGCCTTCCGCGGTCGTGCGGGCGGGCGGGTTGGTGGGAAAGTATGTGGCGTAAACCTTGTTGAACCCGCCGAAGTCACGTGCATCCTCGAGCCAGACAGTCGTCTTGACCACGTCGGACATGTCCGCGCCCGCCAGAGCCAGAGCAGCCTTCACGTTTTCCAGAACCTGACGGGTCTGCGCCTCGATGGTGCCGCCGACATATTCCCCATTCTCCCCGACGGGCACCTGCCCGGAAATGAAAATGAAATCTCCCGCCCGCACTGCAGGCGACAGGAGAACATGGGACGACCCGAAAGTCTGCTTCATCTTTTCTTCCTTCTTATGAATTTACTTCACCGCGCCAAGCGCGAGACCGCGCACGAGATAACGCTGAAGCCACGCAAATGCGATGGCGACGGGAATGGTCGCGGTGAAGGTCGCCGCCATCACATGGTGCCATTCCACCGTGTAACGCCCCGACACCAGCGAGAAAATCTGGATCGGCAGTGTGTAACTGTCCTGAGAGCGCAGCAGTGTCAGCGCGATGACGAACTCGTTCCAGGCATTGATGAAGGTGAAGATCGCCGTCACGACGATGGCCGGCACGGCCAGAGGCAGGAATACCTTGATGAGGGCTCTGGTCCGCCCTGCCCCTTCCATCCAGGCTGCCTCTTCCAGGTCGAGGGGAATGGTGGCGAAATAGCTCTGCAGCATCCATACGGAGAAGGCGATGTTGAAGGCTGCATAGACCACTGTCACTGCATTGATGTTGTCGACCACCCCCAGCGCCACCATCAGACGGAACAGGCCGACCACGAGGACGATGGGCGACAGCATCTGCGTAACGAGCAGGAATTGCCGGTAGAACTCACGCCCTTTGAAATCGAACCGGGTGAGAGCATAGGCCGCCGGGATGGACACGATCAGGGAGCCCAACGTCGCCAGAACCGAAACATAGAGCGAATTTTTCAGGGCATTCCCGAAATTCGTGGCGCTCCACATGGTCTGGAAGTTTTCCCAAGCGATCCTGGAAGGCCACCAGGTCGGCGTCAGCACTTCGGTACTGGGCTTGAGGGCCGTAATCAGCATCACGGCAAAGGGAAAGATTGCCGCGACGACGATCGGCGACAGCACGAGCCAGCAGATAAGGGAGCGGCGGAGCTTGGCGGATTTCATGCCCTTGCTCCTCTTGCCGTGGAAAGCCGCACATAGATCAGGGTGAAGACCAGCAGAATGCCGAACATCACCAGGGAGACAGCGGAGGCCTCACCCAGCTTTCCGAGCCGGAACCCGACCTTGTAGAGATAGGTGACAAGAATGTCGGTGGAGTTCGCCGGTCCACCCTGCGTCATCGCCCAGATGATCGGGAAGGAGTTGAACACATAGATCGTGTTCAACACGAGGGCGATGTTTAGGAAGGGCGCGATGAGCGGAAGGGTGATGTGCCGGAACTGCTCCCACCGCCCTGCCCCTTCAAGAGCCGCGGCCTCATAGAGATCGTCGGGAATGGACGAAAGGCCGCCGAGGATGATGGTGACCGTGAACGGGATGGTGACCAGAATACCGATGAGGATCTGCATCGGAAACGCGGTGCTCGCCTCGGCAAGCCACTGGACGTTCTGGTCGATGATGCCGAATTCGAGCAGGGCCGAGTTGAGCATGCCGCTCTCGCCCGAGAGCGCCCAGCGCCAGACGATGGCGGTCATGGTCAGCGACACCGCCCAGGGTAGCATGACGATCACGCGCGCCAGATCGCGGCCGTAGAAGTCTTCGTTCAGAACCAAGGCGACGGGGACAGAACAGATGATGGCTCCGCCGACGACACCGATCGTCCAGATGCCCGTGCGCCAGAGAGAGGCGATGAAGTTCGGATCGTCGAGCAACGCCCGGAAATTCGCCATGCCGACGAAGTCGCGAAGCTGCCCGAAGCGATTGACGCTGTGGCTTGCGATCTGCGCCAGCTCGTTCACGGGCCAGATGACGATGAGGGCGGCCAGCACGAAGCTGGGAAGAACGAGAACGTAGGGCGCGACTACCCGCTTCGAGGTCATTAAGCGTTCCGCTGACTGAGCAAACAGAATGAGGGGCCGCACCGGACGGCGCGCCCCCTATATCGTGACTTACTTCTTCAGGATCGCATTGGCCTTGGCGGCTGCATCCTTCAGCGTCGGCTCGATCTGTCCCTGGCCGAGATAGATCTTTTGCAGCGCCGAGGAGGTCGTGTCCGCGATTTCCTCCCAGCCCGCGATCACAGGCGCGAAGCGGGCAGTCGGCAAGAGGCTCGTGAACACCTTGAGATTGGCATTCTCGGTGAAATACTTGTCTTCGGCCTCAGCCTTGGTCACCGGCAGGAAGCCCTCGTCGACCGTGAACTTGATGCGCTGCTTCGGCTGGAACAGGAAGTCGAGGAATTTGAACGCCTCATCCTTGTTCTTGGAGTTCTGGAACATGATGACGGAGTCGGTCACGCCATAGGTGCCCTGGTCGCCGCTAGGCCCTTTCGGGATCGCCGCCACGCCATATTGCAGGTTCGGCGCCTCGTCGCGGATCTGGTTGGCGAGGAACGGCGCGGTAATCATCATGCCGATCTTGCCCTGCTTGAACAGGTTCTGCACATCCTCGCGAGCATAGGACGTCACGCCGGGCTGGGTCGCACCCTGATCGATGAGGCGCTTGTAGAGGGAGGCGGCATCGATAGCGGCTTTTGAATCGAGACCGGACTTGCCGTCTTTCACGATGTCGCCGCCGAACGACCACATGCCATAATAGAAATAGACATCGGTCTCGACTTCCTTGCCCTGAAGTCCGAAGCCGTAGACGCCGTTGCCTTGGGCGGAGATTTTCTTGGCATAATCCTCAAGCTCGGCCCAGGTCTTGGGCGGCTCGGAAAGGCCCGCCTTCGAGAACAGATCCTTGTTGTAATACATCGCACGCGCAGAAGCCGCGATGGGCAGGCCGTATGTCTTGCCGTTCATCACCGAGGGCGTCAGGAAGGTTTCGATGAAGCGCCCCTTGACCTCAGGAGTGAGATAGCTGTCGAGCGGCTCGGCGATGCCCTGCTCGACGAAGTCCACCAGCCAGCGGGTGCCGATGATGGACAGATCCGCATTGGCATTGGCGGAAATGTCAGTGGTGAGTTTCTGGAGAAGGTTGTCCCACGGCACCACCTCGAACTGAATCTTGATGCCGGGATTGGCTGCCTCGAAGTCCTTCGCCACCTGCTCGAAATATGGCCCCGTCTTGGACGAATATTCCGCGACGGTGACACGGACTGTGCCTGCATTGGCGCTCGCGGAAAGGGCAACGGCGCTAAGGCCTGCGAGCATGAATCCCTTGAGGCTGAAGAAGGTGTTCTTGTGGAGTGATTTCACTTGCATGTTCCCTCTGGCTTAGGGCCGCACACCTTAGAAAAGCAGCCCGGCAACAGCATTGTTGTGAAAGAAAATTACTTACGCAAGGGAATTTTCGGGCATATTCTTGGCTTTCATGTTGCTAAATTTCATAAATCGCTTCAGCCTTGGAGAAATCAAAGTTGGAAGCAGTTCGGAGCAAGCCGTTGATGAACAGCTTGGAAGGCCAGCTCGCGGTAATCACCGGCGCAGGCGGCGGCATTGGCGTCACGATGGTTCAGCGCTTTCAGGATGCCGGAGCGCGGGTTATCGCCTGTGACGTCTCGGAGCAGGCGTTGGAAAAGCTCGACGTCGCCCATAAGGAGATCTTCGATCTCGGCAATGCGGAGGCATGCAGGCAGGCCAGCGAGCGTATTCAGGACGCGGTCGGCCTCCCCGACATCGTCGTCAGCAACGCAGGCTTCACACGTGCGGAGACACTGGAACAGGTTGACGATCGGGCGTGGGCCTTCGAGCTCGACGTGAACCTCAACGGCGCGCGCCATTTCACCACTCCGTTTCTCGCTCCCATGAAGACGCGAGGCTCCGGCGTCTTCGTGTTCATTTCCTCCGTGAACGCCCTCGCCCATTTTGGAAATCCTGCCTATGCCGCAGCCAAGGCGGGCCTCGTGGCCTATGCCCGCGCCATTGCGACGGAATGTGGAGTTCACGGCATCCGGTCGAATGCGATCTGCCCAGGCTCCGTGCGTACGCATGCATGGGACCACCGGATCGAGAAAGACCCGCAAATCCTCGAGAAGGTCTCGCGCCTCTATCCTCTCGGCCACATGGTCACCCCAGCCGATGTCGCCAATGCCGCTGTCTTCCTTGCCTCGCCCCTCGCCGCTGGGATTACAGGCGTTGCGCTTCCCGTGGACGGCGGCCTCACGGCAGGCAACCTGCCCTTCATCGACGCGATCAGGTGAGCGGAGTTCTCGATGGCCGACCTCCATCTCGACAACGTCAAGAAACGCTATGGCGCCCTCGAAATCCTCCACGGCATTGATCTCTCTGTCGAAGATGGAGAGTTTGTCGTTCTCGTCGGTCCATCGGGCTGCGGCAAATCTACCCTTCTGCGCATGATCGCAGGGTTGGAAACTGTCTCCGACGGCGAGATCCGCATCGGCGGGCGGCGGGCCAACGAGCTGCCACCGCAAAAGCGCAATATCTCTATGGTGTTCCAGTCCTACGCGCTGTTCCCTCACATGTCTGTGCGGGACAACATCACCTTCGGGCCTCGCATCCGCCGCGAGAACGCACAGGAAACGGAAGAAAAGCTGAAGCGCGCCGCTTCGATCCTCAATCTCGGCGCCTATCTCGACCGGCGGCCCGGCCAGCTCTCTGGCGGCCAGCGCCAGCGCGTGGCCATGGGGCGCTCCATCGTCCGCAATCCCGATCTGTTTCTGTTCGACGAGCCGCTCTCCAATCTCGACGCGAAGCTCCGGGTGCAGATGCGCACCGAGATCAAGGCCCTTCACCACAGGTTCGAGAGCACGATCGTCTATGTCACGCACGACCAGATCGAGGCCATGACCATGGCCGACAGGATCGTCGTGATGAATGGAGGACGCATCGAGCAGGTCGGCACACCTCTCGAGCTTTACGATCACCCGGCTAATCTCTTCGTCGCCGGCTTCCTCGGCTCGCCCGCGATGAGCTTCATCGATGGAGCAATACTGAAATCCGCTCAAGGCACCCACGTTCGCCTCTCCGACGGCACCATGGTTCAGGTTACGGGCGGATCCGCGCCTAATGGCGCGAGCGTGACCCTCGGCATTCGGCCTGAACATTACCGGATCGACTCCGAAGGCCCTATTCGGCTTGTGGTGGATGTCATCGAGCCGACGGGCTCCGAGAGCCATATCTATGGGCGTGTGGACGAGTCCGCAGTGCGGGCTGTTTTCCGCGAGAGAATTTCAGCCGCACCCGGCGAGGCGCTTCAGCTCTCCGTCGATCCGGAAAAGGTCCATCTCTTCGACGCCTCGACAGGCATGCGGCTTTCAGGAGCCTGAGGGTGAAGGCGACGCAGGACATCATCACGCGGGTTCGCCGATGGGCCGAGAATGGTTCCAAGGCGGAGCGCAGGCTCGCGTCCCTCGTCCTCAGCGATCTTGCCTATGTGTCCAAGGCGACAATTGCGGATATCGCCAACCGTGCTGGAGTGAGCGAGCCTACCGTGACCCGCTTCGCGCGAGCCCTTGGCTGCGAAGGCATTCGCGACTTCAAATATCATCTCGCACAGGCCCTGGCCGTCGGCGGCAACTATCTGAATCCTTTGCCCCTGCTAAGAGAGGAGCGGGAGGAGCGCATCCTGAACGCTGTCTGCGGCAACGCCGTGACCGCTATCGAGCGCCTGCGTTCCGGCATCGACATGGACACCATCACCCTGATCGCCGATCAGATCGCCACGGCGCGCTCGGTCTTGGCCTACGGCTCCGGCGGCAACTCGTCGATCATGGCGATGGAGCTTCATAACCGGCTCTTCCGGTTGGGCCTGTCGGTGATCTCCCATAGTGACGGGCAGATGCAGAGAATGACGGCATCCGTCGCCACGCCCGAGACCGTGGTAATCGCCTTCTCCATCTCCGGATACTCACCTTCAGTGGTGGATTCGGTCAGGATTTCACGCCATTACGGAGCCAGGACAGTTGCCGTGACTGCACCGGGTTCGGCATTGGCTCGGGAGGCAGAGATCCTCCTGCCGTTCTCCGTGCCGGAAGACAGCAACCTCTACAAACCCAACTCCGCCCGCTATGCAATGATGGCCATCGTGGACCTGATTGCCATGACAACGGCAGAGGCCATCGGGCCGACCGTGCTCGAAGGCCTTCGCCGTATCAAGCACAGCCTGTCGGCGGTGAACATCAACGATCCACGCTTGCCTCTCGGCGACTAGCAGAAGTCAGATTTTACTATGCCCAAGATCCACGAACTCGATACCCCTGTTGTGCTGGTCGATCTCGATCGCGTCGAGGCCAATCTCAAGCGCGCTCAGGATTATGCGGACGCCCACGGCGTGAAACTGCGCCCTCACATCAAGACCCACAAGTTGCCGCAACTGGCCAAGCGGCAGATGGAACTCGGCGCCATCGGTATCACCTGCCAGAAGATCGGCGAGGCCGAAGTGATGGCCGATGCCGGACTTACCGACATCTTTCTGCCCTACAACATTCTGGGCGAGCCCAAGCTGAAGCGCCTCTTGGCGCTTGCCAAGCGCACCTCCATCAAAGTGATCGCCGACAGCAACGCCGTTATCGACGGCTATGCGAAAGCCTTTGCCGGTTCCGGTGTCACCCTCCCCGTTCTCGTGGAATGCGACACGGGCGGGGGGCGTGTCGGCGTCCAGACGCCCGAGCAGGCGCTTGCGCTGGCCAAACATATTGCCGGCTCCGAGGGCCTGCGCTTCGCTGGCCTGATGACCTACCCGGCGAAGGGCATGGTCGCACAGGCGAATGCCTGGCTGGAGCGGGCAACCGCCCTGCTGAAAGAGGCAGGTCTTCCGCCGGAGATCGTCTCGACAGGCGGAACGCCGGATCTCTGGCACAGCGCCGAGAACCGCGCCGCGACGGAATACCGTCCCGGCACCTACATTTATCTCGACCGTTTTCAGGTGCAGGAAGGCGTCGGGAGCTTCGAGGATTGCGCACTGACGGTTCTCGCAACCGTCGTCTCGCGTCCCACCGACACCCGCGCGGTTCTCGATACCGGCTCGAAGTCGCTCACCAGCGATACGCTCGGCCTCCAGGGCTTCGGCCGCATCGTCGAATATCCCGACGCCGCCATCGTCTCCTTGAGCGAGGAGCACGGCGTGGTCGATCTTACGAACTCCAAGACGAAACCGGAAGTCGGCGAGATGGTCCGCATCATTCCGAACCATGTTTGCCCCGTTTCGAACCTCTTCGATGAGGTGACCTTCGTACGCGGTGACGAGGTGATCGAGACAGTCCCGGTCGCTGCCCGTGGGAAAGTCAGCTGAAGCACATCATTCCATGCCTGGAGATTCCATCGTGATATCGCATACGCAAAACCCCTTCTCGGAAACCGATCCGGACCGCCGCGAGATCTGGACCATGCTGGTGGAGCGAGACATTGACGCTTTTCTGGCTGCCGATTGGTCAATGGTGGATTCCGATTTCCGCAAAGAAGGCTTCATCGGCCTCCATGCGCACAAATCGGAACTGCCGGACAGCTGGCGCTTGGATTTCCCGAACCTGGAAACCTATCGGGACGAGTGGCTGCGGCAGGCAAAGGCCTCGCAGGATATCGAATATGACGAACCTGTTCGCGATGCCCTGTTTCGGGCAACGAACATGCGTGACATCGATCTGAAAGGCGACACCGCCGTCTGCCACAAGAAGTTCGACGGAACCATCGCGCTGAAGGGCGGCGGGGTCGACGTGCTCAGCTGGCAGACCCTGTATTTCTGCGCCCGCCTCGACGGACGCTGGAAGATCACGGGCTTCGTCGGCTACATGCCGTTTCCGATGGGCAAGGCCCGGGGCTGATCCGAGGACAAGATGACGAAGAACTGGCTGATCCGAAACGCCCGTATCATCGACGGCACTGGAGCCCCCTGGTTCCGGGGCGACGTGCACGTAATTGACGGACGGATCGCCCATGTAGGCGCGAACCTGAAGGCAGAGGCGGACACGGCCATCGTGGATGCGCAGGACCGCTATCTCGCGCCCGGATTCATCGACGCTCATTGCCATGACGATCTGATCTGCCTGCGTGATCCGGACAGGCCCGAGAAGGCATTGCAGGGTGTGACGACGGTCGTCGTCGGCAATTGCAGCTTTTCGCTCTATCCCGCACGGGGGCAATCCCGCGAGGATCTGCGCAAGCATTTTTCGGGCCTGCTCGGCCAGACGGCGCCGGAAGAAATCTTTGACGACTTTGCGGATTACCGCGAGCGCCTTCACGAAGGCGTTGCGATCAATGTCGTCTCGCTGGTGGGCCATGCGGCCCTGCGTCTTGCGGTCATGAGCTATGAGCGCCGCCCAGCGACAGCGGATGAGATCGCCGCCATGGAGGCTCTGCTCGACAAGCAACTCGCTCAAGGGGCCATCGGCCTGTCTCTGGGCCTGGTCTATCCCCCCAGCGCCTTCGCTGCCCTCGACGAGATGGTGGCCCTGGCGAAGGTGGTGAAGTCTCACGGCAAGCTGATGACGGCGCATGTCCGCAGCTATGAGGATGGGCTCATTCCGTCCATCGAGGAGTTCATCGAGATCCTCCGGCAATCCAATGCTGCCGGCCTTCTGTCGCACCTTCAATCGGCGGGGCGCCCGAACTGGGGGCAAATTCCCCGCGCTCTGGAGGTGCTGGAAACCGCGCGGCAGGAAGGCATCGACATCAGCTTCGATATGTATCCCTATCCGGCAGGCAGTACTTATCTCCTGCAACTTCTGCCGCCCGCCTCCCTCGAAGGCGGCCTCGATCAGCTGAAGAAGCGGCTGCGCGATCCTGAGATCGGGCCTGTCCTGCGCCGCTGGGTGGAGAATGGCGGACCCGCCTTCCACGGCCAGAGCAAGCTATCCCTGATCGGATGGGAGAATGTGCGCATTTCCGGCGTCAACAACCCGGCGCTGAAGGCGCTGGAAGGTCTGGATATGCGCCAAGCCGCCGAGCGCGAGAAGATCGAGCCATACGATCTTCTGATCCGCCTTGTTGAAGAGGACGAAGGGCAAACAGGCGTCATTCTCTTCCAGCTTGACGAGAACGACCTGCATGCAGCCTGCTGCCACCGGCTGCACATTGTGGGATCGGACGGCCTTCCCCGCCCCGGCACGAAGCCGCATCCGCGCGCCTTCGGCACCTTCCCGCGCATGGTCGGCCCCTTGCGCCGTGACAAGGGCTGGTTCTCCATCGAAGATGCGGTGCGTCGCATGACGTCGATCGCCGCACAGCGCTTCTCCCTGCAGGATCGCGGATTGGTGCGCCCAGACATGATGGCCGACCTCGTCCTCTTCGAGGAAGGAGTGACCGATCGCGCCACCTTCGATGAGTCCACGCTCCTGCCCTCCGGCATCACCCATGTGTGGGTCAACGGAGAGGCCATCGTGCGTGACGGCACGCCAACGGGAACGCATCCCGGCCGTGTACTGCCTCTTTCAGGGTGAGACGAGGCTTCATCATATCGGCCCCAGGTCACGGACAATTGTGCAAGACGGTTTTGACCGCCAGCACTGTCCTCTCTAGGTTCGAGGTCTTCACAGGAATCATTGCTGACCTCGAATACAGGGGGCGCCCATGCAGCGCGTCATCACATATTTTTCTCTCATATTGATCGGCATTGCCGTTTCCGGCCCCGCATCAGCGGCGGACGGAACGCGCTTGCAACATCGGAACTGGATGCAGAAGCTCGAAACACCGGGAGGTACCCTCTCGGAATCGTTTGAGGCGCTCATGCAACCCACCGATTCACATCTTGCTCCTGCTGGAACGGCGATCCAGCACCGCTCCTGGATCAGGAAAAGAGAAATCCTGGACGAACTCCAGCCGCTGTAGCAGCACGGCGCTCCGGACAAACCGGAGCGTCCATTCATTGAGATCCATGGCTATGGGCGTTGATGCATCCCGATGAAGAACTTAGAGCCGGTAGCGTCAGCGACGGTTTGAATTCGCCCTGCCGCCTTCCCTTCCTTGATCCACCTTGTGTATTCCTTCATGGAAGCCCGCAACCACGGAGGAGTTCCTCGCCCATGAGCCTTGAATCTGTTCGCGCCTTTTTCTCCGAGAACGCTCCGGACATCGAGATCATCGAGATGAAGACGAGCACCGCGACAGTCACGCAGGCTGCGGAGGCTCACGGCGTCGAGCCGGGCCGTATCGCCAAGACCCTCTCCCTGCGCGTGGGCGAGCGGAGCTTTCTTGTCGTCACCCGGGGCGATGCCCGCCTCGACAACCGCAAGGTAAAGGCGGCTTTCGGCGGCAAGGCCTCAATGCTCGACACGGAGCAGGTTCACGCCCTGACCGGCCATCCCATCGGCGGGGTCTGCCCCTTCGGCCTTGCAACACCCCTGCCCGTCTATTGCGATATCTCGCTCAAGGCTTTCGACGAGGTTGTGCCCGCAGCCGGATCCATTAATGCGGCGGTGCGCATCGGCCCGGAGCGAATGGCTGCGCTCGTAGGAGCCGATTGGGTCGATGTCTGCCAACAGCCCTCGGCGGCAAGCTAGGCAGTATATTAGGCTTTAGGATTATTGCTTACCGCAACGGAAGATGGTTAATGCCACGTTATGACCGAACCAGATCGACATCCAGGAAATGACGCCCTCGCGAAGTTCTGCGATTTCTTCGCGCTCATCGTAGGCATTGGACTTCTTAGCTTGGCGCTTAACGTCGTTCACATCTGAACGCGCGCCATATCATGGGCGATTTCCTTGGAATTCATTGGTTTTTAACCTGCAAATCCTAGAAAAAGCGCGATTGACGGCTTGCCTGAGGCGTCAGTCGCCATTAGCAAAACCTCTTACGAGTTTCGATCACCAACCACTTCGGAGGAGCCTGTATGCCCCACGAAGCGTATTGCGTTGCGTATCGCGATAAGCGCTGGTCTGTTCTTCATCGAGGCCGGGATCTCGGTGCGTTCTACTTTCGCACCAACGCACTCAAGTTTGCTGTCACCTCGGCCTATCGGAGCGGCGCGGAAGCGCAGCACGCGGTCTATGTCCTTGACCGGAATGGCGCTCTCTACACGGCGTGGAACTGGGATCGGGATTCCATCTGCGCCGATTCCGTTTGAACCTTTCGCCCTGAACGGCTCAGAGCATCGGCTTCCCAAAACCTTATTCAGGCGCAAAGGCAGCCTTGAAGGATTTGAGCTCCCCGCGCTGCTTACGGCCAAGGCTCAATATCTTCAGGACAGGCGGCGCGATCAGTCCGGCCATCGAGACAACGACTGCGCAGGTCAGAAAAGCTGCCATGGGAATCTCCCTCTCCGATCAAGCAGACGAATCCATCCGCTTTGAGAAAGAATGAAGCGCAACGCTTGCGGGAGGCTTGCGGAGGCGGCTGAGCGGAGCGGAACCTCCGACCACGCTTGCAGCAAAAAAGTCAGCCTGTCTTCAGATGTGCATTTCAGCGCCGTTTTCCTGCGAAAGTGCATTTCAGGGGTTGCGAACCGGTTCGTCCGAAGCTAATTGACACAAGCCGTTCAAGGCGTCGGAGCGTAGCGCAGCCCGGTTAGCGCACTAGTCTGGGGGACTAGGGGTCGGAGGTTCAAATCCTCTCGCTCCGACCATTCTTTCTCTTGAAAGAACAGAGATTTAAGCGGGGCCGCCTTTCAGGCGGCTTTTTCTTTTTCAGATGCAGGGCGCGAAAAGCCGCCTCTCCTGCACTACTCCTCACTCGCCATAAAGCGCCAATGCTGCAAGCCGCGGAGCCATGATGCTTGGCTACAAAAATGCCCGCCCCATGAATCGTGGAGCGGGCTAGTCAGGGTCTCGGGAGGAACCCGTTCTAAATGGCTAACCTCTCCCGCTTGTTGCGGGGATGCGGCATACTGCCCGACTTCTTCCACGAGCTTTGGCAGACAAGCTCCAACCGTCCCGTAAGGAAGCACTCAGCCTCAGAGACGGCGCGGGAGCGGATCTATCCGGCTGGTCTGCACGCCCTGCAAGGCTGCGATGAGGGCATCCTCGAATCGATCAGCAAGTGCGCGGCGGATGTGAATCTGGTCGATGAACAGGTTGGTATCCTTGAATTCAGGACGATCATCCCACCAATCCACCACCGTCGTGCCCGGACGGCGCGAGGCAATGTCGTGGAAGCGCTTCCGGCATGCTTGGTCAGACAAGTACCGCGCAGTCCCACGCGCGGGTTGCAGAGCCGAAAAAACCGGCGGCATCGCCAGCACCAAGGCTGTCTCGGCGGGAAGCGACTTCAGCTGGGCCTCCAGGGCGTCAGCCCCGGGAAACGGCTCCGCCGTGTTTCCATGCTGGTCATTGCCCTTGGCGAACAGCAATTCCTGTCTGCGCGCCGGATTTCGCATGAGCGGCTCGTACATGGGCTCGTAATCCCAGAAACCGTCATCGCTGGTCACCTTGGTGCTCCGGCTGGTCGTGAAGCTCCGAGCGGCCTGCTCAAGGCTGCTGAGACGAACGAGGCCTTGCAGGTACTCCACCGTCGAGCGGCTATAGAGCCAGAACGGAAAAGGCTTCTCGGTCGGTAGGTTGGGATCGCGGGTGCACCAGGTTCCCCGATCAATGGTCATGACGATAGCATCGGTCTTGCCGGGATGGTGCCGGACGAACCAGTCCAGCATCGTCAACTGGCCGCGAACCGGGGCCGCGGGCATAGAGAGTTGTGCGAACGGGATCCCCGTCTGCTCGGTCAGCCGGGCGGGCCGGATCAGGGCAATCGTGGAATTGCCGATGATGGCTCCCGTGAATTTCGGGTTTCGACCGACGCTCGCAGTCGCATCGCCCGTCCGCTGCCCCTTGAGCCATGGCTCCCGGGCCAGCGGCGACCGGCCAGTGTCGTAAGGATCGATGAGATAGAGCGCACCAACGACGAGCGCGAAGAAGCCAATCGTCAGGCCGGCGCTCCAGAGCGAAAACCGGCGCCACGCATGTTCTGATTGTTCGGTCACCATGATCGGCCCGCCCTAGAACTGGAAGTAGATGAATTCGTAATTGACCGCGTCCCCGATCTGCAGGAGCACGGCCGTGCCGATGGCGGCAAAACCCACGGCGATCCAACGGCGGGGGGGCAGCCCCTGCACCGCGAGCCATGTGGTTGGGCCAAGGCATGCGACGGCTGCTGCGATGGCGATGCTCCGCCATTTGAATGTCTCGCCGAGGCCTGTGACTCCGATGAGGCCTTCGAAGATGTTCCCGGCCGCCTCGAAGCTCGTCGCCCGGAACAGCACCCAGGTCAGCGCCACGAACAGGAAAGTCAGAGCCCAGCCCACCGGCTTCGGCATGGTCAATCCGGCCCGGCGCCAGAGCACGCCGACGCAGAGCGCCAAGCCGTGCGCAAGGCCCCAGACGATGAATGTCAGCCCGGCGCCATGCCAAAGACCACCCAGCGTCATCGTTGCGACGAGGGCCGCAAGCTGGATGCTCAATCCGTTCCGGCTGCCCCCGAACGGGATGTAGAGGTAGTCACGCAGGAAGCGGGAGAGCGTCATGTGCCAGCGGCGCCAGAAATCCTGCAGGGAGGTCGATGTATAGGGCCGGTCGAAATTCGGCGGTAGCACGATCCCCAACATCAATGCCATGCCGAGCGCCATGTCGGTATAGCCCGAGAAGTCGAAATAGATCTGGAACGTGAAGCCGAGCGTCGCCTGCCATGCCTCGAAGAACGAGATCGCCTTGCCCGCCGCGGCGCTGGCAAAGACCGGGTCCACATAGGCAGCCAGAGGGTCGCTGACGAAGACCTTCTTCACGAGGCCCAAGGTGAGCAGCATGAGCCCTTGGCCAAAGCGTTGTGCCGCATCAGAGCGCAGATAGGGGCGCTCATCGAATTGATGCATGATCTCGCTCCACCGCACCAGCGGGCCCGCGAGAACCTGGGGGAAGAAGGCAATGTAGAGTCCGTACCGGACCAGATCATAGCGAGGCGCGCGGCCTGCTTTCAGGTCTGTCAGGTACATGATGTGGTGGAAGGTAAAGAACGAAATGCCGAGCGGCAGCGCCAGATCCCACCTAGCGATCCCCGCTCCGGGCATGACATTGATGAGATCGGCGAAGAAGTTGAAATATTTGAAGAACCCGAGGAGCGCGAGGTTCGCGACGATGGCCGCAGGAATCAGAAAAGTGCGGCGGCTTTGCAGGAAAGCCTGAGCAATAAGCCAGTTGACGACAATCGAACCCGCCAGCAGCGGGACGAAGCGCACATCCCAGTACCCATAAAAGATGATGGACAGGATAAGCAGCAACGGCAGGCGCATGGGCGGCCAGAACCGCTCCACGAGCCAATGCAGGATCAGGACAACAGGGAGGAACCCCAGAAGAAATGCGAACGAATTGAACAGCATTGGACGGCTTTGTTCTTATCGGACTGTCGTTGCGCAACCGCAGGACAGAACGGTATGGCACCTTCCAGGCTTCTTCACTCTGCCGAATAGTTCGTCAAGCAAGTCGAGAGGCCCGCCAGCCCGATTCACCTTCGCTGAGGGAGTTATGTCACTGGCAGCACAAGTCCGTAGAGAAGATGGTGGGCGGTGAGGGGATCGAACCCCCGACCTGCGGTGTGTAAAACCGATGCTCTACCAGCTGAGCTAACCGCCCTACTCGCGTTCCCCTCGGGAATCATTTGCCGAAGGGAGCGTGCGTCATATCAGATGCTGCGGATGTTTCCAGCCCCGATGCGACTGACATAAAAAGAGAAGGCCAACAACGCAAGCGCTGTTGGCCTTCTATCAATGCGAATGCTGCTGAAAAGCTCTTACTTTCCGTTGACAGCATCCTTCAGGCCGGCGCCGGCGCGGAACTTGGGGGTCTTCGAAGCCGGAACCTTCACCTTTTCGCCAGTGCGCGGGTTGCGGGCTTCACCGGCAGCGCGGTTGGTGACCACGAACGTGCCGAAGCCGACGATCTTCACCTCGTCGCCCTTCTTCAGAGCGCCGGTGATCGCCTCAATGGCGGCGTCAATCGCCTCGCCGGCCTGGCCACGGGAAAGGCCGACCTTGTCGGCAACGGCAGCAACGAGCTCGCCTTTGTTCATATCATATCCTCCAATGATCGCGGTGATCTCAGGTTATGTAGTATCAACGCTTCAGGGAGAACTCGTGTGGCCTAAAGCTGGGCCGTAAGCAAGCCCCAGAATGCCGGAATTCGGCCATTTTTTCCCAATTCTCACGAAAAAAGCCCCCGGATTCGCCATCCGGGGGCCTGATTTCGCCTAACCTAGCGTCAGCAGATTAGTGGGCAACCACCCCTGCCGTATCGTCATCCACGGCCGGCTTCGGCCCCTTGAGCACTGAGGCCTCATCCCACTCGATCGGTTCCGGCATACGCACGAGAGCATGCTGGAGAACCTGATCCATGGTAGAGACCGGCACGATTTCGAGGCCGTTCTTCACGCTTGCCGGGATGTCGACCAGATCCTTGGCGTTCTCCTCGGGGATCAAGACCTTCTTGATACCGCCGCGAAGGGCCGCCAGGAGCTTTTCCTTCAATCCGCCGATGGGCAGTACCCTGCCCCGCAGCGTGACCTCGCCCGTCATGGCGATATCGCGGCGGACCGGGATACCCGTGATGACGGAGACGATGGCTGTCGCCATGGCAATGCCTGCCGACGGACCATCCTTCGGCGTCGCGCCTTCCGGCACGTGCACGTGGATGTCGCGACGATCGAACAGAGGAGGCTCGACACCGAAGGCAACCGCACGGGAGCGGACATAGGACGCCGCTGCCGAGATCGATTCCTTCATCACGTCACGCAGGTTACCCGTGACGGTCATCTTGCCCTTGCCCGGCATGGCGATGCCTTCGATGGTCAGCAGCTCGCCGCCCACCTCGGTCCAGGCAAGACCGGTGACCGTACCGACCGAATCCTCCGTCTCGGCTTCGCCGTAGCGGAAGCGCGGGGGACCAAGGAAATCGGGCAGGTTCGCCGTCGTGACCTCAACCGCCGGCACCTTGGAGAGCAGGATCTCCTTCACCGCCTTGCGGACGAGATTGTTGATCTCACGCTCAAGGTTACGCACGCCTGCCTCACGGGTGTAGCGGCGGACCAGCATGAGGAGAGCCTCATCGTCGATCTTCCACTCCTTCTCCGCTAGGCCATGCTTCTGCATGGAAGATGGGATCAGGTGAGTGCGGGCAATCTCGGCCTTCTCTTCCTCGGTGTAACCCGCGATGCGGATCACTTCCATACGGTCGAGAAGCGGACCGGGAATGTTGAGCGTGTTGGCCGTCGTCACGAACATCACGTTGGAGAGATCGTAATCGACCTCCAGGTAATGATCGTTGAACGTGTTGTTCTGCTCAGGGTCGAGAACCTCGAGCAAAGCCGCCGACGGATCGCCCCGGAAGTCCATGCCCATCTTGTCGATCTCATCGAGCAGGATGAGCGGATTGGACGTCTTGGCCTTCCTCATCGATTGGATGATCTTGCCGGGCATCGAGCCGATATAAGTGCGGCGGTGACCGCGGATCTCGGACTCGTCACGCACGCCGCCGAGCGACATACGGACGAACTCGCGACCGGTTGCTTTCGCGATCGACTTGCCGAGCGAGGTCTTACCCACGCCGGGAGGGCCGACGAGGCAGAGGATCGGACCCGTGAGCTTGTTGGCGCGCTGCTGCACGGCCAGATACTCGACGATGCGCTCCTTGACCTTGTCCAGACCGTAATGATCCGAATCCAGGACGTCCTGGGCCGCCTTCAGGTCCTTCTTCATTTTCGAGCGGCGGCCCCACGGAATGCCGAGCAGCCAGTCGAGATAGTTGCGCACGACGGTCGCTTCCGCAGACATGGGCGACATCTGGCGGAGCTTCTTCAGCTCGCCGAGAGCCTTTTCGCGGGCTTCCTTCGTGAACTTGGTCTTTTCGATCTTCTCTTCGAGCTCGGCCAGCTCATCGCGACCTTCATCGTCGCCGAGCTCCTTTTGGATCGCCTTCATCTGCTCGTTGAGATAGTACTCGCGCTGCGTCTTCTCCATCTGACGCTTCACGCGGGTGCGAATGCGCTTCTCGACCTGAAGGACGGAGATCTCGCTCTCCATCATGCCGAGCACCTTCTCGAGGCGCTGCGCGACGGTCGGCGTTTCAAGAATCGCCTGCTTGTCGGCGATCTTGATCGCGAGATGCGAAGCAATCGTGTCGGCGAGCTTTGCCGGCTCGTCGATCTGGGTCACGGCGGAGACAACCTCCGGCGAGACCTTCTTATTGAGCTTCACGTAGTTTTCGAACTCGGCCACCACGGAGCGGGCAAGCGCCTCCGCCTCGATTTGATCGCCAAGGGAATCCGGAAGCACTTCGGCTTCGGCTTCGTAATATTCATCGGTGCGGGTATAGTTCTTCACTTCCGCGCGGCTTGCGCCCTCGACCAGCACCTTCACGGTGCCGTCGGGCAGCTTAAGGAGCTGCAGCACGTTGGCGAGCGTACCAACCTTATAAATCGCATCGGCGGCCGGATCGTCATCCGTCGCATCGATCTGCGTTGCCAGCAGGATGTGACGGTCGTTCTTCACCACCTCCTCAAGCGCACGGATCGACTTTTCGCGGCCGACGAAGAGCGGCACGATCATGTGCGGGAAGACGACGATGTCGCGCAGAGGCAGAACCGCATAGGTTCCGGTCGAGCCTGGGATGACAGGCTGACGAGGCTTCGACTGTGTCATGAGACAACATCCTTATTTATGCGTCCGGAGGGCCCCTTGAATAAGCTGGTTCTCGGACGGGATACCGGAATGCTCAGGCTGTTTTTATGGGCTGCATCCGGTACGCGGTGCCATCCCTCGGGGAATGAGCGGACAACTACCGCGCAAGAAATTATGTGGCGTTGCGGAGCCCTTGTTTCAAGAACCGTGTCCGCAACGCCTTCGTTCACAAACGTCCCCAAATCGACTTAGGCGCTGGCGCTCGCAGACTGCTCGCTGCGGTCGCCATGGATGAAGAGCGGTTTGGCCTTGCCTTCAACCACCTCGGGGCCGATCACCACCTGCTCGACGGAATCGAGGCCAGGCAGATCGTACATGGTCTCCAGGAGGATGCCCTCCATGATGGAGCGCAGGCCGCGGGCGCCGGTCTTCCGCTCGATCGCCTTCTTGGCGATGAGGGTCAGGGCTTCGTCCTGGAACGTCAGCGCGACGTTCTCCATCTCGAAGAGGCGCTGGTACTGCTTGACCAGGGCGTTCTTCGGCTCCTGCAGAATGGTCTTCAGAGCATCGACATCGAGATCCTCGAGGGTCGCCAGAACCGGCAGACGGCCGACGAATTCGGGGATGAGGCCGAACTTCAACAGGTCCTCAGGCTCCACCTCACGGAAGATCTCGCCCGTACGCCGGTCGTCCGGCGAGCTCACGGTCGCGCCGAAGCCGATGGACGTACCCTTACCGCGACCGGCGATGATGCGCTCCAGCCCCGCGAAGGCGCCACCGCAGATGAACAGGATGTTGGTCGTGTCTACCTGCAGGAACTCCTGCTGAGGATGCTTGCGCCCGCCCTGCGGAGGCACGGAGGCAACGGTGCCCTCCATGATCTTCAAGAGGGCCTGCTGCACGCCCTCGCCCGATACGTCGCGGGTGATCGACGGGTTGTCGGACTTGCGGGAGATCTTGTCGATCTCGTCGATATAGACGATGCCGCGCTGCGCCCGCTCGACATTGTAGTCGGAGGCCTGGAGCAGCTTGAGAATGATGTTCTCGACGTCCTCACCCACGTAACCGGCCTCGGTCAGCGTCGTGGCGTCGGCCATGGTGAAGGGCACGTCCAGAATGCGGGCGAGTGTCTGCGCGAGCAGCGTCTTACCCGAACCGGTCGGACCGATCAGCAGGATGTTGGACTTCGCCAGTTCCACGTCGTTGTGCTTCGTGGCGTGGGCGAGGCGCTTGTAATGGTTGTGGACCGCCACCGAGAGCACCTTCTTGGCGTGCTCTTGACCGATCACGTAGTCATCCAGAACGCGGCTGATTTCCTTCGGGGTGGGCACGCCATCCCGGGACTTCACGAGGGACGATTTCGACTCCTCGCGGATGATGTCCATGCAGAGCTCGACGCATTCATCGCAGATGAAAACCGTCGGGCCAGCGATCAGCTTGCGAACCTCGTGCTGGCTCTTGCCGCAGAACGAGCAGTACAGTGTGCTCTTGGAGTCGTTGCCGCCAGCCTTGGTCATTATCACATCTCCAATCCGTGCCGGGACGGCCCCTTTGCCGGCCCCGCACCCTTTAACTTATGAGCGCCGGGCCTAATGAAAGGTTCCGACACCAACAATTTACTTAGCCAAATCGCCTCGTCTCCCGAATCCACATGCAATCACGGCGGACGCGCGTGATCAATAGAAACGGGGTTACCGGTTAAAAAGACGCACCTGGGGAGAATTTTTCCCCAGGTTTTAAGGATTAGGCCGGAGTGGCAACCGGTTCGGGGCGCTTCTCGATGACTTGGTCAATGAGACCGAACTCCCGGGCGGCTTCCGCCGTCATGAAGTTGTCGCGCTCAAGAGCCCGCTCGATTTCTTCGTAGTTGCGGCCGGTATGGCCAACGTAGATCTCATTGAGACGGCGCTTGAGGGCTTCGCTCTCGCGGGCGTGGATCATGATGTCCGTGACCTGACCCTGGTAACCGCCGGAGGGCTGGTGAACCATGATTCGGGCGTTCGGGAGCGCAAAGCGCATGCCCTTCTCGCCTGCGGTCAGGAGAAGCGAGCCCATCGAGGCGGCCTGGCCGACGCAAAGCGTCGAAACCGGGCAGCGGATGAACTGCATGGTGTCATAGATCGACAGGCCGGAGGTCACAACGCCGCCGGGCGAGTTGATGTAGAAGGAAATTTCCTTCTTCGGGTTCTCGGCCTCAAGGAAGAGAAGCTGCGCTACGATAAGCGAAGCCGAATAATCTTCGACCGGACCCGTCAGGAAGATAATACGCTCGCGCAGGAGGCGCGAGTAGATGTCGAAGGCGCGCTCGCCGCGGTTCGACTGCTCGACCACCATGGGGACGAGCGTATTGTTTAAGAGCGCTACCGGATCTCTCATTGTCTCACTGCTCCAAAGCGGCCGCGCGAAATGCGCGGCCGTCTGATTGATGCAAGGCAGCGAGTGCTTGAGAAAGCGTTACTCGCCCTTGCTGGCTTTCTTACCGCCCTTACCCTTCGGCTTGGAATCGGCCTCGTCGGCGTCATCGTCGTTGAAGAGAGCTTCCTTGGAAACCGTCTCTTCCGTCACCTTCACCTGGGACAGGATCTGGTCAACGACTTTCTCCTCGAACAGAGGAGCCCGGATTTCGGCGAGGGCCTGCGGGTTCTTCTGATAGAACTCCCAAACCTGCCGTTCCTGGCCGGGATACTGGCGGACCCGCTCGATGAGGGCCTGAGTCACCTCGTCGTCGGAGATCTTGATATCGGACTTCTCGCCGATCTGCGCAAGGACCAAGCCGAGACGAACGCGGCGCTCGGCGATCTTGCGATAATCCGCCTTGGCCTGCTCTTCGGTGGTGTCTTCGTCAGCGAAGGTGCGGCCGTTCGACTTCATGTCGGCCTCAACCTGCGACCACACGGCATTGAACTCCTGCTCGACCAGGGTCGGCGGCAGCTCGAAGCTGTACTTGGCGTCGAGGGCGTCCAGGAGGTCCTTCTTCACCTTGCGGCGGGACTGGGCGTCGAAATCGCGCTTGATGGCGTCGCGGATGGCTTCCTTGAGTTTATCAAGGGAATCCATACCGAAGTTCTTTGCCATCTCGTCGTCGATCTTCAGCTCGCCGGGAGCCTCGACCTCCTTCACGGTCACGTCGAACTCGGCGGCCTTGCCGGCGAGATGAGCGGCCATGTAGTTCTCAGGGAAGGAAACCTTCACGAGCTTGGTGTCGCCGGCCTTCAGACCGATGAGCTGCTCTTCGAAGCCCGGAATGAAGGTGTTGGAGCCCAGCTCCACGCGGATGTCCTGGCCCGCGCCGCCTTCGAACTCGGTGCCGTCGATGCGGCCCACGAAGTCCACGACCACACGGTCGCCATCGGCGGAAGCGCCCTTCTTCGTGTCGAAAGCGCGGTTCTGCTTAGCCATGCGCTCGAGCGACTCGTTGATCTCCGTCTCGGAAACCTCAACGACCGGCTTCTTCACGCTGACGTCCGACAGATCGGCCAGCTCGAACTCCGGCAGGACTTCAAGAGCGACGGTGAAAGCCAGGTCGCCCTTGGCGTCCATGGCCTTTTCGATGGCATCCTTGTCCTCGGGGAACTGGATCTGCGGCTCGTGAGCGAGCTTCAGGCCGTTATCCTCGACGATCTTGCGGTTGGCCTCGTTCACGGCGTTCTGAAGAACGTCGGACATGACAGAACGGCCATAGACCTTGCGCAGGTGCACCGGCGGCACCTTGCCGGGGCGGAAGCCGTTCAGCCGCACGCGATCCTTGATGTTGTTGAGCTCGTCGTTCAGGCGCTGCTCCAACTCGGTGGCCGGGAGCACGACCTTGAACTCTCGCTTCAAGCCTTGGGACAGTGTTTCCGTCACCTGCATTGTTCTATTCGCCTTCGTTCACTTAAGAAAAATCGATGTTAGGCTCCGGCCGATGCGGCGAAGATGCCGTCAACCAGTATGCCAGGAGCCTCCGGACCCAATCCTGACGATTGGTGCGGGCGGAGGGAGTCGAACCCCCACGACTTGCGTCGCTGGAACCTAAATCCAGTGCGTCTACCAGTTCCGCCACGCCCGCCTGGGAGCAGCACGATATACGCGCCCCTCTTCCGGGACGCGGCTCTATAGCATGCTTGGCGCGGCATGCATCAAAAAAGTTCGTGTGAAAGCAACCAGCAACCGAACTTGGCCTTTTCCGTTCAAGAAGGTAGCCCATAGGCACTTCCTTACCTGTCCGGAGCCCTCCATGATCACCCGCCGCGCCGCCGCTGCCGGCCTTGCCACGACCATGATCGGGCTAAGCGGAAGAGCTTCGGCCCAGCCTCAGCCAACCCCGCAAGAGCTGGCGGCGGGCCTGGGCAAGCGGCTAACCGCTGGCCCTGCCCCTCAGCGGCTTCGCCCCGACGCATCCCGAGACGCCGAGATCTGGGCTTTCAACGGCAGCCTAAGCGAGACGACTCGTCTGAAGCTCGGACAGGAGCTTGCCTTCGTCCTCAAGAACGAAACCTCACTTCCGCTTTCGCTTCATTTCCATGGCGTTCGCGGCCCCAATGCCATGGACGGCGTAGGAGGGCTGACGCAGGAGCCTGTCGCCCCCGGCAAGGAACAGGAGTACCGCCTCGCCCCACCCGATTCAGGCACCTTCCTGATCCGCCCCTGCGTGATCGGCGGAAGCGCCGAGTCCACGGAGCGCGGGCTGACCCGAATGCTGATCGTGGAGGAAGCCAACCCTCCCCAGGTCGATCAGGACATTGCCCTCCTCGTGGACGACTGGGCCCTTGCCGATGACGGCAGCTTGGCCTTGGCCGAGCCTGCCCCTGCGGGCCGCCTCGGCAGCTTCCTGACGCTTAACGGCAAGCCAACTTCACAGCGGATCGTGGCCTTACCCGGCGGGCGAATCCGCCTGCGCCTCGCCAACGCCTGCAACGCTCGGACCATGCGCCTGCGCTTCGACGGGCTGAAGGCGCATGTGATCGCAGTGGACGGACAGCCATCCAACACCTTCGAGCCCCTGAAGGCCACCCTACCCTTCGCGCCCGGCAATCGCTACGACCTGCTGATCGATCTGCCACCAGAACCCAGCCCGGCCGGCATGGTCATGGCCATGATCGGCAATGGCTTCCCGCTGGTGGAGATCGTGGCCGACGGAGACAGGCGCGAGGCCCTGCCCGAGATCGCTCCGCTGCCGCCGAATCCCAAACTCCCTGAGACGATCAAGCTCCAGAACGCTATCCGCAAGGACGTGGCCCTCAAGGGCGATCCGCAGACGAATGCTCCGTGGACAATGAGCGGAGCTGGGGGCAATTCCTCGACGCCGCTGTTGAAGGTGAAGCGCGGCACACCCGTGGTGCTCACGCTGAAGAATGAGACCGGCTTCCTTCAGCCCATCCATCTGCATGGCCATTCCTTCCGCCTGCTCCACGCCCTCGATGATGGGTGGGAGCCCTATTGGCTCGATACGGTTCAAGTGCCGGAGAATAAGACGATCCGCATTGCCTTCGTGGCCGACAATCCGGGCAAATGGCTCCTCGCCTCGACTGTCATGGAGCGTTTCGATGCCGGTCTGTGGACCTGGATCGAGATCACATAAGGAGCTTGCGGAGAACGCCGGGGATCAACTCGGCGAGATCCTCCGCGATCAGCCCCGGCCCGAAACTGGCGCCAGCCTCTGCGTGAATCCACACCCCTGCGCAGGCCGCCTCGAAGGCGGGCAACCCTTGAGCCATGAGGCCCGCGACGATGCCGCAAAGGGTATCGCCCGAACCAGCCGTGCCGAGATAAGGCGTGCCGTTTTCATTGACGGCAGCTCGCCCATCGGGGGCAGCAATCACTGTGTCCGGCCCCTTCAGAACCACGACGGCACCGGTAAAGGCGGCGGCGCGATGCGCCCGGTCGATTTTCGATTCAGGATCAAGGACATCCGGATGATCCTTGAACATGCGCCTGAACTCCCCGTCATGAGGCGTCAGCACCGTCGGCGCATGGCGGAATGCCTGATGGATCTCCGACGCCAGCCCCTCGAAGGAGGTCAGCGCGTCTGCATCGAGCACCAGATTGCGGCGGGCATGGGCGGCGACAGCCACCATGGCCCGGGTGCCTGAGTGCACTCCGAGAGCGGGTCCGAGCACCAAGGCATTTAGCCTCGCATCTTGCAGGATATGATGGAGGCCTTCCGGGCCATCGCAGCCGCGCAGCATGATTGCCGTCAAATGAGCCGCGTTCACTCCGAGCGCCTCAGGCGGCGACGCCACGGTGACGAGGCCCGACCCGATCCGCAAGGCTGCCCGCGCCGCGAGCCTTGCCGCGCCGGTTCGCGTGGCCCCGCCCGAAACCACGAGGGTATGGCCACGCTCATATTTATGAGAAGAGCGTCCCGGCCTAGGCAATTTGTCGAGCCATAGAGAAGGCGCATTGGCAAAGAACCTGCCGCCCGTCTTTTCAAGCGTCTCGCGAGCAATGCCGATATCGGCGACCTCCACCTCTCCGCAGAAGGCGCGGCCCGGCATGAGCAGATGGCACGGCTTGCGGGAAGCGAAGGTGACGGTACGTGTGGCTTTGACCGCCATGCCCCTCACCTGGCCCGTTTCACCATCGATGCCAGACGGCAGATCGACGGCCAGAATCGGCTTGCATGAAGCATTCATCCGCTCGACTGCGACACGGGCCGCTCCGTCCAGATTCCGTGCGAGGCCGGTGCCGAAAAGGGCATCGACGATCAGGTCGGCATCATCAAAAGACAAACTTTCGACCGGCTCGATCGGCCCTGTCCAATCCTTGGCCGCCAGGGCCGCATCGCCCGAGAGGAGACCGGAATCGCCTAGCAACCCGAGAGAAACCCGATAGCCTCGCTCGGCGAGAAGCGTCGCCACGATGAAGCCATCTCCCCCGTTTTGCCCCGGACCCGCAGCAATAACCACATGCGCCTCTTTCATGAGCAGTTCTGCTGCAGCTTCGGCCACTGCACGTCCGGCGCGGCGCATGAGTTCGATGCCGGGAACCCCAGAAGCGACGGTCAAAGCATCGGCTTGTTTCATTTCTTGGGGCCGAAGGATGAGCTCAGCAGACATTCGCGGCCTCAAAATGGTTGCTCACAGGGCCTCTGCCGCCGAAATCCGCACATGCACAAACTTTGAGCAGGAAGTGCCCTCCAGGGGTGCAATTCTGCCCGGTTTGGATCGTAGAGGCCATGGAAGGCACCCCTGAGCTGGTGCTAAAAGCGGCAAGTCCCGAAGCGAAACGGTTATCCGATGAAGAAGATCGAAGCCATCATCAAGCCCTTCAAGCTCGATGAAGTCAAAGAAGCCCTCCAGGAGGTCGGCCTCCAGGGAATTACCGTCATCGAGGCCAAGGGCTTCGGCCGTCAGAAGGGCCATACCGAGCTGTATCGTGGCGCAGAATACGTTGTCGACTTTCTGCCCAAGGTGAAGCTCGAGATCGTCCTGAACGACGACATGGCCGAAAGCGCCATCGAAGCCATCCGCAAGGCGGCCCAGACAGGCCGTATCGGAGACGGAAAGATTTTCGTGTCGACGGTCGAAGAGGCCGTCCGCATCCGTACGGGCGAGACCGGATCCGACGCGATCTAACCTCGTCATCACAAGCCAAGGCCGGCAAGGCCGAGGACAATCAAGGGCAGAAGAGGACTAAGCACCATGCAGACCGCCAAGGATGTGCTCAAGGCGATCAAAGATAACGACGTGAAGTACGTCGACTTCCGTTTCACGGATCCGCGCGGCAAGTGGCAGCACGTGACCTTCGACGTCGACATGGTCGATGAGGACCTGTTCGCCGACGGCATCATGTTCGACGGTTCGTCCATCGCCGGCTGGAAGGCGATCAACGAGTCCGACATGACCCTCATGCCCGACCCGACGACGGCCCAGATCGACCCCTTCTTCTCGGCCTCCACGCTGATCATCAATTGCGACATCCTCGAGCCCGCTACCGGCGAGCCCTATAACCGCGATCCGCGCGGCATCGCCAAGAAGGCCGAGGCCTACCTGAAGTCCACGGGCATCGCCGACACGGTCTATGTGGGCCCCGAAGCCGAGTTCTTCGTGTTCGACGACGTGAAGTTCATGGCCGATCCCTACAACACCGGCTTCAAGCTCGACTCCTCCGAGCTGCCGATCAACGGCGACACGCCTTACGAAGGCGGCAATCTCGGCCACCGCATCCCGACCAAGGGCGGCTACTTCCCGGTTCCGCCGCTGGATTCGGCCCAGGACATGCGCGGTGAGATGCTCGCGGCCATGAAGGCCATGGGCGTGACTGTCGAGAAGCACCACCACGAAGTCGCCTCCGCCCAGCACGAGCTCGGTACGAAGTTCAACACGCTGGTGAAGACAGCCGACGAGATGCAGATCTATAAGTACTGCATCCACAACGTCGCCCAGTCCTACGGCAAGACGGCCACCTTCATGCCGAAGCCGGTCTATGGCGACAACGGCTCGGGCATGCACGTGCACCAGTCGCTGTGGAAGGGCGGCAAGCCTCTCTTCGCCGGCAACAAGTATGCCGACCTGTCCCAGGAATGCCTGTGGTACATCGGCGGCATCATCAAGCACGCCAAGGCCCTGAACGCCTTCACCAACCCGTCGACGAACTCCTACAAGCGTCTCGTCCCGGGCTATGAGGCTCCGGTTCTGCTGGCCTATTCGGCCCGTAACCGTTCGGCTTCCTGCCGTATTCCGTGGACGACTTCGCCGAAGGCCAAGCGCGTCGAGGTTCGCTTCCCCGATCCGACCGCCAATCCGTACCTCGCCTTCGCGGCGATGCTGATGGCCGGTCTCGACGGCATCGTGAACAAGATCGATCCCGGCCAGGCCATGGACAAGGACCTCTACGATCTGCCCCCGCGCGAGCTGAAGAAGATCCCGACGGTCTGCGGCAGCTTGCGCGAAGCTCTCGCCAGCCTCGACAAGGACCGCGCGTTCCTCAAGGCCGGCGGCGTCTTCAGCGATGACTTCATCGACAGCTACATCGAGCTGAAGATGACCGAGGTCGCCCGCTTCGAGATGACCCCGCATCCGGTCGAGTTCCAGATGTACTACTCCGTCTAATCGGAACTTGATTTCCTCCCGGCTGCGTCCCCGCAGCCTTCCTTCGCCGGGGCTCATTTTAAGCCCCGGCTTTTTTATTGCCCGTCAGCGTTATGGCTTAGCCGCGCCGCTTTCTGAACATGGGCCTCTAGCGTCCATCGGCATCGAATACACGCTCGCACTGGCGAGCAGCATTAGTTCAAACGAAAAAAGGCCCGGGTTTCCCCGGGCCTTTCGGTTTCGCCGAAGCGATGGATCTTAGTAGGTGCCGAAGCGGAAGTTCAGACCCGCACGAACCACACCGAAATCGGTGTCGCCGGTGCTGAAGGTCGTGCCGGCAAAGGTCACATCGTCGCTGTCGAGGTTCACGTACAGACCTTCGACCTTGGCCGACAGGTTGTTGGTGATCGCGTACTCGAGACCGCCGCCGACGACCCAGCCGTTGCGGTTGTCGGTGAAGGCGAAGCCGCCGGTTGCGTAGATCAGAGCGCGGTCGAAGGCCACACCGGCGCGAGCGCGCACCGTGCCGAACCAATCGTCGGAATCAGCGGTGTAGACACCCGCCGGGCCGAAGTCGTAGGTGGTGCTGCCGAAGTCAGCCCACTGCAGGTCACCTTCGACACCGACCACGAACGAACCCATCTGGTAGTTGTAGCCGATCTGAGCACCGCCGATGAAGCTGGCATCGTCGTTGCTGTCACCGAAGAAGGTGGTGTCGCCGAACACGACGCCGTCGTCGTTGTTGGCGTTGAAGGCAGCGCCTGCGTTCACACCAGCGTAAAAACCAGTCCACGTGAAGACCGGAACAGCGGCAATGACCGGAGCCGGAGCGCGGCGCGACGGGAGGTCAGCAGCCGAAGCAACAGCGGTGAGGCTGAGCAGGGCGACCGAGGCGAGGAGAACTTTTTTCATTTCTTTGTCCATTCACTAAGAACGCTATGGCGCCGCTTCTAACGTAGGGTTGATCTACCGTCTGTCACTTTAGCGCAACAGTTAACAACCGCAGATGGTTCTAGCTTTCCCCATGGAAGGATAGTCGAACCATCCAGATACCCTAAAGATAGGCCACGCATGCGAAAGCAATAAGACAACCGATTGAAAAACCGACAGAATTTTTGATCGAAAAAATATGGAAGAGATCTACTGCCCCCCACTCGGCGGTTGTAAGGGTTTATTGACCATCCCGCAAAGGAGCGCTTCCTCAGCCCTCCTCAAGCCATAGCTTCATGGCATGCGCCACCCGCTCCGGTTGTTCCAGAGTAGACAAATGTCCCGAATCGGGGATCACCGTCAGGGAGGCCCATTCGATCATCTCAGCCATCTCCCGAGCAACCTCCGGTGGCGTGATGACATCATCCTCGCCGACGAGAACGAGGGTCGGGATCTCGATGCCTGGAAGGAGCGGGCGTGAATCGCTCCGGCCCATGATGGCGCGCTGCTGCCTGACATAAGCCTCAGGCCCGGTTTGCCCCATCATGCCAAAGACAACCTCCTGCAAAGCCTCGTCGGACAATCGGTCGGGATGCACAAGGCGCGGCCATGCTTTCGGATAGACATCCTTAAATCGCCCAGCCTGAGCAAGGGCGATGAAGCGCTCGCGATCCTGAGTTGCCTCCGGCGTATCGGGCCGCGCGCTTGTGTCGAGGAGGGCAAGGCGCTGAACGCGCTGGGGCGCTTGACGCATCACCTCCAGGGCGACGTATCCCCCCATGGACAGCCCTGCGAGGGCAAAGCGCTCAGGCGCATCCTTCAGGAGGCGGGCCGCTATTGCGGAAATCGAATCATCCTGCGTATGGTCGGCAAAGACAATCTTCCTGCCACCCGATAGGGCGGTGATCTGGGGCTCAAATAGATGCTCCGTGCAGCCAAGCCCCGGAACCAGAACCAAGGTTTCGACCATATCCTCTTTCCCTCACAAGTTTGCTTGTATTGACAAGCCGATAGCTTGTCCTATGGTCCCGCCACACCTTAACTTGAGCAAGAGCCTCAGGTGAAACCAGTCTCGCGCCTGTTAGTTGCCGTAGAGCGCGGCCGGCAATCAAAGCGCACCCTGCCCTAACGGTTATAGAGATTCATGTCCTTCGCCGAACTCGGACTTAGCGAAAAAGTACAGCAGGCAGTTGCCGCTTCCGGTTATACGGAGCCGACGCCGATCCAGGCCCAGGCTATTCCTCATGTGCTCGCGCGCAAGGATGTGCTCGGCATTGCCCAGACCGGCACGGGCAAGACCGCCGCCTTCACGCTGCCCATGCTCACCATGCTCGAGCATGGCCGCGCCCGCGCCCGCATGCCCCGCACCCTCATCCTGGAGCCGACCCGCGAGTTGGCCGCGCAGGTTGAGGACAATTTCGACAAATACGGCATCAATCATAAGCTCTCGGTGGCTCTGCTGATCGGCGGCGTTTCCTTCGGCGACCAGGATGCCAAGATCACCCGTGGCGTGGACGTGCTGATCGCAACCCCGGGCCGGCTGCTCGACCATTTCGAGCGCGGCAAGCTTCTGCTCACGGGTGTGGAGCTTCTCGTGATCGACGAAGCCGACCGCATGCTCGACATGGGGTTCATTCCCGATATCGAGCGCATCGTGAAGCTGGTGCCGTTCACCCGCCAGACACTGTTCTTCTCCGCGACCATGCCTCCCGAGATCCAGCGTCTCGCGGATGCCTTCCTTCACAATCCAGTGAAGGTCGAGGTCGCCCGCGCCGCTTCGACAGCGGCCACGATCACCCAGCGCCTCGTGGCGACGGGGCGTGAGGATTGGCAGAAGCGCGAAACCCTGCGCAACCTGATCCGCAATGCCACCGACCTCAAGAACGCGGTCGTGTTCTGCAACCGCAAGCGCGACGTGGCGGTGCTTCACCGCTCCCTGCAGAAACACGGCTTCGGCGCTGTGGCCCTGCACGGCGACATGGACCAGCACGCCCGCATGGCGGCTCTCGACAGCTTCCGAAGCGGCGAGATGCCCATTCTCGTGGCGAGCGACGTGGCTGCCCGTGGCCTCGACATTCCGTCCGTCAGCCACGTGTTCAATTACGACGTTCCGCACCACGCGGAGGATTATGTCCACCGCATCGGCCGTACGGGCCGCGCGGGCCGCATCGGATATTCCTTTACCCTCGTGACCCCCGGCGACGAGAAATCCCTGGCCGCCATCGAGAAGCTGATCACTACGCCTATCGAATGGGAAGGCCCTACCCTCGCCGATCTCCCGCCGTCCGAGGGCTCCTCCTCCCGCCGTCGCGGTGGACGGGGTGAGCGGGGTGAGCGGGGTGAGGAACGCTCCTCCCGCAGCCGCAAGGTCAAGGTACGGTCCGGCGAACGCCGTCGCCCGGCACCGGAGGAGCAGGAGACGGAGGAAACGCCGGTCGCGAGCGCTCCCCAGCCCGAACGGGAGCGCCGCCCCCGTCCCGAGCGAGAGCGTCAGCAGCCGAAAGGCGAGCAGCGCCGTTCCCGCCGTAATGATGACAACGAGCCTCAGGTAAAGGGTATGGGCGATCACATGCCGGCCTTCCTGATGCGGCCTGTCACCATCAAGAAGTCCTGAATCCATCCTGAGCTTACGCCTAGAGGGCGGGCTTGCCTGCAAGCCTGATCTCAGGATGGGAAAAGCGGCTTAAACGCGCCGATCTAAAGAGCAGGCTCGAACGCCGACTTCCCGGCTTTCCGCGCAGGCGAAGGCCTCTTCGACTTCTTGGTCTTGCCGACTTGCGCCCGCAGAGCCGCCTGGAAAGCCATGCGGGCCAGATCCGCAGCCTCATCGGGATCGTCGAAGGCTGATTCCGGCATGAGCCAGTAGCTCATGACCGTGGTTCTGCCGCCCTTCGCCGCGTATGTGAAAGGCCGTGAGCCGAGGTCGCGGAACGTACCTTCGCTCTCCTGATCGGCTTTGAGATAAAGCTCTCCGGAAGCCTCGAGGGCGAACATCAGGCCATCGCGATAGACCCCCTGCCCGCCGAACATGCGACGGATCTGAACCGGTCCGAACGCCGAAAAAACCTCGTGAATGGCCTCGGCATCCATCGGCTCAGCCTGCCGGTTGAGTGCTCGCAGGCATGGCCGGGGTGATCGCGACGGATTCGCCGCAGCCGCAAGCCGAAGTCTGGTTCGGATTGTTGAACACGAACTGGGACGACATCTTCGTGGTCTGGAAATCCATTTCCGTGCCGAGCAGGAACAGCACCGCTTTCGGATCGATGAGCACGGTCACGCCTTTGTCCTCGACGACCTCGTCGAGGGGCGAGATGCTGTCTGCATATTCCATGGTGTAGGACATGCCGGCGCAACCGCCGTTCTTCACTCCCACGCGAACACCGGCGATGGGCTTGTCCGCCTTGGCAATGATGTCCTTAACGCGGTTCGCAGCCGCGTCCGTCAAGGTCACGACCTTGAATCCTGATAGAGCCATTAGCCTTCTCTCCTGGCAGCCGGGTTCAAGGCCCGGGCAGAACGAGTATGATTTATCCATAGATAAGAGATGAAAGCGCAAACGTCGAGGGCATCTGGGATTGTGCCTAAGGCCCAGTTAGATCATATCGGAATGATATCTCAAAAAGACCTTGCACCTAGATAAGGAGAACAGATGCCGCATCACACGCCGCTGATCTCAACCATCGTTGTCGGCTTGGTCCTGGCATTTGTTTTCGGCGCGATTGCGCAACGTCTCCGTATATCGCCTCTCGTCGGTTATCTCCTCGCGGGCGTTCTCGTCGGTCCCTTCACGCCCGGCTTTGTCGCCGATCAGGGCTTAGCAAATCAGCTTGCCGAAATCGGCGTGATTCTGCTGATGTTCGGCGTTGGGCTTCACTTCTCCGCCAAGGATCTGCTGTCGGTCAAAGCCATTGCCGTGCCTGGCGCTGTCGTCCAGATTGCAAGCGCTACGCTGCTCGGCATGGGGCTCGCCTGGCTGATGGGCTGGAACCTCGCCGCAGGCGTCGTCTTTGGCCTCGCCCTATCGGTAGCGAGTACTGTCGTTCTGCTGCGCGCCCTTCAGGAGCGGCGCCTCGTGGAAACCGAGCGCGGCCATATCGCGGTTGGCTGGCTAATCGTGGAAGACCTCGCCATGGTGCTGACCCTGGTGCTTCTGCCGGCCTTCGCTAATGCGACCGCGAGCGCCTCGGCAGACATGGAAAGCATCATGATGTCGCTCGGACTGACCCTTGGGAAGGTCATCGCCTTCATGGCGATCATGCTCATCGTGGGGCGCCGGGTCATCCCCTGGATTCTGCACTATGTGGCCCATACGGGCTCCCGCGAGCTGTTCCGCCTCTCGGTTCTGGCAATTGCTCTGGGCACCGCCTTTGCCGCGGCGGGGCTCTTCGACGTCTCATTTGCGCTCGGCGCCTTTTTCGCCGGTATGGTGCTGAGCGAATCCGAACTGAGCCATCAGGCCGCCTCCGAGACGCTGCCTCTGCGCGACGCCTTTGCCGTTCTGTTCTTCATCTCGGTCGGCATGCTGTTCGACCCGACAATCCTGATCCGCGATTTCGGGCCGGTGCTCGCCACCTTCCTGATCATCGTCTTCGGCAAGTCCGTCGCGGCCTATGGCATCGTGCGCCTCTTCCGGCATCCGGAGACGACCGCATTCACCATCGCCGCCAGCCTCGCGCAGATCGGCGAGTTCTCCTTCATCCTCGCAGGCCTCGGCGTGGACCTTCAGCTGCTGCCCGAGAAGGGCCGCGACCTGATCCTTGCGGGCGCCATTCTCTCGATCATGGTCAACCCGTTCCTGTTCACCTTGCTGGACCGCTGGTTCGCCAAGCGAGAACAAGCGAAGGCCGAGGCGGTCGCCGAGCATGCGGCGGCGCCGGAGGAGATTCTCCCGCCGGCACCCGAGCCATTGCCGGTCACCCCTCTCACGGATCATGTGGTGCTCGTCGGTCATGGCCGTGTTGGACGCTTCATCAGCAGCAGGTTGATCGCAACAGGAACCCCGTTCCTGATCATCGAGATGAGCAAAGGCCAGATTGCCGATCTCCAGAAGGACGAGATCCCCGTCATCGTCGGCAATGCCGCCGATCCGGAAGTGGCGGCTGCGGCAAACATCAAGGAAGCCCGCTGCCTGCTAATCGCCATCCCCGACGCCTTCGAAAGCGGTCAGGCGGTCGATCAAGCCCGCCGCCTGAATCCGGACCTGCCTATCATCGTGCGCGCCCATTCCGCTGCCCAGGAAGAGCATGTGATGAAATATGGCGCATCCAAGGTGGTGATGGGCGAGCAGGAAATCGCCCACGCCATGGTGGCAGCCGTACCGGACGCTCCGCGCGAGCCCGTGCTGTCGGCCATAGAGCCCGCGGATCAGCTGGAAGAGGTGCTTGCCACCGAGCCGTCAGCGGATGTGCTCAGGCCGAAAGCCGAGGCCGATTACTCGGGCGGGGAGCCTGCGGAAGAACGGCCAGCGGGCTAGCAGGCGAACGAGCCAAGGTGCAGAGACCGCCCCCTTGCTTTTCAGCAGAGGCATGATCATCCGGTTTTGAAGCAGAACCTGAAGCCGCTGTGTCATCTCCGTCGGCCACTCACGCCGCTTCTGCACGAGGCCGATCTGCTCGATACCGACAGGGCCGTGTTTGAGATAGGGGCCTAGGATATTTGACGTGGCAACCGCATCCTGAATGGCCAAGTTGATCCCGACGCCACCGATAGGCGACATCGCATGGGCGGCATCGCCGATGCAGAGAAGCCCGGGCTTCGACCATGTTTTAAGCCGATCGACTTCGACGGTCAGGAGCTTGATATCGTCCCAGGATCCAAGCTCCTGCACGCGATTTCCGAGGAAAGGCGCAAGGTCTGCAAGGCTGCCCTGGAAAGCGGGCAAGCCCCGCTTTTTGAGCGCATCGAACGATCCCTTCGGGATCAGATAGGCGCATTGCCAGTAATCTCCCCGATCGATCATGACCAGCATATGTCCGGCCTCGATGCGGCCCAGCAGCTGCCCGGGATCGCCGGGGAGCTTGCGGAGCCTCATCCAGAGCACGTCCATCGGCGCGCCGAGCTCCATAACCTCGAAGCCTGATTTCTCGCGCAAGGTGGAGCGACGTCCATCCGCCGCCACGATGAGATCGGCCCGCACTTCGAGGGGGCCTTGAGGCGTCGAAACCCGCACTCCGGTAACCCTGCCTTCCTCCTCGATCACATCCGTCGCTTCCGCCTGCATCCGCAAACGGAAATGAGGATAGGCGCGAGCGTGGTCGGCCAGGAAATCGAGGAAGTCCCATTGAGGCATGAAGGCAATGAACTTGCACTGCGTCGGCAGGTGCGTGAAGTCGCCGAGCACAAGCGTCTCGCCGCCGACGACGAGGCTTACCGTCCTGGCCTCCTGATGCGGGCGAGCGAGAAACTCCTCCAGCAGCCCAAGCTCGTGCATGAGCTGGAGGGTCGAAGGATGGATGGTGTCGCCGCGAAAATCGCGCAGGAAGTCGCTGTGCTTTTCGAGAACGACCACGTCGATGCTCTGCCGGGCGAGCAGGAAACCCAGCATCATCCCCGCAGGGCCGCCACCAACGATACAGCAGCGGGTTCGCACGGTTTCAGGGGCGTCCGGCGTGTCCATCGTCCAGCTCTCCGACTGAAGTGAGCCGCGCAGGAGCTTATCATTGAATAAGGCCCTGGGCGCGCCATGCCTCGCATTTGCCGCCCAAAAACGCCAATGGCCGGGACGAGCCCGGCCATTGCAAGATCCATTGGAGGCTGAAGCCTACCACATATCCAGGCCAACGCGGGCCTCGTCCGACATGCGGCTCTGGTCCCACGGCGGATCGAACACGATGGTGGCCTTCACGCTTTGGACGCCGGGCACGGCCGCAACGGCGTTCTCCACCCAGCCCGGCATTTCGCCGGCCACCGGGCAGCCCGGAGCGGTCAGGGTCATGTCGATGGCGACATTGCGGTCGTCATCGATATCGACGCGGTAGATCAGTCCGAGTTCATAGATATCGACCGGGATTTCCGGGTCATACACCGTCTTGAGGGCGGCGATGATGTCGTCCGTCATGCGGTCGAGTTCTTCCGGCGGAATCCCTGAACCGGGGGAAACCTGCGGCGCATTGGGTGCGTCTTGGATGGGGGATTGATCGTTCACAGGTCTTATCCTTCAGGCAAACAGGGCTTCCGCCTTCTGCAAGGCGTCCGCCAGCTTATCGACTTCTTCCATGGTGTTGTAGAGGCCGAATGATGCACGGCAGGTGGAGGTTGCCCCGAAGCGGTTCAAGAGGGGCATGGCGCAATGGGTGCCTGCCCGAACCGCTACGCCCTGCCGGTCGATGATGGTGGCCACGTCATGGGCATGGGCGTTCTTCATCTCGAAGGCGATGATCGCCCCCTTGCCTTTGGCCTGGCCGATGATGCGGATGGAGTTCATGGCCCGCAGGCGCTCATGGGCGTAGGCCGACAGCGCTTCCTCATGGGCGCGGATGTTCTCGCGGCCAAGCTCCATCATGAAGCGCAGGGCCGCATCAAGGCCAATGGCTTCCAGGATTGCGGGCGTGCCCGCCTCGAAACGATGCGGCGGATCGTTATAGGTGATCGCGTCCTCGCGCACCTCGCTGATCATCTCGCCGCCGCCCTGGTAGGGCGGCATCTTCTCAAGGAATTCGCGCTTGCCGTAGAGAACGCCGATGCCGGTCGGGCCATAAACCTTGTGCCCGGTGAACACATAGAAATCCGCATCGAGGTCGCGCACGTCGACGTCGAGATGCACGGCGCCCTGAGCGCCATCCACCAGCACCGGCACACCGTGAGCATGGGCGATGCGGATAATCTCTTTCATCGGCGTCACCGTGCCGAGCACATTGGACATGTGCGTCATGGCGACGATCTTCGTGCGCGGGGAAAAGAGCTTCTCATATTCCTCGACGAGGAAGTTGCCCTCGTCGTCCACGGGCGCCCACTTGATCACCGCGCCCTTGCGTTCACGCAGAAAATGCCATGGCACGATGTTGGAATGGTGCTCCATGATGGAGAGGATGATCTCGTCCCCCTCCCCGATATTCATGCGCCCGAAGGAATCCGCCACGAGGTTGTAGGCTTCCGTCGCCGACTTGGTGAAGACGATTTCCTCGATAGAACCCGCATTGATGAACTGGCGCACGGTTTCGCGCGCCTGCTCGAAGCCCTCGGTCGCCACATTGGCCATGTAATGCAGGCCGCGATGAACATTGGCGTAGCCGGTCTCCATGGCCTTCACCATGGCATCGATCACCGCCTTGGGCTTCTGTGCCGAGGCGGCGTTATCGAGATAGACGAGCGGCTTGCCGTAGACCTGCTGTTGCAGGATCGGAAACTGCGCCCGAACAGCTTGGATGTCGTATGGCTTCACAGGAGCGTTCATTGCCTCACCTGCCTCTATCCTCATCCTGAGGAGCAGACATAGTCTGCGTCTCGAAGGAGGCTCCAGCGCCCTCTGGAAGCTCCTTCGAGACGCCTGCTATGCAGGCTCCTCAGGATGAGGGCAGTGACCTTGAAATGTCATGGCCGGGACGAGCCCGGCCATGACGTCGTGTTTTACGAACGGGCTTTCAGCCAGCCCTCGACCGTGGCAACGAGAGCCTCGCGGACAGTCTCGTTTTCGACGAACTCGATGGACTCGCCGAGGAAGGCCTGAACCAGAAGGCTCTCGGCTTCCTTCTTCGGAAGACCGCGCGCCATGAGGTAGAACAGGAGATCCTCATCGAGCTGACCACAGGTGGCGCCGTGGGCGCACTGCACGTCGTCGGCGAAGATTTCGAGCTCCGGCTTGTTGTTCATCGAGCCGCCCTCCTCCAGGAGGAGCGCCGCCGACATCATGCGGCCGTCGGTCTTCTGAGCGTGATGCGGAACGATGATCTTGCCCTGGAAAACACCGGTCGCCTCGTTGTCGATGACCGTTTTGAACAGCTCACGGCTCTCGCAGTGGAGAGCGTTATGCTCGACCACCAGGGTGGAGTCGCTATGCTGCGTGCCTTTCAGCATCGTCGCGCCGTTGACCCGCAGATTGGTGTTCTCGCCATTGAGAATGGCATAGACCTGATGACGCGAATTCGCGGAACCCGCCACCACGTTGATGCTGTTGAAGACAGCATTCGCACCCACCTTCAAGGCCAGCGTCGACAAAGCGAGGGCCTTGTCGCCCTCGGCGTTCAGGCGGACATGCTGCACGTTCGTGCGGTCGCCCGCGATCATCTCGACCACATCGTTCGGCTGATGGTTCGCGCCGTCGGTGCTCTCGTGGGATTCGAGAAGCGTAACGGAAGAGCCATCCTCCACCACCACGAGAACGCGGGTGGCCGTGGCGACAGCCGAGCCGGCTGCGGTTACGAAACGCAGGTGAACCGGCGTCTCGACGGAGCCAGCGACGCGGATCATCACCCCATCGGCCATGAAGGATGTATTGAGCTGATAGATCGGGTTCTCGCTTGCAAACGGGACCGGGCTGAGCTTGGCGAGCCAGTCATGACCGCTGGCCAGAGCCTCGCGCAGGGGCACGATCTCGATGCCCTCCGGCAACTTGGCGAAATCTACAGCCTCGCGCACGAAGTGGCCGTTCACGAATGGCACCTGGAGAGCGGCCACCTCGGCGAACGCCTTTGAGCCGCCGAGCGCAGCCTTCGCCTCGTCCGCAGAGGGCACGCCTGCGAAGGGCGCAACCTCGCGCAGAAGGGCGCGAAGGTCCGTGTACTTGAACTCCTCGACCCGGCGATGCGGAAGCCCGCGGGAAGAGAACTTCTCGAAAGCCTGGGCGCGCGATTGCGCGTCGCCCGGGAGCATCGTCCTGGCGTTTTCGAACGCCTGCACCAGCGCGGTTTCCGCCGGTGTCTTCATGAGAGTGACGTCGGCCATGGCTTAGGCGGCCTCGCTTTCACGGTAATCGGCATAGCCGTTGGCTTCGAGCTCGAGGGCGAGTTCCTTGCCGCCGGTCTTCACGATACGGCCCGCATGCATCACGTGCACGGTGTCGGGCACGATATGGTTCAGCAGGCGCTGGTAGTGCGTGATGACGAGGAAGGCGCGATCCGGCGAACGGAGCGCGTTCACGCCCTCGGACACGATGCGCAGCGCGTCGATGTCGAGGCCGGAATCGGTCTCGTCGAGGATGCAGAAGGACGGCTGCAGCAGCGCCATCTGCAGGATCTCCATGCGCTTCTTCTCACCGCCGGAGAAGCCGACATTCAGGGCGCGCTTGAGCATGTCCTTCGGGATTTCGAGCTGGGCGGCGGCGGCGTTCACGCGCTTGATGAAGTCAGGCGTGGACAGCTCGTCCTCGCCGCGGGCCTTGCGCTGGGCGTTCATGGCAGCCTTCAGGAAGGTCATCGAGCCGACGCCGGGGATCTCCAGCGGATACTGGAAGGCCAGGAACACGCCCGCAGCGGCGCGCTGATCGGCTTCCATCTCCAGCAGGTTCTGGCCGTCGAGCAGGATCTCCCCATCGAGGACCTCGTAGTCCTCCTTGCCCGCGATCACGTAAGACAGGGTCGACTTGCCCGAGCCGTTCGGGCCCATGATGGCGGCGACCTCGCCCTTGTTCACGGTGAGGTTAAGGCCGTTGAGAATGCGCTTGTCCTCGATCTGGACAACAAGGTTTTTGATTTCGAGCATTTTAGTTTTCCTAAACCCTCATCCTGAGAAGCGCGCCTTCAGCGCGCGTCTCGAAGGATGACTTCAGCGAGACGTCCCTCGTCCTTCGAGACGCCGCCCTTGGCGGCTCCTCAGGATGAGGGACTATGTGTGGCGATTAACCGACCGAGCCTTCCAGCGAGATCGAGATGAGCTTCTGGGCTTCCACCGCGAACTCCATGGGGAGCTGCTGCAGAACGTCCTTCACGAAGCCGTTCACGATGAGCGCCGTCGCCTCTTCCTCCGAGAGGCCGCGCTGCTGGCAGTAGAACATCTGATCTTCCGAGATCTTCGATGTCGTCGCCTCGTGCTCGAACACGGCGGTGGCGTTCTTCGACTCGATGTAGGGCACCGTATGCGCGCCGCACTGGTTGCCGATGAGCAGCGAGTCGCAGTTCGTGAAGTTGCGTGCGCCGGTCGCCTTGCGGTGAGCCGACACGAGGCCGCGATAGGTGTTCTCGGACTTGCCGGCGGCGATGCCCTTCGAGATGATCCGGCTCGTGGTGTTCTTGCCCAGATGGATCATCTTGGTGCCGGAATCGACCTGCTGCATGCCGTTCGACACGGCGATCGAGTAGAACTCGCCGCGCGAGTTGTCACCGCGCAGGATGCAGGACGGATACTTCCACGTGATCGCGGAACCCGTCTCCACCTGGGTCCAGGTGATGACCGAGTTCTTGCCACGGCAATCGCCACGCTTCGTCACGAAGTTGTAGATGCCGCCTTTGCCTTCCGCGTCACCGGGATACCAGTTCTGGACAGTCGAGTACTTGATCTCGGCTTCGTCGAGCGCGATCAGCTCGACCACGGCGGCGTGGAGCTGGTTCTCGTCGCGCTTGGGGGCTGTGCAGCCTTCCAGATACGAAACGTAGGAGCCCTTGTCCGCGATGATGAGCGTGCGCTCGAACTGGCCGGTATTCTTCTCGTTGATGCGGAAATAGGTCGACAGCTCCATCGGGCAGCGAACGCCCGGCGGGATGTAGACGAACGAACCGTCCGTGAAGACAGCCGAATTCAGCGTCGCAAAGAAGTTGTCCGTCACCGGCACGACCGTGCCGAGGTACTGCTTCACGAGGTCCGGATATTCGCGGATGGCTTCCGAGATCGGCATGAAGATCACGCCGGCCTTGGCAAGCTCTTCCTTGAAGGTCGTGGCGACCGACACGGAATCGAACACCGCGTCCACGGCCACCCGGCGCTCCGGCTCGATACCGGCCAGGATCTCCTGCTCGCGAAGCGGAATGCCCAGCTTCTCGTAGGTCTTGAGAATCTCAGGGTCCACCTCGTCGAGGGACTTCGGGGCCGGGTTCTTCTTCGGAGCGGCGTAATAGTAGATGTCGTTGTAGTCGATCTTGTCGTACGACACGCGCGCCCAGTTCGGCTCCTGCATGGTGAGCCAACGCTTGTAGGCATCGAGACGCCACTGGAGCATCCATTCCGGCTCGCCCTTCTTGGCCGAGATGAATCGGATCACATCCTCGGAGAGGCCCTTAGGCGACTTCTCCATCTCGACTTCGGTCTCGAAGCCGTATTTGTACTGATCGACGTCAATCGACCGAACCTGATCGATCGTCTCCTGCACTGCAGGCATCTGTCTCTCCCACCGCTCACGGCTTCAAGGGCCGCGGGTTGATATGACATGGAAAACTGGCGGGGCTTTTTAAGCCGCGCTCGCCTTCCGCTTATATAAGGGGCCGACCACCTTTTCGCACGCCTCCGCAAAGCGGATGACGCATTCTTTTGTGGTCGACCACCCCAAACTCACACGCAAAACGCCCTCCGCGAGGGCGGGCTCGACGCCCATGGCATCGAGCACATGCGAACGCTTGACCTTTCCGGACGAGCAGGCCGAACCGGAGGACAGGGCAATGCCCGCAAGATCGAACGCGATCAATGCCGTCTCGGCCTTGAGGCCGGGTATGGCAAAGGCCAGCGTATTAGGCAACCGCTCGGCGCCAGCGCCCACAACAAGAGCATCCGGTGCCATCCGCAGCACATGAGCCTCGGCCTCGTCACGAAGGCTCTCCAGCCGCTCGGCCTCCTGCTCCAGCCCCTCGAGGGCGAGCTCGGCCGCGGCGCCGAAACCGGCAATGCCCGCGACATTCTCGGTGCCGGCACGGTAGTTCTTCTCCTGCCCGCCACCCCTGACCAGCTTGTCGCCGATCTCGTATTGGTCGGAGGCCAGCACCAGAGCCCCCGCCCCCTTCGGGCCGCCGAGCTTGTGGGCGGACAGCGTGAGCGCATCGACGCCGAGCGCAACGATATCGACCGGGATCCGGCCTGCCGCCTGCACCGCATCCGTATGGACGAGCCCGCCATGCTCATGAACGAGCTTGGCAATCTCGGGGATGGGCTGGATCACCCCGGTCTCGTTGTTGGCAAGCTGCACGGAGACCAGAACACGCTCGTCGCCCGCCTTCTCCAGGTGGTCCTTAAGCCAAGCGAGATCAAGCACTCCCCGCTCATCGACGGGAATGAGCCCAACCGCTTGCGACGGGAAGCGATGGCCTTTGAGAATGCAAGGATGCTCGGTTGCGGCGATAAGAAGCCTCGCCACACTCATTCCTCCAAGGCGTTTGAAGGATGGGGTGAGCACTAGATTCGCGGCTTCTGTGCCGCCGCTGGTAAAGATGACGTTCTTCGCCTTAGCGCCGACCAGCTTCGCGACGGAAACGCGTGCCGCCTCCATCTCGCCTCGCGCGGCCCGACCTTCACTGTGGACGGAGGAGGCATTGCCCGGCAGCTGCAGCACGCGCAGGACCGTCTCCGCCACCTGCGGCCGCACAGGCGACGTAGCGTTATGGTCGAGATATGTGCGCTGGCCGAATGCCATGTCTGCCTATCAAGCCTCACGAAATTCTTGCAATTGACCCCTGTTGCCGTGCTAAAGCACCGCAACCACATGTGCCCATGTTTCCCCCGAGGTCATACCCATCGGAAACATTTGAAACATTGGAACGTATTAGAAGAGTTCTAAGAGGTTCCTTCTTAAGGGAACCCGCGACTTGGAGTCAAGTTCGCGCAGGGGTTTCCCTCTCTTTATGGAGAGGCGATCAAGAGGTTCGCGTATATGCCTGAAGTCATCTTCACGGGGCCTGCTGGCCGCATCGAAGGCCGTTATCAGCCTGCCAAGGAGAAAGGCGCTCCTATCGCCATCATCCTTCATCCACACCCGCAATTCGGCGGGACGATGAACAATCAGATCGTCTACAACCTGTACTACGATTTCGTGAAGCGCGGCTTCTCGGTGCTGCGGTTCAACTTCCGCGGCGTCGGCCGCAGCCAAGGCGCCTTCGACCACGGCCAAGGCGAGCTTTCCGATGCAGCTGCGGCCCTCGATTGGGCCCAGGCCATGAACCCGGACGCCCGGGCCTGCTGGATCGCCGGCGTGTCCTTCGGCGCCTGGATCGGCATGCAGCTTCTCATGCGCCGCCCGGAAATCGAGGGCTTCATCTCGATCGCCGCCATGGCGAACCGCTACGATTTCTCGTTCCTCGCCCCCTGCCCGTCCTCCGGCCTGTTCGTGCACGGCTCCGAGGATCGCGTCGCTCCGGTGAAGGACGTGGTCAGCGTCATCGAGAAGGTGAAGACCCAGAAGGGCGTGAAGCTAGAGCACGCGGTCGTGGAAGGCGCCAACCACTTCTTCGACGGCAAGGTCGACGAGCTGATGGTGGCCGTGGACGAATATCTCGACAAGCGCCTAGGGATAACCGAGGAAGCGGTCTAAGCGCCGCCCTTCCAAAACTCACTGCATTCAAATGAAAAAGGCCGGTCGCTCTGACCGGCCTTTTTCATTGATCATATGTCCAACGCGTCAGATGAACACGAAATCGTCGGCTGCCAACCTTGAGAGCTGGAAGTTCTTCAGGGTCAGCTTCATTCCAGTCGATCCGCCGTAGTTGTACTGTGTGTTGTCGATGATCACATCGCTACCGTACTGATAGGCAGAGGCCTTGATGGCAGCGAAATCGGAGAAAATGCTGCGCAGCATATAGATGCTATCCACGAAGCCGGGGCCACCTTCAAAATCGGTGATCACGGTGTTGTAGACATCGCCCGACCAGCTCTTCCCGATTGTATAGAAGATGTCGCTTCCAGCACCACCCGTCAGGATGTCCGGCGAGTAAGCGGACGCGCCTGCCTCGATCATGATGAAATCGTTGCCGTTTCCACCCAGCAGAGTATCGACTCCGAGGCCACCGGACAGCGTATCGTTTCCATCCTCGCCGTGAAGGTAGTCATTACCTATACCACCGTTGAGCTGATCGTTGCCGGTCCCGCCATAGAGGTCGTCATTGCCGGCGTCGCCCCAGAGGACATCGTTGTCGGCCATGCCATAGAGCTTATCGTCGTCGTTGCCGCCGGAGAGGATGTCGTTACCTTCATCGCCCTGTACCCAGTCATTGCCGTCGCCGCCGTTGAGGCGATCATTGCCCGCGCCTCCGACAAGCCCGTCGTAGCTGCCTTCGCCGACAAGAATGTCGTCCCCGGCTTCGCCATAGAGCCAATCGCTGTCAGCTCCGCCATACATCGTGTCATTGCCCGCGCCACCATAGAGGTAGTCGAAGCCTTCATCGCCGTAGAGCAGGTCGTCGTTCTCGCCGCCATAGATCCTGTCGTCACCAGTGCCGCCATAGATGGTATCGTTACCCTGGCCGCCTTCAAGCGAATCGTACTCAGCGCCACCTGAAATGTAGTCGTTGCCGGCGCCACCTATGATGCCATCGACCCCATCTTCACCATAAAGATAATCGTTTCCATCTTCGCCGTAGAGCCAGTCATTGCTGCTGCCACCATAAATGGTGTCGCTCCCAGCGCCACCGTACAGCCAATCGAAATCCGCGTTACCGTATAGGATGTCATTACCATCGTACCCATACAGGTAATCTCTTCCGCCATTGCCGTAGAGCTTGTTTGCTGCGGCATTGCCGTGGATCTTGTCGTCACCTGAGCCGCCAATCGCATTCTCGATCAGAGAGCGCGAATCCCCCCTGTATTGCAGGGCATTGTAGACATTGCCCTTCGCCCCCGTAGCCTGCTGTAAGGGAGAAAACAATGAGTAGCTTCCTGGTGCCAGATCGATGAGCATATTCGAATTGTAGTTCGAAAAGTCATACGTATCGTTGCCGCCGCCATCCCAAATCGTCATAAAGATTTGATTATTAGCAGGGCGGCCTTGCCCGACACCATTGATGAAGGCCTGTCCTGTATAGGGGTCCCACTTGTAGACAGAGTTTCCACTGTTGGCAGCAAAGTTGGCGCCATACATTTCCTGCAGAGCAGCGATGTCATACATCATAAAGGTCTGCGGAGCACCGGATGTAAGATTATACGTCATGACCGTGTATTCAAGACGATCATATTGCGCTGCCATCTTTGGAAGATTGCCCCCAGAATCGTGAGGGTGCTTCAGGCCGAGACCATGCCCCAACTCATGAAGCAATAGATATCGCTGATACCATGACGCCTGTAAGTTGGAGTTACTACCACCCTCGAGCCATACGTCGCCGCCATATATTGGAACGCCCGGATAAAGGCCATGGCTGCGGTTAATGACATCATTAGGCGTATAGGCACTTATCTGGATGTTTGCCCCATCTTGCCCCGCATATACCCACGAGGTGTTCGTAAAGGAATTCAAGGAGGTTATATTAATTCCAGCTCCAGCCCCTCTGAAGACAGAATGGTAGAAATACTGCTTTTCATAGGCGAGGGGCGAGAATCCATCAGCACTTGGATTGACCCATTCATAGTCGCCGCGAGAATCCGGAAAGCCATAAGTTATTGTATTTGAAGCCCACTGCGAACCCGAGAAGAGCGCAAGCACATTCCAGTCTATGTCCGTGGGAGCGTAATACTTTGTACCGAAAACAGGTACGTTGGGAAGCCCTGCAGCAGCTGCTGAGAATATGCCCAACGGCAAGCCAGAGACGTTGTTATTAACCCAATCCCAAGCCGACGAAAACACCGACCCGAAGTCCCAGAAACCAGAACCTTGCGCCAAGCTCGCCCATTTAGCATCCCCCTCATACATGGAGTGATGCTCATGAGCTGTACCGCCAGATACAGACCCAGCGTTTCTTTCAGGTGACTGCCTTGTGAGGCTATTTTCATGCTCATGAGCGAATGAAGCCCATGAAGTCCCTTTTTGATCAGCAAGACACGAGTAACACATGGGAGCTCTCCTCACCTAAGCATATTAATGTTATATTGAATCATATTGAGGCTTGGCAATAGACTGAATGGTCTAGTCTGCCCCCAGGATGGAATTCTGGGCACAACCTGCTAGAAGGGCGCCCTGAACTCCCTTTCCAGCCAGACGAGAGCCGCGATGAACGCGCCACGATCCGAATTCCTGAAGGTGCTCACCGAGCGGGGCTTCATTCACCAGACCTCCGATTTCGAGGGCGTGGATGCGGCCGCCCTTGAGAATCGGCTGACCACCTATGTGGGCTACGACTGCACGGGCCCATCCCTGCATGTGGGCCATCTGCTATCGATCATGATGCTGCACTGGCTCCAGAAGACCGGGGCCGGCAAGCCGATCACGCTCATGGGCGGCGGCACGACCCGGGTCGGCGATCCTTCGGGCAAGGACGAGAGCCGCAAGCTCCTGACCGTCGAGCAGATAGAAGCCAACAAGGAGAGCATCAGGACGGTGTTCTCGCGCTTCATCTCGTTCGGCGATGGCAAGGCCGATGCAATGATGGTCGACAATGCCGAATGGCTGACCAAGCTCAACTACATCGAGTTCCTGCGCGATGTGGGCCGCCATTTCTCGGTCAACCGCATGCTGTCCTTCGACAGCGTGAAGCTGCGGCTCGAGCGCGAGCACGAGCTCTCGTTCCTGGAATTCAACTACATGATCCTCCAGGCCTATGATTTCGTGGAGCTGAACAAGCGCTACGGCTGCGTGCTGCAGATGGGCGGCTCGGACCAGTGGGGCAACATCGTCAACGGCATCGATCTCGGCCGCCGCCTCGGCACGCCGCAGCTTTACGCCGTCACCTGCCCGCTGCTCACCACCGCCTCCGGCGCGAAGATGGGCAAGACCGCGTCGGGCGCAGTCTGGCTCAACGCCGACATGTTGAGCCCCTACGATTACTGGCAGTTCTGGCGTAACACCGAGGATGCGGACGTTCCGCGCTTCCTCAGGCTTTTCACGATCCTGCCCATGGACGAGATCGCCAAGCTCGCTGCGCTTCAAGGCGCCGAGATCAACGAGGCGAAGAAGGTGCTGGCGACCGAAGCCACCGCCCTCCTCCACGGCCGCGAGGCAGCGGAACTCGCAGCCGAGACGGCGCAGAAGACTTTCGAGCAGGGTACGCTGGCCGAAAGCCTGCCGACCATCGAAGTGCCGTCGAGCGTCCTCGCGGAAGGTCTCGGTGTGCTGACCGCCTTCGGGCCGGATTACGCAAAGCTCGTACCTTCATCGAGCGAGGCGCGCCGTCAGGTGAAGAGCGGTGGCCTCAAAGTGAACGATCAGACGGTTTCGGACGAGCGCGCCTCCCTCAGCATGGCTGATCTGACCAGCGAGGGCGTGATCAAGCTTTCATTCGGCAAGAAGAAGCACGTGCTGATCAGGGCTGTCTAAGGGTCTGTTTGGAGAATGTCGCAGCGGGTCGGATTGGGATAGTCTTGCGGCCACACGAGCCGGATGTAGAGCACAGCGCAGCGCGTCGTGAGCACAGAGGGTCTTCACGGCGGCGCTACCCAACCGGCCTGACAGATGCTGCCAATGCGCAGAATGTCGAAGGCACTGGAGCCAACTGGTGCGGGATTACGAGAGCCGCTGCAACGTCTCCAAGACTATGGCTCACGAGCCCAGTCTCATGCTTCCACGCATCGCTCACCTGTAGCTATTCGTGACCGGCACTCAGAAGCGAAGGCTTTAATCCTTCCACCGCTCCTCGTATTGGAACGCCGGCATGGACTGGAGCTGCTCTTTCGTTGCGTTCATCACAGCGGACCACTTCTTATCGTTCTGATTGTACGACAAGGTTATTGCGGATGGTTCAACGAGGATGTTGCGCTCACCAACGCCCAAGAAGCCACCCACCGAGATGATGTAGCCGATGACGCGCCCTTGGCTGACAACGAAGTCTTCGATTTCGCCAATCTTGTCATTAGCGGCGTTGCGCACATCCAGATCATCGAGCTGATCCGCCATAATCGCATCCGGCGGGATCTGAACCGCTCTCGCAGCTACAGCAGGTGCCTGAGAAGGACTAGGAGCCGTTGCTTGGGAATATGCCTCTCCGGCGAATACCGATGTGGCCGCAAGGACAATCAAGAAATGGCGCATGAGACACTCCATCTGACGGTGTCTGAAGAATTCAGGAATGCGCGGACAAGACTAAAGTTCCGCCGAACGAGCAGGTGTCCAAATATCCTTTGAAAGCAGATATGCGTGAGCAATGCGCAGATTTAAGGATTGCCAGCGCTCGCGATCCTCTGCGGCCCATGTTCGGCTGTTATGGGAATGAGCCCCTTCCAATCCGACCTGCTGCGACATTCACAACAGTTTTAAGCCTATCGCTCAGGAGTCGCAGGCCATGCGTCCGTCTGCGGTTCCATTCCCACGCCGAAGAGCTTGCGAAGGAAGCCCGGTGCAACTGCGGAGAGCGGATTGACCGTCAGGGTCGGCGCGCTCATCTGCCCCGCGGCTCGGAAGTTGACGGCGAAGAGTCCTTCATATTGACCGCCCCCGAGCAAAGGCCCGAATAGGGGCACCTTGGCGAAGGCATTATTCAGCCCGTAGGCGGGAACGAAAGTGCCCGAGATATCCATCCGGTCGCGGGCGTAATCGATAAACCCGCCGAGAGTGAAGCCGATCTGGTTTCCGTAGATCGCGGCCTCCTTGAAATCGAGCCTGCCGGAAGTGCGCGTGAATTCCATGCGGGCGCGGGCAAAGGAAATCTCGTTGACATCCACCCGCATCATCTGCGGCTTCCCGGCGCTGTCCTGACCTGCGACTACCTGGGTCTGGGTTGGGATAATCCGGCGCAGGGCCGGCTCATTCGCGAGCGTGAAGGAGCGCAGGAGCATCATGCCGGGCTGCCCCCCATCGCCGGTCGCCATGTTGATGATGAGATCCCCGCCGACCATGCGCCGGTAGACGTCCGTAAAGCGCAGGAGTGCGCCTGCATCCTCGGCCTGGATGATAATGATGGAGCCGTTCCGGCCCTGCGTATCGGTGCGGGCGGCGACGTTCGTGGCCCCGAGACGCCCCTTCATCTCGATCTGACGCAGAATTTCCTTGCGCACGGACGCCTTAATGACGGCGTTGGTGATCGCTTCGTTGTTGTAGCCGGTCAGGATGTTGAGGTTCAGGTCGAGGTCGAAATCCTTCGTGTCCTTCTGGGCCGATCCGTTTCGCGAAGGGGCTTGCGAATTGAGGCTTTTCAGGAAGGGGCGCGCATCGCCCACATTGCCGCGAATGGTGACCTTGTAGATGCTGCCCGACTGATCGAGCTGCGCGCGCATGTCATCGCCCGGCGAGAGCTTGAATGTCGAAAGATCCGCTTTCGCGAGTTCGCCCTCCTTGGACAGAAGAGCCGTTCCGCGCAGTTGCACGGAGCCGCTGTCGAGCTGCAGGTCGCGGATCTCCGTTTCCGTGCCTTCGACCATGGTGAAGGTGAGCTTGCCCGGCCTGCCGACAGCCTTGACCCAGCCTGGGATAAGCTGATCCACGCCGGCCTTCGCGAGATCCGCCTCGATGGCAATACCGGTCCCGTCGGGCTTGCCCAACGGCATGCTGGCCTTGAGCGCCACGCTGCCCGTCAGCTGCGAGCCGAAGGACAGCCCGCGCTTGCTGCGGGCAGCCTCATCAAGAACGAAGGCAACATTCGCCTGCCCGCCCTGCCGGTTCTTCTGCACGTCGATGGAGGCAGGCCCACCGCCGATCTTGCCGTCGCCCTTGATCGACAGAGCGCCCTGGTCGTAGGCGATCGCAAGGCTGCCTCCTTCGAGCTTCTCCTTGCCGAAAACCTTGTCGACCGTGAGCTCGTTCAGTGTTCCCGTCACCTTGAGCGGCAGATCGGCGAAGGCCGGGATGTCGTTGACCGCAAGTCCGATCTCGACCCGCAGATCCGCCCTGCCCTTCATGGTGGCGGGATCAACATCGAATCCCGCAATCTGCTTCACGAGAGGTTGCTGCAACATGGCGCCGACACCATCGGCCCCGCCATTGAGGCGAAATCCGATCCGGGCCAGAGCATTGTCGTGCCAGTAATCATCAAGGGCGAACGTGCCCTCGGATGCAGCGAGACTGTAATTCCCGGCCATGTCCACTTGGCCGCTCGGCGCGCGCAGGCTTACCCTCTTGCCGGTCACCTGCCCCGTCACATCCATCTTGGATATGGGCGGCAAGCCCTCCGCCGCCTGGAGCGTTCCCTGCGAGATCAAGAAGTCGATCTTGACGGTCTCATCCGGAATGGGCCCGCCTGACATAGATTTCTCCACATCGGCTCCCGTCATGACGACCTTGAGTTTGAAATCCTCAAGAATGCCGCTCTTAAGGTTCGCCACCAGAAAGCGGCGGACCGGAGGCGCAACCCCTTCGGGCCAGACGCGGAGGGCAGAACGGACATTGCTCTTCGAGGCCGTCACATCGAACTTCAGGCCTTTGGGATCGGCCGAGGCTGCAAGCGCTCCCTTGATCTCTGCATTCAGGTCAGGGCCTATCAACTTGATGCGGTTGATCGCAACGCCGTCCGGACCGGAAAGGTCCGCTTCCACCTGGGAAACCTGAAGCGGCTTGTCTTCGGGAGCTGCTCCCACCCACACGATATCCCGGCCATTCAGCAGCAGGCGCCATGGCTCATTTCCGACAGGGGCCGCCAGCGTGCCTTGCAACTTGACCTGCGTCAGCCCCCCTTTGAGCTCGAGAGTCGAAAGGTTGAGGGTTTTAGCCGCCTCGTTCCAATCGGCTACGATTGTAGCGCGGTCCACAGGCAGCGGAGATGTGTCCTTGTCCTCGATCTGGATGAAGCCCGCGTTGCTGTCGAGCCGCGTCTTCAGCTCCGTCACCCGGCCATCCGCATAGGCCACGTCGAAGCGGCCAGAGAACTCCAAGTCGGTGGCGGCGGGAAGGCCCGACATACCGCCGAGCAGCATGATATCCTGGATGGGCGCCGCGTCCGCCACCACGGCGGCACGGTAAGCCCCGTTGCCTGTGGCCTTCGCATCGCCGCTGAGCTGCCACGGCCCCTGAGGGCCTTCGACGGTAGCCGAGAAATGGCGGCCGTCATCGTCCCAATCGAACGTGGCGTCGAGCCGGTCGAACCGGGCCCGCTCGCGATGATCCGCATCGATGAAGACGAGCTTGGCATTGGTGAGCTGCGCTCGCCCCAACGAATTGAGGACGCTGCGCGGGCCGACGATCAACTCGAAAAGAGAGCCGACGGCTCCTGAAACCTTTGACGGGCCATCGGTGCTGACAGCGAGCGAGGCTGCGGCCTCCTTGGAGGGCGCGGGATCCGGGGTGGGAGCGGCGCTGGACTGCCCGTCCTCCGTGCCCTGCACCGGCGAGAATGTCAGCGAGCCGTCGCGATTGACGAGCACCCGCATCTGCAGGTCCCGCACCTGAATGGCTTTCGGCTGGAGATTGGCTGTGAGCAGGGAAAGGAAGTCGACGCTGACGAGTGCATAGGGCGCACGGACGACAAGCTCGCCGCCCGGACCACGGATGTCGAGCCCATTGGCTCTCAGGGCCGGCATCCCCTCATGCAGCTCAATGGCGGTATTGCGAAGCGCCACGTTCCAGCCGGGGCCGATGCGCGAGGCAAGGGCTTCCGCCACGCGCTCCGGCAACCGGCCAAAGCTCATGGGCCCCGCCGACAGGCGCAGGTAGAATATGCCTGCTGCAACCACGAGAAAGACCACGAGCCCGAGCTTCACATAGAGCGTGCCACGGACGACCCGGCTCAAAAGGCTTCGTTTGGCCGGGTCTTGCCGGGACAACTTGGTACGGAGCGTCAGCTTCATTCTTGTGATGTCGAGCAACCAGGTTCTTGCGCTTTTGCGGCATCGGGGGAATCAGTGACGGACCATAACCGCCCTGGCAGCCTCCTGCGACCGCCTTCTTAGCCATCGTGCACACAAGAGGTTTCCAAACAGGACAATCCGCCGAAAGGAAGGCGAATAATGACTCTTCTGCCTGGAACCCCAGCCCCCGCCTTCACCCTTCCAGCCACCGATGGGAAGATCATCTCCCTTGAGAGTCTTAAGGGCAGAAAGGCCGTGCTGTATTTTTACCCCAAGGACGACACCAGCGGCTGCACCCTGGAAGCCAAAGACTTTCAGGCCCTTCGCAAGGATTTCGAGGCGGCGGGCACGGAAATCATCGGCATTTCCCCTGACCCCATGAAGAGCCACGACAAGTTCCGCACGAAATACGGCCTCGCATTCCCCCTCGCCTCCGACGAGACCAAGGCCATGTTGGAGGCCTATGGCGTATGGGTCGAGAAAAGCATGTATGGCCGCAAATACATGGGCGTCGAGCGCACCACCGTCCTCATCGACCGCGAGGGTATGATCGCGAAGGTCTGGAACAAGGTGAAGGTACAGGGCCATGCGGAGGAAGTGCTGGAAGCTTCAAGAGGGCTTTAAAGGTGGAGCCGGAAGGCATCGCCTTTTGGTTGAAACTTTCCCGAGCCTCGAATATCACAGGTTACAAAGTAACAATCTGTGATATTCATGTCCGACTACAAAGCCATCCTTTCCGGCCAGAGCTGGAATTCACTGCCCAATCTCAAGGCCAGAAAGCAGCCGGCATTCCTCACCTATACCTTCAACAGTGCATGGTGGGGCTCGACGCAATTCGATCACGCAGATCAGGCCGTAGCGCGAGAAGCCCTGAACATGTGGGGGGATGCCAGTGGCATCCGGTTCATCGAGGTCAAAGGGAAAGATGCCGAACTGAAGTTCCAATGGGAATGGGGATGGGATTCCTACAGTGCCAGGGCGGAATTTCCGGAACTCTACCGGAATACTTCACATGAAGGTCTGGCTCGGGACTACATCGGCGGCAACATCTACATGAATTCCCGGTATCGCACCGAGCTTTCACAGAACCTACCGTTTAAACTTTACGTCTTGCTTCATGAGATCGGTCACGCACTCGGTCTCAAGCACCCATTTCATAAGATCGATCACAACAGGGAGCTGTTGCAGTCGGATCTCGATCACGTGACTCATACCGTAATGAGCTATACGGGAGGCGACCTCAATATGCAGTCAGCCAGCCTTAGCTCACTGGACCTTGAGGCGATCCAAGCTCTCTACGGCAATCCTTCACAAGATGGAAAGCAGGTTGCAAAGTGGAATTGGAGCGAAGCAAAGCAAACCCTCACCCAGATCGGTAAGAGCAGAGCGGATGTCATCCATGGCGTTGCCGTCAAGGACATCATCAAAGGCGGTCGCGGCAATGACAAGATCTACAGCTTCGCCGGCAAAGACATTCTCTACGGAGAGAGCGGCAACGACTTCCTAAGCGGCAGCGACGGCAATGACACGCTTTATGGGGGTGTCGGCAAGGATGTCTTGAGAGGTGGATACGGCAACGACAGGCTGTATGGAGGCGCAGGCAACGACAATCTTAGCGGCTGGCACGGCAACGACATTCTGTATGGGGACGCCGCCGACGATGCCCTGGAGGGTGGAAACGGCAATGACACGCTGCAAGGCGGCACCGGAAACGACAAGCTGGACGGCGGATACGGCAACGACGTCCTGATCGGCGGATCGGGCGACGACACCCTCTGGGGCGGAGCCGGCAAGGATGCCTTACAGGGCGGCGACGGAAACGACAGTTTGAACGGCGGATACAGCAACGACACCCTGCGTGGAGGCGCCGGCAACGACATTCTCCATGGGGAAATCGGCAACGACACGCTCCAAGGCGATGGCGGCAACGATAGTTTGGACGGCGGCGACGGCGATGATGTCCTGAGCGGCGGAGACGGTAATGACACCTTGGCGGGCGGTGACGGCACCGACACCCTGGATGGCGGAAACGGCGACGATGTCCTGAGTGGCGGAGAAGGCGCAGATACCTTACGCGGCGGTGATGGCGATGACACTCTGCGGGGCGGCTCCGACGACACGAGCTTTGACGACGATGACAGCCTGGACGGAGGAGCGGGTAACGACAGCCTGGATGGCGGAAACGGCAATGACATCCTGAACGGCGAACACGGCGACGACGTCCTGATCGGCGGAGACGGTGACGATACCTTGCGAGGCGGCGACGGCGCTGACACTCTGCGGGGCGGCTCCGACGAAAGCAGCTTTGACGGCAACGATAGTTTGGATGGCGAAGGGGGCAATGACCGCCTGGATGGTGCACATGGCAACGATATCCTGAGCGGCGGAGACGGTGACGACACCTTACGTGGCGGTGAAGGCGCCGACACTCTGCGCGGCGGCAATGGCAGCGATCAGTTTGTTTTCGATACTTGGCACCACGGCGTCGGCAATGTCGATCAGATCGCAGACTTCGAAGGAGGTTGGAAGGGAGACAAGATCGTTCTGTCCTCGAACTACTTCGAAAATATCGGGAAAGGCGCATTAACCGCCAATGCATTCTCAGCCACAAAGGACGCCTTGGATGCAGATCATCGGATTCTCTTCGATCTCGAAGCGCGCACTCTCTCCTATGATCGGGACGGAACGGGCGCAGCAGCGGCTATGATTTTTGCGAAGCTCCTCGGAGGGGCGACGGTCAGCTACAGCGATATTTTCGTCATCTGAATGACGAGAAGTGCAACTGAAAAGGCCCACTCGATCGAGTGGGCCTTTTCGTTTTAATCGATATCATCGACGTCTCCGCCGCCGCCATAGACACGCTGGGCGAGCGAGGCTTCCATGAAGGGGTCGAGATCGCCATCGAGCACGTCCTGCGGAGTCTGCGACTGCACGCCGGTCCGCAGGTCCTTCACGAGCTGATAGGGTTGCAGCACGTAGGAGCGGATCTGGTGGCCCCAGCCGATATCGGTCTTGGCGGAGGCCTCGGCGTTCGCCTTCTCCTCGCGCTTCTTCAGTTCGGCCTCATAGAGACGGGCACGCAGCATGTTCCAGGCCGTCGCGCGGTTCTTGTGCTGCGAGCGTTCCTGCTGGCAGGCCACGACGATGCCACTCGGAATATGCGTGATGCGCACAGCCGAGTCCGTGGTGTTCACGTGCTGACCGCCGGCGCCCGAGGAACGGAACGTGTCGATGCGGCAGTCGGATTCCTTAATCTCAATGTTGATCCGATCATCCACCACCGGATAGACCCACACAGACGCGAAGCTCGTGTGGCGGCGAGCGTTCGAGTCATAGGGCGAGATGCGCACAAGACGGTGCACGCCCGACTCGGTCTTCAGCCAGCCATAGGCGTTGTGGCCCTTGATCAGGAGCGTGGCGCTTTTGATGCCGGCCTCTTCGCCGTCGGTGATTTCGAGAAGCTCGACCTTATACTTCCGGCGCTCGGCCCAGCGGGCATACATGCGCTGGAGCATGGAGGCCCAGTCCTGGCTTTCCGTGCCGCCGGCGCCCGAATGCACTTCGATATAAGTATCGTTGGCATCGGCCTCGCCGGAGAGCAGCGTTTCGACCTGACGGCGGGCGGCCTCCTCCTGAAGGGCGCGGATGGCCTCCTCCCCCTCCTTGATGGTGCTTTCGTCCTCTTCCATCTCGCCGAGTTCGATCAGCGTGATCGCGTCCTCGAGATCCTGCTCCATCCGCTTGATGGAGCTGATCTGCTCTTCAAGCGTCGTGCGCTCGCGCATGATCTTCTGCGCGGCGTCGGCGTCGTTCCAGAGATTCGGATCTTCGGCGTTGGCGTTCAGTTCGGCGAGGCGGCGCTGGGCATTATCCCAGTCAAAGATGCCTCCTCAGCAGCCCGACTGACTGCTTGGTCTCTTCTACGAGGTGTTCGATTTCGGCGCGCATGTTGTTTTGCTGTCCGTGCCTTGAGTTTGGGGCGTATTAAGCGTCGTGCCCCATCGTGTAAAGGAGCCTTCTGCAAAACCGACCATCGCTGCAGACGTTGCGGCGTCTGCAGCGATGGTCGTGTCGTCGTGTTTTCAGGAAGCCCGTTTCATATGGGCTCCGAGGCGGATCAGTACAATCCGCCCGGCGTCGCGCCCACGGCCCTGCGGGGCATCATCTCGGGAGGAGCCGGCTCGTACTCCGCCTGAGGCATGGCCTCCTCGTCAGGGGGCGCGAAATAGGCGGGGGGGGACTGACCCGGTTTGAAGGCCTCAAGGATCGTGCCGCCGCCTTCCCCACCGGCTCTGGTGCCGGTGGAAGCGTTCACCCTGATCAGTTTGATGCCTGGGGGCACGCGGAACGGCGTGGAAGGCTTGTCCTTCAGCGCCATCTGCATGAAGTCGCGGAACACGGGCGCGGCGTACTGGCTGGCGCTCGCCGCATTGCCGAGAGACTTCGGCTGATCATAGCCGAGGAAGATGCCGACGGCGAGGTCGGGCGAGAAGCCTACGAACCACACATCCTTCGCGTCGTTGGTCGTGCCGGTCTTGCCGGCGAGCGGCTTGCCGACGGCCTTGACCGTCTGCGCCGAGCCGCGCTGGACCACGCCTTCGAGGATCGATGTGATCTGATAGGCGGTCAGCGGATCGAGCACCTGCTCACGGTTGTCACCGAGCTTGGGCGCAGCACCGCCGTCCCAGGCCTGCGCGTCGCAGCCGGTGCACTTGCGGTCGTCGTGACGGTAGATCGTGCGGCCGGTGCGGTCCTGGATCTGGTCGATCAGCGTCGGCTTGATGCGGCGGCCGCCGTTCACGAACATGGAATAGGCCGCCGTCATGCGCATGACCGTCGTCTCGCCTGCTCCGAGCGACATGGAGAGAAGCGGCAGCATGTCGTCATAGACACCGAAGCGGCGGGCATATTCGGCAATGATGGGCATGCCGATCTCATTCGAGAGGCGCACCGTCATCAGGTTCTTGGAATGCTCGATGCCGTAGCGCAGGGTACGCAGGCCAGCAGACTTGTTGTCGAAGTTCGACGGAGCCCAGGCCGCCTGGCCCGGCCCCATGTCGAGCACGAAGGGCGCGTCCATGATCTGCGTCGACGGCGTGTAGCCGTTGTCGAGAGCGGTCGCATAGACGATGGGCTTGAACGAAGAACCCGGCTGGCGCATGGCCTGCGTGGCACGGTTGAACTCGCTCTGGTCGAAGGAAAAGCCGCCGACCATCGCGTGAACGCGGCCCGTTTGCGGATCCAGAGCGACGATGGCGCCGGAAATCTCGGGCACCTGGCGGATACGGTACTGACCCTGCTTTCCGTCGATGGGCTCCACATAAAGCACATCGCCGACCGACACGGCCTTCTCGACCGCGCGGCGGGTCCATTTCACGCCGTCGGCGCCGATAAAGCCCGTCTCACGGTCCCGCGAGAGCTGGCCGGAGGATTCCTTCTTCGGCTGGAGGCCGATGCGGGCACGTCCGCCGGACACTTCCAGCACCACCGCCAGACGCCATGGCTGTACGTCGCCCATGGCGGGAATTTCGGCCAGGGCCAGCCCCCACTCGCGCCCGGTTAGGTCGAGCTTGGTTTGAGCGCCGCGCCACCCGCGCGCCTCGTCGAAGCGGACAAGGCCGTCGACGAGCGCCTTGCGGGCCATGGCCTGCATCTTGGGATCGAGCGTGGAGCGGATCAGGAGACCGCCCTCATAGAGCTTTTCCTCGCCGTAGCGCTCGGCGATGTCGCGGCGCACGCCTTCGGCGAAGTAGCCGGATGCGATGCTGTTGGGCGACACGACGCGGGGCGTGACGTTGAGCGGCTCTTTCTTGGCCGCCTCGGCCTGTTCCGCAGTGATATAACCGTTCTCGGCCATGCGGCCGATGACCCAATTGCGGCGGTCGATAGCGGCTTGGCGCTGGCGGAACGGGTGGTAGTTGTTCGGAGCCTTCGGCAGGGCCGCGAGATAAGCGACTTCGGCGATATCGAGCTCATGGAGCGATTTGCCGAAATAGTTCAGGGCCGAGGCGGCCACGCCGTAATTGCTGAGGCCCAGATAGATCTCGTTGAGATAGAGTTCGAGAATCTTGTCCTTCGAGAAAGTGGTTTCCATTCGCAGCGCGATCAGGGCCTCGCGGATCTTGCGCTCGTAGCTCTTCTCGTTGCCGACAAGGAAGTTCTTGGCGACCTGTTGCGTAATCGTCGAAGCGCCCTGCTCGCGCTTGCCGCCTGACTTGACGTTGACGAGGATGGCGCGAATGACGCCCTCGGGATCGATGCCGGGATGCTTGTAAAAGTTTTTGTCCTCGGCGGAGAGGAAGGCCGCCTTCACCAGATTCGGCATGGCCTGGATCGGCACATAGAGGCGCCGCTCGCGGGCATATTCCGCGATCAGGCTTCCGTCCGAGGCGTGGACGCGGGTCATCACCGGCGGCTCGTAATTGGCGAGCTGCGCATGATCCGGCAGGTCCTTGGAGAAGAACCAGAAGCCATAGGCCAGCCCGACGGCACCGATCAGAAAGAAGATCGCCCCGACGCTGAACAGGAAGCCGAAGAATCGTAGGACAAAACGCATCCGAAGATATTCCGTTCTCGGCGCCTTAAGGCACCTGCTTGTGCAAATCCCGAACGCCCTCTCCTGCCGGAACAGAAATGGAGTTCGAACCGCCCCGCTCTGTTAACCGAGGAATCGCGCCCCCGCTACGGGTATCCACACTCTATCTATGGTAAAACTGCGGCAGCGCCCTGCCGGGCGAAGCGAGTTGCGAAAAATCGGTCCACGGCCACGCTCATGGCGGCCACCATCTTGGCCCGCCATTCCTCGGACATGAGCAGGTCGAGATCCTGCTTGCTCGAGAGATAGCCGAGTTCCAGCAGGACGGAGGGCACATCATGGGCCCGCAGCACCTGGAAGCGGGCCTGCCGATGGGGGTTCTTGTTCAGCCGGGCGACGGCATCGAACTGATCGACGAGGCGGGTCGCGAAACTGTGAGAAAAGCTGCGGGTTTCGCGCAGGGTGAGCTCCACCAGGATGTCAGACACATCGTCCGGCATATCGGTGCTCTCGACCCCGGCGACCGCATCCGCCTTGTTCTCACGCTCGGCGAGGCGGGCCGAATCGGCGTCGGAGGCCCGCTCAGCCCCCGTGTACACGGTAAGTCCCCGCACCTCCTGCCCTCCAGAGATCGAATCCGCATGGATGGAGATGAAAAGGTCGGCTTGGGCGTTCCTAGCCGCGCGGATGCGATCCCCAAGGGAGATGAACACGTCCTTGTCGCGGGTCATGAGCACCTTGTAGCGGCCGCTCGCCTCCAGGGACTTCTGCAGCTTCTGGGCGAAAGCGAGCACCAGATCCTTCTCGAAGGTTCCATTCGCCGAATTGGCGCCGGGATCGATACCGCCGTGACCGGGGTCGATCATGATGACGGGACGGGCATCCTTCGGGGTAGGATCGGGCTCTACAGCTGCCGTCTTGGCCGCCTTGGCAGCGCTCTCCGCAGCGGCGCGGCGAAAATCATCGCGCTCGGAACGGGTGAGTTCAATGGTCAGGAGTGCCGTGCCTCCGGCGGCATTGGCATCGACCGTCATTCCGGAGACGGTCGCCGGCTGGGCCAGATCCATCACCACGCGAGAGCGGCCCGGCGCGAACAGGCCATAGCGATATGAGGAAATCAGCCCCACCTTCTGCCTTCCGGACTCGGGCGGCAGGTGAAAAGCCACTTCTGGCAGGTCGATGATCAGGCGGTCGGGCCTCTCCATAAGTGAGGCCTGGGCTGTCACGGGTTTCGACAGGGAAATCCTGAAACGGGTCTTGGGACCGTCCACTTCCACAGAAACATCGGCCGCGACAATCGCCGTTCCGGCCTTACCCACATCTGCGTTCGCCCAAGCGGAACCTCCCCCCAGGGCGATGAGGATCGCCAGGAGGCCTGCGCAGATCAAGCATAGGAATGGGTTGATTCTCATGGCTTAGCTGGAGGTTTCGGGCTCCTTCCTATCTCAATAGGCGGCACTTGGTTAACGAAGCTTCACCCCAAAAGGCTCAATATCGAGACTCTGTTGCATTAACGACACAGAGTTCAGCATCTTGCCAAATGCCCCTTCCGCTCTGTAATGATCAATAACCCCGCCCGGCATGGCCGAATCTGACGGCGGACCTGAGGAGATGGTTGTGTTGACCGGTCCTCACGGACCCCGTCACCCTCGACAGGCGCCAGGAAGGGGTCAGTAGGCGATACAGATCGCCGCTTTTTGCCGATGGCCGGACTTCGTCCGCCCCATCGATTCCTAGAAAGGGCCGTCTTGAATGGTTGCACTCACGAAGTCAGCTTTGACTCTCGTCGCGGCACCGTTCCAAGCGCGCGTTTCTTCTCGCGCACGCCCTTACCCCACCTCATCCGGCTCAAAGCCGTTCCGTTTCAACCCAGAATGCGCCCCTCTGAGGCGCACGATGGCGATCGACAGCAATCCGAACGCAACTCCAGCCCGCCGCCTTCTCTTGCGGCGCGGGCACCCGCCGTCAATGCGGCTTCTGCCTCAGGTCCTGCCCTCGATCGCCATGTCGAGAGTTCAACATGGCAAACAAGATGCTCATCGATGCCTCCCACCCGGAAGAAACCCGGGTTGTGGTGGTGCGTGGTCAGAAAGTCGAAGAATTCGACTTCGAATCCGCTAACCGGAAGCAGCTGCGCGGGAATATCTATCTCGCGAAAGTCACCCGCGTAGAGCCGTCCCTCCAGGCGGCCTTCGTCGAGTATGGCGGAAACCGCCACGGCTTCCTCGCCTTCAGCGAAATCCATCCCGATTACTACCAGATCCCGGTCGCCGACCGGCAGGCCCTTCTGGAAGCCGAAGCCGAGGCTCAGGCCGAGGAAGAGCGCGAGGAAGAACGCCGCCGCCACCGCCGCGGCCGCCGCTCCTCGCAGCGCCGCGGACCGAAGGACGAAACCGTCGTCTCCACCGAGGCGGAAGCGGGCGTTGAAGCCGTCGCCGAGGAAGGCGCCGAGGCACAGGCTCCGGCAGAAGGCACGGAAGAGACCATCGACCTGATCGCCGCCGGCGGCGATTTCGAGGCTGTCTCCGGCGAAGCCGTCGAGGCATCCGAGAGCGCCGAGCCTGCGGAGGCTGTTGCCGCTCCTGCTGAGGAAGCCGCCGAGCAGACCGTCGAGACCGTGGACGCCGCCGAGGATCACAAGTCCGAGGACGACGAGTCCGAGGGCGATGAGGACGAAGACGAGGACGGTGAAGACGAGGATTCCGAGGGCGAGGACGAAGACCACGTCGAGCAGCTCGGCGGCGGCGACGCCCTGGAAGACCTCCCCCAGCGCCGTACCCCGCGCAAGCAGTACAAGATTCAGGAAGTTATCAAGCGCCGCCAGATCCTGCTGGTGCAGGTCGTGAAGGAAGAGCGCGGCAACAAAGGCGCGGCTCTCACCACCTATCTGTCGCTCGCGGGCCGCTATTCGGTGCTCATGCCCAACACGGGCCGTGGCGGCGGCATCTCGCGCAAGATCACCAATGCAGCCGACCGCAAGCGCCTGAAGGAAATCGCTCAGGAGCTGGAGGTGCCCGAAGGAATGGGCATCATCCTGCGCACGGCGGGCGCTTCGCGCACCAAGCCGGAAATCAAGCGCGACTACGAATACCTGATGCGCCTGTGGGAGAGCGTGCGCGAGCTGACGCTCAACTCGGCAGCGCCCGCCTTGGTCTATGAGGAAGGCTCGCTCATCAAACGCGCCATCCGCGATCTCTACAACAAGGAGATCGATGACATCCTCGTCTCCGGCGAGGAGGGCTATCGCGAGGCCAAGGACTTCATGCGCATGCTCATGCCGAGCCATGCCAAGATCGTCCAGCCCTACCGCGAGCCGCAGCCCCTCTTCGCGAAGCATGGCGTGGAAGCTCAGCTCGATGCGATGTTCTCCAATGTGGTGACGCTGAAATCCGGCGGCTATCTCGTCATCAATCCGACGGAAGCCCTGGTCTCCATCGACGTGAATTCCGGTCGCTCGACCCGCGAGCACAATATCGAGGATACGGCTCTTCGCACAAACCTCGAAGCGGCGGAGGAAGTCGCTCGCCAGCTCCGCCTGCGCGATCTCGCCGGTCTCGTTGTCATCGATTTCATCGACATGGAAGAGAAGCGCAACAACCGCGCCGTCGAGAAGAAGCTCAACGAGTGCCTGAAGAACGACCGCGCCCGCATCCAGGTGGGCCGCATCTCGCCCTTCGGTCTGCTCGAAATGTCGCGCCAGCGCATCCGCACCGGCGTGCTCGAATCCTCCTCGGTCCCCTGCCCGCACTGCGCCGGAACGGGCGTCGTTCGGTCGACGCCGTCGGTTGCGCTGCACGTGCTGCGCTCGATCGAGGAGACTCTTATCAAGAATGCCGGGTACAACCTCATCGTCCGCACGCGGATGGAGGCGGCTTTCTACATTCTCAACCAGAAGCGCATCCACCTGCGCGAGCTGGAAAACCGCTTCGGCGTGATGATCTCCGTCGTGGCAGACGATACGCTCACGGGCACCACCAATTACGCCATCGACCGCGGCGAGCCTGCGCTTCGTCTCGAGCACAAATCCGCCGCCACCGGCATCCAGATCGACGCCATCACGCCGATCGACGTGGTGGAGGAGGATGAGCCCGAGATCGAGACTGAGGCCGAGGACGAGACCGAGGTCGAAGAGGCAGCCGGAGGCTCCGAGGAAGATCGCGAGGACGGTGAAGGCAATGGCCGTCGCCGACGTCGTCGCCGCCGCCGCCGTGGACGCGACCGCGATGCCGTTGCAGGCGCGGCCCAGGGCGAGGAAGGCTCCGAGGACGAAGGGTCCGAAGGCGACGAGAAGGAAGCCACCGAGGTCGAGGCCTCCGGTGACGAGGGCGAGGGCGTCGAAGGTTCCGAATCGGCCGAAGAGCGCAATCGCCGCCGCCGCCGCCGTGGACGCCGGGGCGGCCGTGGCCGTGGCCGCGACGAAGCCATTGAAACCTTCGCAACCGAAGAAGGCTTCGTGGCCGCCACCGAGGCTGTCGCCGAAGCCGTCGGCACCCTGGACGACGTGCCTGTGAGCGAACCCGCTCCGGCTCCCGAGCCAGCGGCCGCATCGGAAGAGCGCATCGAGACGAAGCCGGCACCGCAGGCCGCCGAGGAGCCCGTTGCGGAAGCCCCACGCCCCGTGATCCCCGAGCCGGAGCCGGTCGCCGTGGTCCTCACCCCGCCCGACCCGGAGCGCCCGAAGCGCGCTGGATGGTGGTCGAAGGCCAAGTCGGTCCTCGGCGGCTAACAAGACCAAAAGCAAAAGCCCGGCGTAAAAGCCGGGCTTTTTGTTACGCGCAGTGCATCGTCATGGCCGGACTTGATCCGGCCATCCACGTCTTAAAAGCTGCAGCGCCAGAAAGCGTGGACACCCGGCACAAGGCCGGGCATGACGGTGAGGATTAGCTCCTACCTCAGCCAGCCCTTCAGCCGCTCCACCGTCTCGCGGCAATCGTTCTCGGAGCCTGCGAAGGACAGGCGCATGTAGTGCGAGCCCTCGATGGGATCGAAATCGAGGCCTGGCGTTGCTGCCACGCCCATCTCCTCCAGCATGCGCTTGCAGAAGCCAATGGAGTCATTCGTGTAGCGTGCAATATCGGCATAGATGTAGAAGGCGCCGTCCACCGGGTGCATCTCGGTGATGCCGGCTTTTGGCAATTCCTCCAGCAAGTACGCGCGATTTCGCGCATAGCCGGCCTTCACGGCCTCAAGCTCCTCACCCGCATCGAAAGCGGCGAGAGCCGCAACCTGCGAGAGATAAGGCGGCGAGATATAGAGGTTCTGCGCCAGCCGCTCGACGGGCCGCACGAGGCGCTCGGGCACCACGATCCAGCCGATGCGCCAGCCGGTCATGCAATAATATTTGGAGAATGAGTTGATGACGACCGCATCGTCGTCCGAGGCGAGCGCCGTGGAGGCTGCCTCGCCGTAAGTGAGGCCATGATAGATCTCATCAGAGACGAACCACAGGCCCAAGCGGCGGCAGGTTTCGCCAAGCTCGGCGAGAGCCTTGCGGCCGATCATGGTGCCGGAGGGGTTCGCCGGGCTCATGGCGAGAATGCCGTGGAGCGGCTTTTCCGCATGGGCCCTCTCGATGGCCTTGGCGGTCATGATCCAGCCATCTGCCTTGGCGAGCGGGATCGTCACCGGTTCGATGCCGAGCGCTTCCAGGATATTGCGGTAGGCCGGATAGCCCGGTGCGGTGATGGCGACACGCTGGCCCGCGTCGAAGAGGCTCAGGAAAGCCAGCACGAAGCCCGCCGAGGAGCCCGTCGTCACCACCACACGCTCGGGTGCGATGGAGACGCCATAAGCGTCGCGGTAGTGACGGGCGATCCGCTCTCTCAAAGCAGATATGCCGAGCGCCTCCGTGTAACCGATACGCCCGAGATCGAGCGCGGCCTTCGCTGCCTCGCGCGCGAGACGCGGAGCTGGCGCGGAAGGCTGGCCCACCTCCATATGGATTACGCTGTCCCCTCGCCTTTCTTTCGCCGCAGCGGCGCTCAACACATCCATGGCCAGGAAGGATGAAACCCGGTCCATGCGGCGGGCGATGACGGGCAGGGTCGAGTCGGCGATTGATTTTGTCATGGGTAGGGTTCGTAGCCGGTCGGGAGACATGCCTCAAGACGCTTCATGCCCGTGCAACGAAGCCGTGATTTGACGCCGCACTCCTCAACCCGCTAACTCACGCCAGATATTGTACCGAAAGCCCCGCAAAGGACCGGATATGCGCTTCCCGCTTCTCAAAACCTTCCAGGCCGCAACCCTGCTCGGCGCGCTGGCCGTCGCACCTGCGGTCCAGGCTCAGAACGCCGTCTTCACCGAGCAGCAGAAGCAGGCCATCGGCGAAGTCGTGAAGGACTACCTCCTGAAGAACCCCGAGGTTCTGACCGAGGTCATCAGCGAACTCGAGAAGCGCCAAGCCGAAGCCCAGCAGGCCGCGCAAGCCGATGCCGTGCAGGAGACCAAGCAGTCGCTTCTCAATGCACCGCATTCCTATGTGGCGGGCAATCCCTCCGGCGACATCACCCTGGTCGAGTTCTTCGACTACAATTGCGGCTACTGCAAAAAAGCCCTCGCGGACGTTCAGGTTCTGATGAAGGCCGACCCCAAGCTGCGCGTCGTGCTGAAGGACTTTCCCGTCCTCGGGCCCGATTCCGTGGAAGCAAGCCGCGTGGCTCTCGCCGTGAAGAACCAGCTTCAGGGCCAGAAGCTCTTCGACTACCACGTGAAGGTGCTTGAAACCCGCGGCCGCGTGAACGGCGAGCGCGCCATGGCAGTCGCCAAGGAGATGGGCGTCGACATCGCCAAGCTCCAGAAGGACATGGAAAGCCCGGAGCAGCGCAATGCTCTCCAGGAGAACATGGCACTCGGCGATAAGCTGAACCTCACCGGCACTCCTGCCTTCGTCATCGGCGAGGCGGTCATCCCCGGCGCGGTCGGCGTCGAGCCCCTGAAGCAGATCATCGGCAATGTCCGCTCCTGCGGCAAGGCGAATTGCGGCTAAGGCCCTGGCGTCATTCCTGACTTCCGCCGGAAATCCATGCCTTTCCCCTCGTCAGGCATGGATGGCCGGGACAAGCCCATCCGTGACGGAATAAGGCGCCTTTTGCGCCAACTTCCCCTACGGAACCCCGGCCAAGCCTTGGGAAAGTCCCGCTTTTCCCCTTCCCCCATGCTCTCCTTTTGGCTAAGAGGGCGTTTCGGCTCCGCCTGGCGGGGCTTTAGGAACGCTCCTTCGCGATGATCAACGTCCACGTCCTCAACGGACCCAACCTCAACCTGCTCGGCCGCAGAGAGCCTCAGATTTACGGCAGCGCCACGCTGGCGGATGTCGAGCGGCTCGTGCGCGACAAGGCGGAGGCCCTGGGGGTGGCGGTCACGTTCCGCCAGTCCAACCATGAGGGACATCTGGTCGACTGGATTCACGAAGCGGGAGCGCAGGGCGCGGGCATCGTCATCAATGCCGGTGCCTATACCCACACCTCGATCGCTCTGCGCGATGCCATCTCCGGCAGCGGCGCCCCGACGGTCGAGATTCATCTTTCCAACGTTCATGCTCGCGAAGGCTTCCGCCATCGCTCGCTCATTGCACCCGTGTCAGTCGGCGTGATCTGCGGTTTCGGCTCCATGAGCTATCTGCTCGGGCTTGAGGCGGTTCACCGTGTCATGGTCGAGCGGGTCAGGGTCGCGAAACCTTCCCAGCACTAGTTCCTCACAACAAGAGGTGAGCCCCATGGCCAAGGACAACCCTTTCGATCCCGATCTCGTCCGGGAGCTGGCGAACCTGATCGCCGATACGAATCTTAGCGAGATCGAAGTGGAGAAGGGCGACCTGCGCATCCGCGTGGCACGCACGATCCAGGCTGCCGCCGTGACGGTGGCGGCTCCGGCCCCGATTGCTCCCGCTCCGGTGGTTGCGCCGCCCCCGGCTGCCGCCGATGCGGTGGTGAAGTCTGCCGCACCGAACCCCGGCGCCGTGCTTTCCCCCATGGTCGGCACTGCCTACCGCAAGCCCTCGCCTGATGCGAAGTCTTTCGTCGAGATCGGCTCCAAGGTCCAGGCCGGCGACAAGGTTCTGCTCGTCGAGGCCATGAAGACCTTCAACGAGATCGTGGCCCCGCGCGCGGGCACCGTGACCGCCATCTTTGTCGAAGACGGAACCCCTGTTGAATACGGTGAACCCCTCCTCGTCATCGAGTAAGGCGCGACATGTTCGATAAGATCCTCATTGCGAACCGAGGCGAAATCGCCCTGCGCATCCTGCGCGCGGCGAAGGAACTCGGGATCGCCACCGTCGCGGTGCATTCCACCGCCGACGCGGATGCCATGCACGTGCGCCTCGCCGACGAGAGCGTATGCATCGGCCCTCCGGCCGCCCGCGACAGCTATCTCAACATCCCCGCCCTGATTGCAGCCTGCGAAATCACCGGCGCGGACGCCATCCATCCCGGCTACGGCTTTCTTTCCGAGAACGCCCGTTTCGCCGAGGTGCTGGAAGAGCACCACATCGCCTTCATTGGCCCCAAGGCGGAACACATCCGCATCATGGGCGACAAGATTGAGGCGAAGCGCACCGCCAAGCGTCTCGGCATTCCTTGCGTGCCCGGCTCCGAGGGCGGCATTTCCGATGAGGGCGAGGCGAAGAAAGTCGCCAACAGCATCGGCTATCCCGTCATCATCAAGGCCGCCGCCGGCGGCGGCGGTCGTGGCATGAAGGTCGCGCGCAACGAGTCGGATCTCGTTCACGCGCTGCAAACCGCCAAGACCGAGGCAAAGGCCGCGTTCGGCGACGACGCTGTCTATATCGAGAAATATCTCGAGAAGCCGCGCCACATCGAGATCCAGGTTCTCGGCGACGGCAAGGGCAATGCGATCCATCTGGGCGAACGCGACTGCTCGCTCCAGCGCCGCCACCAGAAGGTCTGGGAGGAAGGCCCCTCACCCGCGCTGAACGTCGAAATGCGCGAGCGCATCGGCGGCGTCGTGGCGAAGGCCATGCAGGAACTGCAATATGCGGGCGCCGGCACCATCGAATTCCTCTACGAGGACGGCGAGTTCTACTTCATCGAGATGAACACCCGTATTCAGGTGGAGCACCCCGTCACGGAAATGATCACCGGCATCGATCTGGTGAACGAGCAGATCCGTGTCGCCGCCGGTCATCCGCTGTCGGTGAAGCAGGAAGACATCAAGATCGAAGGTCATGCCATCGAGTGCCGCGTGAATGCCGAGCATCCCTCGACCTTCCGTCCCTCGCCCGGCACGATCAGCTACTTCCACCCGCCGGGCGGCCTCGGCGTGCGCGTCGACTCGGCGGCCTATCAGGGCTACCGCATCCCGCCGCACTATGACTCCCTCGTGGGCAAGCTCATCGTCCATGGCCGCACCCGCAACGAGTGCCTCATGCGCCTGCGCCGCGCCCTCGACGAGTTCGTGGTGGACGGCGTGGATACGACGCTTCCGCTCTTCCGCACCCTTGTGCGCAATCCGGACATTCAGAACGGCCAGTACGACATTCACTGGCTGGAGAATTTCCTGAAAACGGGCGGCCTCGGAGACGAGAACGCTTAAGTCTATTGCAGACGGCACCGCCTGTAAGCGGCGCCGTCTGCGGTTAAGCTGCTGGCCTAACATTACGTTATGATGTATCGCTAAAGAATCTCTGCGAAAGGGGTTTAGCGATGAATGCAGCTGTAAAAACTGTCACCAAGGGCGGGATGCGAGCCGCCCTGCTCAAGCACGGCCTCGATCTTAGTGGAACGATCAGCAACGGCCTGATTTGGGAAGCTCCGATCAAGCTCTTCCACTCGAGCCGCGTGTCAAACGTCGAGATCGGCGCTTATTCCTACATTTCTCCGAAGACCGATATCCATTATGCGTCGATCGGCCGATATTGCTCCATCGGCGACAACGTGAACATGCGCGGCAGCGAGCATCCCAAGAGCTGGCTGTCTTCCCATCCGTTTCCCTATACCAATCTCTATACGGCGAGCCGCAGCTACAGCCCGGCTCTCACATTTGACGGCTACAGCAAGCGCAGCAATATCGGCCATGATGTGTGGATCGGCTCGCAGGCCATTATCCTGCCGGGCGTGAAGATCGGGACCGGCGCGATCATCGGCGCGGGCGCCGTGGTGGCGAAGGATATTCCGCCCTACGCCATCGCAGTGGGCAACCCGGCGAAGGTGGTGAAGTACCGCTTCAAACAGGCGCTGATCGACAGGCTCCTGCAAAGCGAGTGGTGGAATTATGACCTGCCCAAATACCTTGAGCAGAACCCAGACGCTCCCGTCGACTCTCCGGAGAAGATGCTCGACCTTATCGAGCGCAACGGCGCGGATATTCCACGCATCGACACCCAACGGAAACGCTATCTGCGCCAAGGCGAAAAGATTGTTATCCAGACCTTAGCCGAGCCTGAATCCCAGGCTTGAGCGATAGAGCCCAGCTTTCGCTATAACGATAGACCGAAAGCACATTTGCATCCTCGTACGATGCTCTCCCCGAATGAAAGCATCGTACGCTCGCAAAAACTGAGGCCACCTTGTGCACGATGCCTTGGAACTCGCGAAAATAGATATCTTGACGGTCTGACTTCCGGCGCAGTCATGTCTATTTATGATAGATACCTGACCGGTTCTGCGAGTCCATGGCCCTGTCTCCCGACGACACCATCACCATCACGCCCGAGATCCTGCTCAAGGCTTATGCGGCGGGCATCTTTCCCATGGCGGAGGATGCGGAGGATCCTTCCCTGTTTTGGGTCGAGCCGCGCGAGAGAGGAATCATTCCTCTCGACGGCTTTCATGTGCCCAAGCGCTTGGCCCGCACCATCCGTTCGGACGAATTCGAGATCCGGATCGATCATAATTTCGACGCGGTGATCGACGGCTGCGCGGCCCCTGCCTCAGATCGGGAAAAGACCTGGATCAACCGGCGAATCCGCGATCTCTACGGCCAGCTGTTCGATGCCGGCTTCTGCCACACGGTCGAGGTTTATCGGGACGACCGGCTCGTGGGCGGACTCTATGGGGTCAGGCTGAAGGGCGCATTCTTCGGCGAAAGCATGTTCCATACGGAACGCGACGCGTCGAAGGTAGCTCTCGTCCACCTCGTCGCCCGCCTGAAGCGCGGCGGCTTCACACTCCTCGATACGCAGTTCGTCACCCCGCACCTTGCGCAGTTCGGCGCGATCGAGGTTCCGCGCCGCAGCTACAAGCAGATGCTGCGCGAGGCCCTTGAGCATGAGGGCGACTGGCACATCTGGCCCATCGCCCGAAAGATCAGCGGTGAAGACATCCTCGCTACGCTATAGTTGCATCGGATAGCCTCGAAAACCGGGCTTGGGGGGAGCACCGCAGAGGGAGACCCGTCATGCCATCAAGCTTCAATGTTCGCAGCGCCGCCGGTTATGAGCAGCTCATGGGCCGCTGGAGCCGCAAGTTGGCAGACCCGTTCATCGATTTCGCTGGGCTCGCGGACGGCGAACGGATTCTCGATGTGGGATGCGGTACGGGCAGCTTAACCTTCGCATTGCCTCAGGCCGCCGCAGTCGCCGAGATTGCCGCAATCGACTACTCGCCTGTCTTCGTCGAGGAAGCGCAGCATCGAAACACGGATCCGCGGATCACCATCGCGCAGGGCGATGCCTGCGCCCTTGCCTTCCCAGACAGTCGGTTTGACCGCGCCCTGGCCCTGCTCGTCCTGCACTTCGTTCCCGAGACAGCTAAGGCCGTGTCCGAGATGCGTCGCGTGGTGCGTCCAGGCGGCAGAGTTGCGGCAGCCGTCTGGGATCACCTGGGAGGCATGCCCGGCATGCGCATGACATTGGATACCCTCGCCATGCTCTTCGAGGATGCGCACGAGCTGCGCCACCATTACTGCTTTCAACCGATGATGAGACCGGGCGAGATGCAGGATTGCTTCAAGGCCCAAGGCTTGTCGAACGTCGAGGAGACTTCGCTTCTCATTCGAATGGAATACGAGAACTTCGCGGATTACTGGGCCCCCCACGCGGCTGGCGAAGGTCCGCTCGGCCGGTATGTGGCAGGCCTCGATTCAGAGCGCCTGACCCGAGCCGAAGCGGCGGTCAGGGCAGCCTACGAGGCCGGGGAGCCCGACGGCCCGCGCTCCTTCGTATCGGTGGCGTGGGCATGCAGAGGGGATGTTCCAGAGGCGGAGTAAGTCCCCGCTCTCCTAGCCGAAATCAACGATCCGTATTGATGAGCGGCGCATTGCGGTTGAAGTCCCGAATGCCGCGCTGGACCGGCTGTCTCGGCTGAGCCGGAGCAGCGCCCGGCGGAGGCGCGGGCGGCAGAGGCTGGGCGGCGTCCGGAGGAGCCATGATGCCGCCGGACCGGTGCGCATCCGCGGGTGCGCGCTGCGTGGTCGGCTCGATGGGCGGCAGCTCTTCCGGCGTCTCCTTGGGCTCGGCGATCACTTCCGTGCCGCCTTTGCAATCCACGAGCCAGATATCGTAAACTGGGTGCTCAATGCCGTGCAGGCCAGGGCTTGCCGCGAACATCCAGCCGGAGAACACCTTGCGGGTAGCCCCGTCCGTTCCGGTTTCCTCAACCTCCACGAAGGATGTCGTGTTCGGGGTCTCGGTCGGCGGCTTGGTGAAGCAGACGCGCGCCGTCATCTGAAGAGCGCCGAACTGCACCGTCTCATCGATCTTCACCTCGAACGACACGATACGCCCGGTGATCTTATCGAGGCCGGAGAACACCGCCGTCGGATTCTTGATTCTGTCCGCCTGGGCCGCGCCTGCCGTGCCGATGATCGATGCAACCACGAGAGCGGCCCGCGTCCATCCAAACTTCATGATACCTGATCCACGCCTTCTTGCCCGGCCGGACACGGCCGTTCTCATGAGAAACACGCGTTAACATGCTAACCGTGTTGGAAAAAGGGCGATGAGAAGGAAAGCTTAGCTGCCGAGGGAATCATGGGATAAAATTACATCTCTTGTCAGGGTTTCCTCATGCTGTCCCTCCATCGCTCTCTCCTCGCCGCCCTCCTCCTTATCCTGCCCTTACAGGCCCAAAGTACGGAGCTGGCGCGGCGGGCCTTTGTCGGAATCAGCATGGCGCCCGTACCTGAGGCCTTGCGCAGCAATGGCCTCATCCCCGCAGGGGAAGGCTTGCTTATCGAGCGCGTGATCCCCGGCTCCACCGCCGAGAAGGCCGGGCTTCAGGCCAAGGACATCCTTCTGAAACTCGATCAGGCTCCCGTGCGTTCATCCGCCGATGTCATCAGCGGCGTCAGGAAGAAACGGGCGGGCGACAACGTGTCCCTCTCCCTTGTCCGCGACGGCAAGGTTTTCGAGCAGCAGGTTTCCCTGATCGGCTTCCCGCCCGAATCGTCCCCCGATTACGAGACGATCTACGAGGCCGTCGAATCCGAGGGAGCCCTGCGCCGCACCATCATCACCAAACCGAAGGATCAGGAGCGCCGCCCCGCCATTCTCTTCGTGGGCGGCATCGGCTGCTACAGCATGGATTACCCCTTCGACGAAAAAACGCCCTATCGCCAGATTCTCGCAGACCTGACGCGCCAGGGCTTCGTCACCATGCGCGTGGAAAAGAGCGGCATGGGCGACAGCTTGGGCGAGCCCTGCGCGACAACGAATCTCGACACGGAAGTGGCAGGTTACGTGGCGGGCCTGAAGGAACTGAAGAACAAGCCCTATGTCGATTCCGACAAGGTCTTCATCCTCGGCCATAGCATCGGCGGCATCGTCGGCCCTCTGGTGGCCGAGCAGGTTCCTGTGAACGGTCTTGTGGTCGCGGAAACGGTGGGCAGCACGTGGTTCGAATACGAACTCATCAACCGCCGACGCCAGCTCAAGATCGAAGACATGCCGCTTGAGAAGATCGGCGCGCGAATGCAGCTCAAGCAATGGTGCATGCATCAATTGCTGATCGAGAAGACACCGCGCGCGCAAATCCTGGAAAAACGGCCCGCCTGTGCCGAGGAGATGAAGATCCCCTCCTCCGACGCCTATCTCCAGCAGATCGCTGCCATCGATTACGCCGCCCTATGGACGCGACTGAAGCCTGAAACCCTCGTGATCTACGGCAGCGCCGATTTCATCACGAGCGCGGAGGAGCATCACGAGATCGTCTCCGCGATCAACGCCGTCCGCCCGGGCGCTGCGACCTATGTGGAGATCCCCGACATGGATCACTCCTTCTATCGCATGAAGGATCAAGCCGAGAGCTTCCGCATGCGCCGTGCGGAGCAAGAAGGCGAGACTCATCCCGAGGTCGCGCGCATCATCGGGGAATGGCTGAAGGGAAAGGCTCGGTAATCACGCGAGGCAGTTTTTGAGAGCAGCACGGCTGGTGCAGATCGTGCGCTTTTCAGACGAGCTGTGATTGAAGCTTGCTCCTTGAGAGAAGGCGCAGAATTTCGACTTTGCGCGCTCTATTCTCGTGAGCCTGAATTCAAGAAGCCTCAGCCGCGCTCGAACGGATCGGGCGCGGGCTCCTTCATGGCATCGCCCGCCTTCTCCCGTTTCTCGTAATGCGCCGTCGAGCAGGCGACCGAGCACAGGAGGCCGCGTTCCGACCAATAGGACGGGCCGTTCTCGATCTTGCCTGCGTGATACGCAAAATCGGTGTGGCCGTAAGACAGGCCGCATTCGATGCAGGTGCGCGATGTCGGACGGTTCAGCATGAGCGTGTCAGGCGGCTCTTACTCGCCCGGCGACCAAGGCACGTAATCCCCCGTCGCAGCCGGACGCTGGCCCGTCGAGAGCTGAGAGCCTTGAGGACGATAAGCGTAGGGCGTGCCGGTCATGTTCGGCACATACGGCTTTTCCCAGGAACGCGGCTTGTAGTTTTCCTCGCTCGGGGGGACGTCGCCGTTGTGGCAGAGCCAGGCGCGCCAGCCGGGCGGGACCCGCGAGGCGTCGGTGTCGCCATTATAGATCACCCAGCGGCGCTCGGCGCCCACATTGGAATCGATCGCCTGAGCCTGAGTGTAGCGGTAATATTTGTTGCCGAACTCGTCCTGTCCGACGAACTGCCCCTTGCGCCACGTGAAGAATCGGGTGCCGAGGGTCTGTCCGCTCCACCAGGTAAAGAACTGAGCCAAAAAGGTTTTCATCGCTACCGCCGAGGGAATTCTCAAAGTTGCGCGGAATATGGCTTCAGCGCGCCGCGAAGTCCAGCCTTTCCGCCGCAAACGCCGCAACTGATTCCCGACTGATTCCACTAAGGCGATTCTGAGGCGGTTTTCCCGGATTCACGGCATTTTCGCCTCGGAGCCGTATTTTTCGACCCATGTGGTTTACGCATGGGCAATTGATGCGCCGGCACAACATTTGGCACCTCTTGTAGGGTGCAAAATCGCAAATCCGAGGCGACCAAGTTTGGGCTTTTGGAAAGTGCGATTTGGATTCTCGGAGGAGTCTCTGAGGCTTAGCTACTTTTCCACATTCTTAACACTTCCCCACTATATATAGTTGGAACAGAAACGTTCGGCACAAGTTCTTGACGTAGGGCTCGCATCACGACTAGCTTGCCGGGGTTCCGATCAGAGACCGGCGACCGACCCGAAAGGGAGGTCGAAATCTCCCCAGAGTGAGCGTTCCAGAGCCCGCGGCGAGTTGCTTGCCGCGTAGCCTGTGGCGTCTGGAGGAGGCCGTAACTCGGGCGTGGTGCGTGTGGCGATCCGCAAAACGGGTCGTTGGGGTATCGAAAAAGTTTTTTGGGGCTGAAAGCTGCAAGCGTGACTTGTGGCGCCGGGGACGTTTGTCTCCGAACTTGAGGATATAAAAGATGCGGATCGAGCGGCGTTATACCAAGTCAGGCCAGTCGCCTTATTCCTCCCTCGCCTTCCGGCTCGCCACGAGCGAGATCCGCAATCCGGATGGTTCGATCGTCTTTAAGCTTGAGAACATCGAAGTGCCGGAGACCTGGAGCCAGGTCGCGTCCGACGTTCTCGCTCAGAAGTATTTCCGCAAGGCTGGCGTTCCCGCTCACCTGAAGAAGGTCGAGGAGAACGATGTGCCGAGCTGGCTGTGGCGCTCCGTGCCCGACGAGGCCAAGCTCGCCAAGCTGCCCGAGGACAAGCGCTTCGGCTCCGAGATTTCCTCCAAGCAGGTCTTCGACCGCCTCGCCGGCTGCTGGACCTATTGGGGCTGGAAGGGCGGCTATTTCTCCTCCGAGGAAGACGCACAGGCTTTTTATGACGAGCTGCGCTTCATGCTCGCCAACCAGATGGTCGCGCCCAACTCCCCGCAATGGTTCAACACCGGCCTGCACTGGGCCTATGGCATCGATGGCCCCGGCCAGGGCCACTATTACGTGGACTACAAGACCGGCAAGCTGACCAAGTCCAAGTCCTCCTATGAGCATCCGCAGCCGCATGCCTGCTTCATCCAGGGCGTCGAAGACGATCTGGTGAACGAAGGCGGCATCATGGACCTGTGGGTCCGCGAGGCGCGCCTGTTCAAGTACGGCTCGGGCACCGGCTCGAACTTCTCGAATCTCCGTGGCGAGGGCGAGAAGCTCTCCGGCGGCGGCCGCTCCTCGGGCCTCATGTCCTTCCTGAAGATCGGCGACCGCGCTGCGGGCGCGATCAAGTCGGGCGGCACCACCCGCCGCGCGGCGAAGATGGTGGTGGTCGACGTCGATCACCCGGATATCGAGAGCTATATCGACTGGAAGGTGAAGGAAGAGCAGAAGGTGGCAGCCCTCGTGGCCGGCTCCAAGCTCGCCTCCAAGCACCTCAAGGCGATCATGAAGGCCTGCGTGAACTGCGAGGCCGACGGCGATGCCTGCTTCGATCCGGAGAAGAACCCGGCTCTGAAGAAGGAGATCAAGATGGCGCGCCGGGTCATGATCCCGGACAATTACATCAAGCGCGTCATCCAGTTCGCCAAGCAGGGCTACACGGATATCGACTTCCCGGTCTACGACACCGACTGGGATTCGGAAGCCTACCTCACGGTCTCGGGCCAGAACTCCAACAACTCCGTCTCGATCACGGACGATTTCCTGCGCGCCGTGGAAGCGGATGGCGAGTGGAAGCTCACTGCCCGCAAGGACGGCAAGGTCATCAAGACCCTGAAGGCGCGCGACCTGTGGGAGCAGATCGGCCACGCCGCCTGGGCGTCGGCTGACCCCGGCCTGCACTTCAACACCACCATGAACGACTGGCACACCAGCCCCGCCGGTGGCCGCATCCGGGCGTCGAACCCCTGCTCGGAATACATGTTCCTGGACGACACGGCGTGCAATCTCGCCTCCGCCAACCTGCTCCAGTTCTTCGACCGCGCCGCGCACAAGTTCGACGCCGAGTCGTTCGAGCATGCCTGCCGCCTCTGGACGGTGGTGCTCGAAATCTCGGTGATGATGGCGCAGTTCCCGTCGAAGGAAATCGCGCAGCTCTCCTACGAGTACCGCACGCTCGGCCTTGGCTACGCCAATATCGGCGGCCTGCTCATGACCATGGGCCTGCCCTACGACTCCGATGAAGGCCGCGCTCTCGGCGGGGCGCTCACCGCTATCATGACCGGCGTGTCCTATGCCACCTCCGCCGAGATGGCGGGCGAGCTCGGGCCGTTCCCGAACTACAAGGCCAATGCCAAGTCCATGCTGCGCGTGATCCGCAATCACCGCCGCGCGGCCCATGGCGAGGCCAACGGATATGAGAGCCTCTCGGTCAACCCGGTTCCGCTCGATCACGCCTCCTGCCCGGATGCGGACCTCGTGGCTCACGCCAAGTCCGCCTGGGACAAGGCGCTCGAGCTCGGCGAGAAGAACGGCTACCGCAACGCGCAGGCCACCGTGATCGCGCCCACCGGCACGATCGGCCTCGTGATGGATTGCGACACCACCGGCATCGAACCCGACTTCGCGCTCGTGAAGTTCAAGAAGCTCGCCGGCGGCGGCTACTTCAAGATCATCAACCGCGCGGTGCCGGACGCGCTTCGCGCTCTCGGCTACCGTGAGTCCGAGATCGCCGAGATCGAGGCCTATGCGGTCGGCCACGGCTCCATGAAGCAGGCGCCCGCCATCAACCCGGGCTCGCTTGCCGCCAAGGGCTTCACGCAGGAGAAGATCGACGCCGTCGAGAAGGGCCTGAAATCCGCCTTCGACATCAAGTTCGTCTTCAACCGCTGGACGCTCGGCGAGGACTTCCTCACCGGCACGCTCAAAGTCCCGGCCGAGAAGCTCAACGACCCGTCCTTCGACCTGCTCGCTTTCCTCGGCTACTCGAAGGCCGATATCGAGGCGGCGAACATCCACATCTGCGGTGCGATGACCCTCGAAGGCGCACCGCATCTGAAGACCGAGCATTACGCGGTGTTCGATTGCGCCAATCCATGCGGCAAAATCGGCAAGCGTTATCTGTCGGTGGAAAGCCACATCCGCATGATGGCGGCGGCGCAGCCCTTCATCTCGGGCGCGATCTCCAAGACCATCAACATGCCCAACGACGCCACCGTCGAGGATTGCAAGAACGCCTACATGCTCTCCTGGAAGCTGGCGCTGAAGGCCAACGCCCTCTACCGCGACGGCTCCAAGCTCTCGCAGCCGCTGAACTCCGCCCTCATCGCCGATGAGGACGAGGATGCGGAGGACGCCGCCGAGGCCCTCGCCGCCATGCCAGCAGCCGCCAAGGCCGCGCATGTGTCGGAGAAGGTCGTGGAGAAGATCGTCGAGCGCGTCGTGGCCCTGCGCGAGCGCGAGAAGATGCCCGACCGCCGCAAGGGCTACACCCAGAAGGCCGTCGTGGGCGGACACAAGGTGTATCTGCGCACCGGCGAATACGACGACGGCCGCCTCGGCGAGATCTTCATCGACATGCACAAGGAAGGCGCCGCCTTCCGTGCGATGATGAACAACTTCGCCATCGCGATCTCGCTCGGCCTGCAATACGGCGTGCCGCTGGAAGAATACGTGGAGGCCTTCACCTTCACCCGCTTCGAGCCCGCGGGCTTCGTGCAGGGCAACGAGCGCATCAAGAGCGCTACGTCGATCCTCGACTACGTGTTCCGCGAGCTGGCCGTGTCCTATCTCAGCCGCAACGACCTCGCACACGTGGACCCCTCAGAGGCAGGCCCCACCACCATCGGCTCGGGCGAAGCCCAGTCGAAGGCGCCGGAAGCCGCCCCCGCCACGGCCATCGTCTCCCGCGGCTTCACCCGCGGTAACGTGGATCGCCTCATGCTGATCCCCGGCGGCGGCAGCGCCGCAGGCATCGCTCAGCGTCCGAGCACAGTCGGCGCGAACGCTCTCAAGAGCGAACTCGCATCGCCTGCCCCGGAGGAGCAGAAGGTTGGCGAAGCCGAAATGTCCAAACTCGCCTTCGCCGCCCCCGCCGCGTCCCCGTCCATCGCCGACAAGCGCGCCGAGGCCAAGATGAAGGGCTATGTGGGCGAATCCTGCCCCGAATGCGCGAACTTCACGCTGGTGCGGAACGGGACCTGCCTGAAGTGCGATACGTGCGGAAGCACGACGGGGTGCAGCTAAGGATTAACCTTCAGCTGACTGTAAACGCTCACAAAGGATGGCCATAAACCACCCATAGTGCACCTCAAATGAAGCCAAAGCCCGCCTCACCCCAATGAAGCGGGCTTTTTGCGCAATGAGCTCAGGCATTGTGATGGCTGGTCAGCCCATATGCTGGAGGTAAAGAAAAACCATCCATTGAAGATTGCCCCTGTCAACGGCCGGGTGATTATTCAGTCCGTGCGACCCGATTTGCAACTTCGGACAGCCGATCGACCGTGACACCGCGTGGAATAATTGGCTGATCAGGATCAGGCGGCGGATCCGGCATTCTTTGGGTGATCTAACGAGGATCACCTGGAAAGGGCCAATCGCCATTCCTCCTCGCGGATCCAGCACCGATCAGGTGCAGGCCCCATGTGAAGAAGGGTCAGAGCTATGTCGAGATCTTCCGAAGCAATGGAGATTTCTTCCACAGGCTCGTCGAACCAAACTCCCGATGGATGATGCACGCCGTTGCGTGCCACCTCGCCCATCGGGCCAGTAATACAGCGAGCCGATGGCGGAAGCTCACATGTCGTACTGCGGGTTCGGATGAACCGCCCGGATTTGCCTGCCAGGCCCCCCATCAGGATGGCGTTGGTGCAGTTGTCGAGAACAGTGTCGACGAAGGTCCGTGCGTCCTCGATCACGGGGTACGCCATTAGTCCGTGAACTGGCCGGCAGGGTTCTTGGTGATCATCCAATCCACAGGTGAATCATTTCGCGGCTCAGTTAAAGCCAAAGATTGCAGCCTGAAGCGAGATCGAATGATTGTGATACTACCTGCTTGGGAGATCGAAGACGCGAGCGAGCATTTCGTAATTGCGCAGCCGCAAATTCATGTCGTCCAAAAAGTCCTGGACCATAAATTCACTCGCGCCGGTCTCCTCGGCCATGCGCAGGAGCACGGTCTTCGCTCGCTCAGGCGTACCGACAACATAATTAGGCCATGGAGCAATCTCGGCCGGGATGAGGCCGCCCATGATGTCGATCGCCTCCTCCGGACTTGGCAGACGGTCGACCATCACTTTGTCCTGCCGGCGCAGCTTGAAAACTGCCCGCATCGGCATGGCAAGGCGTTCCGCCTCCTCCTGTGTCTCGCCGATCACGAGCCTGACAGCGATGAAGGATTGCTTGGATGAAAGGCCGGCCGCGTAGCGGGACGGCTCGAATTCGTCCTCATAGACAGCCATGGCTCGGGGCGCATTCTCGGGAACATGGAAGGCACTGCACGCCAAGCCCAGACCGAGCTTTGCCGCACGTTGTGCGCTTTCCTCTGATACCGCCAGAATCCACGGCATCGGCCCGGGCACGTCATCCGGCATCACCTTGATGGAGTGGAACGGAGAGCTTTCGGGCAGATCGTTTCCGAGCCAGCCGATAAGCTCCTCCACCTGCCCATGATGGTCGTTAGGGCTTTCTTGATCCCGCAGCCTCCGCAGAGCCTGATCAGGCAATATACCGGCGGTCGCCCGCCCGATGCCGACATCGATCCGACCAGGAAAGAGGGCATTGAGAGTCCGCATGGCCTCTGCAACCTTGTAAGGGCTATAGTGATTGAGCAGCACGCCGCCGACCCCGATCCTGATGCGCGACGTAGCTCCCGCAAGTGCTGCGGCGAAGACCTCGGGAGCGGGATTTGCCTCGAAGGCGACATTGTGATGCTCAACGAGCCAGTAGCGAGTGTATCCAAGGTGTTCAGCGGCCTGGGCCAGTTCAATCGATGACCTGAGTGCATCGACCGATCCCTGACCTCTTGGCTTTTGAATGGCATCGAGGATGGAAAGCTTCATGGTGTCGTAGCCTTATAAGGTCGTACTGGAAAACCAGCCATAAAAGTATTGTGACGATCCCGGCCAGGATCGTCACAAAACGGTTGAGTTCTCTCACTTCATGGTAAGTGCGGAAGGCGCAACCAGCGATGCCTTGATGTCGATCACTTTCGCCTTTGGCAACATGCCGGCATCTACCATGAAGGTCTGATCGTCGGTCAGGTTGGCAATATCCTTCTCGGTCATCGCCGGCGTGAAGTCGTAGAGAGGGAGCTGGGCGCGGGCATCATCGATTGACAGTTTCTGGTCCTTGGCCGCGATCGCCAGTGCCTCCTCCGGGTTCTGTGCCATGAACTCCAGCGCCTTCTTCTGCGCAGCCAGGTACGCAGTGACCAGTTCCGGATACTGGTCGAGGAAGGCCGTGCGCACGGCGACAACGGTTGTCGGGTTGATGAAGCCTTCCCCGCTTGCCAGAATCTTGCCACCTGCCTTCTCGACGGCGACCGCATTCGCACCGGCAAGCGTCGCGACATCAACCTGGCCGGAAACGAGCGCAGCCCGCGCGGCCGGAAGGTCCATGTTGATGTATTCAACATCCTTCAGGGTCAGCCCCTGAGAGGCTAGCGCTGCGACGAGCAGTTGGTTCAGGACAGTGCCTTTCGGCCCCGCGATCTTCTTGCCTTTGAGATCCGCCAGAGCCTTCGGGCCGTCGGCCTGTGTCATCAGATAGTAGGCCTTTGGCGAGCGCGCATAGGCGGCGACGATTTTGAGATCCACACCATTGGCCTTGGCTAGGATGGCGGAAGTTCCGCCCAACACGCTCGCAATGTCGATCTCGCCTGCCGCGATGGCCTGGGTCTGCTGGGCCCCGGATGTGATCTCGGGATACTCGACTTTGATCCCAAGCGGCAAGAAAGCCTCGTCGATGAAGCCCTTTTCTCTGGCCACGATGGATGGAACGTTGAAGGGAGCGGTGACATAAGTCACGCGCACCGTCTTAGGATTCTCTGCGGCGATAGCGGAGGTGACGACAGCAGACAATGCGAAGACAAGGGCAGCGATCCATCTCATTAGGCTCTCCTGATGTGGGTTTGGAATTGACGAACATGATCGGCGCTCAAGAGCCGATCGAGGACGACGCGACGGTGGAAGTTCACCGATGGGTCAGTCGCATCACGCGGATATGGAAGAGGAATGTCATGGGTATCGACGAGGCGTCCCTGGTCGAGTTCGGCAACCGTTTGGCCGAGGACCACGGCCTCTTCGACGTCATGAGTGACGAAGACGATCGTCGGAGCCCGGTGCTGCCAGATCTGCACGAGCTGTTGCTGCAAGTTGCGCCGCGTGAAGGCATCGAGCGCCCCGAAGGGTTCGTCGAGCAGCAGTAATTCGGGTTCCAAGACCAAGGCGCGGGCGATGGCCACACGTTGGGCCATTCCGCCGGACAATTCATTTGGCATGGCCTCGGCAAACTGGCTTAACCCCACAAGACTTAGGGCGTCCTCGACGCGTCGCTCAACCTCGCCAGACGGAAACCGCCTTGCAATGCAGAAGCCTGCGTTCTGGGCAACATTGAGCCACGGCATCAGGCGAGGTTCTTGAAAGACATACCCGACGCGTGGCGTCCGTGAGCCATCGAATTCCAGACAACCGCTTGTGGGACGTGTCAGACCCGACAGCAACCGCAGAAGCGTTGTCTTGCCACAGCCGCTGCGCCCCACAACAGTTAGGAATGCGCCTTTGGGGACTGAAAGATCCAGCGTGGACAGCGCACTCACCTTGCGCCCACTGACCCAGTAGTCCTTCGTGAGTGCTCGGGCCTCAAACAAAGCTCAATTCCGCGTTTGTATTGATCCAAGGTGCCAGCCGTTTAATAGCTGCCTTCGCTAGCATGTCGGCAATCAACCCGAGGACGCCGATCACAACGACACCCGCGAGCACGATATCCGTCCGCGCCAGGTTTTCTGCGTCGACAATGAGGTATCCCAGTCCTGCACTGGAGGCGATCAGCTCGGCTCCGACCAAAGCCCGCCAGCTATAACCAAGACCGATCCGCAGACCGATGACAACCGCAGGGAGTGAGGCCGGGAGGACGATACGCAATAGAATTTCAAGAGGAGGCATGTGACAGGAGCGCCCGACTTCGATGAGCTTTGGATCCGCTTGAGAGATACCGCCGAGAGCTGCCAGGAAGATTGGAAAGAAGCAGGCTAGGAGAATGATACCAACCTTTTGCGCCTCGCCGATCCCGAGCCAAAGGATGAGCAGCGGCACGAGCGCCAGCGGCGGTATCTGCCGAAGAAACTCGAGGAGCGGCTCGAGAATAGTTTTGAGACGGGGTAACAGACTAAAGGTTAAGGCGAGGGGCAGCGCGATCAAAACTGCTAGGCCGTATCCCAATAGGACACGCTGAACGCTGATCGCAGTATGTCGAACGAGAGAGCCGTCACGGACGAGTTCGACCAGAGCGTCGAAAACCACCATCGGTGACGGCAAAAGAAATCCAGAAACGAGACCGGACGCGCTGGCCGCCGCCCAAGCGAGGAGTCCCGCGAGAAAGACTGCGCTGCCGCGCAAAGGCTTCAACATCATCCACTGCCCAAAGAACATCATTCCGACGCAGGCAATAGGGATGGCCCGGCCTTTAATCAAACAAAAATCGCACGGAACGCCTAACTTTTTCGTGTAATAGCAATAACTTAGAGCAATTCAAAACTGCTCGCACCGCAAGAGCGACTGAGCGCACATGAATGCTCTTTGACCCGGACGACTATCGATCACTGGTCCGGCCGATCAGCGCCTGGATTTCATGCGGATTCAATTCCGCGAGTATCTCGGCCCTGAAACAGCGTGACAGTGTCAGTTGGCACATGTCCCATATTTGACTTCTTGTACGTTGGTTGACCCAGCATGATCGCACAGCCTTCAAACCTGATCTGAGTACCTTCATGGGATCGCAGCGCATCTCGGAAACCTTCGGGGACAAGAGCGCTGTCGCGAATAGAACGGCGCGCAATCCATACTGATGGTGACCAGCCGCATGATTGTGAAGGAGAACAGCGCCCCGGACCGTCGCTCTTGAATTCGAATACTAGGATCGACAAGCTCGAAATAGAAATGTGCACTTCCCATCCTGCCCCGTTCCCGAACACAACGAGCGGAAGGGCGGTTTCGGGTCAAAGTGTATCGTAGAGCCTATCGAGTGTAGGTCTGCTTTCCGCGGAAGCAAAGAACTTCGGCTAACGTCAGCCCTGTGCCAATTGGAGACCTTCCCAGATGGAAGTCCGTCGCGTGCTATTCCTATCAGTGGCTTGCAGACAAAACCGACCGCACTGACATGAGATGAAGTTGTATGGTATGCTAAGGGATATGGTCTGCTAGGACCAATATCCGAGGTGAGCCTCACAACGCGGCACTGATCCGCCTGTGGCCGATGATCGAGACGACGATGGAGCAGTCGGCCAAGGGGAACGCGGCGATGGGAAGTCCTGTCGAGGCCGGTCCGGGTCGACTGTAATGGTGGTTCCGAACCGCCATATTTTCGTGCAGTTCCTCCTCAGAACTCCCCGCCACGTAATGAGTGGTGGACTTCCGCACGTGGTCGAATGTCAATCCGTTCTGCGATAGAGCCCTCTCGATGGCAGCCATGATGCACCGTGTCTGCTCCACAAGGTCGCGGTCCCCACGCTGCGATCGCGCCGAGATTGCGAAGAAATCGTCATTCGCCCGCATGGTGAGGATGACGTCATTCATACCCGTGTATGGAAATCTGGTGGTAGCGACGGGTGCGCTGGAGCTGGCGAAGGTTAACTCCCCGACGGCTGAGGCCCCGGCCGACAACGGGGATTCGACCGTGCACCCGGTATCGCCGCAAAGGCCGGCAGCGGCGGCAGCGGCGGCAAGGCTGGCGTGCCCCGGGCTGACGAACCATTGCTCCGTGAGCAAATTCCGACCATCTAGTCCGGCCGCCGATATCAGCCGCCTCAAGGCATTCGAGACCTCCGGTGCACCCGTTCCGGCAGGGATCTCGCGGACCGTCAACCTAGCCCATTTCAGGGCTCCACCATCCGTCACTTCGAGGGTGAGGCTATGAGCAGGGTCTTCGACCCGGATCGTCGGCTTCCGAATGGCAGAGGCATGGACGTCGACCTCGATCATCATTCCGTCATAGTAGAAATGCGGGATCCGGATCGGCATCAGGAGAGCGCCCGTGCCGAGATGCCTGCTCAGGATGCCGACCATCGCCTCAACCTTCGCGTCGTCCGGCTCTGCGTGGTAGACGACGAGCTTGCCGATCGAGGCCGCAGTCATGTCAGCCATGCTCAGGATTTTCGCGATGTAGGCCGACACGAGCTCGGTCTGCGCTAGGACATCATCCGGCGCAACGACCGTACCGCTCTCATCGAGGGGACACTGTCCGCACGACCAGGCTAGGTCTCCATCGCGAACCAGCAGGGAATAGGGGTGGACGATACGCATCTTCCAGAGCGTGTCGAAGGAGATGTGAGAAAGCTGTGAGGTCATGTGGTCAGAGGGCCTTGAGGATCAGGCTGTTGCGTCGTGCCAGTCGGCGGGCCACGAGACTGAGCGGGAAGATGACGATGAAGAACAGGAGTGCCACACCGGTCAGCGGTTCCAGGTAGCGATAAGTGGCAGAGCCCGCCATGTAGGCTTCATAGGCAATCTCACCGACGCCGATGCCGGCCAGCAAGGTGGAGTTTTTCAGGACGTCGGTGAAGTAGTTCAGGAGAGATGGCAGCATGGTCCGGAGCGCCTGGGGAAGGATGACCTTGAGCCAAGTTCCCATCCGCGAGAGACCCAGTGAGTGGGCCGCCTCCCATTGTCCCCGAGGGAGCGCCGACACGCCACCCCTGATGATCTCAGCCATGTAGCCAGAGCCGATGACGCCCAGGGCCAGGATGCCGCAGGCTATGCCGGAAAGGGTCAGCCCGAAGATCATCGGCAGGCAGTAATATGCCCAGAAGATAGCGATCAGCTCCGGGGTCGTGCGCGTGACGGCCGTGATCACGGAAACGGATCGCCTTGTGCGCGGGGATCCTCCGATGCCAGCGATGGCCAAGATAGTCCCTCCGACCGCCGCCAGGAGGAAGGCACACAGGGTAACGAAGAGCGTGACCCCGAGCCCGGAGATGAGTTCCGGACCGGGTTCGAGGAACAATGAGAGGTCAAAGGACATCTAGCCGGCCCGCTGAAGCCGCTTTTCGAAGCGGTGGATCAAGGCAGTGACGATCAGGCCAATGCCAATGTAGATGACGGCGGCCAAGGTGTAGAATAGGACCGGACGCGCCGTGTAGTCGCTGATCCGCGTCGTCGCCCGCATGAGATCGGGAACGGCCAGGACGGAAAGTACGGCTGTTGCCTTGAGAAGTGCGATCAGGGTGTTGCCGATGGATGGGAGGGCAACCCGAAGGACCTGGGGGATGACAACGAACCGCCAAGCGAGCCATCGGGGCAGGCCGAGCGCGTCGGTGGCCTCGAGCTGCCCCTGCGGCACGCTTCCGATACCCGCCCGGTACACTTCGGCCATGTAGGCGGACATCACGAGCACGAGGGCGAGGCCAGCCGTCTGAACGGCCGACGTCACGATGCCCGTGACCGACGGCAGCGCAAAGTGAAGCCAGAAGAGTTGAACGAGAAGCGGCGTGTTCCGGAAGAACTCAACATAGGCCTGTATCGGCAGCCGGATCAGCCGATAATGGCTTCGCAGCCCAAGGGCCAGGGAAAGACCTAGGATCAGGGATCCGATTGACCCAATCAAGAAGAAGGCCAGCGACACCGCCAACCCGTTCGCGAGCGTCAGCACAAACGGTCGGATCGTATCGAACACCGGCCTGCTCCAGGTCTACTTTATTGCGCGCCGTACCAGTTTTGCTTCCTGTCGTTCAGGAACCCGGTCGTGTTGGCGTTCGCGATCCATGTGTTCAGGAAGGCAAGGTAGTGGTAGTCGCCTGGGCGGATGGCATAGGAGTAGCCTGATGCCTCGATCGGCTTGTCGGCGCCTAGGATCTTCACCTTGGCGTCTGGGTTGGCCTTCATGAAGAGGGCGTTCTGAAGGTAGTCGCTCAGATGCCCATCGGCTCGTCCGGTCGCGACCTCGAGCTGGGCCGCCACTGCATTGTCGGAGACGACCATCCGCTTCTTCGCGTTCGGCAAGAGCTTTTCGCTCTGCGCGACGGACGCCATGCCCGCGATGCTGACGATCGTGTACTTCGGATCGTTCAGGCCTTTCCAGTCATCGAGGCCGATGTCGGAACGCACCAGCCAAGTGTTTCCGGTGGTCATGTAGCTGTCCGTGAACACGATCGTCATGGCCCGTGCCGGGGTCCGGAACATGTCTACCATGGCAATGTCGAATTGCTTCTGCATCAGCGACGGGATGATCGTGCTCCAAGTCGCGTCGACGATCTCGAGCTTGACGCCCATGACCTCTGCGAGGTTCTTCGCCATGTCGACGTTGAAGCCCTCCCATTGACCGGTCGCGGGGTTCTTCTGCTGCGCCGGGACGGAGTCGGCCATTCCGACCTTAAGGACCCCGGCCTTTTTGATCGCTGCAAGGGTCGGCGAGGATTCCTGCGCCATAATCGGTGCGGCCGAGGCTCCGATGGCTAACAATGCGGCTAGGAACACTTTCAATCTTCTCATTTATCTTCTCCGATTTCCCCGCCGTTATCAGCGGTCTGCCATTCCCGACAGTGATTGAATAGATGTTCAATCCATTGGCGAACACCGAAAATACTGATACGCCTGATAAGCTGTTGTTATCAGATGGCTGCGAGGGAAAGGTTGGGCTCTGACCGATGATTGACGTGCGGCGACTGATTGGCTCGATGGACAACCTGATCGCATTCGAGGCCGCCGCCCGTCATGGGAATTTCACTCATGCCGCCCGTGAGCTTTTGGTGGCACAGCCTGCCATCAGCAGGCGGATCCGCGAGCTGGAGACGTCCTTGACGGTCCAGCTCTTCGAGCGCAGAGGCACGAAGGTGCGCCTCACCCGCGCGGGACAGGAATTCTTCCAGCATGTCCAAACCGCATTGGGAACTATCCAGCATTCCGCCGCGACGCTGCCCGGGCTTGATCGAAACGATCTGGTCACATTGCGGGTCAACGTTGCGGCAGCCTCCGTGTGGCTCATGCCTGCGATGGGGGATTTCTATCGCGAGCACCCTGACATCAGACTTCATCTGGTGTGCATCGACGAATTGCCCGACCTGGGTCACCGGGACTTCGATATTGAGATCCGCTTCGGCCTTGGTGACTGGCCCAATGTGCTGAGCTATCCCCTGCTGGAGGAGCGCGTCTTCCCCGTCGCAAGCCCTGGCTTTGTCGCGGAACATCCCATCAATGGTACGGAGGACCTACTCCGTGCGCCCCTGTTGCAGCTTGCCGACTTCACGAGTCCCCTCATGGATTGGAAGACTTGGTTAGCACCGGCGCCCAAGGCATCGGGCGAACTCTTGGTCCGTCGGTTCACGACGTATGCGATGGTTCTGGAGGCTGCTGCCCTCGGGCATGGCGTGGCTTTGGGCTGGGAGGCATACGTACAGAGACCCATCAGCCGTGGGGAACTGGTGGCACTCCCGATCATGAAGAGGACCAGCAAGTTCCAGGAGTACCTCGTGGTCAGGCCTGAGGTGAAGAACAGGCCGGGGGTGAAGCGCACGATCGACTGGCTCCTCGCCCTTGCGGCCCGAACTTCGAGATAGTGTCCGTCGCAAAGGTCGAGGGAATCCTCCAGCCCTTCGAATCCATCCACCATGTCATCACGATGGACCCACGGGAGCCAATTCAGGCCACGTCGCACACTCGTTTGATTGAATTGGTAATAGGATCTGCCCCTCGCTAGTGTCCATGGGTGATTAGCTGATTGCGGGGTAGCTATCTCATTGATCAGTTCGAGGTACGATAGTCCATTCAGGGTCATCCAGGGAAATTCCTGCCGTGTCAGCAATGTCTGTTATCCCCTCAGTCAGCAGACATTTGATCTACCTCGCAAATGTGCCAGCTCCTGACCTTCCCTGTTCAGCGGCTGCTTCGGATTAATGGAGTGCTTACTCCCCTCCCCGATAGTGCCTGTCTAGCTACGGCAAAGGAGAAGCTTTGAGTGACGTGGTTGGAGCTCCGGGCAATCGGATCCACTCGCTCGGGGAGCGCATCGAGCAGATCGAAAACGAGATCAAGGGCCTGAACGAGGCCGGGCCGGCTCCTGTCGCCGAGGCGGCCTGATAACGCCCTTAGCACTTTCGATGATGAGAAGGCCGCCTACGACGAGGCGGCCCTTTTACTTTCCCTGTACTGTCGAGCGATCCGTCCGACATCAGGTCATGAGGTTGGCTAGTCGCCGTGCGCCGATGATTTTCTCCGCGAGGAGGTCCGCCGGCTGCCCTTCCGACTGGAGCCGTTGTCATCGTCTTTGCCTGGCGACCGGCCAAGTGCGCTCGTCACGACCTCACCTGCGGCACCAATGGCAGCCGCGGCGACCTCCAGCGGAGCCGCGACGATCTCGGCGCCGAGACTTCCTGCGGCCGACACGGCATTCCGGCCTTCTCGTGTTCTGCCGCTTTGGCCCTGCTCGCTGCCTTGCGGCTTTTCAAGCACGTTTGCGACGGCCCTGAGAGCCTCGGCCATCACGGCGCGCGCCTGTGGGGAGGTCAGCGTTGTCTCAAGGCTCGAGAGCCATGCCATTGGGTTCAGCCCGCTGCCTTGAGACCGTGAGCGGGCCTGCGTTGTGGAACGCGATCGCGATGTGCCGGAGGACGAACGTGCTGCCGTGTGCGATCCTGCGGAGGAACGGGACTTCGCGGGAACAGCCAGAGACTTCCTTGCAGACCGGGACCCCGCCATCGCTTTGGGCTGGGCACGCTTGGAAGCACCGGTCTGCTTCTTCGTGGCAGACCGGGAGGCGGACTTCGACACGGACTTCGCCGACGTTTTCCGGCTTCTGCTGGGTTGGGAAGTGTCGTCTCTTTTGGTTCGAGCCATTACCATTCTTTCATCTGCTGGGGCCGCAAGGCGGCCGTAACCGAGGAACCGCGTTCCTCCTCAGTAACAATGGCGGCGTGGCCGTTCGGTTCGCTCGCACAAAAAGGGCGACGGCGAATTAGGTCCGCATCAAGAACTCCAGGCCAGACGGAAGATCGTGCCCCTTCACACGAGATGCACCCAACACATCGGTGGCAAAGCCAATCTCGACGGAGCGAGCGTTGATGAAGTTTCAGTGAAAACCTGGCGCCACTCTCGCGACGGAGACGAGCAGATCAAGGTGACCAAAGCAGTTTTCACGTCTGTCGCCTCTGACAACGGCTCCCCTCACCGTCTCTTGCCAACGGGCTAACCGCATCGCGCGATGCAAGCAGCCTGTTACGATACTCTAATCAGAGCGCCTGCTGACTGCCGGAGGTCTTTTTCGAGTTAGCAGGTAATGCTCGGCAGGCCAAATTAGAGTCTGCTCACGCCGCGGATGCGGACGTTCGGATAAGGCCGGCCCCGTGCCAGCCGTAGACATTCGCCAGGGTCGTCCGCCGACTTGGCTGGGCAGAAAAACAGTCATCACAAAACTAAGGATCCCGAGTCGACGGCTACGTTTAAGCGTGAGATGATGTCGCCGGGGATCGACTTCTGCGGTGGCATCATGGCACGAGCAAGAGCCCAATCGAACTTCAGCAAGGGAGCGCGCAAGACCGACCGGTCTAATGTTTCATCCTCCCGGTCGGCCACGATCCGCAATGCTCCCAAGTCCGCTCCCACGGCGGCGGAATCCGACAACGTTCCCACCGATGCAGGCACGTTAACATCGGTCCCGACCGGGATCCGCGTTGGCAACCGCGAGTTCGTAAGCGTGCGCAAGAAACTCGGCTCCCGAGTGCTCGACATCCTCCCCGATATGCCCGACATCCGGGACCGCATTTATCTTACCCACTTGAGATCCCTCCATCCCGGCATCTACCCGAGGATCGCCTTTCCCGTTCGGGACCAAGGCGCGGATTCAAGTTGCACGGGCTTTGCCCTAGCGCATGTGATAGACTTCCTGCAGAGCCGGGAAATCGGCCCCGACCGACCAGAGCCAGTGAGCTCGCGCATGCTCTACGAGATGGCAAAGCGCAACGACGAATGGGACGGCACGGCCTATGAAGGATCGAGCCTGCGCGGAGCGATCAAAGGTTTTTACCAGAACGGCGTCTGCACCGATGCCACTGCACCGGATGAGCCTGGGATTCAGGATTGGGCGCTCACTTATGTCATGGCGAAGGAAGCGCGGGAAACGCGGCTCGGCGCCTATTTCCGGCTCCAGCCGGATATCAGCGACTACCACGCAGCGCTCAATGAGATCGGCGTGATCTACGCGTCGGCGCAGATCCATTCGCGCTGGGAGAACCCGAAAGACGATCTCATCGAGCCCGGCGGCGATCCCGTTGGAGGCCATGCCTTCGCCATCGTGGGATACGACGACACAGGCTTCTGGGTCCTGAGTTCCTGGGGACCGGACTGGGGCGTGAACGGCGTCGCGAAATGGACCTATGCGGATTGGGCCAACACGATCATGGACGCGTGGGTGCTGCAGCTCGGTGTCCGCGCCCCGGCTGCATTCGGGGCAGCTCCAGGCGCGACGCCCACAAGCACGACGGGTCTCTTCGGTTACAACGATCCGACGCGAGGCGACATCATCGGCCACTTCATCAACATCGATGACGGGCTCCTCGTCATGTCAGGCAAGTACGGCTCGCCGACAGAGACGGAGATGCAGGAAACCGTCGAGCGCCTGACCAAGGCTGATGCGAACGACAATCTCGGTTACGAGCATCTCATCATCTATGCGCATGGCGGCCTGAACCCGCTTGGGGCCGAGGCCCAGCGCATTGCGACCTGGAAGCGGAACAACATCTATGGCCGGAACCGCCTCTACAATTTCCATCTGATGTGGGACTCGGGGTTCATCGACGAAGTGTTCGGGCAGCTGTCTCGGTCTCCGGCCGTCGGCAGCATAGGAGGCGCGCTGTCCGACTGGTTCTTCGAGGCCGGTATCGGAAAGCAGACCGGTTCATACGCCTGGCGAAACATGAAGCAGGATGCGCTGATGTCCTTCAGCCGGGGATCCGAGTACGACGGCGGGTTCAAGGGATTGTCGCCGCTGCTGTCCGGCCTCGACAAAGCCCGCCGGCGCCCCAAGCTTCATTTCGTCGGGCATAGCGCTGGCGCCAATATGCTCGGCTACCTCCTCTCCTCGTTGGGACGATTTAACCTGAGCAAGATCGAATTGGGCACGATTCACCTGATGGCGCCAGCTTGCACGGTCGCGTTCTTCAAGGAGCATTACGAGCCGTATCTGACCAACAAGGGTGCGTTGAGGCTGCAGGACAAAATCTACCTGTACAATTTGGCCGACCAGCTGGAGCAGGACGATACCGTCTCAGCCAATGTTCCCCTGCTGCCGTCCTACGGCCATTCCCTGCTGTACCTCGTTTCCCGGGCCTATGAGCAGATGCCGAACACGCCGATCGCCGGAATGCAGACCTATGCGCGGGAGATGCCCTCCCAATCGAAGCTCGAAATCACTTACTCGACTGGCCAAGGTAGCAAGACGGCGTCTCGCTCGCATGGCGGTTTCGACAACGATGCTGCGACTCTCGGGACAATCATGTCGAGGATTCTAGGAAAACCGGTGCCGCATCCTCCAAAGGCGGATGAGCTAACCGGTTATTAGCCGCCTGAGATCGTGTTTTTTGAGCAGGTTCGTCACCCTGTCGTCGCATCGGAACGCAGTCACTGTAAATGTACAATGCTTACCCCTGATAGGGTCGGCAAGAGCCTAACCCTCTTTGCGCGCATCTGGCTGAAGGCGCAGGACGAGGACACGATCGACCACTTCGTGGCGGAGGTCACCAAGCTCCCGCAGGTCGTCGAGTGCTACCTCATGCTTGGCAATTGTGATGCCTTGGTGCGAGTGGTCGCGGCGGACACCAACGACTATCGGCTTTTCCAGTCAGAGCACCTAAGCCGCATCAAGGGGGGCCAGAACGTCAAGACGGACGTGCCGAGCCAGACAGTCAAGCAGACCTACGCACTGCCGTTGTGCGGTTTCCCAGCCTGTCAGGTCTGGCTTGCGGCGATGCGATCGAACGTCGCCTGTGGGTCACTAGCAGGAGATCGGGACAAGGGAAGAGACGTCCGGCTTACCTGGGTAAGCCGACGAAGACCCGAGAAGGAATGCCTGACTGGGTTTTGTCAGCAGAACGGCCAAGGTTCATTGCGGGGGGCTTCATTCCAGGAGCACTGCAATGCAAGACAGGATCGCTGACTATCCTCTCCGGACCACAACACCTTGGAACCGAGGCAAGCTAATCGGACCCAAGCCACCACTCAAAGCTAAAGAGATCTGGTCTATTCGGGTCAGGCTCCAGGTTGCGCAACGTGTTCGGGATCTGGCACTGTTCAATCTTGCCCTGGACAGCAAGTTGCGAGCTTGTGACCTCATGGCGCTCCGAGTGGATGACGTGGCGCTCAATGGGCGGGTGCGATCTCGGGCTACCATCATGCAGCGGAAGACAGGTGGCCCGTTCAGTTTGAGATCACGGAGCAGACTCGCGAGGCTGTCGGGCGCTGGCTCGAGAAGAAGGACCTGCACAAGGGCGAGCCGCTGTTTCCAAGCCAGATCAATCGGCAGAGATCTATGACGACGCGCTAGTACGCTCGCCTGCTCGGATCCTGGCTTCACGCGATCGGACTAGATCCCTTGGCCTACGGCACACACTCCCTGCGGCGGACCAAAGCCTCGATGATTTATCGAAGGACAGGGAATCTCCGGGCCGTCCAGCTCCTTCTCGGTCACTCCAAGATCGAGAGCACCGTCCGCTATCTCGGGATCGAGGTGGACGACGCGCTCCTGATTGCCGAGCAGGTTGAGATCTGAACGCCTGAGGCGGCTTACATATGAGCCGCCTCACCTGACAATCATGAGGCAAGGTCTGGTGCCAGACCTGAAGCGGTCACACAGCAAAAGACTGAGGAGTGCCAGAAGCGGCCCTTCCCGATATCGCACGGCCAATTTCAATCGCAAGGGTCCTAAGGGCTGCGGCGGTTGCACAGCCCTTCGGTTGATCTCCTCCCGCAAACAGGGGCTGCCTCGTCCTCACCGTGTCTCGAAGCGCCAGGTGAAGTTGCCCTTTATCGCGTGCTCCTGAGCCCTCTCGCCGATCTGACCGGAATAGGACACGCCGAGCATCATGGTCTTGTCGATCTGCCAGTCGAGGCCGGCTTCCGCCAGCAGAGCATCGCGGTCGATCGGAATCCCCGCGACGTTGAACGCAGACGCGCCGCCCGAGAACGCAAGCAGGGCCGTCGGATTCCCGTCTCCGTAGGCATGCCGCCAGCCCAGCATTCCGCGCAGCGTCAGCGGCAGCTCATCGCTCAGCCGTGCCTCCGCTCGCAGACCCAGCATGGTAGCAGCCAGATCCTGATCCTGCCCAAAGCCCGTCAGCGCGGCAGGACCGCCCTCCTCGACAAAGCCATCCGTGTGCAGCCGCAGCACCGACGCCCCGACGAACGGTTCAAGCATCACGGCTCCCAGGCTGAACTG
>JAEXGT010000072.1 GCA_023450615.1 Pseudomonadota bacterium | reverse complement strand
CCGACAGGTCACTGTCGTCCTAGGCCTATGCCCGTGTCCGTGCCGGGCGTTCAGAGGTGTCCGTCAAAGCGAGGGCGGATCAGAGAGCCCCCGCCTCGATGCCGAAGCCGTCCTTGTTCCGGTTCCTTGACGGTACCCTGCCCCTCTGGCAGCCTTGCCGAAAGCGCAACTCAGCCCAAGGTATTGCACCAGACATGATCAAATTTGAATTGGTTCCGAAGCTCTCTGAGCAGAACCCCCATCTGTATCAGCGCGATATCGAGAAGGTCATGAAGGCGATCCTCGATACCATTGCGGGCGCGCTCGCGCAGGGTGGAAGGGCTGTACTTCGCGGCTTCGGCACATTTTCGGTCCGGCAGCGTAATGCCCGCAAGGGACGCGATCCCCGCACGGGCGAAGTAGTGTCGGTTTGCGAGAAAACTGTTCCTGTGTTCAAGGCGAGCAAGGACATGCGTCAGCGCCTCAATGTTTCGCCGAACCGGGCGGAGAAGACGGCCACAGCAACTGAGGCCAGTTTCAACAGGCTTGTAGATGCCTGATCTGAAGAGCACCCGTATGAAATCCCTGGCTCTTGGCGCAATTTCGCTACTACTGACCTGCCACGCCGCGTTAGCGTGCTATGAAGATGGCGATGCGCCCATCCTGACAGGTGTTCTCAGCCTGGTTCAGCCTGCCATAGCAGCCACTTCGGAGTTCGCAACCGCCGCGTCGGAACCCTACTATACTCTGGAGCTTGAAAAGCCGGTGTGCATCAAAGGCGAACATAGCAACCGGGTCGCACAAGGCGTCAGAAGCGTTCAAGTTTTCTTTGTTGAACGCGCCCATGAAGCCGCAATGCAACCCAAGATCGGGAAGCGGGTTTCAGTCACGTTCCTGATGGTGTTTGAAGCCTACAACTCCTTGCATCGGCGGCCCATGGTGGGATCCATCAAGACAATCAGACCTGCTTCTTAATCAAGGTTGAAGGCTTTCCGACGCGGGGCCGATCACCTCACCCTGCAGGATCAGGACATAGGAACCGGGGCGAGCTGGATCAGGCTAACGTCATGTGGTTCCCGTATCAAATCTGAGTTGCAGCTCGATCCACTCGTAAGCCTTAGTAAGAGCCGCGTCACGATCAGGGGCCATGATCAGGGTCGGGCGCTGCTCCGGCAGGGCGACAAACGCCAACCATGCCAGTCCATTTGGGCTTAGGCGGATCTGGTAGCTTTTGTGCTCCACAAGCTCAGTATCGGGGGAATGATGAGCATTGGTCATGATTGCAAGGGCTGGTCCGAATGATGCCTGGCTGGCCAGAGGTTGTCCGGCGGTTCATGTGCTGTGGCCAGACAAACATCACGCCGTGACCCTTCCCATCACTCTACACTAAACGCACAGCAATCCGTAGGTTCAGGCTGGGGATTTCCAGAACAAACTCCTGTGGAAGATCCCTCTTGGTTGCAAACCTGAGAAACGCGCCGCTGCGGAGAAGTTGTCGACCGTGCACATCACGGCCGGTGCCACATCTTTATAGAGGACATTGGCCATGTAAGTCATCGGCTTTCGCCGATGCCAACGCCGCTCCTACGCTCTGTAATGTCCGCTTCGTGGCCACTGATCTTCTACCTTCCATCCTCTCGGGGCCCTTCCTGGTTTAGGGCTTTGCCCTGAGCCGGTTTCGGAAAGCGGAAATCCCGGAGATGTCACATTAACGGCGGATACTAGTCTTTGCTCGTGAAGAAAATCTCGCGCCGTGAAAAATCAACAAGGTGGACTGTGTAAATAGCGGCCTCATCGAGCAAACCTATGACTATACTCGATTAATGTGATGTCCTCCACAAGACCGCCGCTGGCTTTTGCTGGCCAGCTCAAGCGCCTTCCAGATCAGGATGACGTCGTCGAGTTGCCCACTTTGGTGATCGAGTGCTTGCAATAGACGCGAATACGCTGAGAGCGTTGCGCTTCGTACTGCAGGCGCCTGCAAAAGTGGCTACGGCATCCGCTAACGAAGTCTAGTGAGTGAAGGTCCGCACTGGTGACCGCCGTCGCGTTCCTGGTGCGAAGAGCAAATGACCCTTACCCCCGGCTGGCACGCGCCCCAGACCCTGGCGCTGGTCAGGGCTCGGGGTAAACGGTTCGCTCCACCTGTTCAGCCAGGCGGGCGAGCAGATTTGCACCTTCGTCCGGGGCAAAGATGTAGAGACGCATGGCGCCCTCGAACAGAAGTGCAATTCTTTCGACCACATCCGCCGCTCGGACGTCTGCAGGTAGCCGCCCGTCCTGTTGACCTGCCTCGACGCCTCTCAGGAACACTTGCGTAAACGACGCTTCGGCATCCCGAAGAAGCTTCGCCACGTCGTCGTTCCTCGAACCCTCACTGACGATTTCGGCCCTCAGCACTGCGATCTTGTGCCCTTGCTCGGTGGTGAACAATTCGCGGAGGGTGGCCTCTACATTGACGGCTCGATAATCGGTGTCGATGAAGCGGTTAATCAACTCGAGATGCCGAGCGAGATCGGCCTCGACCACGGCGACAACGAGTGCCTGCTTGCTGGGATAATATTGGTAGATGTTAGCGATGCTGACACGCGCCGCGTCGCTGATCTGCGCGATCGAAGAGCCGTGAAACCCCTTGGCAACGAAGCAGGTCCTAGCACCTTCCATGATCTGGTTCATCCGCTCACTGCGCGCTCGCGGGTTCACGGGTCTTCCCCGCTCGACGGATTTCCCTCCCTTTGCCATGCCTCTTTATATAAGCGAACGATCATTCAAGTCAACTTCTGCTTGTCTTTACGTTATTGTAGGCACGCCGCTCGCGCTGTTTAGGCGCTTTGAGCCCGAAGGCGAAAGGTGGCGAGGCGACTGTGGGCTAAACACGGGTGCCCTGGTCACCACATAGACAGGCCTCCAGTCGAATGCCCGTGGCGTGGCGTATGAGCCCGCTGCACTGGTCTACGGACTGGTCATCTCCCGCCCTCGGCCGAACCGAAAGTCGGCGGCCTTCCCAGGGCGCGCTGCCTCAGCAAGAAGCTCTCACGTTTCGCAATTTGCGAACGTCATAGGCACCATCTTGAAATAAGTGATCGATCATTTATATAAATCGTATAGGTCGTCAATGTGCCGGCCGTAGTCCTCAATGTCGCGAAAGGATGCCTCGATGAGAACCGCGCTATTCAAACTCGCGTTGCTGCCATTGGCTCTGGCTGTAGCCCCCTTGGCGGGCGTAGCCGCCCAACCCATTCGCGCAGCGATCGCAGAGGAATTTCCTTCTCCGACCGACTTCTCACCCGGTTATCGTGAGATCAATGGCGTGAATCTCCACTATGTGAAGGGCGGGCAAGGACCGCTTGTCCTCCTCGTGCATGGCTTCGGCCAAACTTGGTATGAGTGGCGGGAAATGATGCCCGAGCTCGCCAAGACGCATACAGTCATCGCCGTCGATCTCCCCGCGCTCGGTCAATCGAGCCCCACGAAGTCTTATGCCGGTCAAGACGTGGCGGTGCTGCTGCACAAATTCGCCAAGAGCTTCAGCCCTACGGCTCCATTCGACCTCGTCGCCCACGACATCGGCATCTGGAACACCTACCCTATGGTCGTCCAGCATCAGAGCGACATCCGCCGCTTGGTTTATATGGAGGCCCCAATCCCGGACGAGGGCCTCTATGGCTGGCCGGCGTTCACCCCGCAGGGAGCCTCGCTAGCCTGGCACCTAGCATTCTTCTCGCTGAAGGCGCCGGTCCCCGAGAAGATGCTTGCCGGCAACGAACGGATGTTCCTCGAAGACTTCATCCTCACGCGCGCCGGCAACAAGGACGCTTTCCCAGCCACCGTAATCGACAAATACGCTCAGTCCTGGGCGAAGCCCGAAAGCCTCTCCGCGAGTCTGGAATATTATCGCGCGCTGAACACCACAGCCGAGCGCAACAAGCCGTTGTTGGCGACAAAGCTGTCGATGCCGGTACTCGCGATTGGCGGCGGCAACAGCATGGGCGCGTATCAAGGCGAACAACTGAAGAAGTACGCCTCCAACGTGCAGTCCGAAGTCCTTCCGGGCTGCGGTCACTGGCTGCCGGAAGAGTGTGCCGCCCCGCTCAATGCGCTCGTCGTGACCTTCCTGACGGCGAAGTGATCTGCCGCATTGGCACGGCTCCGTGACCATCGTCCCCGACCAGCAGCGTGCGATGGGAAGTCACGACCTAGGCGCGAACTCTGGCCGGAAGGCGATCCAAGGCAGCCCGCACCAATCAGCACGTATCCACGGCCGTCAGCCAACGACCAGAGGAACTTTGTCATGTCTGAGCAGGCAATCCGGGTCGGCTTCATGGGCCTCCTTCCCGACAACACGACGTTCAACGACGCAGTGAGGGTTCATGAGCGAATTGCCCGCGTCGAAGCGTCAGCAATGGAGAAGAGCCACGCCCCCAGCACCGTGAATAGGTCAGAAATCCGAAGGAGTAAGAGCCATGGAGATATGTTTTTCGAGGCGCGATGTTGCTGCCGGCGTCGGCATCGCGATTGCGTCAGTCAGCGCAGGCAGCACATTCGCGCATCAAATCAGCAGGCAGGAAGAAGGGAACCGAACCATGACCGAATCTGAAGTGCTTGATCTTTTTACGCGCTACATCGCAGCGCTTAATGCTCACGAAATGGACCGCATGGACGAATTCGTCCACGTGCAAGTTCTGCAGAACCTCACCTTAGTTCCGCGCACAAAGGTGATCGCAGATCTGAAAGGGCACATCGAGGCCGTTCCCGACTTCAAGTGGCGCGCCAAGGACGTGATCGTCAAAGGAGACACCGTTGCCGGCCGCTTCCTCAACATCGGAACCCCTGCCAGAAGGTGGCTCGACGTCGAGCCAACGGGACGAACCATCGAAACGCTTGAATTCTGCTTCCACAAGGCGCGCGACGGTAAGTTCTACGAAATGAACTATGCGATGGACGTAATGGGCTTGCGCCACCAGCTTGGCCTCTGACCTCGAGCTCGGAAGATATGAGATGCGGAGTCGGAGATAGTGGAAGCTATGCCACCCCTTTTTAAGGGGCGGCGCTCGACTGGCCCACTCTTCATAGAAAGTCTCAGTATGTTGCGCCGCAAAATGGCCGAATGGCCGCCTAAAAAAGTTGAAAGGTGAATTTATGTTGGCAGTTTCCCGAAAAGCGTTCCTCGCCGGCCTCGGCGCAACTGCTTTCACTACTGCGATGCCTTCTTTGGCTGAGAAGGCAGCCGCGTCCACGTCAAGTTCAATCAAAGATGATCCAGCCTTCGTGCATCATCGCGAAAGACTGAACGGTCGCAAGCAGCATTTCGTGACCGCAGGCGAGGGCAAGGCGGTGCTTTTCCTACACGGTTTCCCGGACCTGTGGCGTACTTGGCGGGCTCAGATGCGCGCTGTTGCCGATGCCGGGTACATGGCCATTGCCCCCGACCTGCGTGGCTTCGGAGAGACGGAAGGCGCGGCCAATCCGCAGAGCTACACGTCTATCGATGTTATGGGCGACCTGATTGCCATCCTAGACCACCTCGGCGTAGATCAGGTGACCGTGGTGGCGCACGATTGGGGAACCAACGCGGGCTGGGCGGCGGTGCAGTTGCGCCCAGACAGATTTGTGGGGATCATGGCTATATCCGTACCCTGGTTGCCGCGTGGCGAACGCTCGCTCCCGCAGATACTCCGGGAGGACGCACCGGCCGACTATTATCTTCCTTGGTTCCTCAACGAGGGGCCACCGGATGCCGAGTTCAATGCTGACCCGGAAACGTTCCTCCGTCGCATCTTTTATACCAACTCAGCCGAGCGGCCCGGGGACACCCCGCCGCCGATGATCACGGTTGGCGGCTCACTTGTCGCGGCATTGGATGAGCCTCCGGGTGAAATGAAGTTCCTTCCGAATGACGAACTCGCAATCTATGTCGAGGCGTTCAGGAAGTCTGGAGCGACATCCGCGTTCAACGCTTATCGTAGCCTGCACAGAAGTTGGGAACTGATGGGGGCATGGGCGGACTTTGTCCCCAACGCGCCGGCTCGCACTTTGGTGGGTGATAAGGATGTTGTCGCGGGGATGCCGGGTATGCGCGACGTATTCGATGCCCAATCCAAATGGTTGCCGCAGGGCCGGCCGACGATCTGGATCGAGAACTGCGGTCACTTTGCGCAAATGGAACAGCCGGACGAGGTAAGCCGGCATGTGGTCGATTTCGTTCGCGAGACTCGGGGGTAGCCAAGACAACAATCGGCATTGTCGGCGCTGGCGAAGTCGGTAGTCAAATCGCGTGAACGGAACCCCTCGCCGAACTCGCCTCCGAGATTAGCCCAGCAGTGCGTGCAGCGACGACGGCGGAGGCGGCAAAAGCCGGTGACTTCGTCGTCGTCGCTCCCCTGACGCTGAGTAACACATGCCGGTGGCCGAGTTGGCGGTAAAGATCGGCCCCCTCCTTTCGCTCCATCAGGCGCCGAAAGCACCATCGATGGTGTGCATCGCACCCGTCACGAAACCAGCCTCGGGGCCGGCGAGCCACGCGACCATTCCGGCCACTTCTTCCGGACGACCGTGGCGCTTGATGGCCATGAAGCTATGCATCAGGTCCTTCATCGGCCCGTCGGCAGGATTGGCGTCGGTATCGATCGGGCCGGGCTGGACGACGTTGATGGTAATCCCGCGCGGACCGAGGTCCCGCGCGAGGCCGCGAGCCAGACCCTGCAAGGCGGACTTGCTGAGCGCGTAGGACGCCATGCCTGGAACCGGCATGCGATCACCGTTGACCGAGCCGATGACGATAATGCGGCCGCCTTCGGGCATCTGCCGCGCCGCCTCGACGGACGCGTGATAGGGCGCGTGGATGTTGATCCTGAACAGCCGATCAACAGCGTCTGGATCAAGATCGAGCGCGTCGCCGAACACACCGATGCCAGCGTTCACCACTAGTACATCCAGCGGCCCGGTCTCGCGCACGCGGGAGATCACCGCGTCTCGATCCGAGCTGTCGGTCATCACAGCGGTGGCGCCGGTTTCCTTCGCCAGCGCCTCGGCCGCTTGCGGCGAGCCGGCATAGGTGAACGTCACCGCAGCCCCATCCGCCGCGAAACGCCGCACGATCGCGGCCCCAATGCCCCGGCTGCCACCGAGAACCAGGACAGACTTTTCATCAAACATACCCACTGAACGCTCCTTGCTGAATTATTTAGTAAATGCTAAATAAAAGATGATCCAGTCATGTCAAGGTATTTTGTAGTGATGACTACAAATAATTCACGTCCCCGTGGCCGGCCCCGCCGATTCGACGCCGAACAAGCAGTCGCCTCGGCCCATCGGCTGTTCCACACGCGTGGATATGACGCCGTCAGTGTCTCCGACGTCACCGAAGCGATTGGCATCAATACGCCAAGTTTCTATTCGGCGTTCGGCAGTAAGGTCGGGCTCTACTCCCGCGCCTTGGACCGATACGCCGGTGATGGCGCGATCCCCCTATCGGCGATCCTGCGGGATGATCGGCCAGTCGCCGAGGCTCTTGCGGAAGTGCTGGAGGAGGCGGCCCGTCGTTACGCGGGGAGCGACGACGCCACCGGTTGCTTGGCTTTAGAAGGCACGCGCTGCAATGATCCGGAGGCACGCGAGGTGGCACGGGCCTTCAACATCGCAGCTGAGGACGTCGTGCGCGCCTACGTTTCGGCTCGCCACCCGGAGGCGGCGGAGAGTGTGACGGATTTCGTCAGCACGACGATGTCTGGCCTGTCCGCGAAGGCGCGCCACGGATATGGCCTCGAACGACTCCTGGCGAGCGCGCGGATCGCAGGGACGGCTCTAAAACAGGCTCTCGACACATGAGGGATCGAAGGGGCACTGTTCTCTTACACCGATGATCGAGGGTCGCCCTTAGACAGGTGCTTCACTTTGGGAACACTCAACAGTTGAACGTAGACGAACCGCAGGGATCAAGGATGGTTCAGTGCTGACTTCGAACCGCGATAGCGCCACACCAGAGCGCACCTCGGCCAGCGCACACAGACAGTACATTGACGGGCGCGTGATCGCGAGTGGCGATGGCCCGGCTTGGCGCGACCTGTTTGTTGAAGTGTTCTCCCACAAGCATGTCGAGCAGCCGTTCTTGGTTCCCGCCGTTGCCGAGCCTCTCATCGTATGGGTGATCTCTGGCGAAGCGAGGGTAGACGAACGGGACGCGGGAGGCCAATGGCTTTCAAGCCATGTCAGTGTCGGCGACTTTTTCATCACACACACTCCCAGGCCCTATGAGATGCAGTGGAAGGCATACGGGGACAGGCCGTTCCAGGTCATGCACCTCTACCTTGCTCTCCCAGTTTTCGAACGGGTAGCGACGGAGATGCTAGGCAGAACCGGTCCGGCTCCGAGGCTGCGGGACGTATCCGGCGTCCGCGACGAAACGCTGTCTCAGATCATGGCCCTCGCGCACTTGGAATTGTTGCGAGGCGGCGATCAAAGCCCCCTCTTTATCCAGGGCCTTGCCCAAATCCTTGCCGTACATCTCGTACGAAACTATGCGGATGACTCTCCGGACCGCACAGTGAGCAATGCTCTTCCTGGGTTCAAGCTACGGCGGGCGATTCGCTCTATGGAGTCTGGTCTTCGCGAGGAGTTTAGCCTGAGCCGCCTCGCGCAGGAGGTGGGCATGAGCGAGTTTCACTTCAGCCGACTTTTCAAGAAGGCGACCGGGCTTTCTCCGTCGCAGTTCTTCATCAAGAGGCGTCTCGAGAAAGCCCAACAGCTCCTTCTTGAGACGGAGATGAGCATCATCGAGGTGGGAATGTCAGTCGGCTATTCGAGTCCAAGCCACTTTGCTCAGGTTTTCCGGCGACAGACCGGTGTCACTCCCAGCGACTACCGCCGCTCCTGACCCATCGTTGCCCGCAGCGGATCCAACTTTCGCGCAAAATCCCGACAGTTTGAGCATTCTGCCGAGAGAGACGTCAGCCTCCACTCGCTAAATTCCCCTTCGTCAGGCGGGAACACTGATCGGTCTTCAAAGACGGTGTTCCTCTCAATGAAGGAGTTCATACATGACGACCATCAATGGCAAGGTTGCGCTGGTTACGGGAGCTTCAAGCGGCATCGGTGCCGCGACCGCCCTCAAGCTTGCGGCCGCGGGTGCAAAGGTCGGCATCGCTGCCCGGCGAGCCGACAAGCTCGAACGGATCAAGAGTGAAATCACCGCAAAAGGTGGCGAAGCGCTCGTGATCGCAATGGACGTGGTCGATCCCGCATCAGTCGAAGCTGGCGTGGAGAAGCTTGTCGCCGCATTTGGCTCCATCGACATCGTTGTCAACAATGCTGGCCTTATGCCGCTCTCCGACATAGATCAGCTCAAGACCACCGAATGGCACCGGATGGTCGACGTCAACATTAACGGCCTGCTGAACACCACTGCTGCTGTCCTGCCACAGATGATCAAGCAGCATTCCGGCCATATCTTCAACATGTCGTCGATTGCTGGCCGCAAGGTCTTTAAGGGTTTGTCGGTGTATTGCGCGACGAAGCACGCGGTTGCTGCCTTCTCCGATGGCCTTCGCATGGAAGTCGGCCAGAAGCACAATATCCGCGTCACCTGCATTCAGCCGGGCGCCGTCGCGACGGAACTGTACGATCACATCACAGACCCCGGTTACCGCCAGCAGATGGACGATCTCGCCACGCAAATGACCTTCCTACAAGGCGAGGATATCGGCGACACCATCGTCTTCGCGGCTCAGGCGCCTGCCCACGTCAATGTGGCAGAGCTCTTCGTTCTGCCTGTTGAGCAGGGGTGGTAATCAAACCCAACAACATCTGGCCTCCCCGCACGAGCGGGGAGGTATTCCACGAAAGGAATCCAATGAAGAGTTTGGGCGTCTCAAGGCTATCGTCTGCTGGAGCCTGGCAGATCGCTCTGCTCACAGTCAGCTATGACGGCAACTTGGTCAGTCCCCAGCGGTGAACGGCAAGAGCCGATGCAGGATGCATGGAGGCGCCAAGGGGAGTAGTGCACCAAAAGGGCAAGCGAACGGTAGCTATCAGCCTGGCCTGTTCACGTGCGAGGCCGTTAAAGAGCGGAAGCGTGCTCGGGAGTTGATTGCAGGTTTCCGGTCTTTTGCTTCAGACCAATCATGCACTAACATTGATCCCGGACCACCTCAGATCCAAAGTGCACACACCGGGATAGTGCCATGAGTACAAGGGAGCGAGCCGTCGCCTCCCAGCTGAGGCCCCACCACGGCGCCAAAAGCGCTGCCTCAAGAGGCAACTAGACTAAACCGTATATCCTCAGCCACGCCGGCCCCAAATCTGGTCTTAGTTTTTGGCTCCATTCAGACTCAGCATTTAGTGCAAGGCCACGCACCAACTACAGCGCCGTTACTCGCAGCTTATTCGCAATTCGACAGAAGCTGTCGCGCCGCAGATAAGATCATAAAGACAGGAGCCGCGAGCAAGGAACATCTCGTCGATTGTTATCGAAGTACCTCACGGGTTTATGTGGGAATGTGCACATAGGCCGTGTCGGGCGCGATCGATGATAATTTTTGCCCGCCAGCTCAGGCGATTCAAGGCCGCGGCTCGGGGTTTGACCCGATAACCCCTGCCACCTGGATTCAGTATTCTTGGCTTGTCGCGGCCCGCCCGGGCCGCCGCGCGAGGAGGACAGCCATGGCTGAACTGGTGGTCGTTGGGTTCGACAGCCCGACCGATGCGGATCGCGTTCTGACCGAACTGACGCGGCTGCAAAAAGAATATCTCATCGATCTCGAGGATGCCGTCGTCGCCATCCGCAGTCAGGATGGGTCCGTGCGCATCAAGCAGAGCGTCAACCTCGTGAGCCTCGGCGCTGCCGGAGGCGGCCTGCGCGGAGCCCTGTGGGGTAGCCTTATCGGCCTGCTGTTTCTCAACCCGCTCGCCGGGTTCGCCATCGGCGGCGCCGTCGGCGTGGGCTCGGGCGCGCTCTCCGGAAACATGATGGATTACGGCATCAATGACGACTTCATCAAGTCGATCGGCGACACACTCAAGCCCGAGACATCGGCCCTGTTCCTGCTGATCCGTAAGTCGCAGCCCGAGAAAGTCCTGGCCGAGCTGTCGGGGTTCAAGGCGCACGTGATCCGCTCCTCGTTGTCGCCCGCGCAAGAAGCCAAGCTCGAGGCCGCTCTCTCGCGCGCGCACCCGCCGAGCCCAGGCGATGGCATTGAAGCAGCAGGCGCGGTGGCGGCACAACCAGGCACGTGATGCCCCCGCAGGAATTGCCCTGGATACGCGTTGAAAGGCAGTCCGTGCCAAACCGTCATACGGTCTCCAGCCCCACCTACTTCCGCGTTGATCCCCGGTGCTGGTTGAAACCGGCCTTCCCGGGGTTCCACACCCGGCAATCCCAGGGTTTCCCCCAATATCCGAATACGCAGCAAGGGGGGAACCTGTCGTTACCCGTGACACGTCGCGGGTCTGCGATCCGCAACTTCGAAGGGAAGGTCCGATGAGGAAGATCACGACAATCATCGCCGCCGCTGCGCTCACGCTCTCGGTCGCGGCGTGCGAAACCCCGGGCGAGCGGGCTGTGGGCGGTGCCGCCATTGGCGGCCTCGCGGGAGCTGCGATCGGCGGAGCGGCCACGGGTCGGGCCGGCGGCGCCCTGGCCGGAGGGGCGATCGGTGCGGCCGGCGGCGCGATCGTCGGCGGCGCGACCGCGCCTAGGAATCGGTGTCCCTACGGCACCTATCGTGACCGCTTCGGCAACATCTATTGCCGCTGAGTGCCGGATGGGCTGGAACGGATGGAGGATACCCACCCGTTCCAGCCAGATCGAGGTGGTGTGCTGTTCGCGCAGGCTTGATCGTTCCCGGGGCGGGATGCACGTCATCAAAGGATGCCAGGGAATGCATGCGCTCTTGCTTGTGCCCGTATTAACATGGGTTTATTCTCCAACATTGCTGGCCAGCCTCGCATTTCGGACTGGATAGACCGGTTTCCTGTGCGATCCTGAAGCCATCAGGAGTTGAAAGCTTTTCCCTTCGATCAGGGAAGACTTACCGCCAGAAGCGCCGCCAGCTCCCGTGGAGCTCTCCGGCCCCGTGTCTCGGTAAGTCCGGTAGCGTGCCCCTGAAACACGATCTGAGCAGGAGCCCCCATGTACTCCGCGATGGATCTCAGGCTGCCGACGCTCGATGCCGCCGGCAGCGGCGGCACCCGCAGATCGATCATTCTCATCGCTGCCTCCACGGTCGGCCTCTCCCTCCTGACCACGTGGACGGCCGTATTCTGGCATGCCTATGGGGTCCGGCACGAGATCGCCCATCACGGTTTGGCGACAGCCATCTCGGCGACCCACGCGGTCGAGCGCGAGACGCAGGCCATGGGATACCTCCTCAAGGGGCTGTCGCAGTCGCCGCTGCTCGTAACCGGTGATCTCGAAGGGTTCCATCGCCAGCTTCAGGCGACACCCCGTCCAGATGGGGCATGGTTCACGCTTTGGGATCGCGACAGGGTGCTTCTCAGGACCCGGGCCCCCTTTGGAGCCGCCCTCCCCCGCATTGATGAGCTTTCCGGCATCAGGGAGCGGCTCGAGGCGATCCGCTCCAATGGCCTCAGCGTGTCGGACCGCATGCACTCCCCGTTGACCGGGCGGTGGATCGTCTCCGTCAGTCTTCGGCTGGACGACACAAACGGGGACATGAACCGGGTATTGTCGCTTCTCGTACCGGAGGAGCACTTCAATCATGCCATCCGGAACGCCGTCCGCCCGAGCGAGTGGGGAACGGTCCTCCTCGACCGCAAGCTCCAGCGGCTCACCACGGGTGCTATCGGATCGGGCGCAGCCCCATTACCCGGACTGACCTCACTGCTTTCCGACCGCCATGGCGCATTCGAAACCGTCGAAGACCACCTCATCACCTTCGAACGTTCATCCGAGACCGGGTATACGGCCGTTTCCATCCTCCCCACGGTCCTTTCCAACGCCCCCATCCGCCGTGCGCTCTACCATTCCCTGCTCGCCAGCCTCGCCCTCTTCCTCATCGGTGGCGTCGGCATCCGGGCACTGCTGCGCAACATGGGTCCGATCGATTCCCTCAGGCTCACCGCGTTGGCCACGAGAAGCGAACTCCTGGCCGCCAACGCGCGGATGGGCAGCATCCTCGAGAGCATCACGGATTGCTATTTCACGCTCGACCGCTCCTGCCGGATCACGAATACCAATTCGGCGACCTTGCATTGGTGCGGCCGATCGCGCGACGAACTCATCGGGCTATCCTATCACAAGCTGGTCGAGCGCCACTCTGCGTGCGCGGAGGCGGTGATGCAGGCGGTCGAGCACGGCAAGGAATATCGGGGCGAGCTTCCATCCTTCCTGCGCCCCGATCGTTTCATCGACCTGCGCGCATTCCCCTCACCCGAGGGCGCCAGCGTCTATTTCCGCGATGTCACCGATAGGGTTCTCGCTCACCGCGCCGCAGTCGAGGAGAGGGAACTGCTCCAAGCCTCGCTCGACGCTCTCACCAAGCAGATCGCCATTCTCGACAGGCACGGTCGCATCATCGCTGTGAACCAGGCCTGGTGCCGTTTCATCGATGCTACGGAACCGTCCGTCCCTGCGCATGGCATCGGATCCAGGTACCTCGATATCGCCGTACCCGGCGAGCGCCGGTTCAGCGCGATGGAGGAGGTGATCGCGGACATTCGCCCCAGCTTCCAGGCCCTCTACCAGACCGCCACCCCCGAAGGCGACCGCTGGTTCATGATCCGGGCCCAACGCTTCCGGATTGCGGGCAAGGCCCGCATCATCGTTTCCCACGAGGACGTCACGGAGCTGATGACCGCCCAGGCCTCGGTCAGCGAGCTGTCGGAGCGTCTGCTGACGCTCCAGGACGAGGAACGCCAGCGCATAGCATCGGAACTCCACGATTCCACGACGCAGTATCTGGTCGCCGTCGGGCTCAACCTCATGAAGATCGAGCGGCTTCTGCCGCAGAGGGACGGGCAACGGCTGCTCGCCGAGATCGATCACCTGCTTGAGGAGGCTCTCAAGGAACTGCGCCTGTTCACCTACCTGCTGCATCCGGCCAGCCTCGAGGAGAACGGCTTCCACGAGGCGGTCCGGGCCTTCGCCGACGGCTTCTCGGACCGCACGGGCCTGGAGGTCGCATGCCGGTTCGACGGGGGAGCGGACGGCCTGCGGGTCGAGGTCCGCCGGGCCTTGTTCCGGATCGTCCAGGAGGCCTTGTCGAACGCCCACCGCCATGCAGGAGCGTCGCGCGTGGCCGTCGACCTGCGCAACACGCCGGGCGAGGTCATCCTGTGCGTTGCGGACGACGGCCACGGGATGCAGGCAAACCCGGCCGCCTCGAAGAGCGGCAGGCCGACGCTGGGCGTGGGCATCCCGGGCATGCGCATCCGCCTGCACCAGTTCGGCGGCACCCTCCGGATCCGGACGGGGCGCACCGGGACCGTGATCCGCGCCCGCGTTCCCCGCAACCCGGAGAACTCCGCCTCCGGCCTCACCCCTTCGGATTTCGGGGTTTCACCCGAGTGCCACGGCAGGCTATCGGGGATATGAAGGGAAATCGCCGCGAATGGCACGATTCTCGACCATGCTCCGCCTCCTGATCGCCGATGACCATGACGTCGTTCGCTCCGGCCTTCACGCCATCCTGAGCAGCCAGACCGGCTGGGAAGTGGTCGCCGAGGCCGAAGACGGCAAGCGCGCTGTCGAGCTGGCGGCCGAGACTCGGCCGGACATCGCCATCCTCGACTACCAGCTTCCGCTCATGAATGGCGTCGAGGCAACCCGCGAGATCCGTGTACTCCACCCGCAGACCGAGGTGCTCATCTTCACGATGCACGAGGGTGAGCCGCTGATCCGCGAACTCCTCGAGGCGGGTGCGCGCGGGTACCTGCTCAAGTCGGACGCCCGGCGCTTCCTGATTGCGGCGGTCGACGCGCTGGCGCGTCACCAACCCTTCTTCACCGGGCGAGTCTCTGAGACATTGCTGAGCGCCTATCTCGCCAACGGACATCCCCCCGGCGACGTCCTGACTCATCGGGAGCGCGGCGTGGTGCAGCTCATCGCGGAAGGACGCACTAACAAGGAAGCAGCACAGCTCCTCGGCATCAACCTCAAGACCGTCGAGACCCACCGCGCCGCGGCCATGCGCAAGCTCAAGGCGCATACGTCCGCCGACCTGGTCCGTTACGCGATCCGCAACAAGCTGATCGAGCCCTAGACCGGTTCGATATGCGCGGCCCCCTTCGGACGGGAGGCTGGATCGGTCACGGTCATGTCCTTGCCGTTCGGCGAACCTCCGGTGTTTCACTGCCTCGCCCAAGGGTTTCCCCCAATAGCCAGATCACCTGACGGGGACCAAGATCGGAGACGTTTCATCGGCATCCGACGCAAGGAGCCCAGGGGCAACGGAAACCAGGGGCAACGGAAGACCGCAACACTGCATGCGCGGCGCGAGGCGGGATATGACAAGCACCACGCGAGACATGAAACGCAGCACGGACGTCGCGCCGAAGACCTCGATGCAACGGTTCCTCGACGGCGTCGAGCGCGTGGGGAACATGGTTCCCCATCCTGTGGTCATTTTCCTGATCCTCATCGGCATCGTCATCGTGCTCTCGGCCGTGCTCAGCCTGTTCGGAACAGCCGTTTCCTTCGAGCGCATCAACCCGGACACGCACGAGGTCGAGACCGCCACCACCGAGATCCGCAGCCTGCTGACCGCGGACGGCATCCGCTTCATGTACGCGTCGCTGATCCCGAACTTCATGGGCTTCACGGCGGTCGGTCTCATGATCGTCGCGATGATCGGCGCAGGTGTGGCTGAGGAATCCGGCCTGGTCACCGCGCTGATCCGGAAGCTCGTCATCGTCTCGCCGGCCTGGGCGCTGACCTATATCCTGTCCTTCGTCGGCATCATCGCCAGCATCGCGGCCGACGCCGGCTATCTGGTCCTTATCCCGCTCGCAGGGATCGCCTATCTGGCCGTCGGACGCCATCCGCTGGCGGGACTAGCGCTCGGATTCGCCGCCGTGGCAGGTGCTTTCACCGTCAACATGCTGATCAAGCCGCTCGACGCCGTGCTCGTCGAGTTCACCAATGACGCGGCTCATCTCGTCGATCCCAACCGTTCCATCGGCCTTGCCTCGAACGTCTGGTTCTCGTTCGCCTCGGTGCTGTTCCTCACCGTCGTCGTCGCCTTCATCACTGACCGCATGATCGCGCCACGCCTCGGAACCTACGACCCGAAGTTGGCGGCGGAAGGGACCACGACGGAGCAGAGCGCCGGACTTTCGGAGCAGGAGTCGCGCGGCCTGCGCTATGCCGGGTTCGGGCTGCTCGGACTGATCGCGGTCTTCTGCCTACTGACCTTTCCCTCGTTTGCACCGTTGCGCAATCCCGATACCGGTGAGCTCATCGGCAACTCACCCTTCATGAACGGGCTGATCGCGCTGATCATGCTGATGTTCCTCGTGACAGGGTGGGCTTACGGCATCGGTGCGGGCACCCTCAGGACACTGCCTGAAGTCATCGCGGCGATTGAGAAGTCGATCAAGAGTCTCGGCGGCACAATCTTCCTGTTCTTCGTCCTGAGTCAGTTCGTCGCCTATTTCACCTTCACCAACATGGGCACGGTGATGGCACTCAGCCTGTCCGGCGCTCTGCAAGCGGCCAATATCGGCGCACTGCCTCTGCTGCTCGGCTTCATCGTCGTCGTGGCGATCATCGACCTGCTGCTGACCGGAGCCATCGCCAAGTGGGCAATCTTCGCCCCGGTCTTCGTGCCGCTGCTCATGAAGCTCGGGGTCGAGCCGGAAGCTGTGCTCGCGGCCTATCGCGTCGGCGACTCGCCGATGAATGCGATCACGCCCCTGAACGCGTATTTCGCCCTCGTCGTCGGGTTCGCGCAGAAATACGACCGGACGGCGGGCGTCGGCACCATCGTGTCGCTGATGCTTCCCTATGTGGTGTGGATGTTCATTCTCTGGACCGCCCTCTTCGCCCTCTGGCAGATGCTCGGCCTGCCATGGGGATTGTGATCCGAGATCAATGCCGGCGACGCAAACACCGGAGTGAGATGATGGACAACTCAACGACTCCCCTCGATGTTGCCGCCGCTGAAGATCACCTGATGCGGTTCCTCTCGGTCGAAGGCGTGACCGGACAGGAGGCGGCAATCGCCGCAGCCGTCTCGGACGCCCTCAAGAAAGCGGGCGTGCCGGCCTCCGCGATCCGCTTCGATGACGTGCACAAGCGCATTCCCGTCCCGACAGAAACGGGAAACCTGATCGTCGACCTGCCCGGAACCAGGCCCGGCCCGCGCCTTCTGTTCTCGACTCATCTCGACACGGTGCCGCTCTGCGCTGGCGCCAAGCCCCGGCGCGAGGGCGACCGCATCGTCTCGGACGGCACGACGGCTCTCGGCGGCGACAACCGCACTGGATGCGCCATTCTCGTCGTCCTGGCCGAGACTCTCCTGAAGCACGGCCTGCCGCATCCTCCCATCACATTGCTGTTCACTGTCCGCGAGGAAAGCGGCCTGCACGGCGCCCGCGAGCTCGATCCTGCGGATCTCGGCGGCGCGGCGATGTGCATCAACGTCGATGGCCAGGATCCGAACGACTTGATCGTCGGGGCGGTTGGTCAAGAGAACTGGGAAGTCGAGATCAGGGGCAAGGCCTCGCACGCAGGTGTAGCGCCCGAGAAGGGCATCTCCGCGACTCTCGTCGGCGCTGTCGCTCTCGCGGAGGCGAAGCGCGAGGGATGGTTCGGCAAGGTCATGAAGAGCGATGGCAAGGGCACCAGCAATGTCGGAATCTTCGGCGGCAAGGATGGAAAGGCAGCTGGCGACGCCACCAATGTCGTGACCGACTACGTTTTCGTGAAGGGAGAGGCGCGAAGCCCGACATCGGCTTTTGCAACGGCGATCGCGAAGGGCTTCGAGCGGGCTTTTCAGAAGGCCCGGGAGGACGTGAAGGATTACGAGGGCGAAATGGCCGCCGTGACCTTCACGCACACCCCATCCTACCCGCCATTCAATCTGGACGAGGGCTCGCCCGTGGTGCGGCGCGCGACGCGGGCGATGACCATGCTGGGCCTGAAGCCCAACTACGTGTTCTCGAATGGCGGCCTCGATGCCAACTGGCTCGACAAGCACGGCGTCCCAACCGTCACCATCGGCGCCGGTCAGGCGGAGATCCACACCATCAAGGAATACGTGAACCTGCCGGAGTTCGCGACCGGATGCCGCCTCGCGCTGCTCTTGGCAACGATCGAGGACGAGTGAACGATTGAGCCCAACCACCTATATCGCTGTCATCATCGCCACTGCCGTTGTCCTGTTCATCTGGAACAGGCTGCCTGTCGTCGTCGTCGCCATGGCGGTCACACTGGCGCTGTGGGCGACCGAGATCCTCACATTGGGACAGGCGCTGGGCGGCTTCGGCGATCCCGCCGTGATCTTCATCGCCTGCCTCTTCGTCGTGAGCGCCGGCCTCGAGACGACAGGCGTCACCGCCTGGGCCGGACAGCTCCTGATCCGGTGGGCGGGCGAGAAGAGCCGCACGCGCCTCCTCCTTCTCACCATGGGCCTCGTGTCGCTGTTGACGGCGCTGATCAGCGTGAATGGCGCAGTGGCCGCCCTCCTGCCGGTCGTTGTGGTCATGGCGGTCCGTCTCAGCCGCAAATCCTCGCAGCTCCTGATGCCGCTCGTCTTCTCCGCCCATGCAGGATCGATGCTCGCGCTGACCGGAACGCCGGTGAACGTCCTCGCCTCCGAGGCCGGACTCGATGCCGGGGTCGGCGGGTTCGGCTTCTTCGAATTCGCCTTCGTGGGCATCCCCCTGCTCGCCGGCACGATGGCCATCATCATCTTCTTCGGCGAACGGCTTCTGCCTCAGCGCAACGGCGCCAAGATGCCCGCCGATCTCAGCCGTCATGCCAGGACGCTGGTGGAGCAATATGGGCTGGCCGACGGTATCTTCCGGCTGCGGGTGCGCGCGACGTCTCCCTGCATCGGGCTTTTTCCGTCTGACGTTGACCTCTCGGCCTTTCCCGGCGTGAACCTCGTCGCCATGCAGGACGGCGAGAGCGCCGCGCCGCTGCGTCGTCCCGTGCGGGACGGCGACCACATGCTCGTGCGCGGAGCGGCCGAAGCGGCAGTCTCTCTCGCCGAGCGGCTGCATCTCTCATTCCGTGAGGACACCGCGTCGGATGGGAGTGAGCAAACCTTGTTCAATCGCAGCTCCGGTCTGGCCGAGGTGGTGATCCCGCCGCGCTCGCGCCTTATCGGGCAGACCATGTTCCCGGGGATGGTCACCGATAGCGGCGACCTCATCGTGCTGGCGGTGCATCGGGCGGGAGCGGAGATCGACCCGGACGCATCCCAATCCGGTGGCCGCGTCGCCTTGCGCGCCGGCGATACCCTGCTGCTCCAGGGAACCTGGAAGGCTCTCGATGTTCATCTCAGCGATCCGGACGTGCTGGTCGTGAACTCGCCCGAACTGGTGCGGCGCCAGGCGGTGCCCCTCGGGCCGGGAGCCTATCAGGCGATTGCGGTGCTGGCCGGCATGGTCTTCCTGCTCGCGACCGGCCTCGTGCCGCCCGCCGTCGCCGGCCTCCTCGCCGCCGGTGCCCTCGTCCTGTCGCGGATCATGACCGTCGAGCAATCCTATCGCGCCATCGAATGGACGACGGTGATCCTCGTCGGCGCGCTGATGCCTCTGTCGCTCGCGATGGTGGAGACAGGAACGGCCCAGCTCATGGCCGAGGGGCTGGTCGACCTGGTCGGCGATGCCGGCCCCTTCGCATTGCTGGCCGGACTGTTCATGCTCACTGCGCTTCTCGGCCAGTTGATCAGCAATACGGCAACGGCGCTGATCGTCATTCCCATCGGCGTGGCTGCCGCAGCGAGCATGGGGGTCTCGCCCCGCCCGGTTCTCATGAGCACTGCGGTCGCCGCGGCCGGTGCTTTCCTGACCCCCATCGCAACGCCGACCAACCTGATGGTCATGGGGCCGGGAGGCTATGCCTTTGGCGATTACTGGAAACTGGGTCTGCCGCTGCTCCTCTGGTTTTTCGTCGTTGCGGTCTTCCTGGTGCCGCTGATCTGGCGGTTCTAACCGGCCCGCCTACGGATGGGCCTTGGTCCGGTCCCGGCGCACAACTCACAACCGGCTCCGGTATCTCCCAGTCTCGGCTCAGGGTTTACCCCAATAGCCACGCGGGCTGACGGGGGTGAAGCTTCAGGACCGACGGACCTGAGTGGGCATTCCAACACGGGGGCTCCCATGCTGTTCACCACGATGACTTCGGGGTTGTTTCGGAACTCGAAGGAGCGGACGGCAGGGGCACCACGCGGAATCGGATCGCCTAAAAGTCCTGCGAGGGCTTCGGTCGAGTGTCGCAAACGCAGAGCGTCGCTTTTGCCGATAGCGGCGGGCGCGCTCTTCACCATCTCCTGCGCGGCGGCACAAGCCCAATCGCCTGTCCCTCCCCGCAATCCATCGACGCTCTTCGAGAATGTCCGCATCTTCGACGGTAGGAACGCGATGCTGTCGCCCTCCTCCTACGTGCTGGTCAGCGGCAATATCGTCGAGCGCATATCAACGGCTCCAATCGACGTCACAGCCGAGGCCGATATTCGCATTCTTCCTGGCAATGGGCGCGTGCTCATGCCGGGCCTGATCGACATGCACTGGCATGCGATGATGGTGAGGCCGACACCCAACATGCTCCTGTCCAGCGGACTCGGCTATTCCAACCTGCTGGCCGGGGTCGAGGCCACAGCGACGCTGATGCGCGGCTTTACCACCGTCCGTGACCTGGGCGGCCCCTCTTTCGATCTCAAGCGCGCCATCGACGAAGGTCTGCTGCCGGGACCGCGCATCTATCCGTCCGGCGCCGTGATCACGATCACCAGCGGTCACGGCGACTTTCGTCAGCTCTCCGACCTGCCAAGGACCATCGGAGGCATGCTCGCCCGTGTCGAGCAGCTCGGCGGAAGCATGATCGCTGACAGTCCGGATGAGGTGCGCCTGCGGGTGCGCGAGCAGCTCATGCAGGGCGCATCGCAGATCAAGCTCACGGCCGGCGGCGGTGTGGCCTCTCCGTTCTCCCCGCTCGATGTCTCGACCTTCACCGAGGACGAGTTGCGTGCCGCAGTCGAGGCGGCCGGTAACTGGGGCACCTACGTCTGCACCCACGCCTACACCGCTGCTGCGATCCGGCGCTCGATCGCGGCAGGCGTGACCTGCATCGAGCACGGGCACCTGATGGATGAGCCCACGGCGCAACTGATGGCCGAGAAGGGCATCTGGCTAAGCACGCAACCCTTCCTCGACCTGAGCGCCGCCAGCGGACTGGGTCCGGCAGAACAGGCGAAGTTGGCACAGGTGGTCACCGGCACCGACCGCATCTATGCCCTGGCGAGAAAATACAGGATCAGGACGGCCTTCGGCACGGACATCCTGTTCTCCGAGGCATTGGCGAAGCGGCAAGGCGCCATGCTCGCCGCCCTCACCCGCTGGTACACGCCAGCCGAAGCATTGATCATGGCGACGTCGACAAATGCCGAATTGCTGCAACTGTCCGGCCTGCGCAATCCTTATCCGGGCAAGCTCGGCATCGTCGAAGAGGGCGCGTTGGCCGACCTGCTGCTGGTCGAAGGCAACCCGCTGGAGAACCTTGGCCTCGTTGCCGATCCGGACCGGGCCTTTCTCGTCATCATGAAGGATGGCAGGATCTACAAGGATGCGCTTCCCAAGTGAGGTCTCGTTTTGAAGGAGACCTTCGGACTGAGCGGGAGCTGACAAGCAGGTGCCAAAGTGAAGCTCCAGCAGAGACCGCACCGTACGTTTCTGTCCAGGCTCTTCGGCTTCCTGCTTGCGGGAATTCTGATCCTGTTCTGGATAGCGCTGATTACGTGGAGCGCCCTGGCCATCTACTACTCGAACCTGCCGTGGGTTGAGATGCGCCTAGGGCTGGCAGCCGCCTTTGCAGGTTTCTCGGTCTGGGCGCTCTGGCTATCGCGTCAGCCGCGCATGCCCGTGATCGTCATCGGGTTGTTTCTTGGTGTGGTTGCATGGTGGACGACCATTCGGCCTTCGCATGACCGCCCATGGAGGCCGGAGGTTGCGGTGATGCCGCGAGCCTTCATCAACGGCGACCGTGTGCGCCTCACCGGGATACGCAACTTCGACTATCGCAGCCGCAACGATTTCACGGTGCGGTACGAGGAGCGCGAGATTTCACTGTCGCATCTGAGCGGCCTAGATTTCTACGTATCCTACTGGAGCGAGGGGCCGGTCGGACACACCTTCCTGAGCTTCGTCTTCGACAACGCGCCGCCGCTGAGCATCTCGATTGAGACGCGGCCGGAAGTCGGCGAGGGCTTTTCTCCCCTCGCCTCCCTCTTCAAGCAATTCGAGCTGATCTACGTGGTGGGGGACGAGCGTGACATCGTCGGCGTACGTGCCAACCACCGCAACGAGACGGTGTATCTCTACCGCCTCAACACGTCAGTCGAGGACACGCGCCGGCTCCTACTGATCTATCTTGATCGGATCAACGAACTCGCCCGCCGCCCGGAATGGTATCATCTGCTGAGCAACAATTGCACGATCAACATCGTCCGTTACGCCAATGCCGCCGGTCGTGAGGGCCGGTTCGACATCCGCCATCTCCTCAATGGACTGATCGACAGCTACCTCTATCACTCGGGCCGGGTGGACACGACGCTGCCGTTCGACGAGTTGCGGCAGCGTTCCCTTATCAACGCGGCTGCCCAAGCCGCGGATGGCGCTCCCGATTTCTCGCAGCGCATCCGCATAGGCCTGCCGACAACTCCCCGCTGATACGCTCCGCCATCCACCAAGGCGAATGCGATTGCGCCCTGTCGAACCGAGCATCTGCGTTGCAGTTATGGTGACGCCTTGCGACCCGATCTGCCGGTCGCGATGCGAATAGCTCTGATGGCCGGACCGGACAAGGCAAGCGCCTCAAGTCCTGGGCCCGACATCATCCTGCTTCGGAGCATCTCCGGCGTGAGCCCCTGAGGCCGTCTCGTCCGGCGATCCGAGCAGGTCCGCCAGCCAGCGGGTGGACTGGCTCTGGGCGCAGAAGGCGAGCGCGGCCACCGTGATCGGAACGCCGATGAAGGTTCCCGACAGGCCCCACAGGAAAGTCCAGAGGAACACCGACAGCAGGACGGCAAAGGGCGACAGCGACAGCGCGCGGCCGGACAGGCGCGGCTCGACGTAGTTCCCGACCACGAACTGGATCACGTTCAGGCAGACGAAGATCGCGATCACCGCCTGCCAGGTCTCGTACTGGACGACCGCGAGCAGGGTCGGCAGCAGGGTGGCGATAAAGGGTCCGATGAAGGGGATGTAGTTCAGGGTAAAGCCGATGACGCCCCATTCCGCCGCCAGCGGCAGACCAAAGAGTACCGCAACAGTCCAGACGAGCACCCCGGTCAGGATGCTCATGAGAGTCCGCACCACCATATACCGCCGGATCTTGTCGGCCGCCTGGACCGTGCCCGTGTGCAGGATACGTGCGGCATCGTGGTTCGGCAGTGCCCGGACCTTCCGGGCCGTTGCCTCGACCTCGAGCAGGCCGAGGATGACGTAGACGAGCACGACCAGCCAGAAACTCAGGATCGTGTTCGCCTGCCCTGTGAGCCCCCGAACCACGCTCACGAGCCAGCCCGTGTTGAGATGTTCGGCCCACAACCCCGCGACCGCGACCCCGTGGCCTTCGAGCCAGACCGCCATCTGGTCATAGAGCGCCTCGAACCGCCCTAGATTGGTGATGATCCATCGACCGACGCGGCTCGACGCCCAAAGGACGAGGGAAGTCAGGCTGCCGAACGCCACCACGAGGACGAAAATGCTGACCGCCAAGGCAGGCAGAGCCGAAATCCTGCCCTGTAGCCGCGACTGCAGAGGCCAGACCTGGGCGATCAGGAACAACGCGAAGGCCACGGGCGCGACGACAGCCTTGGCGATGGAGACAGCTCCCAGGAGGATCACCGTCGCGACCACGATCCCAACCCAGCGCGGCAAACCGGCGGCTAATCCTGCATGCATGCTGCCACTGAGGGGAAATCGAGGCCGATCCACACTGCTCCTCCCGAACTGACGGGTCATAGGTCGTCGAATGCCCTGGGGCCATCCACGTGCCAGAGCCCCCGCGCGTTCGGGGAATAGGCTATCATCGAGTATCCCAATCCGCACCTGTCCTCAGAATTTCCCGCCCCTGCTGAGGCGCATCGACCACTTCGTCGATTGCTCCGGGCTGCATCAGCATCTGGCGAGTTTCTACAGCACCATAGGGCAGCCCTCCATCATCAGCTCTGGGTCGACCGATGGGGCTGTAGAAGGGCCTTAGGGCCGTGCGGACGCACTCCAAGTCGAGAAAGCGGTCGATGCGGCGCAGCAGGTGATCGGCGGGCACATGATCATCGGGGCGGAAGTCGTAGAAAAGCTGCGCTGGAGCCACTTGCATGCTCATCATCGTCCTGCCCTTCCGCAAAGCGAGAGGAGGATGAAAATACGCCCGCACGGCTCAATCAATTCCCGACCAAATCAACACTATCGGGAGAAACAGGGACGTTCATGACAGCCAGGGGAGCCACTGGTTACCTGGAAACTGAGCAACCAGATTAACGTCGTCTTTGACGCAAGTAGTCGATAAGGACACGCAGTTTGAGCGGCACATTCCGGCGGGTCGGATAGTAGAGGTAGAAGCCGGGGAACGGTGGGCAGAACTCTTCGAGAAGCGGGATGAGTTCAGCCCTGGCAATATAGGGCCGGAAGGTTTCCTCCATCCCGAAGGTCAGGCCTGCCCCGGCGCACGCCAATCGTATCATTACTCTCATGTCGTTGGTGGTCACCCTAGGGTTCACATCGACAGCGAAATCGCGTCCACTCTCGGTGAACTCCCATCGGTAAGGGGCGACCTGAGGGCTGGGCCGCCAGCCGATGCAATCATGCTCTGGCAACTCCCGAGGATGGGCGGGTGCACCATTCCGGGCAATATAGTCAGGAGAAGCCATCACCATCTGGCGCTGCTCGTCCGAGACCGGAATGGCGATCATGTCTTGCTCGATCACTTCACCGAGGCGCACACCGGCATCGAAGCCCTCGGCCACGATGTCGAACTCCTCGTCCGTGACGGTGATGTCGAGGCTGATGTCGGAGTAAGCCGCGAGGAATCCTGCAAGTAGCGAACCGCTCAGGAACCTCTCGGCAATGGACGAGACCGTGAGGCGCAGCATGCCGCTGGGCTGATCTCGCAGTTCGCCTATGGCTTTGATGGCCGTGCTCACATCCTCAAGCGCAGGACTGACTGCTTGATAAAGCCACTCCCCGGCCTCGGTGAGATGAACGCTGCGGGTCGTGCGATGAACGAGAGCTACACCCATCCGCTCCTCAAGGCGACGGATGGCTTGGCTGACGGCGGAGCGCGTCACGCCCATGCGTTCGCTGGCCGCCCGAAAGCTGCGCGCTTCCGCGACAGTCACGAAGACACTGATGCCAGCAAGATCCGTTTCCATTGGTGACAGAAATTTACCAGTCCATTCACGATTGGCAAGTCGATCACTCAAGCCAAACAAACTATCTTTCGCCTATGGGCTGAGGGCCAGCACAAGGTCAAAGGTCAGCACATAGATTTGGACGAAAGGAAGAAGCCATGTCTGAGAAAAAGATCGTTTTGATTACCGGCGCCTCAAGTGGCATCGGTGAGGCTGTGGCTCTGGAGCTTTCCAAAGCTGGCCACACGATCGTCGTGGGCGCGCGTCGGACCGACCGTCTGCACGACCTCGTTAGCCGTATCGAGGCCTCCGGCGGCGTCGCGCGCGCCCACCGGCTCGATGTGACGTCGCGGAATGACTTTGTCAGGGTCGTGTCTGCCACCCTCGAGGAGTTCGGCCGCGTCGATGTGATCGTCAACAATGCGGGCATCATGCCGCTCTCGCCTCTCAGCGCTCTCAAAGTGAGCGAGTGGGACCAGATGGTAGACGTGAACATCAAAGGCGTTCTGAATGGGATCGCGGCCGTGCTACCCATCATGGAAGCAAGAGGGTCTGGCCATATCATCAATGTCGCATCAATCGGGGCGCATCGCGTGTCACCGACGGCCGCAGTTTACTGCGCGACCAAATACGCTGTCTGGGCGATCTCGGACGGCCTTCGGCAAGAGACGGATAAGCTGCGGGTCACGGTGATCTCGCCCGGTGTCGTGACGAGCGAGCTGGCGGATACGATCTCGGATGATACGGCGCGCGAGGCGATGAATGAGTTTCGCAGAATTGCCATTGATCCGGATGCGATTGGTCGAGCGGTCCGCTACGCGATCGAGCAACCCTCCGATGTGGACGTCAGCGAGATCATCGTTCGTCCGACCGCAAGCTCCCACTGAAGAAAGGAGTCTTCAATGCGCGGCATTGAACTCGCTCTCGTCTTTGCTCTTGCAATGGTAGCCGCGCCAGAGGCGCTCGGGCAATCTTCAAATCCCAATCAACCCCAATCCGAGGATACAACAGACATGACAACCCACCCCTATCTCGGCATGTGGGTCACCAAGGACGGCCACATTCGCCAGGAGCTTCTGCCGAATGGGCGTTATGATGAAGCACGGGGCTCCCTCAAGAGCGCCTATCAGGGCCGTTATGAGATCCGCGCCAGCAAGATTGACTACTGGGACGATACGGGATTTACGGCCGATGGCGAGTTCATCGACGATGTCCTCCATCACGGTGGAATGCTGTTCTACAGAGAAGCGCAGGGGAAGCCGCGCCCGTGAACTTTGCCGTCATCCCTGCCACACAATATGCTTGGCAAGGGTTCAATTCGATGAGGCCGCTGTTTGCACAGTCCAATTCGTTGATTTTTCACGGCGCGAGTTTTTTGCTCGACGAGCAAAGACTAGTATTCCCCGTTAATGTGACAGGGCACATGACATATCCTATGCCCATGTGAAAATCCTGTTGCCGCTCTCGGGTAGCATACAGTCTCCAGTCGATCTCGCGGTTACTCGCGTGCCCATTCCGCTTGAGGGCTTTGCGCAAGAAGCGATAAGCGGCTCAGGTGTTGTGACGATCGGAGAGCATGAAGTCGATGATCTGACCATGTTTGTCGACCGCCCGAAACAGATATTCCCAGTGCCCTCCGATCTGCTCGTAGGTCTCATCCACACGCCACGAACTGGATCAGCGCGTTCGGAAGATGCCTCATGACGATCGACGTCACAGCTTCCGAGTCGAAGCACGACCGCCAGAAGTCCCCTACAGCAGCATTGCCAAGGCAGTTCAGGTACTGTGTTGGAAGACTTTCATTCAGGTCGAGCTGCTGTCGAAGAACTTCACGCTGATCCTCTGTCGCCTCTTGCAGGAAGATGATGCTGGTCGGGTCACCGCTGAACCGAACGAGAATGAATGTCACAGTCAACGCCGACAGAATGAAGAGAAGTCCCAGTACGGGCTGCCGCAGAAGCACCTGAATCGATCAGCCCACTCCTTGTTCCTTCATGGTTTGTCGCCAAACTGTTCTTCTCGCCATTTCAAAGCCGCGCTGGTTCCGTTACTTTCGAGCACCTGCTGGAATTCGCTTCCTTCCTCATGGGTTACATAGCTGAGGTAGGCCCCGGTCTCACTCCAGCTGTCGATATGCGGGACCATTCCCATGGTCTCATAGGCTCTGTTGATGCCCTTCTTGTTGAAGGCTACAGCAGCGGTGGGAATGGCTTTCAGGGTGGCCACGAGCTGTTCTGTCCGCTCCTGAAGTTCGTCCAAAGGCACCACCGTGGTCACGAATCCAATATCGAGGGCTTCCGAAGCGGAGATGCGCCGACCGGTGAGCAACACGTCTTTTGCACGCTTATGGCCCGTCATCCAGGGCACCATCATGAACGCAGGCCCCATCCCGAACCGTATCTCAGGCTCGCCAAGCTGGCAGTCCTCCGAGGTAATGGTGAAGTCGCATGGCAGCATCAGCTCGAATGCACCGCCAAGACAGTATCCATGTATCGCCGCAACGACAGGTTTGGGAGAATGCCAAATCGCCCATCGGGCACGATTGGCAACATTCTGAAGCGTGTGCAGCTTCTCCGCGTGGGTCCGACGCGACACCTCAAGCTTCAGGTCGAAGCCCGATGAGAATGCCCGCCCAGCGCCTTTGATAACGACAACCTGACAGTCCTTGTGCTCTCCCGCCCGAAGAACGTGATCGCCGATACTCCTATAAATTTCAGGAGTCAGTGCGTTCAGTTTCTCCGGACGGTTCAAAGTGAGAGTGAGGATCCCATCTTTCAGCTCGTGGAGAAGATGGCTATCGGTCATGGTCATCTCACTGTCACCTCTGACCAGGCTCCCGTCATGGAGTCGTAGGTGCCGGTAATGACGTGACCTTCTCCGTCCTGGAGACGTTTTTTCGCGATTTTGTTCGAGCCGGTACGTGGGAACTTGGAATAGTATTGAATGTACCGGGGCACTTTGAAACGTGCTAAATGGTTACGGGCGTGCTCGAGAACTTTCTCGGGTGGCAGGTCCTTTGTGGTCTTTCCCGTATGAAGGATCAGGCAGGCTTTGACCTCTTCGCCACGCATTTCGTCCTTGACGCCATGGACGGCAACGTCCTCGACTTCGGGGATGGTTGCGAGAGCACTCTCCACCTCCGTAACTGATATGTTCTCGGCGCTTCTGCGGATCATGTCCTTGATGCGGCCGACGATGTAAAAGTAGCCCTCGTTGTCACGGCGGGCGAGGTCTCCTGTTCGGAACCATTTGCCGTGAAAGGCTGTTTTCGTGGCCTCTGGCTTCTTGTAATAGCCCTGCAACATGCCCGGGCCCGCGATGCAAAGTTCGCCAATTTCACCGTCAGGAAGTTCGTTCCCATCCGGGTCAGCGATCTTGGCCTCGCGGAATGGAAGAATCTTCCCGCAGGTGCCGATCCCAACCGATCGGTCGTCATTCAGGCGGCACGCGATAGCGAACCCGATCTCGGTCATGCCGAAGGCGTCTCTTACCGGCACATTGTACCGCTCCGCTATCGACGACTGCAACGCTGGACCCATACCGAACGTAGCGATCATCTTCAATTGATGCTCTTGCTCAATCGGATCCGGTTCGAGCATGGCGACGGGATTGATCATCCAGGCCATGTCGTAAGCGTAATCCCGGACGCGCTCCCGGAAACGGCTAAGGCTGTAGGCCGGCGGTACGCAGAGGGCAGCGCCACTGAAGGCTGCCATCGTAAAGCGCCAGAGTGGACCCATGTAGTAGAAGGGCAGGTCGCATTGGATCCGCTTCAGACCGGGCCAAGCTTCGGAGATGACCTTTCCGGCTAGGATCCAATAGCGGTGTGACAATAAGCATCCTTTGGGCCACCCAGTCGATCCAGAGGTGTACTGGATGTTGACGATGTCATCGAGGTCGACGTCGTCAGCAGGGTGGAACTCTGCCGACGCCTCAGCCAGCTGGCTGTTCCAGTGCCTGAATTCGCCAAGCGCCTCTCCCCAGACGGAGATCCGACCCCGTGCAAGAAGCGGTGCATCCTTCTCAATGGCATAGAACGTATCAATTTTCGTGGAGTCGATGAGAAGATACTCGGCATCGCCGTCCGTGAGCCAATATTTCAACTCATCGGGCGTATAGCCCGGGTTGATCGGAATCATCCGCGCGCCAAGCCGAGCAATGGCAAGCCAAGCCGCAAGGCTTTCTGGGATGTTCGGCAGCATCACCCCGACATGCGAGCCTTTTCGGACGCCCATAGCAGCAAAGGAATTGGCTGATCGCGCGACGAGGCCACCAAGATCCTGCCAGGACAGCGGTTGGCGATCCTGCTCGATGAATACCCAGGCCGGGAGAGAACCATATTGGTCGATCGCGTCGTCAAGCAGTGCCCCGAGATTCCTCGGTAGAGGCTCAGCTTCAACGCGCTGCCTGAACTCCTCATCGCTTTCGACGACTTTTTCCATCAGCATGACTTCATGATCCCCGTGTCTTCGTGCGTTCCGCGAAGAAGCCCTCTTTGGAGCCGTAGCCTTCGTAGTTCGTGCGGTGGAGCTTGTAGAGCTGCTGGCCGAACCGCGCGGCATCGTAGCGGTCCATCATCTGACCGATTTCAAGCGCCTCCATTTCCACCCTGATGGCGGTCGGCGGATGCCGTGCAATCAGCTTCGCCATTTCAATGGCTCTAGGAATGAGGTTCTCGGTATCTACGATTTCGTTGATCAGGCGGATGCGCTCGGCGTCTCCAGCGCCAATGAACTCCCCAGTGAGCGCCATCCAGGCGGCGTCGGCAGGAGCAAGATGCTGAGACAGACGTGTGACAGCGGACAAGCCAGCTGCCCCGAACGCGACTTCGGGTAGGCCGAACTTCGATGTTGGATCTGCAATCCGGATATCGCTGTGCTGCAAGAGGCAAGCCAAGCCTGCTCCTAGACAGTATCCGCTGACCGCACCTACGATGGGCTTGTACCGGCGATGCCGATAAACGTCCTCTTCCCAGCCAGGGCGCGATGGTTCATCGCCCTCGTTCTGATGCAGAAATAGAAATGCCTCCAGCTCCTGCTGGCGAGTACGCTCCGGACGATACTTATTCTTAATGTCGTCACCTGCGCAAAAAGATCGACCTTCTGCATAGCCTGCGCCGTATAAGACACCGGCCCGTGCTTCTGGATTGATCTCAAAGTCTTTTAGGGAGTGGTAAAGTTCCTTATAGGTCTTTGGCGTCAGAACGTTCATCTTCCCATTGTCAATGACGAAATGGGCAATCTGATCTTCTATAAAGTAAATCATATCAATACCTACGCGCCTCCTTGTAGATATTGGCTTTGCCGACCGTACTCGGCAGCCGATTATATGTGATTACTTGTTTTATCCTTTAGGTAACGCTATCGATGCGGGACCGCCTTGACAATGAATATTTTTTCATGACTCAATAACCACTGGTTATTAAGGGACCCGATGGATATTCGGCATCTCAAAGTTGTTGAAACGGCGTGCAAGACAGGCTCCGTCACTGAGACTGCACGCCTCCTTCATGTGTCGCAGCCTGCAATCAGCAAGACCATCCGCCAGTTCGAGGAAGAGATTGGGCTAGTTCTCTTTGAAACGGTTCAGGGTCGAATTGTTGCAACAGAACATGCACATGCACTTCTCCCGGTGATTGCAGACCTCATGTCGGACTACGAGAGGGTCAAGCAAAGAATCGAAGACCTGCGAACCGGTAGGAAGGGCCTGATCAAGATCGCTACGGCGCCGTCTTTGACATCTATGCTTGTTGCTGAAGCGATGAGAAGATTCCGGGCGGAGAGACCGCTTGTTGAATTGAAAGTTATGGCAGCATCCACCCGCGAGGTCGTTGAACGGGTGGCGCGTAATGAAGTCGACGTTGGAATCTGTCAGCCCTCTTCAGGAGACGCTGCTGTCAGCGCACGACTGCTATCGGCTGGAGGAGTCATTTGCGTGATTCCGCAAGAACACCACCTCTCGCAGAAATCTTCGGTGTCGCCGATCGACCTCGAGGGGGAGGAGTTGATCACGTTTCCTCTCACCGAGCCTACTGGAGCCAGGGTTTCAGAGGCATTCGTCACACAGGGAGTTCCGCTGAGGAGGGTAATCGAAGTCAATCAGAGCTTCAGCGCTTGCTCATTCGTCAGCCAAGGACTCGGCATCGCGCTCGTCGACCCCTTTATCCACGCGGAGGGGCACTTTCCCACGCTTGTGGCTCGGCCGTTCAAGCCGGAAATTCCAATCCAGGCCCACATGCTGGTATCCAGCATCCGGCCGCTTTCGCCCCTCGCTCAAGATTTCTGCGAGAAACTCGTAGAGGTTGGAAGGGAGTTTGAGCCGCAGTTAGGTCGGCCAACTCCTGAAAGGTAGCTAAGCGCCAACCGATCTTGGAGTATCCGGGCCATTCAAGGGCCCAGGAGCTCGGCCAGTGTAGTACGGCATCGTCACTTTAATGAGCGTCCGACAGAATTTGAGCTGGGAGGAGCTTGGTCTCGAGCGACGAATGCCAACAGAGGTGATGTCCGCCTAGGTCTAGAAGGCTGCGGTTCGCGCTCTCCTGTAGTCAGCCGCAGGCAAGCGATAGCGCCACAGGTGAACAGGTTGCGGATTGGATCATGGTTTGAGAGTTTTGGACGCGTTTGTTTTGGCGTTCCGGGCGGGGTGAGGGGTTTGAATGCCCAAACCCCCGCCGGCGGGACCGGGCGGGGGTTTTTGGTTTGGTTGCGGGGACAGGATTTGAACCTGTGACCTTC
>JAEXGT010000038.1 GCA_023450615.1 Pseudomonadota bacterium | reverse complement strand
TAGAGATTGCCAGCAGGAGCGCACCCTTCTTCACCTCTGCGCCTTCCTTCACGTTGATTTGGGTGATTACCCCCGCCTGCGGCGCGAAGACCCGCACTAAGCCCTGCTGCGGCACCAGCCAGCCATTGATGCGGGCTTTGCGGGTGTAGGACGTGAAGAACAGCATACCGAGCACTGCGGCGGTGGCCAGCAGGGATAGCGCGGCGAACATCCAATGTGTGATCTTTGGCTCTAGCAATACCGTCCCAAGCCACTGTGATTGGTGTTCGACCATGACCTCCGGGCGAAAGAGTGGTTGCGCTGGTTGTCGCGCCATATCCTGCGACTGCATGGAAAGGGGACCTGCGTCCGGGAATACAGCTTTTTCCTCCCCACGGGGGGTCTCACTCATGCGTCGCCTCCCTCGTGCTTTTTTGCACCCCCTTGCAACAGCGCGCCTCTCAACACGGCCGCGTCTCTCAATCGGAGACAGAGTACTCCCGTATCTTGAAGCTGACATCGATCATGTGAACTTTCCGCGGTACTGACACCACCTTGCGGATTCGAGGATCGAGGAAGTCTTTAAGCAAGGGCGGCCGGGGTGATTTGAAGTAGAAGGCAGGCGCCTCCAGCACGTCACTGTCGGCAACCAGGGCGAGTTCGTCCAGACGAGTGACAGTCTCAATAATACAAGGGGCGTGGGTGATGCCCTGCTCCAAAAGGGCATATGCTCGGTGGTGCCCGTTAACGAGCAGGAGCCGGCTGCCCGACTGGGCGGCGCACAGGAAGTTAGAGCCGAACCCCACCATGAGCCCGACCACTCCGCTAACAACGCCCTTGGCCGCATGCTCGGCGATCTGCTCAGGTCGGAACAGAACTGCTTCCTGGAACCGGAAATCCGAGGACTCGGACCATAATGTGAAGCGGTTCTTCCCAGATGGATGCATGCCGACGCGAACATCGGGCCGATCGAGCGGCAGACTGAATCGGAAGAGTTGCTCGAGTGATGGCGACGCTCCCAAGTGCGCGCGCAGGCGCTTGGCATGTGACAAGTTCACCCGCCTCTGGCTCGCAACCACTCGATCCAGCTGAACCATCGCAAAGCGCGTCGGTAGCATGTCGAATGCCCGTCTGTAGCTAGATTCCGCCCTGATCGCACTGACCAGCGGCTTCAAAGGGGCTGGCAGGTCTAGGATTTCGACGTGATCCGCCAAGCCGGCTTCGCTGGTCTCCAGATCGTAGTAAAGGTCATTGGCTGCGCGCCACTCATCGACGAGCACATTGCGTTGGAGACTGGCACCCCCGATGACGGTCTCAGTCATGTAGTCAAGATAGCGGCCGAGGGTTGGCTGTCCCAGGAGCATGATCTCCTCCTGAATGGCATCCCTGTCGCGACCCTCATTCCCCGCAACCTGTTCGGGGCGAACTTCCCCAATCAGTGCATCCATGGTTCTTCATCCCGTCGACGTATGTTCGTGGGATGCGCCGCCGCCAAGGATTTAACGGCGGCGCGCTGGAGTTTAATAGCCACAATGCTTTCTCGTTGACTTCTTTGACTTCCGAGACCTCTTACAAGACTTCTTAGAATGCTTCCTTGATTTCTTTGAATGCTTATGAGGATACTTGCAGTAACCGGCACCATAAACATGACCGAGTTCGTCTGTTGTCAAGTCGCGCATCATGAACCTCCTGATGAAAGTCATCGCGGTGTTTGCATCTTGCAAGGGCTGGAGATTGACCCAGCGAGTGCGAGTGCAATTCAAATAAATACATCAACTACTATTAAATTAAAATAAATAAAATTAGGTATTGCCTATATAACGAATATAGAATTCATGCATTCATATAATAACAATGCTCAATATAATAATATCAGAAATAGAAAATACACAGCCATTCCTTTTATCATGGAAAGACTTATCTTGTGTATATTCGTTAAAACTTCGTTCAGAGTCTATACTGGGAAATAATCTATATTTATCAACGCACAATGACAGCCATGGCATATCCTCTCTTTATTTTAGCTGATGCCTGTCGATCAGTGCCCTTGTTGATGCGATATACGCTGAGAGCAGATCCTTATTCCACGCGAAGACAAGATATTTTGAGCTTAGCCTACGAAGAATAGGTACCAATAAGGAAGGTGAATGCTTCTACCGCCTATGGATAGGTGTGCTTAAGAAGCGACGAAAGAGTTAGGGGTTAAACATCGCAGTTCCGCTGTCGCTATCCTTCCGAACGGACGGATCCAGGGAATGGTCATGGATGAGATGACGGCCCTAATCGAGCCTAAGATACCGGATCTACGTCGCTACGCCTTCGCTCTAACCCACAATCGCGATCTGGCTGATGATCTTGTTCAGGACTGTCTAGAGCTTGCGGTCCGGCGATGGCATCTTCGCGAACCGACAGCGGAGGTGCGCCCCTGGCTTTTCTCGATCCTACATAACGTCTTTGTCTCTCACCTACGTTCTCATTCGAGACGTGGCAATCAGGTCGACCTCGCTGAACTTGATGACAAGATGATAATGTCAAAGGGTCCAGTCCAGGAGGAACGCTTGGACGTACGCGATGTCCTCTTAGGGCTTGCAATCCTGCCAATCGAGCAGCGTGAGGTTATGTTTCTGATCGGCGTTGAAGAACTGTCCTATATGGAGACTGCGCAGGTGTTGGGCATTCCAATCGGAACAGTCATGTCACGCCTGAGCCGGGGGCGTGAAAACCTACGCCGCTATCTTGAAGGGAGCTAAGCTGTGCCCGTGAGCAGTTTAAATGAGCAACGATGAGGGTCGCGTCGATGACGACGACCTTCAGGCATATGTGGATGGGAGGCTTGATCCGGGTCGAGCCACTGAAATCGAGGTCTATTTGAGCCATCATCCAGAGACAGCAGAGCGCCTACGGTCTTACAAGAAGGTTCGTCAAGAACTCAAACATCGTCTTTGGGGAGAGAGGGAGCAGTACATCCCTGAGCGACTGCGCATTATCGTTATTGCGGCGCGCTGGAGGCGCGCGGTGTTGCCACGTTAACCCGGACATGGTGACACGGCGTGTAGATGGTCCGGAATGAACAAGCCCGTCAGAGCGTTGTCACGTTAACCTGAGTATGATTGGCGCTATGTAGACGGGCTGGCATGAGCTAATCTGTCATCTACAAGCGCCATCGGTTCGCACCCCAGATCATCGCTCATGCGGTCTGGTTGTATTTTCGCTTTCCTCTGAGCTTGCGGCTGGTCGAGGAGATGCTGGTCGAGCGGGGCGTTCTCGTCTCCTATGAGACAGTCCGCCAATGGGCGCTGAAGGGCACCGTCAATTTAACGAGCTGAAGGCAAAGCGCCTCCCTTGGGCGCCGGATCAGAAGCTCATGGCAACGCCTGTCACTTCGGCCCAAGCAGTAAAGGCCTGGGAGCGGGCCTCGCGATGTTCAGCGGCGTTGGAATTTGTGGGAAGGCGAAGAGGTTCGCAACCTGATCGTGAGCGGACAGAAAGCGCTGGGCCTGCCCAGCTGACTTGAAGCGTTCCATGATGCGCTCGCACCGTCGGGTCGGCTGATGGCTGTTCTCGGCTCGATTGTTCAAACTCTTATGCTGCCGATGCTCGACACCCGGCATGATCTCTCGCTTGGCCGCACGTAGCTAGCGAGTTTATCGGTAATCATCACTCGTGGAACGATGTCCGGCGCTTAGCCGCCTTGGCATTCCGGCGGCTCTGAACCAGAATGTCGAGCACGGCTCCGTGATGATCGACAGCGCGCCAGAGCCAATGCTTTTTGCCCACGATGCTGATCACGACCTCATCCAGGTGCCACTTGTCTCCAACAGCTGGAAGACAACGATGGATCTGGTGAGTAAAGCCCTGACCGAACTTCAGGAGCCACTGCCGGACGGTCTCATGGCTGACCAGGATGCCGGGGGCGGCCAACATCTCCTCGACCATGCGCAGGCTGAGCGGAAATCGGAAATACAGCCAGACGGTATAGCTGATCACTTCAGCCGGAAAGCGGTGGCAGGCACAGCGGGGATGACGGGTCTTCTTCATCCCTCTGCCACACCTGCCCTGGGAGCTGAGAATGATGAGAGCAATCCTCGCGAACGCGTGAGGATCATCGTCCGCGAATTGCGCATAAGCCCATTTATAGGAATGAGCGCACGAAAGGCAGGCAGCTACCAGAACCTCAACTGATCCGCTTTTCCGAGAACACCACCGCGGACCCAGAGTTCCGTAGGGAGTCAAAAGCCTTCTCCGAACATGAACTCGCGATTCTGGTCTGGTTACAACACTCTCTGGGTTTCCCAGGTCTCGCTATCCGCATAAACGCCGAGCAAGATTACGAAACACGTGAAACGCCTAAACCAGGGAGAAAACCCAAACGGAACGCGATGAGCATATTCCCCAACTCAATGAGTTTCAAAAGGAAGTACATGCAATTCTCACCGAACGTGGCGATCTCGAAACATATCTTCAGACGCTAGGTGTCGATCGTACCGTCGAGAGCCATCAAACCTATCTGGACGACGCTTTCGAATCCATCCTCACGGAAACCGGCAACGTAACGACCTCATCCACCTCTCTCCCTTCCGAGGAAAGCTCACGTTCGGATTCTGATCCATCTGAGACATAACCAATATGCCGTAACCGATAAGTGGGGCCTTATTATAATCTACTATCTGCCTTCAGCGTGTTTATGAGAGTCCCCTCCTCAAGGGGCTCTTTGCCTTGTCCTATAAGAGAAAGATCGCACTATGATCGACCTCTCCAAAAGCCTTTAAAATCCCAAACTGCCAATTTCGCTCCTACCCGAACCATCGGCATCGATATCGGTTAGGGTGTGGAGATGGGTCAGGATGCTGCCTTCATCCGCTTTGAATGCAGGTGCGAAAGATCGACAGGTAAAATGACCGCACTGACCGCTTCGTGCAAACGTTGAAGAGGATATCCCTTGCCGTAGCGCGATGTGACGGATGGATCGTCATGTCCCAAGATCGCTTTGATGACTCCATCATCCGCCTTTGCCCTCAGCAGATCGGTAAACAGGTGCCGGAAGGAATGAAAAACCTTCCGATCATCCTCCAGTTTCAAGCTGTCCAGGAACCGGCCAAATCGCTTTGAATAGGTCGTGCTGAACTTTCCATCGCCAGAGGCAGGTGAGACCTCGCCGAACAGCCGCTCGTCAGGTTTTATTTTGAGGGATGTCGCCCACTCCACAAAGCCAACGGATATCAGCTCGGGATGTAAAGGAACTTTTCGAACAGAATCCTTGGTCTTAACCCGCTTATTGATATCGATGATCCAAACACCGTCCTCTTGGCGAACATCGCTCTTCGTCAACTGCAGCAACTCGTTGGCGCGTGCGCCCGTGCAGAGGGCCAGAATTGGCATCCAATAATTGCTGTCCCTCACGACGAGTGTCCCTGACTTCTTCCAATACCGCTCCGAATGCATCCCAACGAAGGTAGGAGCATTGAAAATGCGCTTGAGGTCATCTCCATCGAATGGCAACCGGTCAGACTTCTCCTTTGGAAGCCGAAGCAGCATTCTGGAGACGGGATTCTGCTGGATGAACCCTTCCTTCACTGCCCAATCCATGAGCTGATTGAGACACCCGAGAAGCCTATTGCGAGATCTGTCGGAAATGGTCTTGAGCCCGAGTGTCTTGTTCTTCTCTGCGATCTGTGGATAGGTCAGTTCCTTGAACTCGTGGTTCTTCCTCGCATTAATGGGAAGGTGCGCCATCACATCCTTCACCTTTCGGATGTGAGCCTTATCGAGTTCCTGCGCCGCGACTTCGCTGCCTAATGTATCAGCCAAGAGACCGAAGGCTTGCTCGAAATCATAGGCTCGGTTCGCCTTCATCGTATGAGCGTTTTCAGCCCGGTATCGCTTGAATAGCTCCTCCAGAGGCGTCCTGACTTTCTAAACAGGTGTTATAATCGGCTGTCGCGCGTGAGAGACCAATGTCTCCACGTTCACCTGCATCAGGTCCCGCAATTCCGGGTCGCCGATTTCCCACTCGTTTGCGCCGGACAATCGTGCGAGACCGTATTTCCACTTTGAAATTGATGCTCTGAGCGAGAGGTGCCCCAACCGGACAAGCTGGGTCGCCTTCATTCGCTTCCCATGAAGGTCGTACAGCTTGTGCCGATCCAGGAAGTGGGATGCCTCCAGGATACATTCAGCCTGATTGTGCTGCTTGAGTTCAGCCTCTTGGATCAGCTGTGTGAACTGCTCGCAATGACCGCTCCTCTCCTGCTCGCTCCTCACCATGACCCAGGGCCAAGTTTCCCTAACGCTACGTAACTCATCAGCCAGGGCTCTCTGGATTTCAGCAGGGAGGGAGCTGGCGCTGTTCATCATCTCAAGAAGCTCACCAAAAAGACGGTCGGTTTGAAGGCTCAAGATCAGGAGCCGCTCAACCGCAATCTTCCGGTCGGTAGTCTTGAGGGAGCGATTGATCTCACATCTCCCGAGAATGGCTTGGAGACCGCGCGGGATCGGACATCTGAGGTAATAAACGCTATACCGCTTCGCAAGCCTCGACACACGACGCATAAATCTGTCCGCTGTAACAGGGTGCTGTACCTGTGCGGCAGGAATTTCGTGAGGATTTTCAGTAAGTTATTGGAAAAGCAGGGTCTTCTGAGAAGTGGTAGCGGAGGAGGGATTTGAACCCCCGACACAAGGATTATGATTCCTCTGCTCTGACCAACTGAGCTACTCCGCCCCAGGCCGCGGGGCGACCCCGCGTCAGGCATGGGCGATATAGGGAAGATTATGCCCCAGTGTCAAGAAAGAGGCGGAGCCTGCCAACGAATTTCTGACGGTTTCTTTTTGGTGCTTGATCGAAGCCGCGTTTTTGCAGGACCTGCGCAGGAGAAAACCCGCAGCAGATGGACAAGCTCTCCCCTTCCAAGGAGTGTTCAGCCTTTCGCTTTCATACGCCAGAGCTGAAAGCCTTCCGTAGAAATCGCCTGCTCGATCGTGCGGCGGGAGAATTTGTGTGGAGGGGTTTCCCGGGAATTGAGAGTGCCCGTCAGTCCCCACGGGCCGTACTTAGCGGGGAGCTTGCTGCCTGCCTCGTCACCCGCAAAAGCGTGCAGATCTTCCTTAGCCTGGGAGGTGAACATGAAAAGGCGCATGAGAGTGACTTTCGTGAATGTGTGCAGAGACTTGAGGGTAAGGAAATAGGGCCCAGCCCCCCAAAGTCACCTCAAAGGCCCCAACAAAAAAGCGGGCTTCAGGCCCGCTTCCTAATCCTCATGAGCTTGAAGAAGCCCGCCGGAAAGAGAGGTCTCAACTCGACCACTTCCATAAAGCCAGTGCTGCGCGCCCAGTCTTCGACCCTTGCCGCCTTGAAGGAGGAACTCCAGCCGATGGCCTTGGCGAGCGGAGCTGCCATCTCCTCCAGGGCTGCCACGGGCCCTGACGGCTGCCCCCAGTGATTGGCGAGAACGATCTCCCCGCCGGGTTTCAGCACCCGCGCGAATTCGGAAAGGGCGACTTCGGGTTCCGGCACGAGGGTAATGATGAACTGCGCGGTAACCGCATCGAACGAGGCGTCCGGATATCCGAGCTTGGTCACATCCATGACCTGCAGGCTCTTCACGTGGGAAAGACCGCGCTTCTCGACCTTGTCCTGAGCCCGGCGCAGCATGTCCTCGGAAAGGTCGACCCCATAGACCTCGGCGTGACGGGGATAATATCCCAGGGACAAGCCGGTGCCGACGCCGGCCTCCAGAACCTTGGGACCACAGGCTACCGCCGCGTTCACTGCGGCCCGGGCAGCCGGTTCGGTCAGCTTGTCGTAAACGAGGTCATAGATCGGCGCCCAACGCGCATAGGCTTTGCGCATCAGGGCCGTGGTCGCTCCATCCGTCATGTAGATACCTTCAGAGGACGCCTCAGGCCGCAACGGCTTCGGCAATAGTGCGGGCAATGGTGCCCCCGCCGAGCACCCGGGCTCGTGGAGCATCGCTCTCATAGATGACACAGGCTTGGCCGGGAGACACCCCATCTTCCGCCGATAACAGCTCGACCGTAGTGCCGGTTCCTGTGGATCGCAGGATGGCTGGGCGCGGCTCGCGGGTCGAACGGACCCGAACGGCCACTTCCATCCCCTGCTCGCCCAGGGATTCCAGTGGCACATCACCGAGCCAGTTGATGTCAGTGATCCGGATGAGCTTGGTCGCCAGCGCCTCTCGGGGGCCTACGACCACGCGGGCCTCCTTGGCGTCGAGGCGCACAACGTAAAGCGGCTCGCCGACGGATAAGCCAAGGCCCTTCCGCTGCCCCACGGTGTAATGGATGATGCCGTCATGGCGGCCGAGCACGCGGCCGTCCACATGGACGATCTCGCCGCCCTGGACGGCGCCGGGCTTCAGACGCTCGATCACGTCGCTGTAGCGCCCCTGCGTGACGAAGCAGATGTCCTGGCTGTCTGCCTTCTCGGCGACGGTGAGACCGAATTCGCGAGCATAGTCGCGGGTCTTTTCCTTGGGCAACTCGCCCAGCGGAAAACGCAGGATGTCGAGTTGTTCAGACGTCGTCGCATACAGAAAGTAGCTCTGGTCCCTGTCCGGATCGGCAGCCCGGTGAAGGGCGCGGCGCCCGTCGGGCAGACGGCGGCTCGCCACGTAATGGCCTGTGGCCAGCACGTCGGCCCCGAGTTCCTTGGCGGTTTCCAGCAGGTCCCGGAACTTGATGGAGCGGTTGCACTCGACGCAGGGAATCGGCGTCTCACCGGCCAGATAGCTCTGGGTGAAACGGTCGATCACAGCCTTGCGGAAGCGCTCCTCGTAATCGAGCACGTAATGCGGGATGCCGATAGCCTCGGCCACGCGGCGGGCATCGTAGATGTCCTGGCCCGCGCAGCAGGCCCCCTTACGATGCGCGGCCTCGCCGTGATCGTAGAGCTGCAGAGTGATGCCGATGACGTCATAGCCCTCCTGCTTGAGGAGAGCCGCCACGACGGAGGAGTCCACGCCGCCCGACATCGCGACGACGACGCGGGTCTCAGCGGGGGACTTGGGTAGATCGAGTGAGTTGAGCATCGTTCCATCCAGAGGCGCCGTTCAAGGCGGCGCACGGGAGGGGCCAAAGCCCTTCTATAGCGATGACCGGTGAAATCTTAAAGAGAAACGTGCCGCAATAAGCCGGTGTTAACGTTTATGGCTAAGCTTAGGCATCGTCGTAACCGATTGGGCGGGCTTAGGAAAACATTAAGCCCCACCGTTTAGGTTCGAGCCTACCAAGGTCGTTGAATTTTTGTGTGAGCGTATCATGACCGAACCCCACCGCCCTAGGGTCAAGTATGTCATAGGGCCCGATGGCAGTCCCCTGACGATTGCCGACCTGCCTCCCTCCAGCACCCGACGCTGGGTCATCCGCCGTAAGGCCGAAGTTGTCGCCGCTGTCCGCGGCGGTCTGCTGAGCCTGGAAGAAGCCTGCCAGCGCTACACGCTGACCACCGAGGAATTCCTCAGCTGGCAGATGTCGATCGACCAGCATGGTCTCGCTGGACTTCGTACGACCCGGATTCAGCACTACCGGCAATAAGCCGTCGGCTCGGGAGCATTACAGGACGAGGCGCTGCTTTCACGAGGCGGCGCCTTTTTCTATTGCGCGGCCGAAAACAGAGGCGGAAGCGAGGCTGTTAAGACCTTCCTAACCATAAGATGGGCATAAATCCTTACCCTCTACTCAGATAGGTACGAATCGTGCTCAGCGCCCAGGATTTGCCGGAACAGCAGTCTTTTGCCGGATCGAATGCGGCCAATCCGCCATCCTCAGCTGCCGACCAGACCGTCGATGCACTCCGGCGCATTTTAGTGGGCCACACGATTGCCGACGTGGAACGCCACCTCATTCTGGACACCCTCTCCTATTGCCTCGGCAACAGGACCCATGCGGCGCGCATTCTGGGCATTTCGATCCGCACTCTTCGGAACAAGCTGAACGAATACACGGAAGCAGGCATCCCTGTCCCTGAGCCCGGCCAGAAGCCAGCCATCGCTGCCTGAAGAGGGCTTCGAAACAGAAGCAGCCTTACTTATCCGATGAGGAAAGCGGCGGCGGCGGAACGGTGCTCGTGTCCACCGCTCCCCTGCCGCGCCAAGCTTGCGCCAGCCGGGCACGCTCGAAGAGAAGCACGACGACCAGCGACATGGCGAAGGGGATCAGCAGGTAGAAAAGGCGGAAGATGATGAGTGCCGCAAGCACGTCCGCCTTCGGGATATCCGGCATGGCCGTGAGGAAAACCAGCTCAAAGACGCCGAGTCCCCCTGGCGCATGACTGACCAAGGCCGCTGAGAATGAGGCCAGGAATACGGCGAGAACGACCAGGAAGCTCGGCTCCAGATGGGCCGGAAGCACGAAATAGATGATGCCGGCGGCCCCGAGCAGCTCGAGCGGAGCGGCAACCAGCTGGCGCATCATGATGGCCGGGCGCGGATATTCGAGCTTCGCCTTCCGGATCACCAGCGGCGGCAGATTCAGGATCGAGCCCGCTACATACAGCGCAACGAAACCGAGAAGCAGCAGGCCCACGATCCGAGCCGTTGCGGGATTGGTCAGCGCGGAAGGCAGGAGATCTTCGAGACGATGCAGGAGCGTAGGATCGACAGTGAGCGTCACGCCGCCAAGCAGGATCGTGCCGAGACCGAACGTAAAGGAGCACAGAGCGACGAGCACGGCAATCTGCGGCGCGCTCAGCCCCTTGGACGTATAAGCCCGGTAACGCACCACCGCACCGGAGAAAACCGAGGCGCCGATATTATGGGATAGCGCATAGGTGGTGAACGACGTCACCGACACGAAGAACCACGAGATGTGGCGCACGCCGAGATGGAGGAGCGCAATCCGGTCATACCAAGCGAGCGCGGCATAGGCGACGAGGGTCGACAATCCGGCCAGAGCATAGCGATGGGGAGGAACCGCCGTCAGGCTGTCCCAGACATCATCGAGGGACATGCCGCGCAGTTCGCGATAAAGAAGCCAGACAGACACGACGACCGCGACGAGCCCAATGACGGGCCAAATGAACTCACGCACTTTCTTCATCGAAACGGTCGCGCTCCTTTGTTCCCTCTTCTGTGCCCACAATCCATTCGATCTGCAAGAGAAAATGGTTTCAAAGTGATTGGGCAAAACGTCCAATCGGGCAAGCGCTTCGGCAGACTTGCCGGATCGGTTCACGCAAATTTGCTCTTCAGCCGGACCCATGACACAGCATGAGGCTGTTATCGGATCGCGAGTCGGATGGATGACGAAATCTCTGATGTTGAACCTGAACGGCTATACGGATCTGCCCCCCGGGAAAATCGCTGCCGTCGTCACCTACCTGGAAATGCGCCCGCCTCCTCCGCCAGTGCCGATGGAAGCTCGAACGGACTGGTCACTCCAGCCTCTCAACGCCGACCGCAATCGATATAGAACTCTGTATCGTCGCATCGGTGAGCCCTGGCTCTGGTTCAGCCGCGTGGTCATGCCGGACGAGGAACTCGCCTGCATTCTCGATGATCCGAAGGTCGAGGCTTATGCCTTGAACGACGGCAAGGACGATATCGGTCTTCTGGAACTCGACTTCCGGCCTCAGGGAGAGGCCGAACTGGCCTTTCTCGGCCTTATCCCCGGAGTCATCGGCAAGGGAGCTGGACGCTTCCTGATGAGCGAGGCGATCCGCCGGGCCTTCGCCCATCCTATCGACCGTTTCTTCGTCCATACCTGCAGCCTGGATCACCCAGCAGCACTCGCATTCTATATGCGGTCAGGGTTCACACCCTATCGGCGCGCCATCGAGGTTGCCGACGATCCGCGGCTTCAAGGCTTCCTGCCGCGCAACTGCGCTGTTCAGATTCCATTGCTCGACTGAGGCCCCAAAAAGAGAAAGGACGCGCCGGGCTGCGGCGCGTCCTTATTCATCGATTGAGATGGAGGAGATCAGGCAGTCGCGCGCATGGCGCGAGCCTGGCCCATCTGACTGATGGCCGGATCGAGAGTCCGCTCGCTGGCGCGCTCGCGGTCCTCCAGGCTCTCGGCCCTCTTGAGCTCCTCGAACGCCTCGCCGAGTTCGGCCTTGGCGTCATCGAGCTGCGTATGCAAGTTCTGAGCCGACATGCGAAGGTTGTCCCGCCGCTGGGCAGCGGCGCGAGCATAGGTCGGATATGCAAAATGGTTCGGATCGGTGATCCCGGCCTTGTGCTCTTCCGCTGCGATTTCCCGGTCAAGGTCAGCCGCCATGCGGTCGAACTCGGCGATCATCATCTCGATCTGCGCCACTCTCCGACGTTTCTCGTCGACTTGAAAGCGCTTGAGGCGGATGAGCGTATCCCGCGACTTCATCTTGATTCAACTCCACACGTCGCTGTTTCAGGTGCCTGCCGGATCGCTCAGTTATCCTTGAGGCATGAGACATCATCGCGCATGGAAGTTGACCTTTCCTTACCAGGGCGGACGAAAAACCGTGGAAGGACAGATCACTAGCAAGTTTGCATGGTCCCGGGACGGGCCGCCGGGCTTGCTTCAGGCTTGCGTCAACCTTTCGTTTACCGATTTCGTTAACACTGTCCCTGTCACGCCTGTCGGTTCGAAGGACCGGTAGGCGAGTGCAGGCGAAACCCTTCGTTTGCAACAGTTTCGGATGACGCAACGAGGTTCCGTATGGTCACCCTGAATCCACAGGCTGAGCGCCCTGAACGAGAGAATGGCATGACCATGTCGTTAAGCGCTTGCATGCAGGAATCAGGGTTTGTTAACCATTCCGAACTAGCGTTACGAATCAGTGCAAAAGGGCATCTGCCGCTGGCCCGGTGGCAGATGGGTAGTCACAAGCTACACGCAAGCTCCAGGGCAAGGGCTGGGGAATAACAATGCGCGTACTTCTCATCGAAGACGACAGCGCAACTGCGCAAAGCATCGAACTGATGCTGAAGTCCGAGAACTTCAATATCTATACGACGGATCTCGGCGAAGAGGGCATCGACCTCGGCAAGTTGTACGATTACGACATCATCCTTCTCGACCTGAATCTTCCCGACATGTCGGGTTATGAGGTTCTGCGCACGCTGCGTGTTGCGAAGGTGAAGACTCCTATCCTGATCCTCTCCGGCATGGCCGGCATCGAGGACAAGGTGAAGGGTCTCGGCTTCGGCGCCGACGATTATCTGACGAAGCCTTTCCACAAGGATGAGATGGTCGCCCGCATTCATGCGATCGTGCGCCGCTCGAAGGGCCATGCGCAATCCGTGATCACCACCGGCGATCTCGTCGTCAATCTCGACACGAAGACGGTGGAAGTCGGCGGCGCCCGCGTGCATCTGACCGGCAAGGAATACCAGATGCTCGAGCTGCTCTCGCTGCGCAAGGGCACGACGCTCACCAAGGAGATGTTCCTCAATCATCTCTACGGCGGCATGGACGAGCCGGAACTGAAGATCATCGACGTGTTCATCTGCAAGCTGCGCAAGAAGCTCGCCAATGCCTCGCAGGGCAAGAACTACATCGAGACCGTCTGGGGCCGCGGCTACGTGCTGCGCGAGCCGAACGAGTCCGAAGAGCGCGTCGCGGTTTAAGCGACACGACACCGAATAAGAAAGCCCGGTACATTGCCGGGCTTTTTTGTTGGCTGCATGTCATCGAACCTGGTTCGTTCAATGCGTTACCTGATCGCTTACATCTATATCCTGCTCAGCGGAGTGGCAGCGCCGTTCGCGTTGCAGGCTCACGATCTCATCGGTCGGGAGAACATCAGCCGAGCTGGTGAGATTACGGCGCTGTCGCTTCTGGAGGACCTCTTCATTCTGTCCTCACTCATATGCACACTGTTTTTCGTGCTGCAGGCGTTGTTTCTGCTCTTGCCATTCTTCCGCAACCGATCACGGATGCGCCGCATTCTGAATGCAATCCTTCTGCCATTCCTAGGCTTCTCAAGCGCATCGCTCGCGCTGACGGATAACATAGTGATTTACGGAAACACCTGGGCTCCGGGAGAAGGCTTCATGACCTTTGTAGCGCCGGTCTGACCCGCGATCCTCACCATCATCGCGGTGGGCGCGCATCTTGGCGCGCAGATCGATCAAGGATCGACCGACGGCAGAAGACAAGCCGCTGTATGACAGCGGCCTGCTCTAAGCTCCATTAAAGTCAGGCCGTCGCGGCCCTGATCGTCACTTCGTCGCCCTCGATGCTGAAGGCGATATTCATGTTGGAGGCGCGGGCTACCATCCCGGCGTAATAGATCTGGATGCCGTGCGCATCGACGGTGCCGGTTTCGGAATGGCCCGCCAGCAGCTCCTGCGAATGGGCGGGAATGCGGGCGTTCAGGCCCTTCGAGCGGATCTCGAACTGGCAATTCTCCGCATCGCCCGTCACCGTCACCGCGATCGAGCCGCCGCGCGGGATGGCGGTGATGGCGATCATGATCAGGTTGAGGAGCAGCTTCACCCGGTTCTTGGGGAACAGCAGGCGGGGCGAGGACCAGGAGAAGGTGATCTTGTCGTCGAGGAACATGCCCCGCGCCACCTGCTCGGCATCGCCCAGATCGATGGAGGCCCCGGCCGAGCCTGCCGCGCCGAAGGCGAGACGGGCGAACTGAAGCCGGGCGGAAGCCTGGCGGGCGCTCTTCTGGATCAGGTCGAGCGCGAATTCGCGCATGGAGGTGTCGCTGTCGTCCTCCAGGACCTCGAGCCCGTTGACGATCGCGCCCACGGGCGAAATCACGTCGTGGCAGACGCGCGAGCAAAGAAGGGCGGCAAGGTCGAGCGAATCAAGAGAGATGGTGGCCATAAGGGCTCCGGGAAGACCGTAAGTTCAGCGTTGGATTCAGAAAATTCCGAATTTTGGAATTCCCGAATACAGCCAAACAGGAAAGAGAACGTGAACCGGATACCCGGCTGCGAGTTCTTTGGAAAGCAGACAAAAGAGATCGACAGACCTTCCGAGAACAGGCACAGTTCCATGATGCGTCTCGACGACACTCATCCTGACGAAATCGCCTTAAGGCTTGCCTCCATTGCCTCCGCGGCCGCGCATCTTCTGCGGGGCATGGAAAATGCGCTGATCGAACAGCGCGTCAAGGATGACGGAAGCCCGAGCACAGCCGCCGATCTGGCCGCGGAGGAGCTCATCATCCGCCGCCTGAACGAGGCATGGCCCGGCATTCCGGTGGTGGCGGAGGAAACGGCGAGCACGGCCCATGTGGGCGAAGCCTTCTTCCTGGTCGACCCTCTGGACGGCACCGGCGACTTCATCCACGGCACCGGGGAATACAGCGTCAACATCGCCCTGATTCGGGGAGAGCGCCCCCTGGCCGCCGCCGTCGCGGCCCCTGCCCTGAGCAGGATCTGGATCGCGGGCACCACCGCCCGCATGAGCCCCATGCCCGAAGCCGGCGGCGAGAGCTTCGACTGGCAGGAGATCAAGGTCCGGAGCGCTCCCGAGGACGGCCTCGTCGCCCTCGTCAGCCGCCGTCATGGCGATATCGCCACGGAAGCCTGCCTCTCTGTGCTGTCCATCGGCACGAGGCGCATGACCTCGTCGGCCCTGAAATTCTGCCTGATCGCCTCGGGCGAGGCCGATATCTATGTGCGCTGCGGCGCGACCATGGAATGGGATACGGCGGCGGGCGATCATATTCTCTGCTGCGCCGGCGGCAGCGTCGTCGGTCCCGGCAGCGTTCCCCTCACCTATGGCCACGAGGCGCGGGGCTATCGCAATGGCCCCTTCGCCGCCATGGGCGATACGGCGCTCGCGCCCAGGCTGGACCTGCCGGCCGCCGCGGCCTGAAGCATGCGCCCTGCCCCTGCGGCACCAGGGCACTGGCCGTACAGAGATTGTTAGGGTTGATGCTCGTAAAGTCGGGGCTCGATAGAAGCCGTCCGGTTTCAATGCGGCCGGATCGTCCCCTGTCTCATACGAGGAGATAGCCCATGCGCTCCCGAATTTTCTTTGTTGCTGCGGTTGCTTTCAGCGCCCTTGCCGGCGCCCTGCCCTCTCAGGCATCGGCCCAGACGGTGCAGCCTGCCTATGCGACCAACCCGGGCAATCCCAATTCCTTCAATTCCAACGAGCTGGTCGATTCCGGCCATCAGTTCTTCGGCTCGGCCTCCCGTGGGCTTGCCCTGACGCTCCAGGAGGCGACCCGCCGCTGGGGAGAGCCCAACGGGTACATCCTCGGCCAGGAGGCATCCGGCGCCATCATCGGCGGCCTGCGCTACGGCGAAGGCAAGCTGTTCACCCGCAACGCGGGCGAGCGCAAGATTTTCTGGCAGGGCCCGTCCATCGGCTTCGACTTCGGCGGCGAAGGCGCGCGGACCATGATGCTGGTCTACAACATGCCCTTCACCGACGCCCTGTATAAGCGCTTCGTGGGCATCGACGGATCAGCCTATTTCATCGGCGGCTTCGGCATGACGGCCCTTGCGGCCGACGAGATGATCGTGGTTCCGATCCGCACCGGCGTCGGCGCCCGGCTGGGCGTCAACATGGGCTATCTGAAATTCACGCCCGAGCCGACCTGGAACCCCTTCTGAGGCTGGCTTTCCGCCGCCTCGCGTTCTCCGAAGCGGTGGAGAGCACGCAAGAGGCGAACCGTTCCAACACCGTCCACCAACTGAGTGGCGTGCGTTGAGCAGGATGGCGGATCGTTTTCAAAGAGCAAGCGGGAGTGACCTCGCGAGCCTTTAGCTCCGAGGGGATGGGTCGAGGGAGGCGCGAGGAGGCGTCCGGCTCGCTATGTGAAGTGAGAGAAGAACCAAACGGCTCCTCGCGCACGGCTTTTTTAGGCGGACACCGCATCGATCCTCAAAGGATGTGCGGGCGGCCTCCTGCCGGAGGACTTGCGTCAGTCTCATCCGCAGGACCGCTCCCGGCTCCACAATCACGACGCCTCGCGAGCGCGCCCCTCGGTGAGCCGGAACAGCACAGGGTATAGCCAAGGTTAGGACTAAAGTCAAGAACAAAATGAGAACATTATCTCTCCATCCTCATCCTGAGGAGCAGCGCAGCTGCGTCTCGAAGGAGGCCTCCAGAGGGCACTGGACCCTCCTTCGAGACGCCTGCTCCGCAGGCTCCTCAGGATGAGGGCGGTGTGTGGTCGAAGCGGGATCGCCCGCAGAACGCAGCCCCCCTCCCTCGCCCTCCCCCGCAAGGAGGGAGGGGATGCTGTCGCGCTGCGACATGGGCTGCGGCTTCTCTGGACAGGACATGCCTTCACCCCCACCCCTCTCCCAAACGGGAAAGGAAATGCAACCCGCGCTCGCTTCGTCCACCACCCCTCCGACCCTCCACCAAGCGGCCCTCTGCCATCCCAGAGCGAGCAAATGCGCCCGGCAACTCCTGCGACCGTTGGAAACGGCATGAAGCTGCCCTAGAACGGGGCTTCCGGGGCGGATGGCTCTGGAAAGCTGCGCAGGTACGAGGCAGAGTGCTTGGGCGTTACCGATCGGATCTTGTCCCGGCGTCCCGCCGGTTCCTTGGAGTTGCGTCCGCGTGGTTGAAACCATCATGATTTTTGCGCTCGGGTTTGTTGCTGCAACCCTGGTCGCGCTCCTCATCATTCCCGCCATCAATGCCCGCGCGGAGCGTCTAGCTCGGCGCAGGGCCGAGGCGTTGTTTCCCTTGTCCATCTCCGAGCTGACGGCGGAGAAGGACCACCTGCGCGCCGAATTCGCGGTGCTTCAGCGCAAGATCGAGCGCAAGGCCGAGGAAGCCCTCGCGGCCAAGCATGAGAGCATGGAAGAGCTGGGCCGGCGCGCGGTGCGGATCGAAGCGCTCGAAAGCACCTTGGCCGAGCGGGACAAGACGGTCGCGGAACTCGAAACCTCTCTCGCGCATACGCAGACGAGACTGGCCGCCGCCGAGGATGAACTCAGCCAAACCAGAACCATTCTCACCGGGGCTCGGGAAACTCTGGTGGCCCTCGAAAACGCTCATCGCGCCACCTTGAACGAATTGTCCAACACGCGCATGGAACTCGACCTTACCCAGAGCGAGCGGTCGCGGATCAGGACGGAGCTGCTCCACACGCAGGAGAAGCTCGCTCGCCTGGAAACGGAATTCGCCGACACGGATCAACGCCTGACGGCGTCCCTCAGCGATGCCGATGCCAAGCGCATCGCGATTTCGGATCTTGAAACACGGCTGATGACGCAGACCACGCGCGGCAACGATTTCGAGCGCGCGCTCAATGAGCGCCATGCGGAGCTTTCCGTCGAGCGCAAGCGCCTGGAAGATCTCGTGAAGGAACTGACCGCCGAGCAGGAGCGCGGCCAGATCCTGGAGCAGCGCATCCGCGAGATCGAAACCGAGCGCGACGAGGCGCAAAGCCGGCTGGCCTCGCAGGACGCAGCCAGAGCGGGCGATGAAGAGCTGCGCCGTCAGATCTCCGAAGTGGCCGCGAAGGTGATGACGAAGAATAACGGCGGCACGCCACCGCGCACCGGCAACAGCCGCAACAGCAAGCGCCGCAACAAGGCGTCGGGAAAGCAGCGGCAGCCCGACCCTGCAATCTCTTGAGAGCCGAGCCTCTCATCAGCGCTCACATGCTGAGAGGCAGCCGCACGCGACCGCCTCCCGCTCATGGCAATGAGCCCCGAGTGATCAGCTGCCTTTAACGGGCCTGCTTATCTCGGCTCGACCTGCTGATTGCCGCCCGGGCTGCCGGGAGGCGGAATGACCGGAGTCGTGTTGGGATTGGGCACGGGCGCCGGTACGTTCATGTCAGGCGTAGCCGTTGTCGGCGGACGAATAACCCCATCCGATTGCTCCAGCTTGTCGCTCAAGGTGGAGCCCGTCGACGAGGGCTCCTGCGGCGATGCTGATCCGTGGGGCTCGACCTTCTCGGCAGGCATCTGCTGCAGCGGAGGCATGTTCGGCGCCTGCTGGTTCAGGACATCGGGGTTTTGTGCCAGAGCGGCGGTAATCCCGCCGAACGTGGCGAGGGACAGAACCAGAATTCGCTTCATGGATCGCTCCTTTCGAAAGGCAACGAGCGATCCCGGGAGCAGTTCCGCTTCGGCTATTCCGCAGCCATGCGCTGCGACGACGCCATTCGGATATAGATTTCACGCAGCTTCTTCGTGATCGGCCCCGGCTTTCCGTCGCCGATGGCGCGCCCGTCGATGGACACGATGGGAAGCACGAAGGCGGACGCGCTCGTCATGAAGGCCTCCGCCGCACCATAGGCTTCCTCAACGGTGAACATGCGCTCCTCGAGCGCGATGCCCGCACCCTGCGAGAGAGCCAGAAGCGATTTGCGCGTGATGCCCGGAAGAATGGCATTCGACAGCGGGCGAACGACGATGCTGCCCTCTTTCGTGACGATGAAGCCGCTCGAAGAACCGCCCTCCGTCACGAAGCCGTCCTGCACCATCCAGGCTTCGTGGGCACCAGCCTCCTTCGCCGCCTGCTTGGCGAGAACCTGCGCCAGCAGATTGAGGGATTTGATGTCGCGGCGGCTCCAGCGCTGATCCGGCACGGTGATGACGGCAATTCCCTTTTCCGCGGCGGGCGCATTCACGATGGACTTGGCCTGCGTGAACATGGCGACCGTGGGAGTGGCATCGTCCGGGAACATGAAATCGCGTTCCGCCACGCCGCGCGTGACCTGGAAATACAGGAAGCCTTCCGTCATCCCATTGCGGCGGGCGAGTTCGTCCTCGAGCCGTGTCCATTCAGCCCGGGTGTAGGGGTTCGGAATCCTGACTTCGCGGAGCGAGCGTTCCAGGCGCTCGAGATGCGCATCGTTGTCGACGAGATGTCCGTCGAGCACTGCGACGCCCTCGTATACGCCGTCTCCGAACATGAACCCTCGGTCCATGAAGGGAACCTTCGCCTCTTCGATGGGGAGAAAAGAGCCGTTCAGGAACACGATACGGGACATGGATACCTCGAATGATGCGCGTCTCGAAGCCGCGTCGCGGATAGCCGGCGCAGCATGCCGACCTAGATCCTTGGGCATCTCGTCAGCATGGCCATAGGTACCTCCATGATGAAAGCGACGCCACTCCTCATTTCGGCGGTCTTTGCGGCAATCTCCCTGCCCTCCCCCTCAGCCGCCTCGCAGGAGGCGCTGCGCTGGTTCAGGAGCCAGGGATTCGTTGGGCCTGAGGGCACGCGCATCATCGCCTGCCATGGTTACGGCTGCTCACGGCGACAAGCGATCTCTGTGGATGGCGCCTGGCTCGACCGGGCGCGCACGCTCCTCAAGGCAGGCAGAGCCTCGGCAGACGCGGAGAGGAAGGCTCTCGCGCAGGTCGTGAGCACCTATACGGCTTATCTGGCCGCCGCGATCGGCGGTCAGCGCGACGTGCCCGGATCTCCCGCCCGGATGTCGGGCGTGCATGGTCAGATGGATTGCCTGGATGAAACCGCCAATACGACGAGTCTTCTGCTGGTGCTTCAGGAAGAAGGCCTGCTCACTCATCATCAGGTCGAGGGGCCGGAGTCGCGGGGGTTCTTTTTCGATGGGCGCTACCCGCATTTTTCCGCCGTAATCGTCGACGGGAGCGGGAAGGAATGGGCGGTCGATCCATGGAACCGAGCGCCGGGCCAGAGGCCCGAAATCCTGCCGCTCATGCAATGGCGGCAGGATTCCTGATCAGCCAGAGGCTTATTTCAGATGCTGGGCCAGGTGCTTGTTCATCTCGAACATGGTCACCTTCGGCTTGCCGAAGATCGGCTGCAGCTTGTCGTCCGCGATGATCTCGCGCTTGTTCTCAGGGTTCTGCAGATTTGTTCTTCTTGATGTACTCCCACATCTTGCTCACCACCTCGCCGCGGGGCAGCGGGTTCGAGCCGACGATGGCGGCCAGCTCCTTGGACGGCTGCAGGGGCTTCTGAAGAGCGTTGGGCTTGGAGCCAGCAGCAGCAGGCTTCTTCGCTCCGGCTTTTCCGTCTGTCGTCTTGGTCGGCATGTATTCCTCCGGGAGTAGAGTGAGAAAGCTCGTCGGCAGCAACATTACTCAGCGTGCCCCAAGCTCATTGGCCTTCCCTGGGTCGGATAGTCGGGAGACTGGTTCTAGACCCCAGTCCCAGACGGAAGGCCAATTCGCGCAGAGCTTATGTCTGCTCCGCGCCTTCAGCAAGATAGAGTTCAGGAATTTAGGCTGTTTTCGGAAAAGGGAGGATTTTTGCTGTTTCCTGGGGAAGAGACAGGCCTTTTCCGGTATGCATGTACCTCCTGGACCGCTCGGCCGCCGAATGGACATGGGAGACAATTGCCTCGTTCGGGCAAGGCTTGGCCAGAAATGCCGCGCCCTGGGGCAGATCGCCCTGCGCAGGCCAGCGACGGCCCGACATGATGAGGATCTCGGCGCCCGGCCAGGATTCATGAACCCTATGAGCGAGTTCGAACCCGTTGCAGCCGTTCGGCATGTCCACATCGGTCAGCAGAACGTTCACATCGAGGCCCGCATCCAGAAGGACAAGAGCCTCAGTCGCGTTGGCGGCTTCGAATACCTTGAAACCGGAATCTTCGAGAAGCTCGGCGACGAAAAGTCGGATCAGGGGCTCGTCTTCTACGAGGAGAACTGTGGATTGCGGCTCAGGCATCATACGCTCGGCGGAAGGCACAATGTTCATGAACGCTGAAGCCCGCGATTTGTTCCAGACCTGAATCATACCAGTTGCGCATCTGGTATCGCGCCTAGCCGGCCAAGGATCGGAATCGCTCCACGTGCCGGGCCAAGCCCTCAGACGCAATGTTCTTATGTTTTGCCTCGACCTCGAAGTCCGTCCATGCGAGGTGACGCGACACGAGATCGTTGATCGCCAGATTCCACATGAGATCGGAGTGGCCACGCAGATCCTTCGGCGTGATCCCGGCCTGAATGAGCGTCTCATAATCGGGAAGCGTGTCGATGGCATGCCCGGCGAGAAGATCTTCCCTGGACACGCTGATATGGCTCAACGGCCGCACGCCCCTCCAGGATGCGATGATCGTCGCGATCCTGGGATCGTCGGGCTCCACATATTCGCCTTTGTTCTTGATCCAATGGTGATGCAGGTCGAGGACGAGCGGCACCGCATCCGCGAGCGGCAAAAGATCGCCGAGCCCGAAGCTCACTTCGTCGTTCTCGATGGTGATGAGATTGCGCGCGGCCACGGACAGGTTCTTAAGGCCCTCGCGAATGCCATCGGCCCCGACAGCCTTCGCGCCGCCATGGATGTTGATGTGCGCCCCATGCGGATGCCAGCCGTCGCCGTATCCCATGTAGCGCATCACATCCACATGATACTCGAACTCCGCGATGCCGTTGGCGGCGGCGGATGGATTGGCGGAAGCGATCACGCAGAACTGCCCCGGATGCATGCTGAGGCGTACGCCGTTCTCGCGGGCAATCTGTCCCGCCATCGCCAGCTTGCGCTCGATGAGATTGCGCAGGTCATGATCCCGGTAGAGATCGCAGCAACTCGGATGCGTATAGCCGGGCAGAAGATCGCTCGATAGGCGATGCAGGCGCTCCAGTTTCGGGCGGCTGGCGACATGCTGGATCTGGCGCATCGCGGCTTCGAGATTATGAGCCACGACGGACGAGAGCTTGTCGTATGCCGCCCTCGGATCCAGGCGCCCGAGATAGGACATCGTCACTGTGGTCGTGTTCATCTGCCGCGTGATATCGGCCTTCCCGTCACCGGGGAGATATTTGCAGCAGAAGCCGAGCCTGGGGCCCGCCGTGTCCGGTGCCTGCGCGCTCTCCGGATTCAGCATGAATAGGAGCGCGAGGATGTTTGATCGATGGAACTCAGGATGACGCTTTCCTCGAAAGGCTTGGGAATGAAGGCCACCTGACGGAGGGTTTTCGGCAGGTCTCCAGGCTGCGACGCCGAAACGAAGGCGAAAGGAATGCGTCGCTCGGCAAGCGCATTGGCGACGCCGAAGCTCTTGCCGCCGATGACGTCGATATCGAGAAGCGCGTAGTCGAAATCATCCTCGAGATGCTCATAGGTCTCGGCAAGAGAATCGAAAATGCCGACGACCTCGTGCCCTTCATCTTCCAGGATCATCTGGAGATCGGACGCGATAAAAGGATCGTCTTCTAGAATTAGGATACGCACACCATAACTCCATTGAATCCAGTCAGATCGGTTCCCAAGCACAAATCGTTCAGCTAAAACGCAACCCTGTCCAAGCCTTCATGAGCAACGGCTTGATGAATATGAGGTTCCAGCGCGGCCGGAGACTCCACCGAACTTGGCCCCGCATGGTTAAACCTTTGTGCCCTCAGCTCTTGAAATGCAGACGGGCGCCCCCCATCTCAAAGCTAACCTGGCAGCGCCATGCGCGGCCAGAAGCGGTCACGCTGCTGAGATCATGACGCCGGATGTACGCGCATGATTTCGCCGTGGCCGTTGTTGTTTCTGGCATGGCTTACGTTGCAGGCATGCCAGAAACGCAAAAAACGCCGGCGTGAGCCGGCGTTCTGCTTGATTGTCAGCGCGCTCGTCAGTGACGGTTCGCGTCGCGGTTGGAGGAACCGAACTCGCTCTCGTGGCGGCTGAACTGCGCTTCGTCGCCGCTGAAGGCTTCCTCCACATATTCACGTCCGCGATCTGCCGCATCCCGCGCATAGCGAAGGCCCTGGTTACGCACCTCATCGGCCCACTCGCCGAAGAACTCGTTTTCCTTGCGGGTGCGCGGCAGGAGGGCGCCGAGAAGAAGCCCGGCGGCAAGGCCCACAAGGCCGACGACCATGGGATTTTCAGAGACGTAATGCTGCATGCCGCCACGGGCATTGCCGAAAGCCTTGGCGGAGCGTCCGCCCGCATGACGGACGCGGCGGCGCTGTCCTTCATAAGCGTCCGACGCCCATCCAGAAGCACGCTCATAGGTGTCGCGCGCCCAATCGGATGCCTCTTCATAAACTTCCTCGGCACGCTCTCGCACTCCGCCCGCCATCTGATGCGCCTTGTCGGTCATCGAATGTCCTTGATCCGAAGAGGAATGAGACTGGGAGCCGCCCTTCGACTTGTCGCCGCCCTGATTGCCGCCCATCGGCTGTGACGTGTGAGAGGCGAGCGTCGCGCTCTGAGCGCCGCTCTTCTTGTCATCGTGCGCGTGGGGCATGGGGGCCTCACCGATATTGCCCACGGACGTTCCGGCGGAAACCTTGCCGGACCCGGTTTCGTTCTGCTTGTCGTTCGGCGACTTGCCGCCTTCATTCTTACCGTTGGCCATGAAAAGCTCCTGTTCCGTAAATCAAAAACCGGTATTCATTCTGCGGCGGTCGAACATGCCGTCCGTCTGATCCAGAGGTGCCGCTCCCGGCTCATAGAGGCGAAGATCGGGGGGCTCGCCGAGATCCTGCTCGGTGATGAAATCCTCGTCCGCCGCGATCAGCCGTGTCGGACGCGGGCGGGCAGGACGTCCCAAGCGGTATGCGAGAAGCCCAAGCCCTGCCGCGATCAGCATCACGGGAACGGGATTGCTGCGCACGGTTTCGAGAACCCTGTCGTAGAGCGGGCCGTACTGGCTCGTTCGCGCGGTTCCCAGCATGTCATCGACGACCCCCGAGACGGTCATCTTGTTCTGGAGCTGATCGATGGTGCGGTCGAGCTGCGCGCGGCTCTGCTCGATATCCTTCTCCAGATCCTGAAGGCTCTGCGTCATCATGCACCTCTCTCGGAGAGAACTTCCGCATCCCGTTTGAGCGAGCGCATGGTTCGTTGCGGCGTGAGCGTCGAAGCCGACATGGCATGGCGCCCATAAAGGCCAAGGCCGATTGCGATGACTGCGAGAAGGCCGCCCACGATCAAGGCCGCCAGGGCCTCGGAGTGCACGACGGTGGCCAGCCACTCGACGAGCGACTCCGTCAGGAGCATGACCGCGGCAATGGCGAAGATCGCCGCAACCACCACCATGGCGAGCCCGATGAAGAGGGTGCGGATGTTCTGCGAAATCTCCGTGCGAAAGAGCGTGAACTCTTTCTGCGCGAGGTCGGTAGACTCGCGCAGGGCCTCACCGACGAGGCCCTGAATGGTTTGATTGCTGTTGCCTTGCATGAACGCTCTCCGTCATGCCCCGGCTTTGGCGCGCGAGCGCTCTGCCTGCTTCGACCGGTTACGGCCCGGCTGCGACACGCTCGGATTCAGGCGCTCATACCGCATGTCCTCGGCTGTGCTCTTGAGAAAGCGCGCGGCCAGGAAACCCACGGCGACCGAGACCGCCGCCACCGTCGCCGGGCGGTGACGGACGACATCCTCGAAATCGTTGAAGATGTCGGAGAAGGTCTTGTCGCGGATCGAGTCGGCCAGATGCTCCAGCCCATCGGCGGCGCTGTCGACGACGGCGCGAATGTTCGGCCGTTCATCGAACGTCGTGGTGGATTCGCGCAGCGACGTCGCGAAATCCGCAACCGATTGCGCAATGTCGTCCTTGCGGCGGTCGGCGTAGTCGGTTGCCTGCTCCCGCGCTGAATCGATGAAGAAACGGCCGCGTTCGACGGCTGCCCCGGCGATGTCACCGACATCGTCCCTCAAGGCATCCCAATCCTCGCTGCCCTTTTCATGCTGTCTATTGCCGTTTTGCTGTCCCACGCCCATGGCCAACCTCTTTCAATCGTGGGGGAGTAACCATTAGAAGCGCGGCAGGTTCCGAAAAGCGTGGCGCTCTTTCTCGCAGGGCGGACGGAGCTCCCGCGAAGCTAGTCCGCACACGGGAAAGAACTAACCGATTCCGACGGTTGGCGCCGGACCCGCAGGCATTGCTCTCACTCCCCCGACCCGCGGCGGGAGCTGCCGATGCCGGGCTTTCCGGCAAAAGAAAAGCCCCGCCCGAAGGCGGGGCATTCATGTCCCATAGACGCTTTAAGCGGCTTTGGTGTTCACACGCGCTTCCGCCAGTTTCGTCAGCAGAAGATCGGTCTTCTTCTCTTCCTGAAGGTTCTGATCGATGAGCTTGGCGGCATCGTTCATGCCGAGTTCCTGCGCCCAGGTCTTGAGAGAACCGTAACGGGTGATCTCGTAGTGCTCGACGGCCTGAGCGGCGGCCAGGATACCGGCATCGAGGGCTTCGCTCTCGGCGAAGTCTTCCATGACTTCCTTGCCCTCTTCGATGATGCCGTTGATAGCCTCGCACTGCACGCCGCGCGCTGCCTTGCCCAGCATCTCGAAGACCTGCTCGAGACGCTCGATCTGGCCCTCGGTTTCCTGGCGGTGGGTTTCGAACGCCTCCTTCAGCTCGTCTGAATCGGCATTCTTGGCCATCTTCGGCAGCGTCTTCAGAATCTGCTTCTCGGCGTAGTAGATGTCCTTCAGGGTGTGAAGGAACAGGTCATTCAAGGTCTTTTCCTTAGCGGCCATCGTTTGACTCCATGTTGGAAAGCGTGGACTCAACGACGGTCAAGGTTTCCGGTTCCCCGCTCTTGCAGAGTCTTGGAACAACGACGATCCGCGTCGCGTTCGGCCCCTGATATCGAAGGAGAATGAACTTGGCGAATATCACCTCGGCCGGAAGCGGATCCTTGATGAACGGGGAGCCCAACTTGAGCGCCACGGAGCGCGGCGTCTACATGATCGCGGGCCTCGGCCTTGCCGCTGCGGCCGCCAAGCCGCGCCCCAATCCGCTCTTGAACCTGCTCGCCCTCGCGGGCGGGTCCTATCTGGCCTGGCGTGGCTATGTCGGCAATTGTCCGGTCAAGGCAGCCTTGATGGGCAATCACAACGACGCCTGAGACCTCCACACAAGCAAAACGGACCGTACTTCGAGTACGGCCCGTTTTCTTTGGGTCTGATTGACCCGGTCGATCAGTAGGTGGTGGTGGAACGTCGTCCGACGATCATGCCGTAGATGAAGAGCACGATGATCGCTCCCACAATGGCGCCGATGAAGTTTGCACCATCATCGGGACCATACCAACCGACGGCGCGGCCGAGATAGGTCGCAACGACAGCGCCGATGATGCCGAGGATCGTGGTCATGATGAAACCTGAAGGCTCGTTGCGGCCTGGCATGATCCATTTCGCGATAAGCCCTGCCACAAAGCCGATGATGATGGTCCAGATGATGCTCATGATGGAATCCCTGAGTGCGTTGCCTCCTCAAGAACGCGCATCCCAAGCTAAGGTTGCCGCCTAGCCGGGACGCAGAACGGCTTTTCATGATCTTGCCGCAGTTCGAAGGGACCCTTGTCTCTTGGAATCGGAGGCCGAGCCATGATCAATTCATCTCCCTGGACCTATGAGGCGGTTCAATTGCTGAAGGAACTGGCCAAGGAAGGAATGCCTGCCTCGGTGATCAGCCTCAAGCTCAAGCGCCCGATCACCGATGTTCGCGCCAAGCTCAGCGATCTCGGAATCACCCCGGCAATAGAAGAGCAGTGATCCGATTCACGCTTCTTGAAACACGCCAGTTATCCTTGCTCGAATTCTATTCGTAGCCTGATGTATCTTTATTATCCGATGATAGGAATATAGAGAAGACAGCGCCATTACTGGTCGACAGCGTCAATTTGCTGATCTCTGACAGCTTCGCACAAGCCTGACCCTTCAAAGCTAACCAATCTTAGCTTTGCGCATCCCGGCGATGCGCCCCTTATCGTGCACAAAGGGTCATGAGGATCATGCGCGCCTTCAACAATCTCAAACTCCTCGCCAAACTGGCGATCCCGATCGCCATTTTTGTTATGGTTTCGGCGGGCCTGGTCGCTCTCGCCAAATCCGGGCTCGAGACCATGGCCCAGGACACGCAGGAACTGGTCGAACAGGAGATGGCCAGGGAGTATCTCGTTCTGAAGATCAACGCAGCCGTCAACGAAACGACGATCCAAGAAAAGAACCTCATCCTCTACACCGAGTCCGAGTTGATGAAGTCGGCTCGGAAATCTTTCAACCAGTATCGGGACGCCACGCTCGGTTATGCCGACCAGTTGATTGAGCTTGCCTCCACTCCGCAGAGCAAGGAGGCTGACATGCGACTGAAGGCGCAGATTGCCAGCTATTTCGGCCTCATGGAGAAAAGCACTGACCTTGCTCAGGCGGACCGGACCGAAGAGGCCATCCAGATCTCCAATGGCGAGGGCCGCGCTGCGCGCATGGAACTCTATACGGTCCTAACCAAGCGCGCGGAAGAAAGCAGGGAGGCGCTGAAGCGTGCTGCCGACGACGCCGATGTGCTTGCGGCGGAAACGTCCTGGATCCTGATCTCGGCAGCCTTTGCCGGGATCCTGTCCGCTCTCGGCCTGACCGGCGCCATTGTCATCTTTGGCGTCACCAAACCGCTCGCTGGAATCACGGCTGCCATGTCGCGCTTGGCCGGTGGCGATCTTTCTGTCGGCATCAATGGGGCCGAACGTGACGACGAGGTGGGGCAACTGGCCCGCGCCCTGCAAACGTTCAAGGACAACGCGATCGAGGCCCGCCGCCTTGCCGCCGAACAGGAGGCCCAGACCGAAGCCCGGATGCGCCGCGCGCAGATGCTCGACGAGCTCACCCGCGGCTTCGAGAGCAAGGTGTCCGCCCTCACCCACGGTCTCTCCTCCGCCGCCACCGAAATGGAAGCCACCGCCCAATCCATGAGCGCCGTCGCCGGCCAGACCTCGCAGCAGACCGTCACCGTCTCTTCGGCCGCTCAGCAGACCTCCGCCAACGTGCAGACCGTGGCCGCCGCCGCCGAGGAGCTGTCGATCTCCATCCGCGAGATCGCCAACCAGGTCGGCCAGTCGTCCCAGGTCGCCGAGCGCGCCGTGCAGGGCACCCAGCGCACCAACGAGACCGTGCAGGCCCTGGCGGCCTCCGCCGAGCGCATCGGCAACGTGGTGCAGCTGATCAACACCATTGCGGGCCAAACCAATCTGCTCGCTCTCAACGCCACCATCGAGGCGGCCCGCGCGGGCGAAGCCGGCAAGGGCTTTGCGGTGGTGGCCACCGAGGTGAAGGAGCTGGCCTCGCAGACGGCCAAGGCGACCGAGGAGATCTCGGCGCAGA
>JAEXGT010000035.1 GCA_023450615.1 Pseudomonadota bacterium | reverse complement strand
AAGTGGGGCTTTTCGCCGGAGCTTGGCACGGTGGCCTATGGCGAGAACCAGGACGAGGTGTTTCTGGGGATGCAGATGGGGCGCCAGCAGAACGTGTCGGAGGCGACCGCGCAGAAGATCGACTCGGAGGTGCGGCGTCTGGTGGAGACGGGCCTGAACGATGCGCGCCGGATTCTGACGGAGAAGGCGGCGGATCTGGAGGCGCTGGCGCGGGGTCTGCTGGAATACGAGACGCTGACCGGGGAGGAGATCCGCAATCTCCTCGATGGACAGCACCCCGTCAGGGATTCCGGCGACACCTCTGCTTCTCAACCCAGAGCCACCCGTCCCGCAGTGCCGCCGATCGGTGCGACAGGAGCACCTAAGCCGGCCTGATCCGAAAAGCATATGTCATAATCGATGCGGGCGCTTGGCCCGCATCGTCGTTTCGACCCCAATGCCCATCGGCATAATGAGGTCGCTAGCCCATTCTGCACTTTCTCCCCTTAAGCCATCTGGGCTTCGGCTATCCTCATTCCTCCCTGAACGCTTTCGCGAACTGATCCGTGAACGGCTTTGACAGATAGGAGAGCGCAGTCCGCTCCTCGGTCGCGACGAACACCTCGACCGGCATCCCCGGCTTGAGCGCCTGACCGCCCAGCTTTTCCATTTCGCTGGCGTCGATCTTCACATTGGCCAGGTAATGCGTGGTGTTGGTCGCCGGATCGCGGGTGGAAGCCGCCGAGACATACACGATCTCACCCTTCAGCTCCTGCGTGGTGCGCTGGTTGAAGGCCGAGAAACGCAGCTTCGCCGATTGCCCAACCGCAACCTGATCGACATCGACGGGCGAGAGCTTGGCTTCGATCTTGAGCTTCGCTTTCTCCGGCACGATGGTGGCCAGGGGCTCTGCCGGCGTGATGACGCCGCCGACCGTATGGACCGACAACTCATTGACGATGCCTGACAGCGGCGCGCGGATATCCGTTCGCGCAAGCCGGTCCTCGAGTGCGAAGCGCCGGTCGTTGAGTTCGGAGATCCTGGTTGCGACCGTGCTGAGTTCCCGCTGCGACTCCGTGCGGGCATTATCATCGATGGATATGATCTGCAGGTTGATGCTGCTCATCCGCGCGCGGGCGCGGGCGATGCCGGCATCGACCTCGCCGACTTCTCCCGTCAGGCGGGCAACGTCGCGGCTGATGTTGTAGACCCGCGTTCCCTCGACCAGCCCCTTTTCGGCCAAGCCCTTGAGCTTGCCATGCTCCGCGCGGACGAGATCGAGCTCGCGCACTTTCGCGATCTGCTGGAATTGGAGGCCCTTGATCTCCTGCTCAAGCTGGGCGATCTCGGACCGGAGCTGCTCCTTCCTGCTTTCCCGGTTGACCCGGTTGCCCTCGAACAGCCTCATCTCGCCATAGGCGATGAGGTCGGCTTCAGAGACGAGGAACACGCCTTCCTGAGGGACCGGAATGGCCTGCATGCCATCGCGCTCCGCAATCAGCCGGGCCCGCCTTGCCACGAGTTCGGCCAGCTGCGAGCGCACGATGGACAGTTCCGCCTTGGTCTGCACGTCGTCGAGGCGCAGCATGATCTGGCCTGCCTGGACGAGGTCCCCTTCCTTCACCATGATCTGGCTGACGATGCCGCCGTCCCGGTGCTGGATCACCTTCAGGTTCTGATCGACCTTGACCATGCCTTGCGCGATCACCGATCCGTTGATCTGAGCAACCGCCGCCCAGCCGCCGCATCCCATCACCAGAAGCGCGCCGAGGGCAATGCCCGCCGTGACCCGGCTTCCGAGGCGGAAGTCGTCGCTTCCCTTGCCTGCATGATCGCTCATTGTTTCGTCTCCCTGGTACTGCGCTCGAGCCTGCTATCGTTGTCGCGGCTATGCGTGCTCGATGATGACGATGGTCCGGTGGCCGTCGAGGTGAATGGTGGTCTCGTAGATGTCGTCGCGGTCGATATCGGCTTCGATGACCGTCCGGTCGATGCTTTCCGATCGCTCGTGACGGAAGCGGATCCGCGCATCGTCCTCGTCCACTTTCTTGCCGTAGATGCTCTCGAACTGATCCTCGAGTTCGTCGAGAACCTTCTCGAAGATGTCGTACTTGGACATCTTGATGCGGTCTCCCGCCTTGAAGTCGATGATCTCGTGAAGAACCGTTTGAGCCTGACCTGCCGGGAGCGGATCGGTGAACTCGAACACATCGTTCCCCTCGCCGCCGCCAAGCACCACCGGCTGCTGACCGACGACGAAGCTATCGTCGCCGGAGCCGCCGATAACGGCCTCCATCCCGCAGAACGTGTCGTTCCCAATGTCGGAGCCGTTGGCGGTCCCCTTGGTGAAATCGACGGTGATCCCTTCTTCGGAAGATGAGTAGTCGAGCGTGTCGCTGCCGCTCCCGCCGTCGTACACGTCGTCCTCCCCATCGGCCTCTGCGCGGACGATGTCGTTCCCGGCGCCTCCCGAAACGCTGTCCTGCCCCGCACCGTCGCTGATCGTGTCGTTACCGGCTCCACCGATAAGGGTATCGTTGCCCGCGCGCCCGTCGACGCGATCCTCTCCGTCCCCGCCGGACAGGACTTCGTCGCCATTGGAACCTGCAATGGTGTCGTCGCCCGCTCCACTGTTGATGATCTCGAAGCCGTTTACGTCGTTGTTGCCGATCCCGGAACCGCTCGCGGTTCCAAGGGCGAGATCGACGGCTACGTCGCATTCGGCTTGCGACAGATCGAGCGTGTCGGTTCCTGCCCCGCCATCGTAGACGTCCCTGTCGCCATCGCGTGCGACGACGATGTGATCGTTGCCCTCTCCGCCGGATACGGTATCCCGCCCGGCGCCGTCGAGGAGAAGGTCGGCGCCTGCTCCGCCCTCGAGTTTGTCGTTGCCGTCACCGCCCGAGACCACGTCGTTGCCCTCGCCACCCTGAAGGATATCGTCGCCGGCATTGCCCTCGAGCTTGTCGTCCCCGGCATCGCCATGGATGAGATCGTTCCCGGCCCCGCCAAACAGCGCATCGCTCCCGTTTCCGCCATGAAGCTGATCGTCGCCTTCATCGCCGAAGACAATGTCGTTGCCGTCGTCGCCGAACAGGCGGTCATCGCCCGCGCCGCCCGAAATCTGGTCGTCTCCCGCGCCGCCGAGGATGATGTCGTTGCCATCGCCGCCGCGAAGGATGTCGTTGCCTGCCCCGCCGACAATATGATCATCGCCCGCGCCGCCGTCGATCAGGTCGTCTCCGGCCCGCCCGTCGATGATGTCGTTCCCGCCACGCCCCTGGATGTCGTCGGTGCAGGCGGTGCCGACGAGCATATCGTCCCCCTCCGTGCCGGTGATGGAATTCCTGACAACCGAGAAATAGGCGTGCTGCACCACGGCGGTCTTGCCGTCCGTGATCTCGTACGTGATCGTCACCGGACCGAGACCGCTTCCGTTGTAGAGCCATCCCTTCGCGGTCCAGGTGATGGTGCCGGAGGACACCGTCAGGCTCCTGATGGAGAGAACGTCGCCGTCGGGGTCCGATGCGTTTGCGAGCAGCTCCGAGAGGCCGATCAGCACCGCTGAGCATCCGGTCACGTCCCGTAGATAAACGGGCCCGCTGACGCGCGGCGCTCTGTTGGCGGGATTGCGCGGATCGTCATCGTCGCGCTTTACCGGTTCGATAAGCCCGTCGGATGGCCTGGGCTTCTCATCCTTCCCTGTGTCGTCCCTTCCCTTGTCATCGGTAGGAGGCAGCCTGATCGAAGCATCAAGCGCCGGTCCCGGATCTGCGCCCAAGCCGCCTGAATGCGCTTCGGCATCGGGAGCGACGTTGTCGTTGGATGCGAAGAGCGCTCCGTCGAACCAGGCCAGCCGGCTTACGTCCAACGGCTGAGCGAATGATTGCGGAAAAAGGAGTGGCGGCGCATCGACCATCAGGAATATCGGCTCTGCCATACGACCATCGAACAGGGTGCCGGAGCCGATCCGTTGTGGCTCGTCTTCCTCCGGCTGAGCATCGCCCTGTTCGAGCGGCTCCAGGGGAGCGGAAATCATCCCGGCATCGACGAGCTTGAGGTGCGGCTTGCCGTCCTCCTCCGGTCGCAGCGGAGCTTCGTCTTCTTCCGGCAGGCGGCCGAAGCTCGGCATCGCGCTCTTCAGATAGGCCGCAATGCCGAGGATCATCGCTCCGAATGCGAGCGGCAGCTTTGAGAGTTTCGTCTCTTTCTGTTCGTATCGTTGACGGGTTTCGGCTTCCTCGGTTTTTCCGCCGCTCTTCGTTCCCTTGACGTCGATGATCATGCCAATGCCCTCGCGGTTGAAGGTGACGCCGCCTGGGAGGCGGCCACGCTGACGCCAATGACCTCCTCCTTCGGCCCGAATGCGGTCATGCGCCCATTCTGGATGACGGCAACGAGATCGACGGCGACGAGGGCGCTCGGCCGGTGGGCGATCACCAGGGCAATGCCGCCCCGGGCGCGGATCGTCCTGATGGCTTCGGTCAGGGCGGCTTCGCCCTCGCCGTCGAGGTTGGAATTCGGCTCGTCCATCACCACCAGGAATGGATCCTTGTAGAGCGCGCGAGCCAGCCCGATGCGTTGCCTCTGGCCCGCCGAAAGCGACGCGCCCTGTGCACCGAGCCTGGTGCGGTAGCCGTCGGGCAGGCGCACGATCATCTCGTGAATGCCTGCGGCCTGCGCCGCCGCCACGATGGAGCGGGAGTCGTTCGACGGGTCAAAGCGCGAGATGTTCTCCGCGACGCTTCCGTCAAGAAGCGATACGTCCTGCGGCAGATAGCCGACATGGCGGCCGAGATCTTCATCCTTCCACTGAGTGAGTTCGGCTCCGTCGAGGCGGACGCTGCCGCGCAGCACGGGCCAGATGCCCGTCAGGGCACGCACGAGAGTGGTCTTTCCGCCGCCGCTCGGGCCGATGATGCCGAGCGCCTGCCCGGCCCGAACCTGGAACTCCACGTCGCTGAGCAGCACCCGGCCGGAATCGGGCGCCGCCACCGTGATCCGCTCGACCTGGAGCAGGCCCTTGGGCGCGGGTAGAGCCAGCGGCTCGTCCATGTCGGCCAGAGCGATCACCGTCTCCTTGAGGCGCTGGAACGCGGTGCGGGCGGCGACCACGCCCTTCCAGTTGCCGATGGCCTGATCCACCGGGGCGAGCGCCCGGGCGGACGCCACGGAACAGGCGATGATCGCGCCTGAGGAGAGCTCGCCCTGGATCGTCAGGAAAGCGCCAAGGCCGAGCGTCGCCGATTGCAGGATCATGCGCAGCACCTTGGAGATCGCTCCGAACGTGCCGCTGATGTCGTTGGTCTGCGTCTGCAGCTTCAGGTGTTCGGCATTGGCCTTGTCGAAGCGGGCGACCGCGCGCTTCGCCATGCCCATGGCCTTGAGGATCTCGGCATTGCGGGCGTTGGAATCGGCGATGGCATTGCGCTCGATCGCCGCCTGATGCGTCGTGCCCGCCAGCCGCCGCGTCATGATCTCGGTGGCGATGGTGAGCATCGTCAGGATGACGGCGCCGCCAAGCACGAGGGCCCCGAGCAGCGGATGCAGGAAGTACACGAAGGCCAGGTAGAGCGGCATCCACGGCAGGTCGAAAAGCGCCGTCGGGCCTTGCCCACCGAGGAAGCCCCGCACCGTATCGACGTCGCGGCCGCGTTCGAGCGCCTCGGACGTGGAGAAGCCGAAGCGGGGCATGTCGATGGCGACCTGATGCGCCAGGGGTGCGATGCGCTTGTCGAGCCGTGCGCCGACCCGGACCAGCACCTGCGAGCGGATCACGTCGAAGACGCCCTGGAACAGGTAGAGGCCGATGGCCAGCACCGACAGGGCCAGGAGCGTCGGCACGCTGCCGCTGGTCAGCGCGCGGTCGTAGATCTGGAGCATGTAGAAGGAGCCGGTCAACGCCAGGACATTGATGATCCCCGATACCGAGAAGAGAAAAATGACGACGCCCTTGAGGCCCTTCGTCAGCTTCTCGGCCGCTTTCCGCTTCTGGGCCGAAGTGAAACTGGTCCCGCGCATTGTTCCGTCCCTGCTGATGGTTTTGCCGCCTCTTATGGGTGGCTGGCGGGCCCTCGGTGGCCCGCCAGCCGTCGTCCCTCCCTTGGGGGATTAGGAGAGGACGAAGTCGGATGCCTTCAGGTCGTGGTTGCCCTTGAGGCTGATCTTGAACTCAGCCGCGTCGGGTCCGGCGGTGTTGCCGCTGACGACCGTGTACTCGCCATCCTCGCGGGTCTCGTGGGAGATCACGAGTTGGGCAGGTCCGGTGAAGGACGATCCGTTCGCCAGCGTGAAGGCCTGCTTTCCGCCCGCGCCGCCATTGGCGTCGATTGCGGAGAGATCGATACGGTCTCCCGGCTGGAAGCCGAGGATCGTGTCGCCATTGGCATCGGCCACCGACAGGAAGCGGAAGACGTCGTTGCCCGCGCCGCCGTCGATCACGTTCACCGCATGGTTCGCCGTGATCGTGTCGTTGCCCGATCCGGTCACGATGTTCTCGATGCCCCAGATCGTGTCGGCACCGCTCTGCGTGCTGAACACGCTGCCGCTGCCGCCGTTGACCCCGAGATTTGCGGTGATGTTCGCGGTGATCGCGGACATGTCGAGCGTGTCGATTCCCGAGCTGCTCATCATGTCACCGCCGTAATAGACGTCATTGCCGTCGTTCACGGAGGCCATGATGCGGTCGTCGCCTGCCCCGCCGTAGACCGTGTCGCTGCCCGCTCCGGCATCGATGAGATCGTTGCCGTCGTCTCCGAAGATGCGGTCGTTGCCCGCATCGCCGTAGAGCATGTCGGCATCGCTGCCGCCGAGCATGACATCGTCGCCATCGCCGCCGAACATCATGTCCCGACCAGCCTCGCCGCTCAGGAAGTCGTTGCCTGCGCCGCCATGGACGACGTCCGCCCCATCCCCGGCGACAACGTTGTCGTTGCCGTCGAGAGCCATGATCGTTTCGCCTTTGGCGGTGCCGATCAGGGACTCGGTTGCGTTCGTCCCGGAGATGGGAGCGCCTGCCGAAGCGCCGGGCTGGGTCGCGGGAGGAGGAGTGGTCGTATCGCCTCCGTTGTCTCCGGCATCGTCTTCATCGTCATTGCCGGGAGGAGGCGTGTCGTCTTCGTCGTCATCGCCGGTTCCGGGTTCCGGATTGTCGTCATCCTCCTCCTCGTCGTCACCGGAGCCGATCTGCGGCATCCCGCCTTCGCTGACGAAGCGGACGCTGTGCGTGCCGTTCGTCATGGTGGTGACACCGTCCTCACCCGTCGTGACCTCGTAATCCGTCACCACGGCGCCGGCCGGCAATTCGATCACGTCCTGCGGGCGAAGGGTGCCCACGATGGTGTCGTTTCCGCCTTGCGACTTGAAGACGATCCGGTGCGCCGACTGGAGCGCCGAGATATCGACGATGTCGTCGCCGTCGGAACCGATGAGCGTGATCGTGTTGGGGCGCAGGCTGGTCGTCGTCTCGAAATTTCCGTAGATTTCGAACCGATCGCTTCCGACCTGGCCGTTGCCGCTCACATTGGTGCCGTTGACGACGATCTCCTCGATCTCGGTGATCTCGGCGATGATCGTTTCAGGCTGCCCTGCCGTCTGGCGGGTGACGACGATTTCGTTCTCGTCGCTGCCCGCATAGCCGATCCGGGCGACCGCCTCGTCATAGGTGTAGATGCGGTAGGTTTCCGATTGCTGGTTGCCTATGATGACGAGGGTGTCGCCACCTGCTCCTTCCGTTCCTCCGTTGATGACGTCGGACCCGTCCCCGACCCGCCAGATGAAGGTGTCGTCATCCGGCGCTCCGGCCGTCGTCGTGTCTCCGTCACCGACGTCGTGGCCGTAGAGGGTGTCATTGCCCGCTCCGCCGATGATCACGTCGCCGCCGTTGCCGCCGGTGATGGTGTCGTCGCCGGAGGTTCCGAGGATCAGGCTTGCCCCCGTAGGCGCAGCGGTGCCTGTGACGATCTGGAGAATCTCGCCGTCACCGAACTGTATCCTCTCGATGCTGCTGAGCGTGTCGGTGCCGCCGTTGCCGACAACGTCTCTCACGGTGATCAACCCCTGATTGTTGGCCCCGATCTCGTAATTCGACGCAGGCCCGTCGAAGACCGCGACATCCGATCCGACTCCGCCGTTCAGGGTATCGTTGCCGGCACCGCCCTTGAGGGTGTCGTCGCCGTTGCCGCCGATGATGGAGTCGTTGCCCGTGCCGCCAGTGATATGGTTGTTGGATGCATTGCCGGTCAGCGTGCGGTTTCCGCCGCCCTGGACGACGAGGTTCTCGACGTTGTTGGCCAGCGTGTAGTTTCCGGCAGCGGTCAGGATGATCGTATCCGTACCGGAATTGGCCCCTGCGCCTTCGATGACCTGATCGACATTCGCGCCGGAGGTGCCATCGACGTAGTAGATGTCGTCGCCGTCACCGCCTGCCATCGTGTCGCCGCCCGCAGTCGTGGCGGTGATGGTCAGGTTGTCGATTGCAACATAGTCAGTGCCGTTACTGTTGTTATTCGTTCCGCTGACGGTAAACCGGATCACAGCGTTCGCGGTGAAGGGACCGTTCAGGGCGAAGTTGTTGACGGAACCGCTATTCGACGCGCTGTTGATGACCTGGATGAGCTGCCAGGGCGCCGATCCGTTCGGAGAGAACTCGACCGTGACCGTCTCCCCATTGTCGAAGCTGCTCTCCACATAGCTGTAGCTGATGGTCGCGGAGGTTCTGCCCGCCAAGTTGATCGAGCGTTGGATCGAGGCCGTTCCGTTACCGGGATCGTTGTCATCGTCCCGGAAGACGAGCGCGTTGCTCGGGTTGCCGCTGTCGATGCGGATCTGGCCCTGACCCGGATTGTTGGTCCCGTTGTTGTCACCATTCTTAACCCAGGAGGAAGCCCACCCGCTGCCGCCATTCATGACCGAGGTATTGAAGTTGTCCGTGATGGTGATCGATCCTCCGCCGCTGGCGCCGCTGGTACCTCCATCCAGGATGTCGTTGCCGGCTCCGCCGTTGAGCGAGTCATCCCCGGCCCCGCCCTTGAGGATATCGTTGCCGCCGCCGCCGTTCAGGGTGTCGTTGCTGTCGAAACCGAGAACGAGATCGGCCTCATTGCCTCCGCTCACATTCGCGTCGGCGCCGTTGGTGCCGGCGACGATGTTGTAGACAGTCCCTCCGATCTCGGCACGCTCAATGCTGATCAGCGTGTCGGTTCCGCCAGCGGCGCTGCTGACCGTCACGTTTCCTTGGCCATTGATGCCGAAGGTGTAGTCGGAATGCGCCCCCTCCAGCACGACCGTGTCAGTCCCGGCGCCGCCGTTGAGCGTATCGTTGCCCGCATTGCCCGTGAGCCGGTTGTCGAGGCTGTTGCCGGTGCCGCTGGATGCGTTGCCGGCGAGGACGAGGTTCTCGACATTCGCCGCCAGAGTGTAGGAAGCGAGAGACGAGCGAACCGTATCGATCCCGCCCGTAACATCCTCCACGACGACATCGGCAAGGTTGTCCACGACATAGGTATCGTTGCCGGCACCGCCGACCATCCGGTCGGCCCCTGCCCCACCGTCGAGGACGTTGTCCCCGGCGCTGCCGGTCAGAGTGTCGGCGTTCGCGCTGCCCGTCAGGTTCTCGATGCCGATCAAAGTGTCGGTGCCTGCGCCGCCGGTGTTCTGCGGCTGGGTGGTCGCCAGCGAGACATTGACACCCTGCGCCGCCCCGGCGTAGCTCGCCGTATCGATGCCCACACCGCCGTCGATACGGTCGTCGCCCGCACCGCCGTTCAGCACGTCGTCGCCCTGCTCGCCGTAGAGTTGGTCATTGCCAGCCCCGCCCGAGATGGCATCGTTGCCGAAGCCGCCGCGAACGGTATCGTCGCCCGCAGCGCCGTCGAGGCTATTGTCCGCGTTGTTGCCGAGCAGGGTGTCGTTGTTCACGCCGCCGATCACGTTCTCGACGCCGCGGACAAAGTTGAACCCGGTCGCTGCTCCGCTCAGCAGGTTCACCGACACGGCATCCGTGGTGCCGTTGTAGTCGAGGGTGTCGACACCCGCACCAAGGTCGAGTTGCACGTTCTCGACATTCGACACGGTTGCGTCGCCGACCCGGGTGATGAGGCCGTTCGCCATCACGATACGGGCCGTGTCGTTTGCTCCCGCTGTCGCCTCGATGATGCGCAAGGTATCCGAGTCGGCACCGCCGTCGATGGAGTCGCTGCCATCGCCGCTGCGATAGACAATCGTGTCGTCGCCCGCACCGCCATTCACGGTGTCATTGCCCGTGCCGCCGATCAGGGTGTCGTTTCCGTCCTCGCCGAGAAGACGATCGTTGCCGCCTCCGCCTTCGATGGAGTCGCCGCCTGCCCCACCGGAGATGTTGTTGGCGCTGTTTCCGCCGATGACGATATCGTCACCCACGGTCGTCCCGCCCTGCGCATCTCCGGTCGTCCCGTTGACGTTTTGATTGTTGGTAGAGATGTAGTTGCCGACCGTCGCGGTCACCGCCGAGATCACGGTGTGATTGTTGCCGAGGTCGTCCGTATAGTCGACGACCGCGCGGATATATCTGCCCACATGGGCGCTGCCCACGGTGAAGCTCCGGTCCGTAGCGCTCGTGGACACGGTCGTCCAAGGACCGTTGGGAGTGTTGGAGACCTCCCAGCGATAGGTCATCAGGGATTCCTCGAAAGCATCGGTGATGCCGTCGGGGTCGGTGAAGGCGACCGTAGCCGTCAGCACCTGCCTCTCGGTCGGAGTCATGTCGCTGATCAGCAGTGGGCCTTCCGGATCGTTGTTGACGCCGACCACCCCTTCCGTCGGGGACGAGTAGACTGTCTCCGGAACGCCGCCTGCGTCGATGTAATTGCCGATAACGCGGATGCGCAGTCCGGTGTGCTCGGATCGCGGAATGAAAGTGTCGCCCGTGACGCCGTCGATGTCCTCATAATCGCCCGTGCCGTCGTTGCGCTCCACCTGCCAGCGGTAGGTGATGCCGGTCACGATGCCGCCCGGGTTGTTCTCGTCGCGGACGTTCGCCGCTGAGACCTTGAGCGGCTGGCCCTCAATGGCGGGCATGCCGATGATCTCGAGACGGCCCGTCGGGCCGATATTGCCGGTGTCCCTGATAACGTAGACGCCATCCTGGAACTGGATGCGCTCGATATTGATGAGCACGTCCGCACCCTCGTCGATGCGCGGGTCGATATTCTCATCCTCGCGGCGGGCCACGAAAACCTTGTCGCCCACATGGGTGATCTCGTACCAGCTCATGCTGCCCGCATAGACCGCCGTGTCGGTATCGTCGCTGCCGTCGGCGTACAGGATCTCGCGCACGTTCTCGAGCTGGCCCGGATTGACCTCGCGGGTGAGCGTCAAGTCAGTGAGCGAGCGTCCGCCGAACTGCGCAACCGCACCAGCCTTCGGCTCACCGTTCACGTAATCGGCTTCACGGTAGACCTTTGTGGTCAGGCCGTCTGTGGTGTAGGCCACCCCGTCCTTCACGAACCGGATGCGGACATTGAGCCAGGCGTCGCCGTCGATGACGTCGTTGCCGCCCTTGCCCTCGAACGTGTCGGAACCGTCGCCGCCGAGCAGGATGTCGGACCCGTCGCCGGTCTCCATCACGATCGCGTCGGGATTGTTCCTATCCCAGACCTTGTGGCTGAGCAGCTCGCGCAGGCCGTTGATGCGGGCAACGCCCTGTTCTGTCAGCGCGTTGGACCAGGAGTAGAACGGATCGTCCGGGGCCGGGATCGCGGCGCCGCCAACGATCTCGTCACGCGCGCCCTGCGCCACCGAGCGTCCCGTCAGGATGTCGTTGTGCTTCCAGCCCGACAGGCCCTCGACCAAGTCGAAGCGGTCGCGCAGGATGAACTCCTCCTGGTTCTGGAAGATGCCGATGCCGAGATCGGAATTCGCCGCCACCGAGTCGCCCTTGTGGATCGCCCAGTCGAAGCCGGCCATGCCGTTGTTGCGTTGGATGCCCACGCCCTGGAACATGATGTCGTCGCCGGATTCGGCGTCGTAATCGACGTCGCCGTTCGACCCATTCAGGATGTCATGGCCGATGATGGTCGAGTTGAAGAACAGCTCCGAATTCTCGCCCGCCAGAGTGTCGAAGCGGCCGCCACCCTCGATCCAGTCGTCGCCGGCCTCGCCGAGCAGGAAGTCCATGCCGTCGCCGCCGAGAATGTAGTCGTTCTCGGTGCCGCCCATGACGGTTTTCCCGTCAGGCCCGGCGACCATGAAGTCGCTGCCGGAGTTGCCGAACATGAGCGTCAGGCCGGCGCCGCCGTGAATGACGTCGTTGCCGGCATCGCCGTGGAGGAAATCCGCTGCACCGATGTCGGTGCCCGCATTGGTGATGATGTCGTCGCCGTCGCCGCCATGAACATGATCGACGCCGTAACCGCCCTCGAGGCGGTCATCGCCGTCCAGGCCCCAAAGGCTGTCATCGCCCTCGCCACCGACGAGGTGATCGTTGCCATCGGTGCCCTGGATCACCACGTGGTCGCCGCCATTGTAGCGCAGGTACTTGCCGGAGAGGAAGTCGGCGGGCAACGCCCGGCTGAATTCCCCGACCACCACGACGACATGGGTGTCAGGCTGCGCAGGATAAATGGCGCGCCCTTCGGAACGTCCCATGGAAAGGTAGTGGTAGAGCGGGTCGATGCCCGCCGCAGCCACGTCCGGATTGGCCACGAGATATTTCTGGACGTCGAACGCCGCCGAGGGATTGCGCCCTTCCTTCCAGCCGAAGGCCATGTAGTGCTCCAGCGGATCCATGCCCGCCGCAGCCACGTCCGGATTCTGGGCAAGATACCAGGCGGGATCGAAGAACTTGTTGGGCTTTCTCCCTTCTCCCCGGCCATAACCCGCATAATGCGCGTCTGCGTCGATACCGGCTCCCGCCACATCCGTGTAAAGCTCGTAATAATCCGCATCGTCGACGAGCACGTCGAGATGGTCGGTCATTGCCGCGGGCTTGATCACGAGGAGCTTGACGGTTTCGCTGCGCGTGCCGCCCGATGCGTATGTCGCCGTGATGACCGCTTCGAACACGCCGCCGCTTTGCGGCTCGCCCGAGAAGGTGCGCGAGAGAGGGTCGAAGCTCATGCCCGCAGGCAGGCCCGATGCCGACAAACTCGTCGGAGCATCGTTATCGCCGCGCTCAACCATGTTCGAGATGGCCTCAAGCGCGGGGTTATCGTGCTCGGGGTCGTCCTTGCCCGTCATCTGCAGCTGCTTGGCATGGTCCGCATAGAGCACGACATCCGGCCGCGAGAAGATGTCGCCGGGAATGGCGGTTCCCTCCTCGCCGAGGTCGGTGTTGCGCAGCATCATCTTGGCGAGCGAATTGCTTTCCAGCTCCGACAGCAGGTTCATGCCTTGGACGCGGGACAGATAATAGAAGCGGTCGCCGTCCTGAAGGTTCTCCATCTGGAGTTCGAAGATGAAGGAGAAGGTGGAGCCCAGCATACCGCCGAAATCCATCTTCCTCTCAGCCAGGCCGCCGACCCAGAGATCTACGTTCTGGAGGCCGCCGAGCTTGCCGTCGGCAGCATACTGGCCTGTCGCATTCAGGAACGCTTGGCGGTCCGCGTTGAAGTCGATCAATGCCTGACCGGACAATGATGAATCGCCGAAGACGATTTTCATCGCCGCGTCGCGCTTCGCCTCGAGCGTCGTTGCGTTCACGATGCTGACATGCGTGCCATAGGCTGCGATGAAGTTGACGATGGAGGCCGGGTTCTTGAGGTTCAGCGCGAAATCGGTCCAGCTCGTATATGGGTCAAGCTGGCTGTCGCCGTGGGCCATGTCCCTGAACTTGGCGCGCGCCTCGTTGAGGGTCGGCATGTTGGTGTCACGGCCGCGGGCGATGTTGATCGCCGCCAGATCGAGCGGGATGCCGAGCAGCTGATTACGCAGGGTGTTGGTGACGAACTCGTCGATTTCGTTGCCGACCTGAGCGCTCATGCCGCGCAGGATGGCGCCCGCCGCCTGTTCATGGGTGAGGCCTCCCGACTGATCGTATTCGATCGGGTTGAGGAACGCCTGGAACAGGCTCAAGGGATCGGATTGGCCGTCGGCATGGATGCGATCCACGTTCTCGTTGAGCATCGAGTGGCCGAAGCGGTAAACCACGTTGGCGAACTCGGCGAAAATTGCAGGGTTGATGTCCGGATCGGGCTCGAACAGGAATGCATCCACGTCAGGCTGCATCTTGCGGGCGAATTCTTCGAAGACGAGATGCTGGTACTCCATCTCGGTCACGAAGCGGCCTGTCTGGAAGAGGCGCTCGCCGTTCCAGACAAGGGCGTCGATTTCCGCCTGTGTCGTCGGAAGCGCATCGACCGTCTCGAGCAGCCATTCGTTGAGGAAGGCGAGATCATTCGTCTTGAGGATAACCTCCTTCGATTGCTCCACGATGAGGTTATGCTCGCTGTGGAAGACGTGGTGAATCGCGGTCAGGCCAATATTCTCGTTGCCGCGCCCGTCGCCGGTGATGAAGTGGGCGTCGAGGAGTTCGTTGTCGTACTCCGTATTCTGCCCCCGCGTGTTCATGGAGACGGCATTTCCGGCATCCGTTCCGGCATCCGCAACCAGTTGGCCGTTCGCGTCAACGACAGGCACCGCGTTATGCGCGATGTCGTCAAGGAAGGCATGACCGGTGCGGGCTGCGCCGACAGCCCCGGTTTCCGGATTGACCACGGTCCAAGGATTGATCGGGGCGGCAGGGTTGCCCTCTACGAGAACGTCATCGTCCGTTCCGAGAATGCCGTCCACGCCCAAACCCAGGACAAGCTGCGGATAGCCGCTGGGGCCTGGGATGAAGTTTCCGTACTCGTCGGCTGCGATCAGCGGGATGTTGCCGACATCCTTGTCGGTCAGCTCGATGCCGAGAAGCGCCTTGGCCTGCGCCTTGACGTCCGCCCAGGTCGCCAGACCGCCTTTCGCTCCCTCGAGCAGATGGCCCGTCGCGACCGGCTTGCCGTCGGGGCCGATCTCGTACTCGCGCATGAAGACCTGCTTCGATGCATGCGAACCGTATGTCTGGTTCTGATCGACCCACGCCGTCGTCGTGTTCCTGGCGCCGTCTCCCACGGTTACCCGCGTCAGCACCATGAAGTTCGTGTGAGGCTTATCCGGGTTGTAGAGCGGATCGTCCGGCGAGAGCGGCATGTAGATCGTGCCGTTGCCGCCTTTGGCAACGAGGTCGAGACCGTGGTCGAAGAACTGGCCGAACAGGGTGAAGATCGAGCTGTAGGACGCGGAGTCGCCGATGTCGGGAGAAACGTTGGGCAGGAGGACCGTGGGGCCGTCCATCACGATTCCGTACTGATCGAGCAGGGTATCGAGATCAGCCTTGGCGGTGTCGTAGGCGGGCGTTCCGGGCGTCAGCGCCTTGACGATCATATGTGCATTGATCACGGCGGTCTGAGCAGCGGTGAGCGCTGCCCCCGTGATCCCCGCATGGTCCAAAGCGGCCGCAATGGCCGCAGGGTTGTTCAGTGTTTGGTCGACAATCAGATTCGAGATGAGACGGGGATCCGCATCCACCACGTCGCCGGGAGAGCCGTAATTGGGATTTGCGGGATAGCCGGGAGGCAGGCTGCCGCTGCCCTGCGCATATGTATCGTCCTGATAGAGATCCCGGAATTCCTCGTCGGATGCGCCCCATTGTTCGCGGCCCGGGACGAGGTTGTTGTAGCTGCCATCGACCGTGCGCAGGCCGTAAGGCAGGAGCGGATTATCGACCAGCTCGGACATCGGCGTACCCGCCGCGTGCTGCTCCGCGATCTTGATCTGCTTGAGGATGTATTCGAGATCGTGCTTGACCAGTTGGACCATGATGTCTCTCCCTCTGAGCCTTGTCTTCTGTGCCCGCTGTTCAGGCCGGGCTGCTGCGCCCATCAGCCTGCAATTCCATCATCAATCTTGACCAAGAGGTGCGCGGAACGCATCGGATGGAGGTGCAACGATTTCTTCATCATCAGTCGAGGCTTCCGCCCGGACCGGAGCCCAGACATCGCCTGGACCAACGTCCGGTTTTCCTAAAAGCCGATTGTTCTCGCGGCTTCGCACTGAGCCTCGCCAAACGGCAGAACCGCTGAAGAGAGAGAATTTCGGGGGATGGTTGTGGCAAGCGCCTTCAAAGCATTCGATCCGAGACCTGCCATTCGAGCGTTGCCTTTCAAAGGCTTCATCGGCGTGGCGCTTCCACGTGAAGCAGGGCGACGATCATGCGCGGAATCTCTTGCCTCATCAGACAAGCGGAAAGCGGTGAGACATGACAGCGAAGGCAGCCCGCGGTTCTGCAGATCACCGGATTAGAGGGAACGCCGATACCCGCTTCGGGCCTTCCCTCCACACAGATGACATTCGACACGTTCTATGACCTTGTCGAAGATCGTGGTGTCGCTGGATCACATCACCTTGTCCCCAAGGTCATTCCATCCGCGTTTGGCGATGAGCACCGCCTCGACCCGGTTCCTGACTCTGAGTTTTCGCAGGATGTTGGTCAAATGGTACTTGACGGTCTTCTCGTGCACATCCAATCGCTCGCCGACTTCGCGGTTGCTCAGCCCCTCGGCAACGAGGCGCAGCGTACGCCGTTCTTGGCCGGAAAGAGTAGCCAGCGGGCTCGCTTCCGCCCGCACCCTGCTCGTCAATGCTCGAAGCGCGAGTTCAGGTGGCACGACGCTGCGTCCGTCCCGCAGATTCCTCACCGCCGCGATCAGCTCCGGCGTGCGAATGCCTTTGGGCAAATAGCCCATCGCACCCGCCTCCAGCGACTGCATCACATCGTCGTCATCCTCGGAAACCGTCAACATCGCGACGCAGGGCGGCTCCGGCATCTGAAGGATTTCGCGGGCAGCCTGGATCCCGCTCCCCGGCATCGAGACGTCGAGCAGGATGAGATCGGGTGCAAGCTCTCTCGCGAGCTGCACGGCCTCCGCGGCTGAGCCCCCTTCTCCCACCACTTCGATCTCGTCATCGAATCCAAGTGACTGAATTACTCCGGCCCGAAACAATGCGTGGTCATCCACCACGGCAACGCGGATCCTCTTACTCATCCCGACCTCCCCCAGTCGCAGCCAGCATCATTTCAATCCGGGTCCCCCCGTTGGGGACTTTGCTCATGAAAAATGTTCCGCCCAGGCTCTCCACCCTCTCCCGCAGCCCGGCGATACCGAGGCCGGATCCAGGGTCGGCAGGACGGCCTCGCTCCGCCCCACCGCTATCCTCGACGGCCAAGTGCAGGACTCCATTCTCGAACATGCAGCTTACGGCCTGACCATTTCCACTGGCATGCCGGAACGCATTGTTGAGGCCTTCCTGAACGAACCGGTACGCGCACATCTTGGCTGCATCGGAAAGATGTAGCGGGATGTCCTCGCAATGAATGGAAACCATGGTCCCGGTGCGCTTCTCGTGAACATGAGCCGCACGGCGTACGACGTCCGGAAGCGGCAAGCCCTCGATCTCCGGCAGGACCAGCCCCTTCGAAATGACGCGGATCTCGCGGAGAGCGTCGGCAAGGAAAGAATCCAGTGCCTGGAGTTCCTCTTCCCGTTTCTGATCGGCTCCGGCAAGCCGGACGTGCTCCACCTTCAGAGCCGCCAGCCCGATGAGCTGCGCGGGGCCATCGTGCAGATCTGCCCCGAGCCCGCGCAGGAAGCGTTCGTTCAACTCCGAGACACGACTGGAGGCACGCTGGATCCGTTCACTGAGAATGCGGTTGCGCCGCGATGCCCGCTCGACCTCCACCATCCGTTCGCCGAGTTGGCGCTGCTGGGCCATGATGATCCCGTTGCCGCGATAGACGATCCAGAACAGGCCGGCCATGATCAGGGCGGTGACGCCGATCCGTGCGAGCCAGCTGTCCAGACGCAGTCGCCACAATCTCCGATCCAGCGGCTCCGTGACTTCGTGGATCTCCGCGACGGCGACAATCCGCCCGGTGTTAGGCTCCCTGATGGGGGCGTAAATCTCGAGATAGCTGTCGGTGAAGCCTCGAGCCACATGCTCACCAGCCTTCAGATCCGTGTAGCGTGCCGAAACCTCTCCCTTCAGGGCGTCGACCAATCCTGCAGGAGGGTTGAACCTGCGTCCGATCAGTTCGGCAGACCGCGAATACGCGACGAGGCCGCCCTCCTTCCATATCTCGAGGTGAGGAAACCTGCCCTCGAAGTCGTCCTTGTCGAGCAACCGATCCAGTTCGGATCGTTCCTTCGCGGGTAGGACATCGCCAGCCGCGAGATGAGGGGCCAGCGGCGAGAGGAAGCTGTCCATGAAAAGGGCAGTCGTCGCGGCCTTTCGATCAATCGTGTTCTGCGCGATGATCTCGGCGGTGAACAAACCTTCCACGATCATCGCGAACAGCATGATGGCGCTGCCCGTCACCGCGAACTGGCGCGTCAGGCTCCAGGATCCCAGGGCGGAGCCCCAACGACGCGATCCCAAGCGTTCGGCCAATCGTGACATGCGCTATCCTGAATACTTTCTTGATCAGGTCAGGATACGTGGTGCCAGTTCCCTCACAACCGACCAAAGTCCGAGGGGGACGCGGACTTTGGTCCAGTTGGCAGATCCGTTCGATATTTGCGGCAGATGCAAGGTGCGGCGGGATGCATGCCAGCCAGCCTGTTTTTCCTTTGTATCTAGCCCCTTGTGCGGTCTGACATGCTGCGCATGAGTGGCCCTTATGCGCGACGAACGTCTCCAGCTTTTGTCCTTCGCGCTGAGGTATTACCCCTTCTGGGCAGAGGACTCTCTTACCTTGGCCGACTACCTTTCATGGACGCTGATCTGGGATTGCATGGCTCATACGAGACTGCACCTTCGGTTCTTCGTGTGGGGGCCTTTCATGAATTCAGTCTCCGTCGCCTTGATCGACAGCCATCCCGTCACGCTGGCGGGCTTAACGCACGTGCTCTCCGCGCAAGGTGCATTCAGCGTCGTCGCCCTTGGCGCAAGTTCACGGGACGCAATCGCCATCGCCGAGCGGCATCGGCCGCATCTGATAATCTTGGACCTGACGATCCCCGGAAATGCCATTGAGGCGATCTCGGCGATCCGGACTCGTTACCAAAGCATCGGAATCATCGTTTTCACAGGTGCTCCCGGCGTGGACCATGCCGTCAGCGCGATGGAGGCTGGAGCACGGGGATACGTGTCGAAATCATGTGCCGCAGATGAGCTCGTCAGCGCCGCAAGAGCGGTGGCGGCTGGAGCCACCTACGTCTCGCGGAACTTCGGGAGTGAAGTCATCACGGCGCTGAGGAATGCTTCCGTCCGCAGGATAGCAATGCAGGCGCTCAGGCTGAGCGCACGGGAGGACCAGATCGTCCAGTTCCTCTTCAGCGGAAAGACAAACAAGGAAATCGCGTCTCAGCTCGGGATTACGGAGCGGACGGTCAAGCACTACATGACGGTTCTGATGCAGAAGTTGAACGCCCGCAACCGCGTCGAAGTCGTGATCGCGGCGCAGCACTTGAAGCAGCGTCTGCTTAACCCAGCCGATCCGAACCTTGACGGCGAGATCAGCGACAACCGCTCGCTCACGCTGGACCGCAGGGCACTTGCTTCGTGAACTCCGGCGCGAACCGGCGCGACTGATCTAGGTCCTGTCTACGGGGCTTTCTCCATCTAATGATGATCCATTTGCGCTCATGCAGCCGACAGCAAGCGCCCTCCCCGCAGCGTCGCAACATGGCCCTGTCACACCGGCACGCGCTCGGGAGCATCGGATGGAACGGGCTCTGCGGAAAGAGCCGCCAGTCGCTTGAGGTCGCTCAGGACATGGTCCAATGCAACCGGTCCAGTAGCGCCGCCAAAGCCGAAATAGAGCGTCTTGAAGTGCCGGAAGAGCTGTTCATAGACCGCGTGCGCCTGCGGATTGGGCTCGAAGGTGCGGAACGGGAGGCAGATGGCCGCTTGGGCGCTGTCGAGATCCGGGTGCGAGCCAGCCGCGAGGCTCGCAAAAATGCTGGAGCCTAAGCCCGTAGGAATGCCGTTCGGCACAAGCACAGGCCGTCCGAGCACGTTGGCATAAACCTGGTTCAGCACCACGTTGTGCTGCGGAATGCCGCCCGCATTGATCACCCGCTCGACAGGCACGCACCCCTCGGCCATGCGCTCCAGGATGATGCGGGTGTGGAAGGCGGTGCCTTCGATCGCGGCGAACAGTTCGTCCTGTGCGGTGTGCAGCAGGTTCCACCCAAGCGTGATGCCCCCGAGATCCGCTTTCACGAGCACGGTGCGGTCACCGTTGTCCCAGGTCAGGCGCAAGAGGCCAGTTTGACCAGCGCGGTATTGCTCCAGGCCCTTGGAGAGATCCTTGACGTTCGTGTTGGCGCGTCGCGCAATCGCCTCGAAGATGTCGCCCGTGGCTGAGAGCCCAGCCTCGATTCCGACGAGCCTCGGATCGACGCTGCCCGGCACGACGCCGCACACGCCCGGGATCAGGCTGGTGTCGTGCGCCATGGCGATGATGCAGGTCGATGTGCCAACCACGTTCACGATATCGCCGACCCTGCAGCCTGCACCGATCGCATCCCAATGGGCATCGAACGCTCCGACCGGAATCGGTATTCCGGCCTTCAGACCGAGGCGTTCGGCCCAGTAAGGGGTGAGATGGCCGGCAATCACATCGGAGGTCGCATACTCACCCCCGAGCTTATCGCGGATGCCGTCGAAGAGCGGATCGACCTTGGAGAGGAACTCCTGCGGAGGCAGACCGCCCCATCCCGGGTTCCACATCCATTTGTGGCCCATGGCGCAGATGCTGCGCTTCAAAAGGCGTGGATCGGTGACACCCGTCAGTGTCGCCGCCACCATGTCGCAATGCTCCAGGGCCGTGACGAGAAGGCCGCGTTTTTCGGGGTTGTGGCGCAGCCAGTGCAGCAGCTTGGAGAACCCCCATTCATGCGAATAGACATCGCCGCACCATCGGATCGCCTCGAGCCCTTCCTGATGAGCGAGGCGAGTGATCTCCTCGGCCTCCGATTTGGCGCGATGGTCGCACCAAAGGTAGTACTCGTCGAGCGGCTCAAGCCCTTCGCCGACCATCACGACGCTGGAGCCGGTGGTATCGATGGCAAGCGCAGCCACGTCCTCTCCTCTCACACCGGCCGATTCAAGAGCGCCGCGCATGGCGCGGGCGAGAGAATTCATGTGATCGGCATGGGACTGCGTCGCGTAATCAGGATTCTCGCGTTTACGGTGCAGCGGATATTCCGCGGTGGCGAGGCCGAGAGGGCCTTTCCGGTCATCGACGAGGGTGACCCGTACGCTCAGCGTGCCAAAGTCGACACCTGCTACAACGGCCATGGCTGTCTCCCGAACAGGGGCATGGATATTTGAAAAGGGGTTTTACTTCTTGTCCTGACCATAGGTCGCGGTCGCGCCGTGCTTGCGGAAATAGTGCCTGTCGAGGAGTGCCTGCGACACGCCCGGCGCATTCGGCTGAAGGGAGAGCGTGTGCATCGCCATCCGTGCGACAGCCTCCAGCACCACGGCATTGTGTACGGCGTCGTCCGGCGTCTTTCCCCATGCGAAGGGTCCGTGACCGGCAACAAGGGCAGCGGGGACCTCCATCGGATCGCGGTTGCCGAAAGCTTCTGTAATGGCGACGCCGGTGGCGCGCACGTAATCGTTCTCGATCTCGTCCGGCGTCAGCTCCCGTGTGATCGGAACCGGCCCGTAGAAATAATCGGCATGTGTCGTGCCGAGGGGCGGAATCGGGCGGCTGGCCTGAGCCCAGGCCGTGGCGTGCTCGGAATGCGTGTGCACCACGCCGCCGATCTGGGGAAACGACTTGTAGAGATGAAGGTGCGTGTCGAGGTCGGAAGATGGGCGTAAGTCGCCCCAAACAATATTTCCGTCGAGGTCAGTGATCACAAGGTCGTTGGCCTTCATGTGCTCATAAGGAACGCCGCTCGGCTTGATGACGACAAGGTTGTCCTCGCGGCTGATGCCGCTGACATTGCCGAAGGTGTAAAGCACGAGGCCGCGGCGCACCACTTCCAGATTGGCTTCCAGAACCTGCTCGCGCAATTGCTTCAACATCGGGGCGTCTCCTGGGCCCTTGTCTTCTGGGCCCATCAACGGAAAAAATGCGGCAGACACGGCTTGCGCCACGCCCGCCGCAGGTCGGATCGAGGCTTAGCGGACGGCCTGCCAGCCCTTGTAGTCCTTGATGTTGTCGGCCGTGATCAGCGTCGGCTCGAGAAGGATCACGTTCTTCTCCGGCTTCTTGCCGTTCACGATGCCGACGGCGAGTTCATAGGACTGTGCCGCCATGACGTAGGGGTCCTGCGATGCCGAGGCCTTGATCAGGGAATTGCCCGACTTCAACTCGTTCTCGATGTCCGGAGCACCGTCGACCGCCGTGATGATGAACTCGTTGCGGTTGAGCTGCTTGGCCGCCAGATTGACGCCGATGGCTGTCGGGTCGTTGATCGCGAACACGGCGTCGATCTTGGGGAAGCGGGTCAGCAGACTCTGGCCGACGGCGAAGCCCCCCTCACGGGAGCCCTTGGCATCCTGATTGTCGGACAGGATCTTGATGTCCGGATATTTCGAGAACACCTTCTTGCAGCCCGTGACGCGGTCAACGATGGACGACACTTGCGGTCCGTTGACGATGAGCACATCGCCCTTACCCTTGAGGTGATCCGCGATGTACTGGCAGGCGAGTTCTCCGGCCTTCACGTTATCGGTCATGACGGTGACATCGGCACCGGCCGCGGCGACGTCGAAGGCGGCGACGACCATGCCAGCGGCCTGGGCGCGCTTGATGGACGGCTCGATGGCTTTCGGGTCGACCGCATTGATCATCACGATGTCGGTGCCTGCCGCCGAGAAATTGTCCATCTGCGTGAACTGCTTGTTCAGATCGTAATCCGCGGACACGGACGTGATCTTGGCGGTCGGCGTGATCTCCTTCGCCTTGGCCTCGATTCCTTTGATGGTCGCTACGAAGAACGGATTGCCAAGCAGGCCGACCGAGATGCCGACGTTCTTGACGTCTTTGGCATAGGCCGGAGCCGCCAAGCCGGCTACAAGGGCAAGGCTGAGAGAGAGACGGGAAAGTGCCATAGTTTCCTCCAGATGTCTTATGCTCTGCATCGCCCGGAGCTTGTGCATTCTTCCGGGCAATCGCTTATACGAACGCCCGGTTTGAGGGCGCTGGTATCTCAGGTCAGGTACGCGCCGATCCTTTGAGGCGGTAGCGGTCGAGCGCCACGGCCCCGATGATCACGAGCCCCTTGATGATGAACTGCCAAATGTCGGATACGCCGACGAGGATAAGGCCGTTTGACAGAATGGCGATGATGAGCGCGCCGATCAGCGTTCCCCAGATCGAGCCGATGCCGCCGACGAAACTGGTGCCGCCCAGGATGACGGCCGCGATAGCATCGAGTTCGTAGGACTGACCGAGTTGCAGGCCGTTTGCCGCGAACAGGCGGGCGGCCGACATGACCCCGCCCAGGCCAGCCGCGAGACCGGAAAAAGCATAGACGAACAACAGGACTGCCCAGACCTTGATGCCGGTGAGCCGCGCCGCATCCGGATTGCCGCCGACCGCGTAGATGTGAACGCCGAGGACGGTCCGTCTCAGGATGAACCAGGAGATGATCACGACCGCGAAGGCGATCCACACCAGCCACGGCAGGCCGAACAGGGTGCCGTTGCCGATGAAGGCGAAGGGAAGCTGCGGGTTGAATTGGGTCGTGTCGCCGCCGAGCAGACGCGCAACGCCGCGCACTGCCGTCAGCGAGCCCAGGGTAACGATGAACGGCGGCAGCTTGGCAAAGGCGATCAGCGCGCCGTTCACGAGCCCGAATGCAAGTCCGGTCAGCAAAGCGGCTGGAATGCCTATCATGCCCCATTCGGGGATGAGCGACGCCAGGATGGCCACCATGGCGGAGGCCGCCAGGATCGAGCCCACGGAAAGGTCGATGCCGCCTGTGAGGATGACGAATGTCATGCCGGCCGCCAGTACCGTGTTGATCGATGCCTGCTGCATGACGATCGAGATGTTCTGGAAGCTCATGAAGCGCCCGGACATCAGCTCGAAAACGACGCCGAGGATGATGAGCACCGGCAGCATGCCGAGCGCTTGCAATGTGGATCGCCAGGCAAGGCGGCGCTGCATGGTCTGAGCCGCCGTGTCGACGCCGGATGCCCCGGTGTTCTGAATGGATGCGCTGGTCTCATTCGGGGATGTCATTCGGCTGCTTCCCTTACGCCTGTCGCGATACTGATGATATTTTCCTGGGTCATCGGCGGGTTGCCGGCTCCGCCGACCTCGCCCTCGATCCTGCCCTCGCGCATTACCAGCACACGGTCGCAGATGCCGACGACTTCCGGCAATTCGCTGGAGATCACGATGATGCCCACGCCGTTGCGGGCAAGGGTGTCGATGAGCCGATAAATTTCCGACTTGGCCCCGATATCGACGCCGCGGGTCGGTTCATCGAGGATGAGAACCTTGGGCTTCGTCTCGAGCAGACGGGAGAGCAGAACCTTCTGCTGGTTTCCTCCCGAGAGGCTGCCGACCGGCACCACATCGCCCGCCACGCGGATTCCAAGCGCCCTGATCGCGGCGGCGGCTCTCTCCTTGGCGGCTTTCAGGTTCAGCACGCCGCCCATGCGCGCATCGCGCCCCAGCACATTGACGTTCACGTTCTCGCGGACGGAAAGGTCGAGGAACAGGCCGAGGTGCTTACGGTCTTCCGTCAGATAGACGACGCCAGAATTGATGGCGTCTTCCGGAGCGTCGATCGAAAGCGGCTTGCCCTGGAGCAGAACCTCGCCGCTGGTGCGCGGGTCGGCGCCGTAGATGAGGCGCGCGAGTTCCGTGCGCCCTGCCCCAACGAGGCCGGCGATTCCGAGAACCTCGCCTTCATGTAACTGTAATGAGCAGTCGTGCACCCGCACGCCGTCGCCCATATGCCGCGCCTCGAACAAGACCGGGCCGCGGCTCTGATGGGCATCGTGTTCCTTCTTGTAGAAGGAAGACAGGTCGCGGCCCACCATCATCCGGACGAGCCGCTCGGCGGAAATCTCATTGCCCGTGAGGGTGCCGACATAGGAGCCGTCCCGAAGCACCGAGACGCGGTCGGCTAGTTCATAGATTTCCGCCATCCGGTGGCTGATATAAATGATCGCCAGCCCATCCGCGCGGAGCTGCCGTATCAGGGCGAACATCGCTTCCGTCTCGCGGGAGGAGAGCGATGTCGTGGGCTCGTCCATGACCAGGATGCGCGAGTTCGCGATCAGCGCGCGGGCGATCTCGACAAGCTGGCGCTCGGCCATCGAAAGTTCATTGACTATCGCGGTCGCCTTGAAATGAACGCCGAGCCGCTGGAGAACGTCCTGACACGCCTTCTCCATGGAGCGGCGATCGACCATCGGGCCGGATTTATGCTCGCGCCCCAACAGCATGTTCTCGGCGACAGTCAGATTGGGCGCAAGGGAAAGCTCCTGATAGATGGTTGCTATGCCGTGCTGTCTTGCCGTGAGAGGCCCGTCGATGGTGACGTGTTGACCATTGATAAGGATCTCACCACCCGGATCGGCCTGATAGGCGCCGGATAGGATCTTCATCAGCGTCGACTTTCCGGCGCCGTTCTCACCCATCAGGGCGTGAATCTCACCAGCGTAGGCGGTGAGAGATACTTTTGTGAGCGCTTTGACCCCAGAAAACGTCTTCGAGATATCTTTCATTTCAAGGATCGGAGTGGATCCTGTCATGGGGGCTTCCCTAAAGATGCTTCATCGAAGCTGCAGTGGCGCGCTCAGACCTCCGGCCCTTCCATCATGACGGTGGAAAGGCTGAAAGACGAAGGCTCGTGACTGGCCTAAATGTTTCATTCCAATCGCGTTTCAATCCCCCTTTCGTCCGTATGGGCAGCGATAACTTTTCCTGAGCCCCTGGAGCAGTCTCACTTCAGTCTGAATCGAAGGATTTTCGCAGGTTAACTTTATTACATCATCTCTCTTTCGACCAGGAGAAGAGTCTGTTGCCTCGCTTTCGCTCCCCAGCCTGCGACGGATGAAAGATCGGTCTGAAATAGCGGCTGGCCAGTCACCGCTATGGCGATGGCATCGACTGCGGCGCCCCGCCGTGGCCGACCGTTCCGGGGTCGAGGGTGAAGAGTTCCTGCGCGCGGCTTACCCCTCTGAGAGCATACCGGCCGACGGAGACGAGATCCGCTTGATCGTTCGCCGAGGCAGCCGAGAAGAAAGCGGAGGAGATGAGCACCTCTCTCTCCACCGAGTGGCAGAGAGCAGCGATCCGGCTGACCTCATTCACGGCAGGCCCAACGACCGTAAAATCCAGCCGCTCTTGGCTGCCGATATTGCCATAGAAGACTTCGCCGATATGCAGACCGAGATAAGCTTCGGCAATCGGGACGCCTCTGGACAGGCGGTCTTCGTTGAGCCCGCTGATCTGAGCCCGCATCAAGGCCTCGGCCTTGAGAGCGCAGCGACAAGCCTCCCCTAGGCTGTTTGCATTGAATATCGCGAGGGCTCCGTCGCCGATCAGCTTCAGGACATCACCGCCAGCCTGATGAATCGATGAGATGATGGCCTCGGCATAATCATTCAGGAAGGGAATGATCTGCTCGGGAGAGGCCGTGTCGGTGATGCGAGTGAAGCCACGCAGGTCGCTGAACCAGAGAACGGCCTGAATCCGATCGGTCACTCCCCGCGCGATCCGGCCGCTCAGGACCCTCCGGCCAGCATCCCGGCCGAGATAAGTGGTGACAAGAGTCTCGGCGATACGGGCCAGCGATGCGCATTTCATGGCCAGCGCAAGCGGAAGAGTAAGCTCACGCAGAAGAGCCAGTTGCGCATCGCTGAAACCAAGCGGTGCGTCTGTCGTCCATGAAGAGTAAACGCAATCCATCTCGCCGATCGTCCCTTCCGCTCCAAAGCGATGGACGAGTGCCAGGTAATCCGTCTGCCGCTCCAAGCGCAGGTCCTCAAGAACGGAAAAGTCCGCCGGGTGCTCCGGACCAATCCTGCGGCGCAATGCGTCCTCGCCGGTACTGAGGAGATGATAGTAGGTGCTGCGCTGCCAGTTGGCGGCTGCCTCACCCTCATTGGTGCGGCCATAGGAGATCACGGGATCGATCTCCGCCGGATCACAGCGCCATCGGAAGGCACGTCCTTCATAGACCGGGTGCAGGGTGTCGATGACCATATTGCCACGCGTCAGGGGCAATCCCGCCTCCACCAGCCGACTACAGAAGCCGTGCAGGAGGTCCGGCTCCGCCATTCCGCTCAGCCCCGCCTGCGTAACCCATCGCGCAATACTGGAGACCTGAGCTGCATCCATGATCTTTCTCCATTCGAGGCCAGGGCGGCATCATAGGAAAGCTGGTTTTAGGGCACCTGGATCAGGAACCAGCCCCTGCCCTCGTCTCCTCGACCGGCGACGGACGAGCCTCGATCGGTTCGGATTGTCCCTGTCTCCCCATCCGCAGGACCAACATTCGCAAGGCGACGTAGAAGACAGGCGTCAGGAACAGCCCGAAGAGCGTCACCCCGATCATTCCGAAGAGCACTGCAGTTCCCAGCGCCTGTCGCATCTCGGCCCCTGGCCCGGTTGCGATCACGAGCGGCAACACGCCGAGAATAAAGGCGAACGCTGTCATCAGGATCGGGCGAAGCCTCAATCGGCAAGCCTCGATGACCGCCTCTGTGGGAGATTTCCCTTCAGATTCCGCCTGCCGGGCGAATTCGACGATAAGGATGGCATTCTTCGCAGCCAGTCCAACCAGGACCACGAGGCCGATCTGCGTCAGGATGTTGTTGTCCTGCCCTCGTATCATGACACCGATCAGAGCGGAGAGAACGCTCATCGGAACGATGAGGATGATGGCAAGCGGGAGGGACCAGCTTTCATACTGGGCCGCAAGCACGAGAAAAACGAAGAGCACCGAGAGGGCGAAGATGAACACGGCCGTGTTTCCGGTCTGCCGTTCCTGGAAGGCCAGCTCGGTCCACTCGAACCCCATTCCCGGCGAGAGGTTCTGCCGAACTAGATCCTCCATGGCGTTGAGCGCATCTCCCGAAGAGATTCCGGGAGCCGCATCGCCCTGCAGGGCAACCGAGGTGAACATGTTATAGCGCTGAACCAGATCGGGGCCCGACACCTCACGCATCTCGACAAGGGTGCCCAATGGCACGAGAGCCCCCGTCGCGGAGCGGACGCGCAGCCGATTAATGTCCTCCTGCTCCACTCTGAACCGTTGATCGGCCTGGGCCCTGACCTGATAGACTCGGCCGAATGCATTGAAGTCATTTACATAAGCCGTGCCGAGATTGATCCGGAGCGTCTCGAAGATGCTCGGAATAGGCACGTTCAGGATGCTCGCCTTCTGGCGGTCGATCTCCAGATAAACCTGGGGCGAGTTCGCCGAGAACGTCGTGAAAACGCCGACAAGGTTCGGGTTCTGACGGGCTTGTCCCATCAGCTGATATGCGACAGCGAGAATGCCCTGGACCTCGTCGCCGGTTCTGTTCTGAAGCTGGATCTTGAAGCCGCCCGAATTGCCGAGCCCGCGCACAGGTGGCGGCGGAATGGCGATAATGAAGGCCTCTTCGATCTGCTGCATGCGCGCGAAGAGATCGCCGATGATCTTGGTCGCCGAGTCCCCGGCCTCGATCCGTTCGTCAAACGGCTTGAACGGGGCGAAGATGGCCGCGGCATTCGTCGCGTTGGTGAAGGTCGCGCCGGAAAAACCCGCGAAGGCGACCGCATTCTGAACGCCTGGCGTTTCCTGGATGATTTTTGAGGCCCTCTCCACGACGGCATTGGTGCGAGACAATGCGGAACCGTCCGGCAGCTGAATGACCACGATGGCATAGCCCTGATCGAGCGTCGGAATGAACCCGCGCGGTACATGATTGGCAATCCAGACCGTGCCTGCCAGCAATCCCGCGTAGATGGGAAGTACGATCAGCTTGTGCCGCACGACCGAGCCGACCGCTCTGGCATATCCGCGCGAGGTCGCATCGAAGCCCCGGTTGAACCCTCCGGCCAGGGCCTTTCCGGCCCGAACAAGCGGGTTCTTCGGAGGCTCGTGACTGTGTGGCTTCAAGAGCCATGCGGCGAGGGCTGGCGACAATGTCAGGGAGTTGAAAGCCGAGATCACCGTCGAGACTGCGATGGTGAGCGCGAACTGCCGGTAGAACTGGCCTGAAATGCCGGGAATGAAAGCAGTCGGCACGAAGACCGCCACCAGCACCAGCGCAATGGCGACAAGTGCAGTGCCGACTTCGTCCATCGTCCTGTGAGCGGCATCCTTCGGCGAGAGGCCGAGAGCGATGTTGCGCTCCACGTTCTCGACCACCACGATGGCATCATCGACCACGATGCCGATGGCAAGAACCATGCCGAACAGGGTCAAGGTGTTCAGCGAGAAGCCGAGCGCCGCCATGGCGGCGAAAGTTCCGATCAGGGAAACAGGGATCGCGACAATGGGAATGAGGGCGGTGCGCCAGCTCTGAAGAAAAATGATCACTACGAGGACGACGAGCGCCGTCGCCTCGAACAGCGTCTTGTAAACCTCGTTAACGCTGGCCGCGATGAACTCTGTGGGATTGTAGATGATCTGATAGCCGATCCCTGCTGGGAAATTGGTTTTCAGCTCCTCCATGGTCTTGATGATCCGATCCGACGCCGCGAGAGCGTTCGTGCCGGGGCGCTGAAAAATTCCGAGGGCGACGGCAGGCTTCCCGTTGAGGTAAGAATTTGTCACATATTCCTGAGCGCCGAGTTCGATCCGGGCAACATCCAGCAGTCTGACCAGACGCCCTTCCGGCGTGGAGTGGACGATGACAGACCGGAACTCCCGCGGATCCTCGAAACGTCCCTGCGTTGTGACCGTGAGCTGGAAAGCCGCATCCGTCGGGGTCGGCTCTTGCCCCAACGCGCCGCCGGATACCTGAACGTTCTGATCCTGAATGGCGCGGACAACGTCGCTGGATGTCAGCCCATAAGATGCGAGCTTTTCGGGATCGAGCCAGATCCGGAGAGAATACAATCTCTCACCGAAGATAATGATGTCGCCCACGCCGTCGAGGCGCAGGAGAATGTCGCGCACGTAGTTGCGGGCATAGTTCGAAATATAGAGTTGGTCGTAGGAATTGTCCGGCGAGAGCATATGCACGACCATCATCAGGTCGGGAGAGCTCTTCAGCGTCGTGACGCCGAGACGCCGCACCTCTTCGGGCAGGCGCGGCGTGGCGATGGCGACCCGGTTCTGCACGAGGACCTGAGCCGTATCGAGATCGGCCCCTAGCTTGAACGTGATCGTCAGGGCCATGGAGCCGTCGCCAGTGGAATAGGAGGACATGTACAGCATGTCCTCGACACCATTGATCTGCTGCTCCAGCGGGGTTGCCACAGTGGCAGCGACCGTTTGAGCATCCGCTCCAGGATAGCTGGCCCGGACTACGACGGTGGGTGGCGTGATGTCCGGATATTGGGCAACCGGCAGAATGGTGTACGCGATCCCACCGACGATGAGGAAGAGAACCGACAGGACCGTTGCGAAGATGGGCCGATCGACGAAGAAATGTGCAAAGCGCATGAGGGCCTCCCCCTCGCGTGAGATCAGGTGCCGTTCCGCTCGCGTATTGGAGGAAGCGTCGTCATCTGCGGCGTGATGGGCGACCCAGGACGCACCCGGACGAGGCCATTCACCACGATTGTTTCGTTTCCGGTCAAACCGTCTCGGATGACCCTGTAGCCGTCGATCCTCGGGCCGATCCGCACGGGTTTGAGATTGACGACGTTATTGTCGCCGACGACGTTCACGACGCGCCGATCCTGATCGCTGCCAATCGCCTCATCCGGGATGAGAATGCCCTTGTATGGATCCGAGGCACCGATTGTGACCCGGCCGAACAGGCCGGGAGTCAGAAAAAGATCCGCGTTCTCAAAGATCGCACGAGCGCGCATGGTGCCGCTGGCGGCATCCAGACGATTATCGACAAAATCAAGCTGTCCCTTGCGCTGCCCAAGGCGCTCGTCGGTCAGAGTGAGCAGAACCTCATTGCTCTCTCCGTTAGTAGATATTTTCGTCCCTCCTTGCATCTGGCGAGAGAGGGCCAGGAAAGAGCGTTCGTCTATGTCGAAATAGAATTGAATCGGATCGAGCGAGAGAACGTTCGTCAGAACTGTCTCGTTGGCATTGACGAGATTGCCCTCGGAGACGAGCTTGCGGGAAATCTTTCCGGACAAGGGGGATTTGATCTCGGTGAATTCCAGATCCAACTGGGCCTGCCGGAGCGCCGCCTGTGCCCTGTCGAGTTCGGCTTTTGCCGTCAGGAAGGCCTGTCGCCGTTGGTCATGAAGCTGGTCGGTGATGTTGCCGGTGCGGCGCAGTTGCTCGGCACGGTCGAGATCACTCTGCGCAAATTCCATGCGGACTTGAGAGGACGTCACCGCAGCCTGCGCCTGCTCAAGGGCGTTTCGATAAGGCCGCTGATCGATGGTAAAAAGAGGGTCTCCCGCCTTGACGAAGGTTCCATCCTGAAAATGCACCTTGTCGAGATAGCCCGAGACCCGCGCGCGAATATCGACCTGATCGATAGCCTCGAACCGCCCGATGAAATCAGTTTGCTCGACGATGTCCTTGACTACAGGTTTCGCAACAGTGACGGGCGGCGCTTGCGGCGGCGGCCCCCCTTGTGCGTGGGCCAAGCCGCCGAAAGCTAGAAAGCCGTGAGTAACGCCAACAACAAGAATAGATCGGAGACAACGCATGCGAACCTCCTGACCGGCATCAGTGATGCAATATTACCTGAACGTTATTGTTTTTGGCCCTCGGCGGATTTGTCCCGCTTAGCTTGCTCGGACATATTATACAGATTTGTGACGGTGGAAAAGCGAGCATCATCGGGTCTGTCTATGGCCCAAAGGAGCAAGGGACAAGTTAACCGTTGCCCGCCCGGACCCTTCAGAAGCGCCCCTGAGCGCGGGCGCCTCTCAAACCGCCTCAGGCAGGTGGCTGATGAGCTTGTCGAGCGTGAGCGGATAGTCGCGAACGCGAATGCCGGTGGCATTGTAGACCGCGTTTGCGACAGCCGCCCCGACGCCGCAAATGCCGAGCTCGGCGACGCCCTTTGCCTTCATGGGCGATGACATGGGGTCCACTTCGTCGAGAAAGATGACGTCCTGGTGCGGGATGTCGGCATGGACCGGGACCTCATAGCCCGCGAGATCGTGGTTGACGAAGAAGCCGCGCCGCTTGTCTACGGCCAGCTCCTCCATCAAAGCCGCCCCTGCCCCCATCGTCATCGCGCCAATCACCTGACTTCTCGCGGATTTGGGATTGAGAATGCGGCCCGCCGCACACACCGCGAGCATACGCCTAACCCGGACCTCGCCGGTCGCTGCATCGACTCCAACTTCGACAAAATGAGCCGCGAAGGTCGATTGCTGATGCGTTTTGGCGAGATCGCCATATTCAATGAAGTCTTCGGCGACAAGCTCGCCAGCGCTCGCGGCTTCGGCAAACGGCACAGTGCGATTGCCCGATCGCACCTCACCGTCCGAGAACACGGCGTCGGCGGAGTTGAAGCCGAGCCGCTGCACGACGGCTTCGCGCAGCTTGACACAGGCGGCATAGACACCGGCAGTCGAGTTGTTCGCACCCCATTGCCCACCGGAGCCTGCGGAAACGGGGAATGAGGAATCGCCGAGACGGACGACTACCTTGTCCAGTGAAACGCCCATCATCTCAGCCGCGGTCTGGGCAATGATGGTGTAGGAGCCCGTTCCGATATCGGTCATGTCAGTCTCGACCGTTACCACTCCCTGCGGGTCGAGCCGGACCCGCGCAGCGGATTTTGTCAGGAGGTTGTTTCGGAAGCCCGCCGCAACACCCATTCCAACAAGCCAGTTCCCATCTCGCACCTGGGCAGGCCGGGCGTTGCGCTTATCCCAACCGAAGCGTTCGGCACCAAGCCGGAGACAACCAATGAGATCGCGATGAGAAAAGCGTCGGTCGGGGTTCTCCGGATCGATCTGGGTGTCGTTGAGAATACGGAATTGCACAGGATCAAGCCTCAGCTTTTCAGCCATCTCATCCATGGCGACCTCAAGCGCCATCATGCCGGGCGCCTCACCGGGGGCGCGCATTGCGTTGCCCTCAGGCAAGTCGAGGGCAGCGAGCCGCATGGCCATCAGGCGGTTTTCGCCCGCGTAAAGCAGCCTTGTTTGCGACACCGCCGTCTCCGGCTTGCCATCGGCCAGATTGCCGGAAGCGCTCTCATGCGCGATGGCCGTAATGGTGCCGTCACGGTTCGCGCCAATGCGAATGCGCTGGATCGTGGCAGGCCGATGGGTGGTATTGTTGGCAATCAATGGGCGCGGGAGGGCCAGCTTCACCGGCCGGCGCGCCGCTTTGGCGCCGAGTGCCGCCAGAACCGCATCAGACCGGATGAACAGCTTCGCTCCGAAGCCGCCGCCGATAAACGGCGAGTCGAGGCGCACGTTCTGCTCCGGTATGCCAAGGATTTTGGCAATGCCTTTTTTGCCCCAGGCGATCATCTGGTGCGAGGTCCAAAGGGTCAGCCGATCACCATCCCACGCCGCTATCGTGGCGTGCGGCTCCATCATGGCATGGCTCTCATCGGGCGTGCTGTAACTCTCGTCGAATTTGACCTCCGCCGCCGAGAACGCACCCTCGAAATCGCCGACCCTAACCTCAGGAGGTCCGCTGCTGCCCTCACCGCTATCATCTCCGACCAGCGGAGCATGAGGCGCTTCAGCGGCGAGATCGAACTTGCCTGCCTCCGGCTGGTAATCAACGCGGATCAGGTGAGCCGCGGCCCGGGCTTGCTCAAAGGTCTCCGCAACCACTACGGCAATCGCCTGGTGATAATGCTGAATGACAGGTCCGCCGAACAGATAGGCCGCATTCATCATGCCGCGCTCCAAACGGGGCATGTCGAGCGTCGTGACGATTGCCAGAACACCTGGTGCAGTCTTTGCCTCCTCCAGGTGCATGGCCGCGATACGACCTTTGGCAATTGCAGAACCCAGCACGAAGCCATAGGCCTGTCCGGGCACGGCATCATGCCTCTCATAGGCATAGGGTGCCGTGCCCGTCGTCTTGTATCGACCGTCGATCCGGTCCGTAGGCTGTCCCACAACCTTGAGCCGGTCGATTGGATTGGTGTCGGCGGGAGTGTCGAACCGCATGTCTCAGCTCCTCGCGTCGGAAATCACCGCACCAAGCGTACGCTCGACCAGCGGCACTTTGAATGCATTGTCGTGCGTCGGCTTGGCACCGGCGAGCAACTGCTCGGCGACCGCCTTGGGTCCGCGTGGCAGATCGGCTTCGGCTGCTTCGACCCGCCAAGGCTTGTGCGCCACGCCGCCCACAGCTACGCGCCCCGCGCCGTCCTGTTGAATGACAGCCGCCACGGAGACGAGGGCAAAGGCATACGAGGCGCGGTCTCGCACCTTTCGATAGACGTGCCGGCCGCCGAGAGGCGGCGGCAAGCTCACTGCAGTGATGAGTTCCCCCTGTTCCAGCGCCGTCTCCACGTGAGGAGTGTCGCCAGGCAGGCGGTGAAATTCGTCAATCGATATCGTCCTGGTGCCGCCATCTGGCCTCACCGTCTCGACCGTCGCGTCGAGCACCCGCATGGCGACCGCCATATCGCTCGGGTTGGTGGCGATGCACGCCTCGCTCACCCCGATGATGCCGAGTTGCCGACTGACACCATCAAGGGCAGAACAGCCGCTACCGGGCTGCCGTTTGTTGCAGGGCTGAGCGGTGTCATAGAAATAGGGACAGCGGGTGCGCTGAAGAAGATTGCCTGCCGTCGTTGCCCGGTTGCGCAATTGTCCCGATGCGCCGGCGAGCAGAGCCCGGGACAGAACAGCATAATCACGCCGGATACGTTCGTCGGCGGCGAGGTCTGTGTTACGGACAAGTGCGCCGATCCGAAGCCCGCCCTCCGAGGTTGGTTCGATCGTGTCGAGCTTCAGTCCGTTGACGTCCACAAGGTGCGTGGGCGTCTCGATCTGCAGCTTCATTAAGTCGAGGAGATTTGTGCCACCTGCGATGAACTTTGCGCCAGGTGTGCGCGCGACGGCGGCTGCGGCTTCAGCGGGCGTATCCGCGCGCTCATATGTGAAAGATCTCATCCCTGGCTCTCCGCGACCTCGGTCATGGCATCGAGGATGTTGGAATAGGCGCCGCAGCGGCAGATGTTGCCGCTCATCCTCTCGCGGATCTCCATCTCACTGAGCTGCACGGGAGCCATGAGGTCCGCCGTGACATGGCTTGGGATTCCGGCCTTGATCTCATCCAGCACCGCTACGCCCGAGCAGATCTGTCCGGGCGTGCAGTAGCCGCACTGATAGCCATCGTGCTTGATGAACGCCGCCTGCATCGGGTGCAGGTTGTCCGGTGTCCCGAGCCCCTCGATAGTGGTGACACTGTCGCCCTGATGCATCACGGCTAGGGTCAGGCAGGAGTTGATCCGCCGACCTTCGACCATAACCGTACAGGCGCCACACTGGCCGTGGTCGCAGCCCTTTTTGGTCCCCGTGAGGTGCAGGTGCTCCCGCAGAGCGTCGAGCAACGTCGTGCGTGTATCGAGTTCCAACATATGAGTTTGCCCGTTCACATTGAACGAGACCCGGGTCAAAACAGGCGATCCGACTGGAGCGGGCTGCGCCCCGACCGGAAGCGGCGCTACCGCGACTGCTGCATACGCTCCAGCGCCAACCATCACCTCGCGCCGATTAACATTCAGCTCGCTAGGATCCGACATGTCGGTCCCTTTCCCTGTTTACAGCGAGGGGCCAATTCCACTCTGAGGTACTCTGAAGGTAGCCGCCCGCGCGAGCGCGACCAGCCTTGGATCACTCGACAACGGCGTTCCGCCCAAAGTGGTTTCAAGCCGAGCGCAACCGGCAACTATCGAGGATCGCAAATTCAGATCTCAGGGCTTGGGCGGTAACGGCGAGAGTTATCTTAATTTCCAAATTGTTCCCTTAGGTAAGAAGAGGCTAAATCCGAATCCTAAGGGACACTGGCAGCACCCACGCCAGACGATTTATTTAAATATTTTCAGACGCTTATTATTTAAATATTTTCAGACGCTTATTAAATGGCTCCCTGCTCTCTCCTCATGTCTTTCCCCTACCCGGCTTGCCAAGCCGTGGCCCCTGGACTGCTCGCAAGAAAGAGATCGCCGGAAAAGGGCCTTGATTGCTCAAGATCGTTCGCTTAAAGATACATACAGTTCGTTATTAAGGATTTCGATCTTTAAAACGCCCACCCTCTGCAAATGACTTCGCCGGAATATTCGGCATTGGCCATTGCATGCGATCGACAATTGTCGGCTGAGTATGCCCTCGTTTCCGGCGTATCCGAGCCGCTCGCCAGGAGAATAAATTCATGAAGCTCAGGATCCTTCAAAGCGTGGCCGCAGTCGTTATGGTTGCTCTCAGCACGGCTTCATTCGCAGCTGATGGCGCTCTTCGTGTCGGCGCATCTCCGGGGCCATTCGCTGACTTCCTGAAGGAAGCAGCGAAGAAGGCAAATGCTGAGGGTTTCAAAGTGGAGGTGACCGAGTTCACTGAGCCGACCCAGATCAACGAGGCCACGCAGGCAGGCGATATCGACGTCAGCAACTTCCAGCACGTCCCCTACATGCAGAGGCAGAACGAGTCGCGCGGCTACAAGATCGTTGCGATCAAACCCGCCTATATTGCGCCAGGCGGTGTCTATTCAGCGAAGTACAAATCGCTTGCCGAGATCCCGAACGGAGCCAAGATCGGCATTCCCAACGATCCGGCGAACGAGTCCCGCGCTCTTGCTCTTCTTCAGCGGGCCGAGCTGATCAAACTCAAGGATCCGTCCTCGATCAATGCCAGCGTCCGCGACATTGCGGAAAACCCCAAGAACCTGGATTTCGTCCTGCTTGACGAGATCATGCTGCCGCGCTCCCTGAACGATCTCGGCGCTGCGTTTGTCACGCTCAACAAAGGTGTTCTCGCAGGCCTTGATCCGAAGAATGCCATCCTGCTGGAGGATAAGACATCCCCGTGGGCCATCATCTGGAGCGCTCGCGAGGACAAAGTCGACGATCCGCGCATCAAACGCTTCATCGCGACCTTCGAGTCCGACGAAATCAAGAACTATATCCTTCAGCGGTTTAACGCGACTGTCATTCCCGCTTGGTAAGAACCGCCATCGTCAGCCCGAAAGCTGAACGACGAGAATGTTCGTTCATGGATTTATGAGGACATCATGAGCAGAGTCAGCTCTATAGAGGAAGGGCAAGGAAGCCCGGAGCAGGTTGCCGCCTATAACGACGAGATCGCCCGTGTGGGTCAGGTCACGAACATGAAGAAGGCAATCCTGCACTCTCTTCCCGCCTACAAAACCTACAAAGGTTTCTACGAATTGCAGAAGGCGGCCAAAGATCTTGTTGGGATCCGGGCCTTCAACGTCTTCGCCTATGCCGTCTCGACAGGCTCGGATTGCGTCCTGTGCGCCACTTTCTTCCGTCGGCTGTTGAAGGAGGAAGGCATTGAGCCACGCGATTTCACTCCGACCGAGATCGAGGCGGTCCTTCTCAAGGTTGGCCAAGCCATCGGAGAGAGCCGTGGGAAGCTGCCTGAAAGCGTTTGGCAGGAACTCAGAAAGCACTTTGACGAAACCGGGATCGTCACCCTGATCGGCTTCGCCGGAACGATGGTGGCTACCAACATCTTCAACTCGGTTCTTGAAGTCGATCTGGATGAATATCTCGAACCGTTCGTCGTGGAACCGGAGCCTGCGTAACGCAGGCTCCGCCAACGATTGAAATGCATTCGTATTCCACGAGTAGAAAGAATATGCGCAAAAAGACCTATTACGGCGTGACCATCGGGATCCTGATGGTCAACACGAGCTTTCAACGCTACCTCGGCGATATCGGCAATGCCGAAACATGGGATTTCCCGGTCCAGTATAAGATCGTCCAGGATGCGGTTCCCACCGGCATGACGGACCTTCATAACGTGAGCCTGCTTGAGCCCTTCAAGAGGGCTGCTCAGGAACTCATTGATGCAGGCGTCGACGGCATCACCACGACATGCGGCTTCCTCTCGATCTATCAGCGGGAACTAGCGGACTTTTGCTCTGTCCCCGTGGCGACCAGCAGCCTTCTTCAAGTGCCCATGGTTCAGCAACTCATCCCGACAGGCAAGCGTGTCGGCGTGCTGACGTACAACGCCGAAGTCTTGAATGGACAATATTTCGACGCTGTCGGCATTCCACAGGACACGCCTGTTGCCGGCATGCCTCAGAATTCGGACTTCGTCCGATGGATCAAGCATGGCGATACCAGCGTCCCTTATGAAACCCTTAGGTCCGAGGTTGTGGACGTTGCGAAGCGCTTCGTAGCTGAACATCCCGAGATAGGGGCGCTCGTGTCGGAATGCACGAACCTGGCGCCTTTCACGGCTGATATCAGCGATGCGGTCGGCCTGCCGGTCTACGACACCGTTTCGCTTGTGAACTGGTTCCATGCCGGGCTTCGTCCGCGCCGCTATGCGAAGTTTTAAATGATGACTGCGCGGTGATCCAGGAAGGAGGATATGCGATGCATCAATGGCTACGCAGCCGGCTGCTCCGGATCCTCCAACTGGTTCTCCATGCGCAACGGGAAACGAAGCTGAACGGCACCGATCTGCGGACACGCCGATACTTTCGATAAAAGAGCAGCTTCAGCGCTTAACGAACATCGCCGCAGCTTGTGCGGCCATTTGAGTAAGAAGGAAGGGACTGTGTTCCAACGATCCATCATCGTCATAGGCGCCGGGGTGATTGGGGCCTCAGTCGCGTTTCGGCTTGCACAAGGTGGAGCGAACGTGACCCTCATCGAGGCTGGGGAAGTCGGTGGGGGAACGTCATCGACCACATTCGCATGGGTGAACGCCCACGACAAAAGTCCACGCGGGTATCATGACCTCAATGTCGCTGGGATGGCCGCTCACAGGCTTTTGGCCGATGAACTCGGTGGCGATTGGTATTACGAGACCGGTTGTCTGGAGTGGCGCAGCCAAGGGGACCGAGACACGCATCTTTCAAATGTCGAACGTCTTCTCGACTGGGGCTACAATGCGCGCTGGATCACAGCCGATCAGGCCCTCACTCTTGCTCCATCCATCGGCCCGGCAGCCATAGGCGATGCCCCCGTTGCGTTCTTTCCTGAGGAGGGATGGGTCGACACGGCCTCCTACGTACGTGGGCTGCTTGCAGCAGCCGAAGCGCTTGGCGCAACGGTCGTGACAAAAACGCGCGTGACGGGCGCCGATTGGGCCGGCCAGAAGGTCGTTGGCGTCAGAACAGAAAACGGCGCGTCCTACCCGGCCGATATCGTTGTGAATTGCATGGGGCGATGGGCCGATGACCCTATCCTTCCGGAAGCACTCCGCATTCCGATGAGCCCGAGCTACGGCTTGCTCGTATTCGTACGAGCCCCGGACATCCAGTTGGACCGCGTACTGTTCACACCCCGCTGTCACATCAGGTCCGATGCGCCAGGCAGACTCCTGATCTGCAGGAACGATGCGATCCACACTCTTGGTCCAAATGCCGTCATCAGCCCAGCGATGCCTGAGGCGAACGAACTTATTCAGGAAGCTAGCCGCGTGCTCCCTGCCCTCGCTTCAGCGAAGGTCGACGAAGTCAAACTTGGGACACGTGCGATCCCGGCAGATGGACTTCCGGCAATCGGGCCTGTCTCAGGCATCGATGGATACTACGTCGCTGTCATGCACAGCGGGGTCACTCTCGCCCCTGCAATCGGCTCCATGGTCGCAGCAGAATTGCTCGACAAAGGTCCGGAGCCGGCACTCGCTACGTTTCGACCCGATCGCCTCTTATCCTCGCAATTCGTGTGATCGCAGTGTGTTGGTCGATAGGCATCAGCTTGGATGGCAACCGTGTGAACCTCAAATCCAAGTTGCTTTAGGCCCTGGCAACGGCGCTCGCATCCGATGCGGGCGCCGTCACTGGAGACAACGACATATTGAAGAATTGGCCACTGATGGTCTGGATACACGCAAACAGTGACGCTCCAGCGACCTCTCCAAAGACTGCTTGAACTTTGATTGCAGGCATCCAGTTGCACTGACTGGCTTTTTATCAGCGCTAAGAGGTCAGAATGCCCGAGGCCGCCCTGGGCCCTCTCCACGCCTTCCTGTCCGGAATTGGTCCCGACTCTCGGGGACGCCGTGCCCCAGAGGTGCTCGCTTTCTCGGATGAACAGTTGGAGTCAGTTCACGACTACATTCAATGGCTGTTTCCCCTCCCCACCCGCAGTGCCGCCCAGCCAGACGCACCGGTGCTGACTGACAGCGAGACCAGGGCGATCAGTAATGATGCGGCGGCAGTGGATACCCTCAGGCGTGCAACCGAGCGAATGCTGCTGTTCTATGGCAACACGCATTGGTGGCTGGCCTGGCAGGATCACAACCATTTACGGATCACGCGGATCATCCGCAGCTTGAAGCTCCTCGTAGGGACGGCCGCAGCCCAACAATTCCACAGGGCGATTCTCAGTATGCATGCTTCGGCAGGAGCGCCCATCAATCCTCGTAGCCTCCAATTCTGGTCGGAGGCTGTGCGGGAGTGACGCCGGTGGCACGGAGATGCCTGATTGGTGTTGGGGAACGGTTGCAAGCGAAACGGAGAGGACAACTCCCTCCCCTTCCTAACCTGCAATCCTGCCAGGGAACCTCATGAGCAATCCGAAACCAGCTGATATCAGCTATACGGTTGCCAAGCTCATCTGAGCCGTTCCCAATATGCCGGTAAGTCATTGAGAAATATGGTAAGCGCGCTGGGACTTGAACCCAGGACCCTCTGATTAAAAGTCAGGCACAAACCCGTTCCCGACGATGGGTGGCGATGGATCCGGTGTCGCAAATCCTTGTAAGTTCTACATTTCTGTGAGTTCTTCATCCCTGACAATAGACCGCTTTGCATTTTTTCCGGCTACCTATTTGCTATCCAGGTAGCCTATCGGGAACCTCCCTACCATGCCCAGCTGCAAGCTCACCAAGCGTGTCATTGACGCATTGCCCCTCGCCGAACGGCGCTGACGCAATCTGGTGGGACGAAAACCTCAAAGGCTTCGGGCTCAAAATCACGCCCGCCGGTCGAAATGTCTTCCTCGTCCAGTACCGCCCAGCTGGAGACCGTCGCAATCTGCGCAAGTACACCATTGGCGAATATGGCCCGACCACGCCCCACCAAGCCCGGGTCGAAGCGCAGTGGGTTCTGGCCGAGCGCGCTGCCGGACGCGATCCGCAGGAAGAGAAGCGGATCTCGAAGCGTCGCATTGCCTCCGAGCCGGTGGCAGACCTCGCAGCAGAATACATCGCCCGCCACATGACGCAGAACCGGACCGCTCCAGAGACCACTCGCATTCTTAAACGGTAGGTCATACCCTATTGGGGCTCCTGGACGGTGGCCGAGGTACGATTTGCCAATTCGCTCAGAATGCTACCTTGTCTCGGCCCTTGAGCTGGAGGATGTCCCGCGCGTCGTCCGGCGTTGCAATCTCGAGGCCCAATCCCTCGATGATCTGGCGGGCCGCGCGGACCTGATCCGCGTTGGACTTCGCGAATTGACCGGGACCGAGCCAGAGCGAGTCCTCAAGTCCGACGCGTATGTTTCCTCCTATGGCGACAGCCATCGCGGCGACCGGGAGCTGGTTGCGTCCGGCCCCGAGCACTGACCAGTGATATTCATCGCCGAAGAGACGATCAGCCGTGCGCTTCATATGAGCGATATCCTCTGGATGCGCGCCGATGCCACCGAGAATGCCGAAGACCGACTGGACAAAGAACGGCGGCTTCACGAGGCCGCGGTCGACGAAATGCGCCAGGGTATAAAGATGGCCGATGTCGTAGCACTCGATCTCAAAGCGCGTGCCGTTCTCGGCGCATATCGTCAGGATGTTCTCGATGTCCTGAAACGTATTCTTGAAGATCCGGTCCTTAGAGCCCTCGAGGTAGGGCCGCTCCCAATCGTGCTGAAACTCCTTGAAGCGGTTGAGCATGGGGTAGAGCCCGAAATTCATCGAGCCCATGTTGAGCGAGGCTACCTCCGGCTTGAAATGAGCGCAGGGCTGAAGGCGCTCTTCAACGCCCATTGAAGGCGCTCCACCGGTCGTGATATTGATGACGCAATCGCTGCGCTGCTTGATGACCTTGAGGAACGGCTCGAAGGCAGCCGGGGACTGGTCGGGCTGGCCGGTGACCGGATTGCGCGCGTGAACGTGGACAAGGGCGGCGCCCGCCTCCGCCGCCTCGATGGCCGCATCGGCAATTTCCGTCGGCGTCACGGGAAGATACGGCGACATGGACGGGGTATGGATCGCCCCTGTGACGGCGCAGGTGATGATGACTTTGCGTTTCCTGGTCATGTTCGCTCTCCTTCGTTGGGAGGAATATCGTGCTGAGGGAAGGCAAGCTCCAACTCGACAGGAGCCCCTGATATATCCATGCGAGCCGGCATGGGGCCTGTGGCCATGAGATGGAAAAGCATGTGCCGGCTCAAACCCGATCGGGCGCTACGGCATCTCACCCATCGGCATCGTCTCCGGCATGCCGGCTCTCCGATGCCGCTGTCCGCTCTGTGCTCCATCTGGCCAGGAAGTCGAGCAATCCATCCTGGACCTGCTGCCGACTCTTGGGTGCCCAAAACCGGAATCCGCGGCCGTTCCGCATGCCCAGATGCCCTTCGTCCACTAGATCACGAAGGTATGGCGATGGGGCGGGCTGCGCGCATAGGGTCGGCAGGATCGTTTCATGAATGGCCAGCGTGAGATCCGTTCCAACCAGATCCGCGTTCTCAAGCGGGCCAAGGACTCCCAGGCGCCTTCCGAAGCTCGACTTCACAACGAGATCGACTGTCTCTGCATCGCAGATCCCTTGCTCTACAAGAAAGATCGCCTCGCGCCACAGCGCATGCTGAAGACGATTACCGATGAAGCCGGCGACGTCTTTCTTTACGCGGACCGGCGTCTTCCCAACGGACTCTAGCACACGCATCGTCATTGCGATGGCCTCGTCACTTGTCCATGGAGTGCCGATCACCTCGACCAGCGGCACGAGGAAAGGCGGGTTCCACCAGTGAGTGCCTAGGGCTCTGTCAGGTTTGCGCAATCCTGACATGATCTCCGTGATTGGGATAACCGAGGTATTGCTCGCGAGGATGGTCTCGTCAGGGACAAGGCCCTCGACGGCGCCGAGCAGCTCGCGCTTGAGCCGCAGATTTTCGCTGACTGCCTCAATGACGAGATCGGCGCCCCGGACCGCATCCTCAAGCTCGGCAATCGGCGTCACCCTCTTCGAGACGCTGACGTCCCGGCTAAGGCGAGAGAGATTCGTTTCAATCCGGCTTCTCACCGTTCCGAGGCTGTCCTGGGATGTGTCGTATATGCGGACAGAGCATTCTCTTTCCGCGAAGACCTGAGCGATCCCATGCCCCATCAGGCCGGCACCGAGAACGGCGACATCACGCAATGGTTTCATCCTACATAGACCTCCTGCTCAGGACGGGATCAACGACAGCGCATGAGATGATCATACGTCACGCTCCATTCGAGCCATTAGCCAAGCGCCGCTCTTGGCGAGCGCGTCACGCGCAACACCGATACGGCCGGCATGGCGCATGAAACCATGCGCCATGCCGGAGAATGTCTTGCATGTGACTTCACACCCAGCCTGCGCCAACCGGCGGGACATCTCCTCCCCTTCCGAGCGCAGCACGTCGAGTTCAGCCAAAACGAGAAGCGAAGGAGGAAGTCCATGGAGGTGCCCCCGCAATGGGGACGCGTATGGATGAAACCGCAAGGCCAAACGCGGTACATAACCGCTCCAGAATGAGCGCATCATCTCGCGGGTAAGGAAGCAGCCGTCGGCGAACTCCTCGTAACTCTCCGTGGTCAGGTCACAATCGCAGACGGGGTATAAGGCAAGTAATGCCCTGAGGATGCGCTCCCTTCGGTCCCGCAAGAACATTGCAGTCCCGAAGGCTAGGTTACCGCCCGCGGAGTCGCCTCCAATGGCAAGCCTGTCTGGATTAACCCCCCAATCTTCACCATGGCGTGCGAGCCAGCTCACGAGTTCGGCACACTCCTCCAATGCCTGGGGGAAGACGGCCTCTGGCGACAGCGCATAATCCACGCTGATGACGGCGACGCCCGATCGTGAGGCGATCTCCCGTGCCAGACGGTCGTGGGTCTCGATCGACGAGAGTGCCCATCCTCCGCCATGCAGGAAGACTAGTGCGGGTGCGGCTCCCGCCATGCTTCGGGGTCGGTAAATGCGACAACGCATGCTCCGGCCCTGGACAGGGGCCCAGACCTCCTCCGTCGCCGCCATTGCAGGACCGCCCTCGTTCGCGAACATGCCTGCCGCGTCGAGTTCGGCGCGGAGCCGGGCGAAGGGTTGCCCAAGCGCCCGGGTGCGGGCTTCGGCTCCCCCCGCCTCGACCATCTCGAGCACGAGCCTCATCTGGGGATCCCAGCGCGGATCATCCAAGACTGGCATCGATCTCAGTCCTGCTCGGCTGGGACGAAGGCCGCGACGGGACCGGTCAGCATGAAGAACTCGATCCCCGACCTCGCGCCTCCGCTCCTCGGTGTGAAGCCTGGAACGGGCTCGGCCGTATGGTATATGCCAAGATAGGTGTCCGGACCAGCGACACGGACCTCGTCGATCAGGTCATGGCTGCCACCCCAGTTCTTGAAGTGGGCATATTTCATGACCAAGGAGGAGCGCCCGTCGATCATGGAAGGTGCGATGTCCCACACGAAGCGGGACAAGCGACTGACTGACCCGTCGGCTCGGCGATACCGATTGAGGCCATGCCCTTGGTGGCCGTCGAGCGTCTCCGGAGAGTAGGATTTCCCGAGCCAGTAATCCTTGCCGAGGCGCGCCATAGTGGCGCGCCACTCCTCGTTGCTATAATCGGGCAGAGTGCTCAAGAACTCGCCATCCATTATCCTGGGCTCTGGCGCGGGCATTTGCTCGAACGCGGCGAGCAGGCCATTGCGATCGAGCCGGCGCAATTCCTCCACGATCCATGTTCCCGGAGCAGTCTTCAAGGTTTGTGACATCAATCCCTCCTGCCTTAATGCGCTTTCGATTGCTGCATGGTCTTGAGATCGATCCCGCGCGTCTCACGCATGGTTAGGATCAGAATGACCGCGACCACGTTGAGCGCGACCGTGTAGGCGGTGAAGGCCCATTGCATGTTGATCGAGGTCAGCCACGCATTCAGGTAGGGCGCCGTTCCTCCGAACAGAGCCGCTCCGAGCGAACTCGCGACGCCCACGCTGATCGCACGTGATCCGGTCGCGACCTGCTCCGCCATGATGGCTGGCCAAACCGATCCCAACGCGGCCCAGAGCACCAACGCGATTGACTGCGCAACGAATAGCGACCAAGCCGTCGGCCCAAGCAAGCCCGTCAGCCAGAAGGACAGCAGGGCAAAGCCACCACAGGTGAGGAGAGCCATTGGTTTACGTCCGACACGGTCCGAAAGGGCTCCGAAGATCGGCAACGCCAGCATGCCCAAGATCTGGGCCACTAGGCTCGCACGGAAGGCTTCGGCCGGAGGGACCTTCATGACTGAGATCGCGAAAGTCGATGCGAAGCTCAGCCAAACCGCATAAACTACGTTTGAGGCACCCAGAATGATGACCAGTCGCGTGCAGGTCAGGATCAGACTCCTTCTGTCAGCAGGTGTACTGGTCGGAGTAGCGGCCTTGGCTTGCTCGGCCTCGAAGACATCGGTCTCTACGGCACCGCGTCTCAGGAAATACGCGTAGACACCGACAAGCGTGCCGACGACGAATGGCACGCGCCATCCCCAGCCATTGAGCTGTTCCGCCTCGAGGCTGCTGGTCAGGACTACGCCGAGAAGGCTGGCGATAATGACACCAACGCTGATGCTGACGAAGACGCTGCTGGACCACAGGCCACGCGACTTCGCCGGCGCCAACTCACTGACATAAACGTAGGCTGCCGCACTCTCGCCGCCATGGGCCAGTCCTTGGATGATCCTCGCCACCAGCAGCAGCGCCGAAGCGGCCGCCCCTATCGTCGAATAGCTGGGAATGATCGCGATGAGCAGGCTTCCGACAGCCATCATCATCATCGACAGGACAAGGGATGCCCTCCGGCCGCGCTTATCAGCAAATCGGCCGAACAACAGTCCTCCAAGTGGTCGGGCAACGAAGCCAACCGCGAAAATGGCGAGAGTTTGCAGAAGTCCGGAGACCGGATCGGTAGGGGCAAAGAGGGCCCTCGCGATAAACGGCGAAAATGTCGCGTAAATGGTCCAATCGAACCATTCGAGCACGTTGCCGACAACTGTCGCGCGTAAGGACCGTGTGCGATCGCCGGTCACGCCGCCGGCTGCGCCGACAGCGATGGTAGAACTACTCATGTTTCTCTCCCTTGTTTGGTTTATGTGCGAACGGGCGCGGGCATTGGTTCCCCGATTTCAGCGAGGTACTGGCTCGGTGTTTTTCCCATTGTCCGCGAGAACATCGCCGTGAAGGCGCTTGGCGTCTCGTATCCAAGCGACAGCGCGACGGAGGTGATTGGCTCGCCCCAGGCGAGCCGAGGAAGGGCTTCGAGGAGACGGACTTGATGCCGCCAGTAGAGTAGCGGCACTCCAAGTTCCGCACGTGCGAGACGCGTCAGGGTGCGCCCCGAGGCACCCGTGAGCGGTGCAAGTTCCGCCAAGCCTCTGTTGTCATCCGGATGAGCCCTAATGAAATCACACAGCCGACGCAGCCGGCGATCATGTGGAACCGCGATCCGCAACGCCTCGTCAGGCATAAACTCAATCTCCTGTAGAAGGAGGTCGACAATGGCACCATCACGTCCGTTCTCATCGTACTCGATCGGCATGTCGACTGCGCGCAGGATCAGCTCACGCAACAGCGGTGACACCCTGATGCTGCGCGGCTCCCCTGGTTCGGGGAAGTGAGGCGCATCGGAGCGGACATACAAGGTGCGCAGCGAGATTGAACCTCGCGCTAACATCGAGTGCTCGATGCCTCCGGGGATCCACAGAGCCCGTTGCGGAGGAATGATCCACGTCACCCCGTTAGCAACAATCTCCATGACACCTGCGACGGCGTAAACAAGCTGGGCACGCTCATGAGTATGAGGAGTCAGCCGACATCCATCGGGAAACTCCTTGCTCATCGCGCCAACAGCGCGCGGCACGTTCTGATAGTCGATCGGGTTGATGCTCTTTGCGACCATGCTTAATTCCCCCATCGCCTCGCCAATTTTCAATGTGTAGCGCGCCCGCCAGAGATGTCGAAGACTGCGCCAGTACTAAAGGAGCATTCGTCGCTGCACAGCCAAGTCACCAAGGCGGCCAATTCCTCTGGCCGTCCCAGACGCCCCATTGGAATCTTCGCCAGGGCTGCTTCGAGGAAGCCTTCCGACGTCTGCTCCCAGATCTCGGTATCAAAGGCCCCAGGCGTCACGGCATTGGCTAGGATGCCAGTCAGGGCCAATTCCTTCGCAATCGCCTTGGTAAGAGCGATCACCCCGCCTTTGGCGGCGCTATAGGCCGTTGATGTTGCATTCCCTTCCTTGCCGGCCACGGACGAGATATTGACGACCCGCCCCCACCCAGCCTCGATCATGACTGGAAGCACGACCTTGCAGCAGTGGAAGATCCCCACGAGGTCGACGTCGACGACTTTGCGCCAGGTAGCGGCGGGATATTCCCAGATCGGCATTGTCGGGCCAGCGATGCCAGCATTGTTGACGAGGATCGCTGGTTTTCCGCATCGGTCTACCGTCTGCCGCAGGGCTGCCTCGACCGATGCAAGGTCGCTGACATCAGCGCGGAACTCGGCTGCGAAAAGATTAGTCGTTTCCGAGTGGGTGACATCCCAGGAACAAACCGTGGCTCCCTCGTCACGCAATCGCTGCGCGATGGCGAGGCCAAGTCCTTTCCCGCCGCCTGTCACGATTGCGGTGCGCCCGGCTAGCGCCTGTCGAGACATAAGTTTCCTCCCTATCCACTTTTGTGCCGTATTACCTTAGCGCACGGCGCGTATTGGTTATTCCTGGTGTGCTCGGCATGCCGCAGGCAGCAAATATGTCGCGAACCAATCCCGCGCGGCTGCGCTGGTAACCTCGAAATGTTCCACGTATGGCGTAAAGTGCCCGCCAGGGATCATGACAAGTTTCTTGGGCTCGAGGGCCTCTTGGTACGCCGACAGGCAAAGATCCGTAGCGGTTGTGTGGTCTGCATCGGCAACGATCATCAGCAGCGGCGTCGGGCTGATGCGGGCGATATAGATTCCCGGTTCGTTTTCCCGCGCCATCTCCGCGCTTCTTATCGTGACGGTGTTCTGCCAATTTGGGGCGAAGGATCGGGAGCCGAGAAAGAAGTCACGCGCTTCGTGCCCAGCCATGGCTGCCGGCTTACCTGGATCCTCTTCGACGACCTGCATCACGCCGGCCGGCTCGCCGCGGAAGCGTGCAGCCCGATCGCGCTCGAAGAGACGAAGCGCCGAGGAGACCTGATCCGCCCGGGTACGGCGCAGGCTCGACTGATAGCCGCTGATCGTTGGCACTTGGCTAACGACACACTTCACGCGCCGATCGATCGCGCCGACTTCGATGACGTGCCCACCGCTGTAGCTTGAGCCCCATAGGCCGATGCGATCCTTATCGATCTCTACAAGTGTCTGGAGGAACGAAACCGCGTCACGGTAGGCCCGGCGCTGCCTGACTGGATCGACCTCCTGGCGCGGGAGACCATCGCTGTCCCCAAAATTGGGGTTGTCGTAGACTAGGACCGCGAACCCTGCCGTTGCGAAGACCTCAGCATAACGGTCCAGGTACTGCTCCTTCACGGCCGAATAGCCATGAGCCATTACGATAGCTGGGTTCGGTCGTTGGCTTTGTATTGGATGGTAAAGCCATCCTCGCAGGGTAATGCCGTCCGAGGGGAACTCGACATCGTCTCTGGTCATCTCGCTTCCGAACTTGTTCTGCGTTGTCTGGCCCAAAGACTAGCCCAACGCTTTTGGCTCGCTATGCGTAGAGGGCCACAGAATGCGCGAAATGCGCCAAAGTGAGCTATGGTTGGATGCTAGGCTTCTTGTGGAATGCTCAACATGGTTATCGAGCCCTTATAAGAAAATCATATGTTATAACATATGCAAAACAGGTCGCATGGGGCGGCATGGTTTGTAGTCAACGGCATGAATTCCAAGCAGAAATCAAGCAGCCTTGGTCCCGTTGAGCACTCGTCTCCACGGCTCGATCCTGGAAAGTCTCATTAGGGTCATTCGAAGAAATTGCCGGCGCCTCGGGAATGACTGTTGTCCCCTCCATCAACAGACATTGGGTCTCCTTCGCAAATGTGCCACGAGCGTACCTCCCAGTGTGGATACTCCCTATGCGCAATCACAGAGCAGCTGTCACCCCTTAAGCGTGGCATTGATGTCGTAAGATCTCTGATACCCTTCAGAAGCTTTGGCCAAGACGTGAGGGAGGATCGCCTTGTCACCTTTTCGTACCATCATGTTTATGCTGGTCCTCGCTGGGCTGCTCCCGGCCGCGGCTAACGCACAATCAGGCCTGCTGCAACGGGCCACGGACCTAGCTCCGATTGAGCTCTCATCCGGAAAACCACTCGCCCAGGCGCCGTACGAGCTCGAAGCAGGCAAGTATTACCGGCTCACCATCCGCTCCGACGGAAGCCAGGAACTGGCCCTCGCGGGACCAGAGTTTTTCCGCAACGTCTGGATCAACGAAGTTGTCATCAACGATATCGAGGTGCGGCCCCTTGGGATGGACAGCCTTGAGTTTGATGCTGAGGGTGAAGCGACCATCTCATTCGTCCCGATCCGACCAGGCCGCTTTGAGCTACGTGTACCGGGGACAACGGGCACATCGCAGCGGGCAGAGTTTGTCGTGAAGGGTTGAGGTCCTGCATTCTCGGCTAACGGCAGGCGGGTCGCTTTCCCGATCACGGAATCCTGACATTCGCTTGCGTTGCCTAGCGTAGCCTTTGTGCAATAATTATTTTGACCAGCCGAAGCGATGGTGCAGTAGGTTCTGCGTTCTTGGACTAGCCCTGCCCTTCGGCTCTCATTTGGACAGGGCACATCCAATGGGTCCACATCGCTCAGGGCTGTCAGTGCGAGCCTACACGGGCATTCCGCTGCTTGTGGTGAGCGTGTTGACATCGTTTCTTGCGCTCTTGCTACCGGTCCGTGCGCAGACGCCACAAGCCACCGAGATCCGCATTGCGCTGATCACCCGCCAGCCATCACCGCCTCCATTGTTCGAGTTGGACCCCGTGCCCGAGGATGAGGGGCTTGCGGGCGGACGCCTGGCAGTACAGGACAACAATACGACCGGACGGTTCACGGGTCACCAATTCACCCTAGAGGAGGAGACCCTTGAGGAAGGACAGGATGCTGTTGCGGCCGCGCGATCCCTCATCGCCCGTGGCGTCGGCTTCCTAGCGGTTGATCTTCCGGCCGACCAGCTTTTGGCTATCGCGGATGCTCTCAAAGATGAGAACGTGGTGCTCTTCAACGTCAGGGCACCCGATGACCGGTTGCGCGGTGCCGATTGCCGCGCCAACGTCTTCCACCTAGCCCCAAGCCGCGCGATGTTGACTGATGCGCTTGCGCAGTTCCTCGCATTCAAGCAGTGGCGTCGGCTCTTCCTGATCGTAGGCCCTCAGCCGGGAGACAAGCTCTATGCCGATGCCATGAGGCGGGCGGCCCGCAAGTTCGGACTCGTGATCGCGGCCGATAAGCCGTGGGAGTTCGGCCCGCTGGCCCGCGCTAAGGGCGACAGTCCCACAACCGCCGAAGCGCTCGTCTTCACCCGGGGCGTTGATTTCGATGTGGCTATAGTGGCCGATGAGGCTGGAGATTTCGGCGACTATGTGGCCTTCAGAACTTCGGAACCGCGGCCCGTCGCCGGCACCCAAGGCCTGATCGCTACAACTTGGCACCCAACGCTCGAAGTGTGGGGCGCCACACAGGCGCAGACCCGTTTTCTCCGCGCAGCCAATCGCCTGATGCGACCGCTGGATTACCAGGTCTGGATGGCGGTGCGAGCGGTGGGTGAGGCCATCACGCAGTCCAAAGTGCCCGATCCCCAAGCGGCGAAGAAGTTCATGCTGGGAGCAGGTTTTGGCCTTCCGGCCTATAAAGGGGTTTCCTTGAGCTTTCGCCCTTGGGACCAGCAGCTCCGTCAGCCGGTTCTCATCGTGCAGCCCCGTTTCCTGGTCTCAGTGGCTCCGGAAGCTGGCTTCCTGCATCAGCGAACACCACTCGACACCCTCGGCATTGATCAGCCCGAGACCGCGTGCAGGCTTCAATGAGAACCAAGGGAGGATCATCATGACATGGACCAAGCGAAGGGGGATGCTTGTCCTTCTGGGGGGCATATGGCTGGGCCTCGCTGGCGAGGCCGGAGCTTATCCGATCTATATCTCGAACGAGAAGGACAACACTATCTCGGTGATTGATTCCGACAAGCTCGCAGTGGTCGCCACCTGGAAGGTAGGCCGCCGGCCCCGCGGCATCACTGTGAGCCTGGATGGCAAGTGGCTCTATGTCTGCGCGAGCGACGACAACCGGGTGGACGTGGTGGATACGGCGACGGGCAAGGTGGAGCGCAGCCTCAGATCCGGACCGGACCCGGAGCTCTTCGTCCTGCACCCGAAGGGAAACCCGCTCTACATCGCGAACGAGAATGACAACATGGTCACGGTGCTCGATGTGGAGAAAAACCTCGTGCTGGCCGAGGTGCCGGTCGGAGTTGAGCCCGAAGGAATGGGGGTCAGCCCGGACGGCGCGATCCTGGTCAACACGTCCGAGACGACCAACATGGCTCATTTCATTGACACAACCACTCATAAGATCGTCGCGAATGTGCTGGTTGACGCACGGCCGCGGATTGCCGAGTTCTCTTCCGATGGAAAGATGCTGTGGGTCTCGTCTGAACTCGGCGGAACCGTAAGCGTGATTGATCCCGCCAGTCACCAGATCGTCAAGAAGATCGAATTCAAGATCCCTGGGATGCTTCCAGAGGCAATTCAACCGGTCGGAGTGCGGCTGACCAGAGATGGCAAGAAAGCCTTTATTGCCTTGGGGCCGGCAAACCGGGTGGCGGTGGTGAATGCTGAGACCTTCGAGGTTGAGAAGTACCTTTTGGTTGGTCAGCGTGTATGGCAAATTGGCTTCACACCGGACGAGAAGCTTCTGATCTCGACGAATGGCCTCTCCAACGATGTTTCGATCATCGACGTGGCGGCTGAAAAGGTACTGAAGAGCGTCAAGGTCGGAGCGATGCCGTGGGGTGTTGTGGTAGGGCCGAACTGAAACCTGCTATCGAGGCCCCAACAGGAGTAACTAACCGGTTTGCAACATGTCGAGAGTTGCCTTTACGGACCGACGAACTTCGCCGTTTTCTGACGACGGAAGACAAGGCTGAGATTGTTGGCGGGCATCGGAATGCGCTCGACAAGCGTTAGCCCGTTTCTCCCGGCGAGCTCTACAACCGCTTCGATGTTGCGAATACCCCATTCCGGGTTTCTGCGTTTGAGATCAGCATCGAATGCTTCGTTGCTCGGCGCCGTGTGGATACCGTTTTCCTTGTAGGCTCCGTAGAGGTAGAGCAAGCCTCCCGGCGAGAGTACCCGCTCTGCCCCGGCCATCAGCCCATGCGTCGCACGCCAGGGGCTGATATGGACCATGTTGATGGCCACAATAGCATCCACCTGCTCGACGGGCCACTCAGACGAAGCGGCATCAAGGGGAAGCGGCGCGAAAAGGTTCGACAGGCCGGAGATCGCCCTATGAGCGGCGACACTTCTCAGGGCCTGCTCGTCCTGATCAGACGGCTGCCACTTTAGATGCGGCAGCGCAGCCGCGAAGTATACCGCATGCTCGCCCGTGCCGCTGGCGATTTCCAGAACCATTCCGGTTGATGGAAGAACCCGACGCAGGACAGTCAGGATCGGATCGCGGTTGCGAACTACGGATGGCGATGTGAGAGCGTCTTGGGTTACGGATTTAATTGTCATGGCAACCCATTAGGCAGCAGGTAAGGGTATGATTAAAAGGTGCATGACTTACCCCGCGTCGCTGCCCAATTGGCCCACTTTCTGCGGGCCTCCCACTTCCTTTTCAATTGGGCTTTTACCTTCTTGGAAACTCAGCATCGCCTTTCTGACAAGCGGGTCAAGTTTGTCGGAACCTTGGTCGCCACAGTCCAGAAGAGCCCGGCGCATGCTTGGTGTCCAGAATGCCATGAGGTGATCGTGAATTCCTTTAGTCGCTTGCTCCTCGGGGTAAGATCGAAAGAAACCGGCAATCTGATTGGCCATGCGGGTCAGCTTCTCAGTGTTCATGCAACATTTCCTGTACATGAATACGCTCAAGGCCGTGGAAGACAGTTACGGAGTCCCGGCGCGCAATCCCGACCAGTGTGACGTCCAGGTTCTGGGCCCGTTCCAAGGCGAGCGAAGTCGGGGCAGAGATCGCAATGATTGTCCTCGCGCCGAAGGTGGCGACCTTTTCGACCAGCTCAAACGAGCACCGGCTTGTGACAACGACAAAACCACTGTTCGGCTTCGTGCCCGCGCGGCACAGTGCGCCGATGAGCTTGTCGAGCGCACAGTGGCGGCCGACATCCTCCCGAACGTACCGGATCGTCCCATCGAGATCCGCCCAGGCTGCCGCATGAACCGCATGAGTGAGCTCGTTCAGCTCCTGCTCGCTTTCGAGCATGGTCAGAGATTTGCGTATGGCCTCCAAGGAAATGGCTGGTGCCGATCCGTTGGGCCGCTTGGCTTGGGGAAGCGAGTTGAGATCGTCGATGCCACATAATCCGCAACCGGTTCGGCCCGACATCACGCGCCTGCGAGCCAGATGTTCGTGGAGCCGATCAGGCTTCAGATCGACGGCAATCTTCAGTCCCCTCTCCTCCGTCTCGATGCGAACGCCCCTGATCTCCGTGGCATTCTGAATGATCCCCTCAGATAGACTGAACCCGACTGCAAAATCCTCCAGATCGGCTGGCGTTGCCATCATCACGGCGAAAGGGATGCCGCCATACACGAGGTTGACTGGAACCTCGCATGGTATGGTGCGTGTTCCTTGGATTGGTTCACCGCTCTTGAACGGAATGATGGTGATTGGCGTCTCCACCAATTCAAGGCTACTGATAGTGGCTTTATTCGGCAGCGTCAGCATTGGCATCAATTCGCTTGAGGGCGACATCTTCCTCATAATACTGGCTTTGCCAGTCGGAGAGACGGTTCGTACGACGGACCTGCACCGCCGTCACCTTGTATTCGGGACAGTTCGTCGCCCAGTCGGAATAGTCGGTAGTGATCACGTTCGCGCCGGTCTTGGCATGATGGAAGGTGGTGTAGACCACCCCCGGCTGCATCCTCTCGCTGATCCGAGCCCTCAGGGCGATATCCCCCGACCGGCTCTCAAGAGACACGAGATCACCATCCTGAATGCCGCGGCTCTCAGCGTCGAAAGGATGGATCTCCAGCACGTCCTCCTCATGCCAACGGCTGTTCTCCGTACGCCTTGTCTGGGCGCCGACATTGTATTGCGACAAGATGCGGCCCGTGGTGAGGAGCAGCGGGAAACGCGGCCCCGTACGTTCCTCGGTGGGCACGAACTCCGTGATCATGAACTTGCCCTTACCGCGGACGAACCGATCTACGTGCATCATCGGCGTTCCATTGGGAGCCGCCTCGTTGCATGGCCACTGGATGGATCCGAGTTGATCCAGCTTCTCAAACGAGACGCCGGAGAAAGTAGGTGTGAGACGGGCGATCTCGTCCATGATCTCGCTGGGATGCGAGTAATTCATAGCGAAGCCGAGGGCATTCGAGAGAGCCATTGTGACCTCCCAGTCTGCCAAGCCGCCCAACGGCGCCATCACCTTCCGCACACGGTTGATGCGGCGTTCAGCATTGGTGAAGGTGCCGTCCTTCTCGAGGAATGAGGAGCCCGGCAGGAAAACGTGCGCGTACTTCGCAGTCTCATTCAGGAAGAGGTCCTGGATCACGACGAGTTCCATCGCCTTCAACCCGGCCGTCACATGCTGCGTATCCGGGTCAGACTGGGCAATGTCCTCACCCTGAATGTAGAGGCCCTTGAAGGACCCTGTAACGGCTTCATCGAGCATGTTGGGAATGCGCAGGCCGGGTTCTCTCTCTAAGTGCACTCCCCAGAAGGTCTCGAACATCTGCCGGGTCGCGTCGTCAGAGACATGTCGGTAGCCAGAAAATTCGTGCGGGAAGGAACCCATGTCGCAGGATCCCTGCACGTTGTTCTGCCCGCGAAGCGGGTTCACGCCGGTTCCTGCTTTCCCGATGTTCCCCGTTGCCATGGCGAGATTGGCCATACCCATGACCATGGTCGAGCCCTGACTGTGCTCGGTGACGCCAAGTCCGTAATAGATCGCAGCCCTGCCGCCAGTGGCATACAGACGGGCAGCAGCCCGAACATCTGCGCCCGGGACGCCGGTAAGGTGCTCGACGGCTTCAGGCGCGTGGTGCTCTTCAGCGATGAAGCGCGCCCAACTCTCGAAGTCATCAAGCTCACAGCGCTCGCGCACGTAGTTCTCATCAACCAATCCTTCTGTCACGATCACATGAGCCAGGGCATTGATCATCGCCACATTCGTCCCGGGCAACAGAGGCAGGTGATAATCGGCCTCGACATGGGCCGACCTGACGAGATCGATCCGGCGCGGGTCGATGACGATGAGACGAGCCCCCTCACGCAGCCGCCTCTTCATGCGAGATGCAAAAACCGGATGACCATCGGTCGGATTGGCGCCAATGACGACGATGACATCCGCTTCATCCACAGAGGCAAAATCCTGAGTGCCGGCCGATGTACCGAGCGTCGTCTTCAGGCCATAGCCGGTCGGCGAATGGCAGACACGGGCACAGGTATCGACATTGTTGTTTCCGAATCCAGCACGAACCAACTTCTGAACCAGAAAAGTCTCCTCGTTGGTGCAGCGCGAGGACGTGATACCGCCAATGGAGTCACGGCCGTATTGCGCCTGTATACGCTTGAACTCGCTTGCTGCATGGTTGATTGCCTCTTCCCAGGAGACCTCGCGCCATGGATCGGTGATTGTCGCACGGATCATGGGCTTGGTGATGCGGTCCTTGTGGGTGGCATAGCCCCAGGCGAACCGTCCCTTGACGCAGGAATGCCCCTCGTTGGCCTTTCCGTGCTTGTAGGGAACCATGCGCACGAGAACGTTGCCCTTCATTTCGGCCTTGAAGGAACACCCTACACCGCAATAGGCACAGGTGGTGACGATGGAATGCTCCGGCGTGCCGCGTTGGATCACAGAGTTCTCATTCAACGTCGCTGTTGGGCAGGCTTGCACACAGGCTCCGCACGAGACGCATTCGGAGCCGAAGAAGTCGGTTCCGCCCGCCGAGACACGGGAATCGAACCCCCTGCTCTGGATCGTCAGCGCAAAGGTGCCCTGCACCTCCTCGCAGGCCCGCACGCAGCGCGAGCAAACGATGCACTTCGAGTCCTCGAAGGTAAAATACGGGTTGGACGTATCTTTCGGCGCGTCGAGATGATTGGCGCCGTCATAGCCATAGCGAACCTCACGCAGGCCGACTGCGCCCGCCATGTCCTGCAATTCGCAGTCACCATTGGCCGAGCAGGTGAGGCAATCGAGAGGATGGTCCGATATATAGAGCTCCATCACTCCTCTACGGAGTTTCGCAAGCCGGTCGGTCTGGGTGCGAACCACCATCCCCTCCTCCGCCGGTGTTGTGCAGGAGGCGGGTGTCCCGCGCCTTCCTTCGATCTCCACGAGGCAAAGACGGCACGAACCGAAAGGCTCTAATGTATCTGTCGCGCAGAGCTTCGGTATCTCCGTTCCCATCATCATGGCCGCCGCCATGACAGAGGTACCCGCCGGGACGGTAACGGGAAGGTCATCAATCGTGAGAGACACCGTCTTGCCCGCAACGCGGATCGGGGTGCCGTAATCAACTTCCTTGATCAGAGCCATGATTCCGCTCCATCACTCGGCCGCAGTGGAAAGACGCGGCACCTTATCGAAATCTTCAGGAAAATGGGTGAGTGCGCTCATGACGGGGACAGGTGTCAGGCCGCCCATGGCGCATAGAGAAGCATCTGTCATGAGGGTACAGAGATCTTCGAGAACCTCGAAGTTCTTCTCAGGCTCAATACCCTTGATGATCCGGTCCATGACCTCCATGCCGCGCACAGCACCGACACGGCACGGCGTACACTTGCCGCAGCTCTCGGCTGCACAAAACTCAAACGCGAAGCGAGCCTGCTGCGCCAAATCCACGCTGTCATCGAAGACCACGATGCCGCCATGCCCCAAAAGCCCCTTTTCAGCGGCAAGCGCTTCATAATCTAGGCGCAGGTCGAGCATGGATGCAGGAAAGTAGGCTCCGAGAGGACCACCGACCTGAACCGCCCGCACAGGCCGCCCAGTAGCAGTGCCGCCTCCGAAGTCCTCGATGATCTCGCGAAGGGTAATCCCGAAGGCGATCTCGATAAGGCCTCCGCGCTTCACATTACCTGCCAATTGGATCGGTATTGTTCCACGGGAGCGCCCCATGCCGAAGTCGGCATAGGCCTGCCCCCCATGAGCCAGGATCCACGGCACGGTCGCTAAAGACAGCATGTTGTTGACGATGGTTGGCTTACCGAACAATCCCCTCAGGGCTGGCAGCGGCGGCTTTGCCCGCACCATGCCGCGTTTGCCTTCGAGACTTTCCAGCAGGGACGTTTCTTCACCACAGATATAGGCTCCGGCCCCGAGGCGTGTTTCGAGCGTAAAGGCGCGCCCCGATCCCATGACGGATGGGCCGAGATAGCCGGCCCTCGTCGCGATCTCGATGGCTTCGGTAAGGGTGCGATAGGCATGGGGATACTCTGAGCGGATATAGACAAAGCCTTTTGTCGCTCCCACAGCCAATCCAGCGATAGTCATGCCTTCGATGAGGCAGAAGGGATCACCTTCCATGAGCACGCGGTCGGCAAAGGTGCCGCTGTCACCCTCATCCGCGTTGCAGACTACATATTTCTGGTCGGCCGCAGCGTGAAGCACCGTGTCCCATTTGATGCCGGTGGGAAAGCCTGCCCCGCCCCGCCCCCGCAGCCCGGAGAACTTGATCTCATCGACAACTGCCTGATCCTCCAAAGTGAGCGCTCGCGTAAGGCCGTCATAGCCTCCATGAGCTCTGTAGTCCTCGATGGAAAGCGGATCAACGATGCCACACCGCGCGAAGGTCAGGCGCGTCTGCCGTGCGAGATAAGGCACGTCCTCCATGCGCCCGAGCCTGAGAGGATGCGCGCCCCCTGTCAGGAAGCCAGCCTCGAAAAGGCCAGCGACATCCGAAGGCTTGAGAGGCCCATAGGCGATCCTGCCCTCCAGGGTCTCGACCTCCACCAATGGCTCGAGCCAGAAAAGTCCTCGGGAGCCGGTGGAGATAAGATTGAGAGGCAGACCTCGCGCAGCCGCCTCTTCGTTGATCCTCCGGATGATCTTGGAGGATCCAAGAGCGAGTGACGCGGCATCACTAGATACGAAGATCTTGGTCATGCTCCCTTGGCCTCCTGCATGACGGCATCGAGCTGCTCTTGGTCTACCCGTCCAATGGGTTCACCGTCATAGAGAGCGGAGGGAGCGCAGGCACAAAGTCCCAGGCAATAGACCCTCTCAACGGTCAGAGTGCCATCCGCAGTGGTCTCGCCCCAACCAATTCCCAGCTTCGCAAGGAAGGCGCTCGCGGTTTGTGGGCCATTCATGGACTGGCAGGCCTCAGCTTGGCAAAGTTTGAGGATATGCTTCCCAGGGGGCTTGTGCCGAAAATCATGATAGAAGGTAATGGTCCCATGAATCTCAGCGCGGGATAGATTAAGGGCTGAGGCAATCATCGGCACCGCATCCTCTGGGATATAGCCGAACTCCTCCTGTAGAGCATGGAGGATCGGCAATGTGGGCCCGTCCAGAGAAGAGTGCGCTGCGATGATCTCACTCACACGAGCCAGATCCGTCTCAACAAGCTTAAGCATTTCCTCACCGGGATTTTTTATCCATTCTCTGAAGACTGCTCGCCTTAGCCCCGAGATGCAACAGAGATCTTTCCCGCAGCGCAACTACAAGGCGCTCCAGGCTTGGCCGCTCTCTGCGGCTATAGATCCATCTCAATGAATCTCATCGTTCAGTTACGTGCAAGCTTGGATTGGCTGGCTTGCTTTGATGCCCCTGAAGATAGGATTGCAAAGCGCAGGTTTGGATGAACGCAGCGAAGCTTAGCGAAAGCTCCTCGATCAAAGCAATCGCTTCACCCTTCCGGGCATGCACCAACGCTGCTCTTCGCAGGGGCAGCGTTGGTATAATTGCGCCCGATCAGGCCGCTACAGCCTGCTTCGCCTTCGCCGTATGGGCGGCGATGAGATCCATCAGTTCCGGAGAGAGGCAATCGTAAGGTTCCAGACCGAGTTCTTTAAGACGCGCTCGGATCTGAGGCATCTGAGCTGGATCGACCCCAGACTCGATGACTGAGGATACAAATGCGGCGAAACCTGGAGCGGCCCACCCTTTTTCAGGAGAGAGCTCCGTATGGATGAAATCGAGGCCATAGAAAGGATGGTTCTGATTTTCGATACGACCGAACATGTGAACGCCGCAAACTTTGCACGCATGTCGCTGGATCGTCGCAGACGGGTCAACGACCTGAAGCTTGTCGGCATTCGCCGTAACGGTCACGTTCTCCCGCGGTACAACAGCAACCATGGCAAACAGAGCACCCTGCGGCTTCCAACACTTGGTGCAGCCACACAGATGGTTGTGGGCGCTGTTACTCTTTATCTCAACAACGACAGGGTCATCCGCACATTTGCAGATAAGCGTGCCACCAGCAAAGTTAGCATCGCTGGGGGTTATACCATTATCGACAGATGGGTGTATCGCGAGAGATGCAGCCATTGGACTCTCCATTGCTCCGCAAACGCCTGCTTGGCAGACCGACATAGCTTATCATGCTGAGCGACCGCGCTGCAGACGAAAAAGTATCAATGGGAAGAACGATGGCCCGCTACAGCATGGGAAAAGGATGCTCGAACCCCATTCTCTCAACATGAGTTCAAGGGGCTGGGAAAGCCTAAGACAGACCGAGGCGCTCGGCGTGCCAGCGCAGGTGGTCTTCGATGAAGGTTGCAATGAAGAAATAGGAATGGTCGTAGCCTTCCTGGCGGCGCAGGGTGAGGGGCTGGCCGGCTTTGGCGCAGGCCTCTTCCAGAAGCTGCGGCTTCAGCTGGTTGTCGAGGAAGCCGTCCGCGGTCCCCTGATCGACCAGGAGATCGGGCACCCGCGCGCCGCTCTCAATGAGGGCGCAGGCATCGTATTCGCGCCAGGCCGCTCGGTCCGTGCCGAGATAGTTCGACA
>JAEXGT010000063.1 GCA_023450615.1 Pseudomonadota bacterium | reverse complement strand
GTGGTGTTTGCCCAGATCGGGCGCGACAAGGCGATCAGCCACAAGGACTTCTTCGTGATCTGAGATCAGGCTCGGTGCATAACAGGAAGCCGCTGCGGCCCCGCTGCAGCGGCTTTTCTTATCGCCCGACCGTCTGCATGCCCGCGGCGGCATAGCGGGTTCCGGCAGCCGCGCCGGGCGGAAGGATGCCGTCGATCCGCTCCAGGTCAGCTTTCGCCAGCGTCACGCCGAGAGCGCCCACATTCTCCTCCAGATACTTGCGCCGCTTCGTACCGGGGATCGGCACGATGTCGTCGCCCTGCGCCAGCACCCAGGCAAGGGCGAGCTGCGCGGGCGTGCAGCCTTTCTCGCGGGCCATGGCTTCGATCTCGCGCACGAGATCGAGGTTCTTCTGGAAATTCTCGCCCTGGAAACGCGGCGCGTCGCGACGGAAATCGTCCGGCTCCAAGTCGTCGATGCTTTTGATCCGGCCGGTCAGGAAGCCGCGTCCGAGCGGCGAATACGGCACGAAGCCGATGCCGAGTTCGCGTATGGTGCTGAATATCTCGCCTTCCGGATCGCGGCTCCAAAGGGAATATTCCGTTTGCAAAGCCGTGATGGGATGAACGGCGTGAGCGCGCCGGATGGTTTGGGGAGCGGCCTCCGACAAGCCGAGATAACGCACCTTTCCCTCGCGCACGAGATCAGCCATGGCGCCGACAGTATCCTCGATGGGCGTGTCGGGATCGACCCGGTGCTGGTAGTAGAGATCGATCACATCGACCTTCAGCCTCTTGAGACTCGCCTCGCAGGCCTGCCGCACATAATCCGGCTTGCCGCTGATGCCGAGGCGTTCTCCGTTGGGGCCGCGAACATTGCCGAACTTGGTGGCGAGCACCACCTTGTCGCGGCGATCCGCGATGGCCCGGCCGACGAGTTCCTCGTTATGGCCGACGCCATACATGTCGGCGGTGTCGAGGAAGGTGATCCCGAGCTCGATGGCGCGATGAATCGTGGCGATGGATTCATCCTCGTTTCGCCCGCCATAGAATTCCGACATTCCCATGCAGCCGAGGCCGAGGATCGAGACCTGCAATTGTCCGAGTTGACGCGTCTGCATGGATGACCTCCGGGTCGAGCATGAGGTGTTGCGCGCTGAAGCTGCGCGTCCCCATGAACGGAAGTCGGGCCCCAGGGTTCCGGGCCATGACATCTTTCTTGTCCAGCGATGGCTCAGACGGCCTGTCCCGCGCACCAGCCGGAGGACCAGGCCCATTGGAAATTGTAGCCGCCGAGCCAGCCGGTCACGTCCACCACCTCGCCGATCATGTAGAGACCCGGCACGGATTTCACTTCCATGGTCTTCGAGTCGAGTTCGCGGGTGTCCACACCTCCCAGGGTCACTTCCGCGGTGCGGTAGCCTTCCGATCCCGCCGGCTTGAAACGCCACTGGTTCACGGCCTCGTCGATGCGCCGCAGGTGCTTGTCGGAATAATCGGCGAGATTTGCGGGGCCTTTCTCCGCCTCGGCGATCAGTTGCGCGAGGCGTTTGGGGAGGAAAGCGGAAAGCGCGGTTTGCAGCGCCTGCCTGCCGTTCTGCGAGCGGGCGGCGCGCAATTCCTCGAACAGGTTTACGCCCGGCAGCATGGACACGACGATTTCCGCGCCCTCGCGCCAATAGGACGAGATCTGCAGGATCGACGGGCCGCTCAAGCCGCGATGGGTGAACAGCATCGCTTCAGCGAATTTCGTTTTGCCGCAGGCAACGACGGCATCGACGGAGACGCCTGCGAGCGGCGTCAGCCGCTCGAGCATCGTCGGCTCCAGGGTGAGCGGAACGAGAGCGGGGCGGGTTTCGAGCACATTCACCCCGAATTGCTGGGCAAGATCGTAGCCGAAACCGGTCGCGCCCATCTTCGGAATGGATTTGCCGCCTGTCGCCACGACCAGCGAGCGGCATTGCACGGCACCATCGGAGAGTGAAAGGCGGAAGCCGTCGTCCGTCTTCTCGACCTGCGTGACCGATGTCCTGAGGCGCAGTTCCGCGCCGGCCTGCTTCATCTCGTTGAGAAGAAGATCGACGATCTGGCGCGAGGAGCCGTCGCAGAACAGCTGGCCCAGCGTCTTCTCGTGATAGGCGATGCCATAGCGCTCCACGAGGGCGATGAAGTCCCGCTGCGTGTAGCGGCGCAGGGCCGAGATGCAGAAACTCGGGTTCTGCGAGATGTAATTGGCGGGCGCGGCATGAAGATTGGTGAAGTTGCACCGTCCGCCCCCGGAGATGCGGATCTTCTCGCCGGGCTTGTCGGCATGGTCGAGGATCAGCACGGTACGCCCGCGCTTTCCGGCCTCGGCCGCGCACATCATGCCGGCGGCGCCCGCGCCGATCACCACAACATCGAATTGCTGCAAAGGAAGGGTCTTTCTTCGAAATTCCTGCGGGCAGCGCCCAAGCGACCGTTCGTAGTCCAACACCCGGGAGAGACGCAAGCCGCCAGCTCCCGAGGAAACGACGCGGCAGCGGCCCTGTTCGATTGTTTCCGGCGGCCTGGGGGCGTATCATGACCGCGATCACCGAACGGCCGCGCGTCATGGAGCGACGGTCTGTAAGGACCGTCTCCCGAGACGCGGGCTTTCTCTCTCAGGAGGCCCATCATGTCTCTCGCGCCGACACTTCAAAAATACATGGCCGACCAGGGCATCGGATACGATCTCGTCCCGCATGACCCCACCATGACATCCCTGGGAACCGCCAAGGCTGGCCGCGTTCCGAGCGGCTCCCTCGCCAAGGGCATCGTGCTCAAGGACAACCAGGCCTACATGCTCGCGATCCTGCCGGCGTCCCATCATCTGCGCATGCCGGAGCTTAAGGAGGAACTCGGCCGTGACACGGATCTCGCGTCCGAAGAGGAGATCGGCCTGATCTTCCGCGATTGCGACCGCGGCGCCATTCCACCCGTGGGGCCCTGCTATGGCCTGAATGTCATCATCGACGAGAGCATCGAGCGTCAGCCGGAAATCTACTTCGAGGCCGGGGACCATGCGACGCTCGTCCACATGAAAGGCGACGCGTTCGCCAGACTCAACCCGCAGGCGCAGCACGGTTCATTCAGCGAGCATATCGAACACGTCTGATGGGCTGCACGCTGCTCCCTGTTGCAGGTCCACTGCAACTAGGCCGCCGGATCACCGGCGGCCCTCTCGCCTGCGACGCCTGATTGGACCGCGGTGGTCGGGAGCTGAGGCTTCACGCGGTCCTCTCGATCCCGCCTTTGCGATCTCGGAAGCTGAAAAACCATGCTATAGGGCCGCTTGAGCCCGCCCTATCACCCAAGCTTCCGCGATCTGTCCGCTCCATGCAGCATCTTGCCGAATACAGCGCGCTGTTTGCCGCGGCATTCCTCTCCGCCACCATCTTCCCGTTTCAATCGGAGGCGGTGCTGTTGGGCATGCTGCTGGCGGATCATTATTCCTGGTGGCTGCTCATCCTGGTTGCGAGCGTCGGCAATATTCTCGGCTCCATCGTGAACTGGTTTCTCGGGCGCTTTCTCAGCCATTTCGAGGGGCGGCGCTGGTTTCCGGTGAAGCGCGAGCAGATGGCCAGGGCGGAGACATGGTATCACCGCTATGGGCGCTGGACCCTGCTTCTCAGCTGGGTCCCGATCATCGGCGATCCACTCACCATCGTGGCGGGCGTCCTGCGCGAGCCCCTGCCGGTTTTCATCCTACTCGTGACCCTGGCCAAGACAGGTCGCTATCTCGCGGTCGGGGCCTTGAGCCTCGGCTGGGTCTAGGGGCTGTCTTAAGGCCCCTGCAGGCTCGACCAGAGCTCTTCCAGCTGGCTCGGCTCCAGAACCTCGCCAGAGGCGGTCCGGATCACCGCATGCATCCCAGCGGGCGCCTCGTTGGTCATGGCCCAGTGAATGGCTTCCCGAAGGGATGGGAACTCCACGACGTCGCTGCCACGGGAAGGCGTAGCGCCCTTGGGCGTTCCCATCGGCTCGTATTGCAGGTGGGCTGTGGCATCCCAATCGGTCTTCGGCAGCATGATGTCGCCTCGCAGATGACGTTGCGGGACCAACGCGGATGGGGCTTGGCCGGTTCGGCAGCGGGCCGATGCGGGACCGGCAGGTAAGAAAATTGCGTGAAATTGCAGTTCCGGGATGCATTCTGCGCCTAAAGGCGGCAGCAAAAGCGCTTGCATGTCGCGCGTTTTCGGTCGAACAAGGCTGGCTCTGAACTTTGAAGACCGGGATAAACCGATGCCAGCCTATCGCTCTCGTACCACCACCCACGGCCGCAACATGGCGGGTGCTCGCGGCCTCTGGCGGGCCACGGGCATGAAGGATTCCGACTTCGGCAAGCCGATTATCGCCGTGGTCAACTCCTTCACCCAGTTCGTGCCGGGCCACGTCCACCTGAAGGACCTGGGCCAGCTGGTCGCCCGCGAGATCGAGAAGGCGGGCGGCGTCGCCAAGGAATTCAACACCATCGCGGTGGATGACGGCATCGCCATGGGCCATGACGGCATGCTCTACTCCCTGCCATCGCGGGAGCTGATCGCGGATTCCGTGGAATACATGGTCAACGCCCATTGCGCGGACGCCATGGTCTGCATCTCCAACTGCGACAAGATCACCCCCGGCATGCTGATGGCCTCGCTGCGCCTCAACATTCCGACGGTCTTCGTCTCTGGCGGCCCGATGGAAGCGGGCAAGGTCGTGCTCAACGGCGTGACCAAGAAGCTCGACCTCGTGGACGCCATGGTCGCCGCCGCCGACGACAAGGTGGCGGATGAGGACATCCAGGCCATCGAGCGTTCCGCTTGCCCCACCTGCGGCTCGTGCTCGGGCATGTTCACCGCCAATTCCATGAACTGCCTCACGGAAGCGCTCGGCCTCTCGCTGCCGGGCAATGGCTCGACGCTGGCGACCCACGCCGACCGCAAGCGCCTCTTTGTGGAAGCGGGCCATCTCATCGTCGATCTCGCGCGCCGCTATTACGAGCAGGACGATGCGAATGTGCTGCCGCGCTCGATCGCGAATTTCGCCGCCTTCGAGAACGCCATGACGCTCGACATCGCCATGGGCGGATCGAGCAACACGGTGCTGCACCTTTTGGCCGCCGCCTATGAGGCGGAAGTCAATTTCACCATGGACGACATCGACCGTCTGTCGCGCCGCGTGCCGGTGCTCTGCAAGGTCGCGCCTGCCGTCGCCAACGTGCACATGGAAGACGTGCATCGCGCAGGCGGCATCATGGGCATTCTGGGCGAGCTCGACCGCGCGGGACTGCTGGATACATCCGTGCCGACCGTGCATTCCGAAAGCATGAAGGCAGCCCTCGACCGCTGGGACGTGCGCCGCACCAACAGCCATGCGGTGCATGAGTTCTTCAGCGCCGCCCCCGGCGGCGTGCCGACGCAGACCGCGTTCAGCCAGGAGAGCCGCTACGACAGCGTGGACATGGACCGCGCGGGCGGCGTCATCCGCGACAAGGAGCACGCCTTCTCGAAGGATGGCGGCCTCGCCGTGCTCTCCGGTAATCTCGCCCTCGACGGCTGCATCGTGAAGACGGCGGGCGTGGACGAGAGCATCCTCGTCTTCTCCGGCCCGGCCGTCGTGTTCGAAAGCCAGGACGATGCGGTGAGCGGCATTCTCAACGGCAAAGTGAAGGCCGGCGACGTGGTGGTCATCCGCTACGAGGGACCGCGCGGCGGCCCCGGCATGCAGGAGATGCTCTATCCCACGAGCTACCTGAAATCGAAGGGCCTCGGCAAAGCCTGCGCGCTCATCACGGACGGACGCTTCTCCGGCGGCACCTCGGGCCTCTCCATCGGCCACGCCTCGCCGGAAGCGGCAGAGGGCGGTACCATCGGCCTCGTGCGCGACGGCGACCGGATCGAGATCGACATTCCGAACCGCAGCATCAATCTCGCCGTGGACGAGGCGGAACTGCAGCGCCGCCGTGCCGAGCAGGACGCGAAGGGCTGGCAACCGGCACAGACGCGCAAGCGCAAGGTCTCGGCAGCGCTCAAGGCCTACGCCATGCTCGCCACCAGCGCCGCCAAGGGTGCCGTGCGGCAGATCTGATCGCACATTTGGCTGGCATTCTCAGCCTGCTTGAATCCAAGCCCCTGAAGCCACGCTTCAGGGGCTTTTTCATGATCCTCATTTGGTGAAGTTCAGAAGCGGATGTTGAGGCCGCCTCGGATTGTGCGTTCTGCTTTGTGCTCAGGGTCAATCATGCCGGCTCCCTTCTGTCTGTGAGAGCTGGGCCATTTAGGCAAGAGGGATCCCTCAGCACCTCTCCGAACGTGTAGGCTTAAATGCCTCTAAGCGGGGTATTCCCTTGAACGAGGTTCAAATCGGTTTGCCTGGTGCCAAAGAGCACATGAAACCAATCCGGCGAAGCCTTTTACGAAGCGGCATGCCCCTGCGACAGGCGATATGACAGGACGAAAAAGCTGCTTCTTATGGTCACGATCCGGCTTTTTGCTCTTGACGGAACAGAGTTGCGTGGCGTCCAGTCGCAGATATTTCAAATCGGTTGCGGGGGAATCCGATGCGCCATTTCATTGCTTTTGTTCTTCTCGGCGCCCTCTCGGGTCCGGCCCTTGCGCAGGGTGCCGCTCCGGTAGGCCAGGGCCTGCAGATCACGGTGCGCCCCTCCGGCTACGATGCCGAGCAGAACGACGCCCAGAAGCGGCAGGAGAAGCTGCTTAAGCGCCTGGAGCAGAGCGATCACATGATCCGGTCCATCTGCATCAATTGCGGCGATGCGTGGAAGCACCAGATCTACGAGCCCTTCAACCCCTATGCATCCCTGAAACCCTCGGCCCGCCCGACGGAATAGGCCGGGGCCTGTCCCATAGGCAGTTCTGCTACCTTGGCCTCTATTGAGACGCATGATCCAGCCTTGTATATTTGTGAAGGCGCCAGGAGCCCCTCGCGTTATCATCTCGGAAAGGGATGTCACCGAACGGTGACGTGAGGCCCGAATGGCGTGGGTTTATCTGACACTGGCAGGTCTCCTGGAAGTCGGTTGGGCCATCGGGCTCAAATACACCGAGGGCTTCACACGGCTCGTGCCTTCGGTGCTGACCGCCATCAGCATGGTGGCGAGCGTCCTGCTCCTGGGCCTTGCCCTCAAGACGCTTCCTGTCGGAACCGGCTATGCCGTGTGGACCGGCATCGGAACCGTGGGCACCGCCACTCTCGGCATCGTCCTGTTCGGTGAGCCTGCCACCGCGCTTCGTCTGGCCTGTATCGGCCTGATCGTCGCTGGCATTCTCGGCCTCAAGTTCGCGGCCACGTGAGGAGCGCCAGGGCGATGGTTTCCTCTTCAGGCAAGACATATTCATCGTCCCGATGGCTCAAGATTTTCGTAGCGTTGATCTGCCTCACCATCGCCGGTCTCGAAGGCTGGCGGGATTGGACCGAGCGGAAGGACGAGTTCACCCGCATCGAAGGCGAGATGCGCAATCTCTCCAAGTCCCTGGCTCAGCATGCGGAGGATACGTTCAACCTGGCCGACGCCATCCTGGTCGATATCGTCGACCGGATCGAGCGGGAGGGAGCGGCGCCCGAAAAGATGGCGGGCATGCAGACCTTCTTCTCCGAGCGCATCCAGACCCTGCAGGCGTTGAAAACGCTGACGGTCTTCAGCGAGGACGGCTTCGTCCTGAGCAGTTCTCTTCCCGGTCATACGAGGGTGAATGCGAAGGATCTGGCGTTCTTCAAGCATCACGCCGCCTCGACGGAGCGAAAGTGGTTTTTCGGGCCGCTCATCCGGGATCCGATCGGCAGCGACAAGGTGCTCACTCTGTCCCGCCGCATCAACAAGCCCGACGGCAGTTTCGGCGGCGTCGTTCAGATCAGCATTCCGCCCCGCTATTTCGCGAATTTCTTCGGCCGTATCGATGTGGGATCCGACGGCGCCCTCGTGATGCTCGACACGACAGATGGAAACATCCTGTCGCGCTATCCCTATGTCGATCATTCCATCGGGCTCAAGCCTGACGCATCCGAGTGGTTGCTGAGCGGAAGCCCGTATGGATCGCGCCCCTACGTCTCACCGGTCGATGGCGTGCTGCGTCTCGCGGGCTATCAGCGCAATCACGTTTATCCGGTCGTTCTTCTGTCCGCCGTAAGCCAGAAGGAAGCCTTGAGCAGCTGGGTGCTGGAATTTCAGATCCGCTCGCTGCGTGTCGCCGTGCTCATCGGCCTCATCATCGCATTGGGCTGGAGGCTCGCCGGGGAGCTGCGCCGCCGCGAGCAGGCGGAGGCTGAGCTCGCCGTGCTGGCGGCGACGGACGGTCTCACGGGTCTTGCCAACCGCCGCACCTTCGACGGCCGCTTGGAGGCCGAATGGCTGCGCGCCGCGCGCAATGCAACGCCGCTTTCTCTGTTCCTGATCGATGTGGACCAGTTCAAGGCGTACAACGATCTCTATGGTCATCAGCAAGGCGATGAATGCTTACGCAAGGTCGCGAAGGTCATTGCCGAAACCCTGACCCGTCCCGGCGATCTCGTGGCCCGGTATGGCGGCGAAGAGATCGTCGTTCTCCTGCCGGACACCGAAGAGGCTGAAGCTGCGATCCTTGCCGAGACGATCCGCGCGCAAGTCGAGGCGCTGGCCATGCCGCATGAGGCGAGTTCGCCAACCGCCACCCTGACGATCAGCATCGGCAGCGTCACGCAATCGCCCGCCCTCGACGGCTCCCGTATCGGTCCCGCCGATATGATCCAGAGAGCCGACAAAGCGCTCTACAAGGCGAAGCAGGAAGGCCGCAACCGCGTGGCGGTGGCACAGGCCGCCTAAGGCAAAACGCTGATCGCTCACATGCAGACGGTTGGGCGATAAGAAAAGCCGCTGCAGCGGGGCCGCAGCGGCTTCCTGTTATGCACCGAGCCTGATCTCAGATCACGAAGAAGTCCTTGTGGCTGATCGCCTTGTCGCGCCCGATCTGGGCAAACACCAC